>NZ_DF970157.1 GCF_000953855.2 Mizugakiibacter sediminis
CGGCCGGCGGCCGCCGCGGCGGCGCGCGCAGCAGCGCGCCCAGCTCGGCGCGCGTGCCGGGCAGGGTGAGCAGGCGCAGGCCGCGGCGCAGCAGGTCGATGCACAGCGCCAGCAGCAGCGCGTGGCTCGCCGTCAGCAGCAGCAGCGCGGCGCCGGCCGAGCCGGTCAGCGCGAAGAACGCGTAGCCGAGCAGCGCCACCAGCGACATCCACGCCGACAGCGCCAGCGCCAGCAGCAGCACGCAGCCGGCGAGGAACAGCGGCAGGGTGGCGCGCGCCAGGCGCAGCTCGCTGGCGATCAGCGCGGCCAGCGCGCCGAAGAACTCGCGCACGGCGTCGAGCAGCGTGCGCGCGGCGTCCAGCGCGCGCTCCCACGCGGCCGGTTCGGGCGGCGCGGCGGTTTCGCGCGGTTGCGCGTTCACGGGTTGGCGCGCCGCCGCAGCAGCCAGCCGAGCAGCCAGCCGCCGGCGACGGCGATCGCCAGCGACTGCACCGGCTTCTCGCGCACGAAGTCGCGCACCTGTTCCAGCGCGCCCTCGGCCTTCTCGCGCGCGGCGTCGACGGCGTGGCTGCCGCGCTCGCGCGCCGCCGCGGCCTGCGCGGCCGCGCGCTTGCCGGCGCGGGCGGCGGCGTCGGTGCCGGCGTGGGCTTTCTCCTCGAAGGCGTCGGCGGCGTGGGCGAAGCCCTCCTTGGCGCGCTCGACCGCGCTGTGGGTGGCCTGCTTCACGCGCTCGGCACGCTGATCGATGCGTTCGTCCAGGCTGGGACGGGCCGGTTGGGTGGAATCGCTCATGGTGCGCTTCTCCGTTCTGGATGCGCGGCGGAAGCCGCGCTCGCTCGGCACGGCGATGGATGGCCGCGCCTCCCGGCGCCTGGCGGCGCCCGTGAAGCGCCAGTCTGGGCCGGCGTATTGCGGAAATCTTGCGCTGGCGCAAACCGGGCGTGCGCTGCGCTCAGCCGCGCACGTCGGGATTGAGGCTGTAGGTGCCGGTCAGTTCGGCCTCGGCCAGCACGTGGCCCTGCATCGCCTGCCGCACCTCGGCCAGGCCGAAGCGGCCGTGCAGGCCGAGCGTAGGCACGTCCAGCGCGTACAGGCGGAAGTGGTAATGGTGCAGGCGCGCGTCGTTCCACGGCGGGCAGGGGCCGTCGTAGCCGAGATAGTCGCCGGCCATCGCGGCGTCGCCGGCGAACCAGCCGGTGTAGTCGTTGACGCCTTGGCGGCTGCCGGGCGGGCCGGCGGGATCGCGCTTGCCGCGCGCGACCACGCCGTCGCTGCAACTGCCGGCGGCAAGCTCGCCGCATTCCGGCGGGATGTCGATCATCAGCCAGTGCACGAAATCCGTGCGCGGCAGGTCGTGCGGCACCGTGCGTCCGGGCTGGTTGACGTCGTCGTCGCGCGTCGGCACGTCGCTGTCGATGCACATCAGCACGAACGAGCGCGTGCCGGCCGGCGCGCCGGACCAGGCGAGCTGCGGGTTGCGGTTGTCGGAGAAGACGCACGGGCTGTCCGCGCCCGGCTTGCCGAAGGCGAACTCGGCGGGGATGCGCTGGCCGTCGGCGAAACTGCGGCTGCTGAGTTTCATCGTCGATGCTCCCGGTGCGTGAAGGCTCGATCGGTGTCGCGGCGCGCGGCGCGATCAGCGCACGGCGCCGTAGCTGATGCGGTAGATCGCGCCGCCGTAGTCGTCGGACACCAGCAGCGCGCCGTCCGGCGCCACCTTGACGTCGGCGGGCCGGCCGCGCGTGCGGCCGCGGTCGAGGAAGCCGTCGAGGAAGGTCTCCTCGCCGCGCACGCGGCCCTGCGCGTCGACGTGCACCGCCACCACGCGGTAGCCGGACTTGACCGTGCGGTTCCACGAGCCGTGCTCGGCGACGAACAGCGTGTCGCGCCAGCGCGCCGGGAACTGCGTGCCGGTGTAGAAAGCCAGCCCCAGCGCGGCGACGTGCGCGCCGAACTTGTGCGCCGGCGGCACGTAGTCCTCGCAGGCGTGGCCCTTGCCGAACTCCGGATCCGGCGTGTCGCCCTGGTGGCAGTACGGGAAGCCGTAGTGCGCGCCCGGGTGGTCGACGCGGTTCAGTTCGTCGGCGGGCAGGTCGTCGCCCATCCAGTCGCGGCCGTTGTCGGTGAACCACAGCCGGCCGCTGCCCGGCTGCCAGGTGAAGCCGACCGTGTTGCGGATGCCGTAGGCGACGTCCTGCCAGTGCGTGCCGTCGGCGTCCATGCGCATCAGCTTGGCGTAGCCGGCGCGGTCGCAGACGTTGCATGGCGCGCCGATCGGCACGTACAGCTTGCCGTCCGGGCCGAAGGCGAGATAGCGCCAGCCATGGTGCGTGTCGCGCGGCAGCCGGTCGGTGACGACCTCCGGCGCCGGCGGATCGTCGAGATGGTCCTCGATGGCGCGCAGCCGCAGGATGCGGCTGACCGCGGAGACGTACAGGTCGCCGTCGCGGAAGGCGACGCCGACCGGCAGCTGCAGCCCGCCGGCGATCACGCGCACGCGCTCGGCGCGGCCGTCGTGGTCGGCGTCGGTCAGCGCGTACACCTTGCCGGCGTCGTTGGAGCCGACGAACACGGTGCCGCGGCTGCCGATGGCCATCTCGCGCGCGTTCGGCACGTCGGCGCTGAACACCTCGACGCGGAAGCCGGGCGGCACGCGCAGCGTCGCGGGATCGGCCGCGGCATGCGCCGCGAAGGCGCCCAGCAGGCACGTCGCCAGCAGCAGCATTCGGGGCATGGCCGGGCCCTCCGCGGAGCGAAGCGCCAAGCTTACCCCGCGCGGTCGCGCCGTGAAGCCGCTCAGCGCAGCGCGGCGAACGCCGAGGCCAGCGCCTCGCGGTAGGCCGCGGCGTGGCCGGGCGGAAACGCGGTGGGCAGGCCGCCCAGCGTGCTGCGCGCGCTCTGCGCGAAGCGCGCGCCCGGCGCCAGCGCGTCGAGGCCGAGGAACGCCGCCAGCGCGCCGCCTGCTTCCGCGGGCGCGGCCAGCAGCGCATCGGCGTCCACGCGCAGCGCCGGCAGCGCGGCGGCGGCGAGGTCGAGCTGTTCGCCGGCGCGCTTCAGCCAGGCCGCGGCGGCGTCGACGTCGGCGATCGCGTAGCCGGCCGACCAGCCGAACGCCAGCCAGTTCAGCAGCGCGTCCTCGGCGTTGCGGTCGACCACCAGCAGGCGCGCGCCGGGCAAGGCGCGCCTGATCGCCGGCAGCAGGCGCGCGTCGAGATGCGGCAGCCAGTCGACCAGCACGCGTCCGTCGGCGCCGCCGCGGCGCAGCAGCGCGCGTTCGTAGCGGCGCGCCAGCACCGCCAGCTCGCCGTCGGACAGCGGTTTCAGCAGGCGCGCGTCGTTCGCCTCGGCGAAGAAATCGGCGTGGCCCTCGAAGCGGTCGCCGCGCAGGCGCACGCCGGGCTGATCGGCGAGCAGCGCGGCGATACGCTCGACGCCGGAGCCGGGCAGGCCGGCCAGCAGCACCGGCGCCGGCGCGCGCGGTTGCGCCAGCGGCGGCAGCGCCAGCAGCGGCGCCAGCGCGGGCTCCAGCGCGGCGCGCGCGAGCAGCGCCGGCAGCGGCGCGGCGTCGACCGCCTGCGCATCGCGGAACGCCTGCAGCGCGTCCGCATGGCGCCGGCTGCGGTCGTGGGCGAGACCGATCAGTTGCAGCCGCTGGCGCCGCTGCGCGGCGGTCAGCGCGCCGGTGTCCGCATCGCGGGCCAGCGCCAGCGCGCGCTCGGCATCGCCCTCGCGCAGCGCGGCGCGCGCGCGCAACAGGTCGACTTCGCCGTAGCGCGCGCCGGCGGCGGAACGCTCGGCTTCGGCCGCGGCTTCCTCCAGCGCGCCGCTGCGCTCCAGCAGCAGCGCCAGCGCGGCGCGCGCGCGCGCGTCGTCCGGCGCCTCGGCGATGCGGCCGCGCCACAGCGCCAGCGCTTCCTCGCGCTGGCCTTCCTCGTCCAGCAGCTCGGCCCAGGTGCGGCGCACGATGTGCGCGTCGGGACGCCGCGCCAGCCAGTCGCGCGCGAACGCGTACGCGCCGGCGCGGTCGCCGGTCCGGGTCCGGCACCAGAGGTAGGCGGTGGCGGCGTTGTCGTAGCCGTCATCCAGCTCGATCGCGCGCGCGTAGGCCGTCATGGCGAGATCGTTGCGGCCGCGCGCGCGCAGCACGTCGCCGAGCCCGCCGTGGGCCTGCGCGTTGCCGGCGTCCATGGCGATCACCGCGCGATAGGCCTCCTCGGCCTTGTCGTAGCGCTTGCGGCGCAGCTCGGTGAGGCCGAGCATCAGGCCGGCGCCGGCGAAGCCGGGTTTCAGGCGCAGGGCGTTGGAGAAGGCCTGCGCGGCGAACTCGTGCATGCCCTGGCCGAGCAGCGCGCGGCCGAGGCTCAACTGCAGCAGCGCGTCGTCGGGCCGCCGCTCGACGGCGCGGGTGAGGAAGCGCACGGCCATGGCGAAATCGCCGCGTTCGGCGTGCAGGTGGCCGAGGCCGGCCAGCGCCTCGTCGTCGTTGTCGTCGGCGCGGTGCGCGGTCCAGAACAGCGCCTCGGCGGCGGCGAGGTCGCCCTGCATCAGCGCCAGCTTGCCGAGGCCGCTGTGCGCGCCGGCCAGGTTCGGATTCAGTTCGCGCGCGCGCGCGAAGGCCTCGGCCGCCGCGCCGAGCGCGCCGCCGGCGGCGGCGAGCCGACCCAAGGTCAGGTGGAACAGCTCGTTGTCCGGGGCCAGCGCCAGCGCGCGTTCGAGCAGCGCGTGTGCCTCGGCGGCGTCGCCCTGCTGGCGGCGCACGATCGCCAGCAGGTGCAGCACCTCGGCGTCGTCGGCGTTGGCCGCCAGGCGCGCGCGGCAGCGCGCCTCCGCCTCGTCCAGGCGGCCGGCGTGCAGCGGTTGCAGGATGTCCTCGAACATGGCGCGGGCGCTCGCAAAACCGCGATGATGCCACAGCCGCCGCGCGGCCGGCTCAATCGCCGGTCGCGCGCGCCAGGCGCGCGGCCACGTAGTCCTCGGCGTAGCTGGCCAGGCGGAAATCGCGCAGGAAGCCGCAGTGGCCGCCGTACGGCGCGATGTCCAGTTCCGCCTCCGGAGGCAGCGCCAGACGGCGGAAGTCGGCGACCGGGATCACCGGATCGTCGGCGGCGGTGAGGATCGACACCGGCACGGCGAGGCCGGACAGGCGGTCGCCGGCGATCGAATAGCCGTCCAGATAGCGCTCCAGGCTGCCGAACGGCGTGTGCCGCTCGACCAGGGTGCGGGTCAGCCCGCGCATGTCCTGGGCGAGCTCCTTCGGCTCGAAGTAGCGCTCCTGCGGGAACAGCGCCTGCTTGCGCTTCAGCGACTGCCGCCACTTCAGCATGAAGTAGTCGTGGTAGAAGCGCGGCCCGCGCTCGAGCGCGGCCAGGCCGGCGTGCGGATCGACCACCGGGCACACCGCCACCGTGCAGCGCAGCGGGATGCCGGCGGCCGGCGCGCGCAGCGCCACGCGCAGCGCGAAGTTGCCGCCCAGCGAGAAGCCGGCCAGCGCCAGCGCCGGCGACGGAAAGCGCCGCGCCAGCGCGGCCACCGCGCCGACCACCTCGTCGATGCGGCAGGAATGGAACAGCTCGCGGTTGAGGTGGTGGGTGTCGCCGTGGTCGCGGAAATTCAGCCGGAACACGTCCCAGCCTTCCGCCAGCAGGCGCGCGCCGGTCTGCAGGATGTAGTTGGAACGCGCGCTGCCTTCCCAGCCGTGCAGCAGCACGGCCAATCCGCGCGCCTGCGGCAGGACGTCCTGCACGGTGCGGTAGCCGGCCAGGCGCACGCCGCCGCCGGCGTCGAGGATCACCGGCTGCGCGCGCCGCTGCAGGTGCCGCGCGCGGCGCAGCGCCAGGCCGCGGCGCAGCGGGCTGGAGCCCAGCACCGACTGCACGTGCGCGTTGCGCAGCAGCGGGTGCGGCGCGAAGTCGGCGGGGCGCATGCCGTCAGCCCGCCCGCTGCAGGGCGTCGACGATCGCGGCGCGCGCCGCCTCCGCCATGCGCCGGCGGCCGTCGCCGCCGTTCGGCACCGGCGCGAGGAAGTGCACCTCGGCGTCCAGCGCGGGCTCGCCGAGCAGGCGGAAGAAATTGGCGAGGAAGCTCTCGCCGCGCTGGAAGGTCACGCCCTGCCAGGCGCGGCCGTCGCGGCTGTAGCGCAGCGCCACCGGCTGCACCGGCACGCCGGCGTCCAGCGCCGCCTGCAGGATGCGCGCATGGAACACGCGCACGTGCAGCACCGAGCCGGTGTGGTCGATGCCGCCCTCGGGGAACACCGCCACCGAGCGGTCCTCGCGCAGGCGCTCGACCATGCGCTGCATCACCGCGGTCAGCGAATGCGGGCTGCCGCGGCGGTGGTAGATGGTGCCGGCGCGCGCGGCCAGCCAGCCGACCAGCGGCCAGCCGGCGATCTCCGCCTTGGCGACGAAGCAGGCCGCGCGCTGGCTGTGCAGCAGGGTGATGTCCAGCCAGGAGACGTGGTTGGCGACGAACAGCACCGGGTCGGGCAGCGGCGTGCCGCGGCGGCGCGCGCGGAAACCGAAGATGCGCAGCAGCCCGGTCGACCACCAGCGCACCAGGCGGTGGCTGAACGGCTCCTGCGTGGCGGTGGCCGCGCGCGCCGGCAGCAGCGCGACGACCAGCGCCAGCGGAATGGCGACGATCACGTGCAAGAGCAGCAGCGGCACGCGCACCGCGTAGCGCAGCGGGCGACGGCGGTCGCGGAGCGGGGCGGAAGCGGAAACGTCCATCGGGGCGAGCACTTTAGCCGGGCCGCGCAGGCCCCGCCAGCGTCACGCGCCGGCCAGCTGCGCCAGCGGCAGCGCGCCCGCGTGTTTGACCGTACGCAGCACGAAGCTCGAGTTGACGTCGGCGACGCCGCTCGCGTTCAGCAGCTTGTCGAGCAGGAAGCGCGAGAAGTGGTCGAGGTCGGCGACCACGACGTGCAGCAGGTAATCCATGTCGCCGGTCAGCGCGTAGCAGTCGACCACCTCGTCCCAGGCGTTCACCCGTTGCACGAAGGTCTCGATGGTGGCGCTGTCGTGCTGCGTGAGCTGCACGCGCACGAACGCCTGCAGGCCGAGGCCGACCGCCTGCGGGTCCACCTGCGCGGCGTAGCCGGCGATCACCCCGGCCGCTTCCAGGCGCTGCAGCCGGCGCAGGCAGGGCGAGGGCGACAGGTTCACCCGCGCCGCCAGCTCGGCGTTGGTGATGCGGCCCTCGCGTTGCAGCACGTCGAGCATGCGCAGGTCGGTGCGGTCGAGCGGGATGCCGGCCATGGCGGGCCTCCGAAGGCGTTGCGTCGCGCAAGATTATTGCGCACATCCGGCGGATTTCTGCACGAAAGCAAGCATCTTGCGTCGCGCGGCGGCTAGACTTTGGAGGAGCACCCCTGCAGCGCCCGTCCGGGCGGGAGGCTTCCATGGACACGCCACGCCGCGTAGAGCACCAGCAGACCGACCGCGGCTACATCCCGGTCTACGCCACCGGCGTGATCGAGCAGCCGTGGGCCAGCTATTCCGCCACCGACCACGGCGTGTGGGCACAGCTGTTCCGCCGCCAGCGCGAGATCCTGCCCGGCCGCGCCTGCCGCGAGTTCCTCGACAACGTCGAGCGCATCGGCCTCGGCGCCGACGCCATCCCGAAGTTCGACGACCTCAACCGGGTGCTGCGCCGCGCCACCGGCTGGGAGCTGGTCGGCGTGGAGGGGCTGCTGCCCGACCACGTGTTCTTCGACCACCTGGCGCACCGCCGCTTCCCGGTGACCTGGTGGATCCGCAAGCCGGAGCAGCTCGACTACATCGCCGAGCCGGACCTGTTCCACGACCTGTTCGGCCACGTGCCGCTGCTGATGAACCCGGTGTTCGCCGACTACATGCAGGCCTACGGCCGCGGCGGCATGAAGGCGCACGGCATCGACGCCGACGCGCTGATGAACCTGACGCGGCTGTACTGGTACACGGTCGAGTTCGGCCTGATCCGCACCGGCGAGGGCCTGCGCATCTACGGCTCCGGCATCGTCAGCTCCAAGGGCGAATCGATCTACTGCCTCGAGTCGGACGCGCCCAACCGCCTCGGCTTCGACCTCGAGCGCGTGATGCGCACGCGCTACAAGATCGACACCTACCAGCAGACCTATTTCGTGATCGACGGCTTCGAGCAGCTGTTCGAGGCGACGCGCCCCGACTTCGCGCCGATCTACGCGAAGCTGAAGACGCTGCCGGCGTATCCCGCCGGCGAAGTGCTGCCCGGCGACCGCGTCTATCACCGCGGCACGGGTGAAGGCTGGGTGCGCAGCGGCGACGTGTGAACGCGCGCCCGCTGCGGACGCGCGCAAGCGGGGCGACAGCAGGGCATGGCTATCCTCGCGGCGTCCCGTCCGTCCGCAAGGAGCCCGCCATGCCCGCCGCCGGCTGCCATCCGCACGCCCCGCACGAGAAGCTGCGCATCCCCGACTGGTACGTCTCCAGCCTGATGCTGGACCGCGCGCTGGACGCGATCCTGCGCCGCGTGAAGAAGCTCGACCGCCGCCACGACGTGCCCTACCTCGCCGGCTACAGCCAGGACGGCGAGACGATCTACATCGACCGCCATCTGCCCACGCACTTCGCCTGGCGCGGTCGCAGCGTCGAGGTGACGCGCTACCTGATCCTGCACGAGGAGGTCGAGAAGACGCTGATCGACCGGCTCGGCCTGCACTATCTGCACGCGCACCAGATCGCCACGCGCGCGGAAGAGGCGGCGGTGCGCGCCGACCGCGTCTCCTGGCGCGCCTACGACCGCTTCATGCAGCGCTACGTCAAGCGCATCGGCGACGAGCGCCTGCAGAAGGTGCCGGCCGACCTCGACCTGAAGCCGTACCGCGACTACCACGACTACGACCTGATGCGGCGCATGGAAGCCGCGCTCGACGCCGGCCGCTTCGGCGCGCGGCCCAGCGCGCGCCTGCGCCGCGAGGTGGCCGCCTACAACGCCGCGTTCCGCGCCGAGCGGCGCGCGCAGCGCGCGCATGCGGCCGATGCGCAAGGCGCGCCCGCGATCGGGCCGGCGCGTCGCCGCGCGCGTTGAAGTTCAGCGCATGGGCGTTGCCGCCGAGGCGCCGCCCACGGCGATTTCGCCGAGCGCGGTCGTAGCACCGCGCGCATCGAGCGCATCGAAGCCGATAGCGGCCCGGGGCGAGAAACAGCGCGACTTGCTGCGGCTCGCGCCAGAGCACGCGGCGATCGGCGGGAACGGCGTCGCGTCCCTCGTTCGCATATCGCGCTTCGATCAGGCATGGCAGGCGTGATCCGCACAACGCGGGCGTGAGGCGATACGGCTGGCGTCGGCCGCCGAGCGTCAGCCATCCCGGCCGGCCATCGGCTCGCGTCTCCGGCGGGAAGAACACGCTCACGTCGTAAAGCCGCGGCTGCAGCGACCAGGGATGTCCGGCCTCGTCCACGAAGACCATGGGCTCCCTCGTGCTCAACGTCTTCTCGATGGTGGCGTACGGGGGGTATTGGGCCTTACGCTCGGCGAAATCCAGCATCGTCGTTTGATCGACCTGAGCGCATCCAGCCCGGTCAGTTGCTCGAGGTGCTGCGCCATGGTGCGGGCGCCGAACATGTAGGGCGAATCGCCCTCGTAGATGTGCGCGCAGCCGGCGAGGACGATCAGGCGCGCATGCGGGTCGCGCGCGAACACCTACGGCGCCAACGTGCTCCCGACCTGCGCATGCCAGTCAGTGCGTTGAGTTCGCGCAGCCGCAGGTAGGCTGCGAGAGGCCGGCGATATGTGCGCGGTCCTGGGGATGCCGGTGTCCGTGCGCACGCCCTCCCTGGCCTGCCCGCAGCGACCGTTCCCTCTCAGCGCGCGCACGCGCAGGCCGGCGCCGGCGGCTTGCCGCCGTCGGCGATGAAGCGGTCGATGCGCTGTTCCAGCAGCGGCAGCGGCACCGAGCCCATCGACAACACGGTGTCGTGGAAGGCGCGCAGGTCGAACTTCGGCCCCAACGCGGCTTCCGCCTTGCGGCGCAGTTCGAGGATCTTCAGCTCGCCGAGCTTGTAGCTCAGCGCCTGGCCGGGCCAGCTGATGTAGCGGTCGACCTCGGTCTCCACTTCGTGTTCGCTGAGCGCGGTGTTGTCGCGCAGATACGCGATCGCGCGCTCGCGCGTCCAGCCGAGGTGGTGCACGCCGGTGTCGACCACCAGCCGGCAGGCGCGCCACATCGCGTAGGTGAGCTGGCCGAAGCGCTCGTAGGGCGTGGTGTAGATGCCCATCTCGTTGCCGAGATCCTCCGAGTACAGCGCCCAGCCTTCGCCGAAGGCGGAGATGTAGCCGTAGCGGCGGAACGCCGGCTGCTCGTGCTGTTCCTCGGCCAGCGCGATCTGCAGCGAGTGGCCGGGCGCGGATTCGTGCAGGGTCAGCGCCGGCAGGTTGTACAGCGGCCGCGACTTCAGGTCGTAGGTGTTGACCCAGTAGGTGTCGGGACCGCCGCGGCCGGAGGTCCAGAACGGCGCGATGTCGGCCGGCACCGGCTCGATGTCGAAGCGCCGCCGCGGCAGCAGGCCGAAGAACTTGCCGAGCTGGCCGTCGACGCGCTTGGCGATCCACGCCGCACGCATCAGCAGCTCGTCCGGGGTCCTGGCATAGAACTGCGGATCGCTGCGCAGGAAGGCGAGGAACTCGGGGAACGTGCCCGTGAAGCCGGCCTCGCGCATGGTCTGCAGCATCTCGGCGTGGATGCGCGCGACTTCGTCGAGGCCGATCTCGTGGATCGCGTCGGGGGCGAGGTCCAGCGTGGTGTACTCGCGGATCTGCTGGCGGTAGTAGGCCTTGCCGTCGGGCAGCGCCTCGGCGGCGAGGGTCTTGCGCGCGCGCGGCACGTAGTCCTCGCGGAAGAAGCGCAGCAGCCTGGCGTAGGCCGGGATCACCGCCTCGCGGATCGCCTGCGCGCCCGCGGCGCGCAGCGCGGCCTGCTCGGCGGCCGGGATGCGCGCCGGCATCTTTTTGAACGGCGCGTAGAAGGTGCTGTCCTCCGCATGCTTCAGCTCGGCGACGTTGGCGATCGAGACGTCACGCCCGCCCAGCACCGCGCGCGGCACCGTGAAGCCGCGCGCCAGGCCGGCGCGCATGTTGGCGATCTCGTCATCGAAGTATTTCGGCACCGCGCGCAGGCGGGCGATGTAGGCGCGGTAGTCGGCGGCGTCGTCCAGCTTCTGGTCGCGCGGCATGAAGCCGAGGTCGGACCAGAACGCGCTGTCGCTGTTGAACGGCATCTCGTACTGGCGGAAGCGCTGGTCGGCGACGAGGTTCTCGATCTGCGCGCGGTACACGGCGTAGTTGACCTGCTCGTCGACGGACAGCGCCTTCGGATCGATGGCGCGCAGTCGGCGCAGCACGTCGTCCCAGTAGGCGAGGCGCGCCTGCTGGTTCTGCGCGCTCTCGTCGGGCAGGCGGTCGCCGTAGCGGTGGTCGCCGACGCTGTCGGCCAGCGTCGGGAACTGCTGCAGGCGCCACTCCCATTCCTGCTGGTACAGCGCATGGAAGCGCGCGTCGGCGTCGGTGCTGCCGCTGTCGGCGGCCGGCGCCGCCGCGGCGCAGGCGAGCGCCGCGAGCGCGGCGCAGGCGAGCAGGCGTTTCATCGCGATCCTCCCCGGGGACGGCAGACGGGCGGCGGCGCGCACGGCCGCCGCCCGCGCGAGGGCTTCACCAGATGCGCACGCGGTCCTGCGGCGCGAGGTAGAGCTTCTCGCCCGGCTGGACGCCGAAAGCGGCGTACCAGGCGTCGAGATTGCGCACGGTCTGGGCGCGGAACTGCGGCGGCGCGTGCACGTCGGTGGTGACGCGCTGGCGCAGCGCGGCGTCGCGCATCTTGCTGCGCCAGGCCTGCGCATAGGCGAGGAAGAAGCGCTGGTCGCCGGAGAGGCCGTCGATCACCGGCGCCGGCTTGCCGCCCAGCGACTTGTGGTAGGTGATGTACGCGGCGGTCAGGCCGGAGACGTCGGCGATGTTCTCGCCCAGCGTCTGCTGGCCGTTGACGTGCAGGCCGGGCAGCGCCTCGTAGGCGTCGAACTGCGCGACCAGGCGCTGGCCGGCGACCTTGAAGTGCGCCAGGTCCTCCGGCGTCCACCAGTTGGCGAGGCGGCCCTGGTCGTCGAACTCGGCGCCGAGGTTGTCGAAGCTGTGGCTGATCTCGTGACCGATCACCGCGCCGATCGCGCCGTAGTTGGCGGCGGCGTCTGCGTGCGGGTCGAAGAACGGCGCCTCCAGGATGGCCGCCGGGAAGTTCAGCGCGTTCTGCAGCGGCAGGTTCACCGCGTTGACCGTCTGCGGTGTCATCCACCACTCGCCGCGGTCGACCGGGCGGCCGAGCTTGGCGAGCTGGTGGCGGTATTCGAACAGCTCGGCGCGCTGGTGGTTGCCGAGCGCGTCGTCGGCGCGCACGTCGAGCGTGGCGTAGTCGCGCCAGGTGTCGGGATAGCCGACGGCGACGCGCAGCGTGGCGATCTTCGCCTTGGCCTTCTGCTTGGTCGCCGGCGTCATCCAGTCCAGCGTGTCGACGCGCTGGTCGAACGCGGCGAGGATGTTCTTCACCATCGCCTCGACCTCGGCCCTGGAGGAGGCGGGGAAATAGCGCTGCACGTACAGCTTGCCGACCGCGTCGCCGAGATCGGCGTTGGTCAGCGCCACCGCGCGTTTCCAGCGTTCGCGCTGCTTCGGCGTGCCCTGCAGCGTGTGGCCGTAGAACTCGAAGCCGAGGTCGGCGAACGCCTTCGGCAGCAGCGAGGCGTCGTGGTTGATGGCGTGGAAGACGAGATAATCCTTCCAGGCCGCCAGCGGCTCGCTGGCGGCGAGCGCGGACAGCGCGCGCACGCTGTCCGGCTGCCAGACCACGATGGTCTTCTGCCCGGCCAGCCCGGCGGCGCGGAAGTACGTGGCCCAGTCCAGCCCCGGCGCGTTCTTCGCGAACGCGTCGACGGGCCACGGGTTGTTCGCCTTGTGGATGTCCTGGGTGTCGACGATGCTGGCGTGTGCCTTGGCGATCTTCATTTCGAGGTCGAAGATCGCCTGCGCCTTGGCCTCGGCATCGGCGATGCCGGCCTGCTCGAGCAGCGCGGCGATGTAGGCGCGGTACTTGGCGCGGAAGCCGGCCATCTCGGCGTCGGCGGCGAGGTAGTAGTCGCGGTCCGGCATGCCGAGGCCGCCCTGCAGCAGGTAGGCGACGTTGTGCGAGGGGTCTTCCAGTCCTTGGGCGACGAACAGGCCGAACAGGCGCTCGGTGTGCAGGTTGGTGGCGTTGATCGGATCGACGTCGGCGCGCAGGCCGGCGCCGAGCACGCGGGCGAGGTCGGCGCGTGTGCGGATCGCCTCGATCGCCGCGAGCTGCGGCTCGAGCGGGGCGAGGCCGCGCTTCTCGATCGTCGCCTCGTCCATGAAGGCGGCGTAGTAGTCGGCGATCCGGCGCGCGTCGCTGCCCGGCGCCGGCCGCTCCTTGCCGGCGTCGCGGATCAGGTCGGCGGTGCGCTGCTCGGCCTTCTTGAACACCTCGTAGAACACGCCGGTGCTGGAGCGGTCGGCGGGAATCTCCGCGTTCCTGCGCCAGGCGCCGTTGGCGTAGGCGTCGAAGTCGTCGCCCGGCTTGACCGCGCGGTCGAGGCCGGCGAGGTCGATGCCGATCGCGGCGGCGGCGGGGGCGTCTGCGGCCGGCGCCGCGGGCGCGGCGGCGAAGGCTTGCGCGCAGCCGAGCACGGCGGCCGGGAGGATCCAGCGGAAGCGGGTCATGAGGGTGCTCCGAGGGGTGGGAAACGGGCGGATTCTCGCCGCCGGCCGCGGCCCCGGCATGCCCCAACGGTCATGCGTGCGCGCCGGCAGGGAATGCGCTGCGGCGGGCCGCGGCGCGCCTCGGCGGGCGGGAGCGATCATGCGGGCCGCGCCGGGGGCAGGCCGCGGCAAGCGCGACGCCGCCTGCGCATCGTCATGCCGCGCGGTCGCGGGAAAGGGATGCGGCGGCCGCCGGCGCGCCGCATCCCGGCGGCGATCAGGCCGCGGCGTCCTTCAGCTTCTTCAGCGCGCGCACCTTGATCTTCACGGTCGCAGGCTTGGCGGCGAACCACTGCTCCTGCTTGGTGAAGGGGTTGATGCCCTTGCGGCGCGGCTTGGCCGGCACGTTGACCGCGGTGATCTTCAGCAGGCCCGGCAGGGTGAACATGCCCGCGCCCTTCTTGCTGATCGACGCGGCCACGGCGCCTTCCAGCGCGGCCAGCACCGCGCGCACGTCGCGGGCGACCACGCCGCTCGCCTCGGCGAGGTGAGCCACCAGCCCGGACTTGCTCAGGGCTTCCTTGATCGGCTTCGGCGCGGCCGGCTTGGCGGCCATCTTCTTGGGTGCTGCTTTCTTCGTCTTCGCCATAAATGTCCTGGTCGCTTCGTTCTGAGTGGATGGATTGCCCGAAAACCCCTAGGCATGCGCAATCTAGAGCAATCGCGGCGCGGCTCCAAGCGGAAAATGCGGGCTCCCCCGCCGCGGCCGCCGCGACGGCCGCCGCCGCGGCTCAGGCCAGCAGATCCGCGTACTCGGGATGGCGTGCCACGAAGGCCGCCGCGTAGGCGCAGGCCGGCACCACCCTCCAGCCGGCCGCGCGCGCCGTCTCCAGCGCGGTGCGCGTCAGTCGCGCGGCGATGCCGCGCCCGCCGACCGCCTCCGGCACGCCGGTGTGCACGATCTTCATCACGCCCGCGTGCAGCGCGTATTGCAGCACGCAGTGCTGGCCTTCGACGTCGACGCTGAAGGTGCCGACGGCGGGATCGTGACGGATGGCGAGGTCCATGGGCGCGTCCGGGGCGGTCGGCGGCATGGTACGCCGCGCGCTGCCGCGGCGTGAGTCTCGATCGCGGCGGCGCGCCTCAGCCGCCGTCGGCCGCGGCCAGCGCCTGCAGCCGTCGCGCGCACTTCGCCAGCTCGCGGCGCAGCCGCGCAGGCTTGCGGATCGCGAAGTCGAACGGCAGCGCGGCGAGCTGGCGCGCGAACCAGGCGAGGTCGTCGGCGCTGCTGCGCAACAGCACGCCGCCGGCGGCCGGCTCCAGCAGACCGAAGCCCAGCGAGAAAGCGTTGCGCGCGCGCTCGAGGTCGGTGCGCAGCAGCACCTCGATGGCGTGCCTGCGCGGCGCGCTGGCGATGCCGCGCAGCAGTTGCTCGAGCGCATCGAAGTCGTCCGGCCGGCGGAAATGCCGCGGCAGCGCGGCGACGCCCTGCACGCGGTCCAGCCGGAACGAGCGCAGGCCGCGGCGCAGATGGCACCAGCCGACCGCGTACCAGGCGCCGGCGTACCAGGCGAGGCCGTAGGGATCGAAGTCGCGCGCGCTGGCCGCGCCCTCGGCGGTGACGTAGCGCAGATGCACGCGCTGCCGCGCCTGCGCCGCTTCGGTCAGCGCCATCAGCGCCGCGTTGCTGTCCGGCGCGCGCGGCGTGTGCCGCAGGTCGATGCGCACCGTCTCCGCGATCGCCCGCACGCGGCGCTGCAGGCCGGCGGGCATCACCCGCGCCAGCTTGGCCTGCGCGCTGGCCACCGCCGGCGCGGCGTCCGCCAGGCCGAGGCCGCGCGCCGCCGTCATGCCCACCGACAGCGCCACCGCCTCGTCGTTGGTGAACATCATCGGCGGCAGCTTGAAGCCGGCGACCAGCAGATAGGCGCCATAACGGCCGCGCTCGGCGGTGATCGGGATGCCGAGTTCTTCCAGCATGGCGATGTAGCGCCGCAGCGTGCGCCCGTCGACGCCGACGCGGCGCGCCAGTTCCGGCCCGCTCATGCGGCCGTGGGCCTGCAGCAGGTCCAGCACCGCCAGCACGCGCGTCGTCGGCAAGGCCATGCCGGCGAGTGTAGCGCGCAATCAGGGCGTGATCCGACCTGTATTGCCCGTAGCCTTGCGCTCGCCGCGCAGCGCGCCGCCTGCGCCCACGCCAAGGGAAGCGCCATGAACCCGATCCGCCTGCTCGCCGGCTGCCTGCTCGCGCCCGCTTGCGCCGCGGCGTCGGCGCGAGCACCCGCCACCCCCGGAGCCCACCCGATGGAAAGCGTCCAGCACCTCCGCGATTTCCAGGTCGTCGAATTCCGCCGCTACACCGTCGCCGCCGGCGCGCGCGCGCGTTTCGTGCGCTATTTCGACACGTATTTCCCCGAGGCCTTCGAACAGCTCGGCGCGATGGTGTTCGGCCAGTTCACCGAGCGCGGCAACCCGGACCGTTTCACCTGGCTGCGCGGCTTCCACGACCTGAACGCGCGGCCGATCGTCAACGCCGCGTTCTACTACGGGCCGCTGTGGAAGGAGCATCGCGCCAAGGTCAACGCGATCCTGCCGGACAGCGACGACGTGCTGCTGCTGCGGCCGCTGCATGCCGACGGGGGCATCACCGTGCTGCCGGCGGTGGACCCGGTCGACGAAGCGGACGGCGCGCACGGCATCGTCGTCGCGCAGATCTTCGCGGTAAGGCCGGGCGACGAGGCGGCGTTCGCGCAGCGCGCGGAGGCGGCGCTCGCCCGCTACCGCGGCACCGGCGTGCGTTCGGCCGGCGTGCTGGTGACGCTGGACGTGCCGAACAACTTCCCGCAGTTGCCGATCCGCGGCGACGGGCCGTGGCTGGTGTGGCTGGGCGTGGTGCGCGACCAAGCGATGCTGCACGGCGGTTTCAGCGCGGCCATGGACGCCGTCGAGCGGTCGCTGGCGGCGAGCGGGCTGCTGCGCGGAGCGCCCGAGCGCGTGCTGATGGATCCGACGCCGCGCTCGCGCCTGCGCTGGCTGGACGGGCAGCCGGCGCCATGAGCGGCGCGGCCTCGCTGGGGTTGTTCGCCGCGCTGGTGTTCGGCGTGATCGCGCTGCCCGGTCTCGACATGGCGTTCGTGCTGGGTCGCGCGCTGCGCGACGGCCGCGGCGGCCGGCATCGTCGCCGGCGGCGTCTGCCACGTGCTGATGACCACGCTCGGCGTCGGCGTGCTGCTGCAACTGCTGCCGGGCGCGTTCAACGCGCTGCTGCTGGCGGGCGCGTTGTATCTCGGCTGGATCGGCATCGGTCTGCTGCGCAGCGCGGCGGCGCCGGGTCTGGCGCCGGATGCCTCGACGCGACCGCAGGGCGCGGCGTTCCGCCAGGGCGTGCTGACCGCGCTGCTGAATCCGAAGGCGTATCTCTTCATGCTGGCGGTGTTCCCGCAGTTCCTGCGTGCGGGCGCCGGCGCGCTGGCCGCGCAGGCGGCGCTGCTGTGGCTGATCATCGCGGCGAACCAGCTGTGCGTGTACGGCGGCGTGGTGCTGCTGGCCGACCGCGCGCGCGGCTGGCTGCGGGACCGTTCGGCGACAGGTCTCGCCGCGGTGCGCGGCGTCGGTCTGCTGCTGATCGCGGCGGCGCTGCTGACCGGACTGGAAGGCTGGCGGCGGCTGTGACCCGGCGCGCGCGGCGCTAGGTTTCCCCGCCGGCGCCGACCGCGCGCAGATAGGCCTCGAGGCTGCGCTCGGGCGTTTCCGCGCAACGCTCGCCGGTGACGGTCAGCGTGGCGATGCGGTCGGGGCGGAAGTTGCGGAAGTCCCGGCGCAGGCGGCACCACGCGCCCAGCGTCCAGGCGCCGCCCCAGAACGCGAGGCACAGCGGCTCGACCTCGCGCTCGCTGGTCTGGCCGGCCTCGTCGCGGTAGTCGAGGCGCAGCACGCGGCGTTGCGCGATCGCCTCGTGCAGCTGGTCGATCAGCCCGGAGGTGATCTCGTGCCAGCGCCGGCCCGGCGCGAACACGCGCGAGCGCAGCGCGCTCTCGCGCAGCTCCGGCGGCAGCACCGCCTCGATCTTCATCATCGCCGCCTGCGCGTTGCCGGCGAGGCGCGCGCCGGCGAACGCCTTGACGAAGCGCGTGCCGACCACCAGCGCCTCCAGTTCCTCGGCGGTGAACATCAGCGGCGGGATGTCAGCGCCGCGGCGCAGCATGTAGCCGACGCCGGCCTCGCCCTCGATCGGCACCCCGGACAGCTGCAGGTCGGCGACGTCGCGGTACACCGTGCGCAGCGACACGC
The DNA here is from genome assembly GCF_000953855.2 of Mizugakiibacter sediminis. GTDB lineage: Bacteria > Pseudomonadota > Gammaproteobacteria > Xanthomonadales > Rhodanobacteraceae > Mizugakiibacter > Mizugakiibacter sediminis. Next base: position 18,010 of record NZ_DF970157.1, read on the forward strand.
CGAGCGTCTCGGCGAGCTGGCGCGCGGGCAGCGCGGTGCGGCGGCCACGCAGGGCGTGGATGATCAGGAACAGGCGGTCGGCGCGGCGCATCCGCGCATGATGCCATCGCCCGGTTTCCGCGCATGCGACGCGCTCAGGCGGCGCTGCGGCGCGGCGCAGCGCGCGGACCGGCATCGGCGCGGCCGTCGAACAGCGCGCCGCGCGCGGCCAGCGGCGCGTAGGCGCGCCCGACCCGGCGTAGAAAGCGCCGCAGCCGTCGAACGAAGGCGGCGGTCATGCCGCCTCCGTCAGCGGCGTCGCGGCCCCCGCGGCCAGCCACGGCGGCAGCACGCCGAGCTTGTAGAGCTGGTACCAGTACGCGGTGTCGACCTCGTCGTACAGCGCCAGCGCACGGATCACCGCGCGCGCGAACTCGACGTTGCCGGCGCCGCTCGCGCTGATCACGCGGTCGTCCTCCACCGCCAGCAGGCCGGGGTCGTACAGCGTCGTGCCGGCGTAGTCCGGCGCGAAGCCTTGCAGATAGCCCGGCCGGCTGCTGGTATGCCAGCGCGTGTCGAGCAGGCCGGCGCGCGCCAGCGGCAGCGTGCCGCCGCCGATGCCGGCAACGCAGGCGCCGGCGGCGTGCAGACGCCGCGCGGCGGCGACGGCGCCGCCGTCCAGGCCGCGTTCCCAGGCGGTGCCGCCGGGCAGGATCAGCAGCGCCGCGCGCGCCGGATCGATGTCCTGCGGCGCCAGGTCCGGCAGCACGCGCAGTCCGCCCAGCGACAGCACCGGCCGGCGATCCAGGCCCACCGTCTGCACGCGGTAGCTGCCGGGACGACGGATCTCGCACAGGGCCAGCGCCGCGTCGCAGTCGGCGTAGCCGTCGAAGGCCAGGAAATAGACCGTGTCGCGCATGACGGACTCCTTGTCGCAGGGGTGCCGCCCAGCCTGCCGCCCCCCTGCTGCCAGCGTGCTGGCAGCAGCCGTCCGACCGCGCGCTGAACCGTCCGCCCGGCGCCGCTGGCGCGTCCCGCGGCGAGTCGCGACAATGCGCGCTTTGCCCCCGCGGACCCCGCCATGTCGCCGATTTCGCTGACCCAGTTCCTGATCGAGGAAAAGCGCGCCGGACACGTCGATCCCGACCTGCGCCTGCTGATCGAGGTGGTGGCGCGCGCCTGCAAGCGCATCTCGATCGCCATCGGCAAAGGTGCGCTGGGCGGCGTGCTGGGCGAGGCCGGCACCGGCAACGTGCAGGGCGAGGCGCAGAAGAAGCTGGACGTGCTGTCCAACGAGATCCTGCTGGAGGCGAACGCCTGGGGCGGCCACCTCGCCGCCTGCGCCTCGGAGGAGATGGAGGAGCCGCAGCCGATCCCCGACGCCTATCCGAAGGGCAACTTCCTGCTGCTGTTCGATCCGCTGGACGGCAGCTCCAACATCGACGTCAACGTCTCGGTCGGCACCATCTTCTCGGTGCTGCGCTGCCCGGACGGCGTCGCCGTGCCGACCGCCGAGCACTTCCTGCAGCCGGGCACCGCGCAGGTCGCCGCCGGCTACTGCGTATATGGTCCGAGCACGCTGCTGGTGCTGACCGTCGGCCACGGCACGCACGTGTTCACGCTCGATCGCGAGGTCGGCAGCTTCGTGCTGACCCGCCGCGACGTGCGCATTCCCGAGGAAACCTCGGAGTTCGCCGTCAACGCCTCCAACCAGCGCCACTGGGAAGCGCCGATGCAGCGCTACGTCGCCGACCTGCTGGCCGGCAAGGACGGTCCGCGCGGGCGCGACTTCAACATGCGCTGGGTGGCGTCGATGGTGGCCGACGTGCACCGCATCATCACCCGCGGCGGCATCTTCACCTATCCGCTGGACGCCAAGTGCAAGGCCAAGGGCGGGCGCCTGCGCCTGATGTACGAGGCCAATCCGATGGCGCTGATCGTCGAGCAGGCCGGCGGCGCCGCCAGCACCGGGCGCGAGCGCCTGCTGGAAGTGCGCCCGACCGCGCTGCACCAGCGCGTGCCGGTATTCCTGGGCTCGAAGCAGGAAGTCGACACCGCGGTGCGCTACCACCGCGAGGCCGATACCGGAACCTGAGCAGCGTGTCTCCCTCTCCCTGCCGGGGAGAGGGGGCTGGCCCACCGGATCTCAAACGGGCTGCGACTCGGGCACGAAGACCGGATCAGCCGTCATCTGCGGCTCTGCAAGACCGCATGAACGCAATGCCGGCCTTCGTGGGCACGTAGAGAACCCGCCGATCTTCGAGGAAAGAAAGCGCTCGACGCGCAACGACGCGATGCGGCTCCGGCGGATTCCAGGACATGCCGAACATCGGAACGCCGAAACCCGTCGGGCGAGACACGATCTCGCGAAATCTCATGGCGAGGGCGCGCGGGCGCGCTCAGCCGAGGCGCTTCAGCCAGCGCAGCAGCTTGCTCCAGTCGTCCTGGTGGCTGCGCGCCTGTTCGGAACCGTAGTCGAAGATGCCCTTGCCGAGGCCGCTCAACACCACGTAGGCCTGGCTGTCGCGCAGCTCGGCGACCACCGGGAACGGGAAGCCGGCCAGCAGGTCCAGCGCCTCCTGGCTGGCGCGCGTCCACGGCTTCAGGCGGTTGGCGACCAGCGCCACCGGCAGCTTGCCGCGCTTGATGCGGCCGACCGCGGCCAGCGCCTGCAGGAACGGCGCGCTCGCCTCGAGATCGATCGGCGAAGGCAGGATCGGCACCACCACGGCGTCGGCCCGCTCCAGCCACGGTTCGAGGTCGTCCGGCGTGCTGCCGGCGGGGGAATCGATCAGCACGCGCTCGGCATCGCCGGGCACGCGCTCCAGCGCGCCGCGGCGCGTGCCGTCCAGCGCCAGCACGCCGGGGACGTTGTCCGGGCGGCGCGCGCACCAGCGGAAGCTCGAGGCCTGGCGGTCGGCGTCGACCACCACGGCGGCCTTGCCGGCCTGCGCGTAGTGCGCGGCGAGGTTGGTCGTCAGCGTGGTCTTGCCGCACCCGCCCTTGCTGCTCGCCACCAGCACGGTCTGCATGCGCACTCCTCCCCGGGACCCGCGGCCAAGGGTACATGGCCGCGGCGGCGGCGCAAAACCGCGGACGGCGCCGCGCGAGGGGCGCTCAGGACGCGGTGCCGTCCTGCGGCGGCGTCTGCCGCTGCGAGGGCGGTTGCCAGTCGGCCGGCGCCTGCAGCGGCACGCCGAACCGGCGCAACAGGGCGTAGCAGGTGCCGAGCTCGCCGCCGCCGCGCAGCGCCAGCGTCAGCAGGACGCGCGCGATCGCCGGCTCCCGCAGCGCGCGCGCCGACAGCCGGCTGTACTGTTCGAATTGCCAGGTCAGGTCGCGGATCTCGCGCCGCGCGCCGTCCTGCTGCGCCGGGTCGCTCGCCAGCCGCGCGCGCAGCTCGAGGCCGAAGCGGCGCGCCTGCAAGCCGTCGCCCCATTCCAGCGCGTGGCCGAGCTTGAGGCAGTCGGCGCGTACCTCGTCGGGCGCCTTCGCATCGAAGCACAGCGCGGCGGCGGCGAAGAACGTCGGCCGCGGCTGCGCGGCGAGGGTGCCGGCGACCACGAACCACTGCGCGGAGGCGGTCGCGTCGGCGACGCCGGTCAGCGCCTGCGCCGCGTCGGGCGCGAGCGGCAGGCTGAGCACCGCGGCGGCGACGGCCTGCTGCAGCGGGCCGGAGTAGCCGTCGTAGCGGTCGCGCGCGGCGGCCTCGGCCAGTGCGGCGCGTGCGGTCTTGTCGTCGTTCCGCGCGGCCGCCCGGTTCAGCGCCAGCAGCCAGGTCGCGGCGTTGTCGGCAGCCTGCGCGCGCAGCGCCGCCAGCGCCTGCGGCGGCGGGCAGTCGCTGCCGGCGCAGTCGCCGAGCTGCGCCCAGGCGACCGCCGGGCCGGCGTCCGCCGCGGCGGCGGCGCGCTGCAGCAGCGCGTGGAACGACAGCGCCGGCGGCTGCTGCGGCAGGGTGCGCGCCAGCAGCGCGGCGCCGAGCAGGTGCTCGGCGTCGGCGCGCAGCGCCAGCACGCTGACCAGATCCTTCTGGAATGACGCCAGTGTCTGCACCTGCGCCGCGTCGTCGCGCGGCGCCGCCTGCGCGATGCCGCAGGCGAGCGCGGCGAGCAGGCCGAGGCGGCGCGGCGCGCGGCGCATCGCGCTCACGGTTCGTGCTGCGCGGCGCCGGCGGGCTGCCAGCCGGCCGGCGGTCGGTCGGGGATGCCGCGCGCGGCGAGCAGCGCGGCGACGGCCTCGTCCTCGCGCGCGTGGCCGCGCATCGCCGCGGTCCACGCCTGCGCCAGCGCGGGGTCATGCGCCAGCTCGCGCATCAGCCCGGCCATCTTCTGCATGCGCCAGGCCCGCGTGCGCTGGCGCGCGACGAGCGCGGCCAGCGGCTGCGGATCGCGCAGCAGGCGCCGCGCCAGGCCCTCGCCGACCATCTGCGCCATCAGCGAGGTGCCCTGCTGCATGCGCTCGGCGACGCGCAGGCACAACGCCGCGCGCGCGGCATCCGGCGCGCCGTTGCAGGCGGCGCCCAGCGGCCGCAGCGGCGGGATCGCGGCGACGCTGGTCAGCGCCATCGCTTCCGCGGCGCGCAGCGCGCCGGCGTCGGCGCCTTCCTGCACGCCGGCCGGCGTCGGCACCAGTCCCAGCGCGTCGAGCACGCGCGGCAGCAGGTGCATCTGGTGGTCGTCGTAGCGCTTGCCGGCGGCCATGCCCTGCAGCGCCTGCGCGATGCGCTCGGCGTCGTCGGCCTGCGTGGCGGCGTAGAGGTCGGGCAGCCAGGCCGCGGCGTTGTCGGCTTCCAGCGCGTGCAGGTTCTCGCGGGCGTGCGCGCAGGAGGCGACGTCGGCGCAGCGCCACACCGCCATCCAGGCGACGTCGGGATCCTTCGGCGCGCGCTCGACCGCGCGCTGCAGCGCGCGCGTGGCGGTGGCGGCGTCGTGCGCGGCCAGCGCCAGCATCGAGGCGGTGATCAGCGCGCCGGCGTCGTCGCTCGCGGCCAGCGCCTTGGCGGCGTCGGCGCGCCAGGCCTGCAGCGCCGTCGCGTCCGGCGCGCGTTCGGTGGCGTCGCCGATGTGCGCCAGCGGCTGCGGCGCGGGGGAGGCGTCCTGCGCGCGCGCGCCGGTGGCGACGGCAAGCAGGCAGAGCAGCAGCGCGGTCTTCGGCATGCGGGTAGGTTCCCGGCGGAAAGCGGTGCGCGAGTGTGCCACGGTGCGACCCAACTCAACGTAAAAGCAGCAGCCACAGCGGCAGCGTGGCCGTCATCAGCACGATGCCGTAACCGACCATCGCCGCGGCCAGTTCCGGCGCCAGCCCGGCCATCGAGGCCAGCGCGGCGGCGGTGATCATCGAGGCCATCGCCGACTCCAGCACCGCGACCGCGCGCAGGTCGCCGTGCAGGCCGAACAGCGCGCCGAGGCCCAGCGCCAGCGCCGGCAGCGCCAGCAGCTTCAGCGCCAGGCCGATCGCCAGCGGCGCGCGGTGCGCGTGCTCCGGCTTGAGTTTCAATTGCAGGCCGATCGCCAGCGCGACCATCGGCATCAGCATGTCGGCCAGGCGCTGCAGCATCGCCGCCAACCACGCCGGCGGCTCCGCCGGCACCACGGTCAGCGCCAGCACCAGGGCGATGAACGCGGGGAAGGCGAGGATGCGGCGCGCGATCTCGCCGAGGCGCGGGCGCGCGCCGCGGCCGTACAGCGCCAGCACGGTCAGCCCGTAGGTGGACAGGATCAGGAACGAGCCGAACTGGTCGTAGACCACCGCATACGGCAGCGCGGCCGCGCCCAGCAGCGCCTCGGTCAGCGGATAGCCGAGGTAGGAGGTGTTGCCGAGCGGCACGGTCAGCAGCAGCACCGCGGTCACCTCGCGCGGCCAGCGCCGCCAGCGCGCCAGGCCGAGCACGGCCAGCACGCTGGCGCCGAGCAGCAGCCACGGCACCGCGACCAGGCCGAGCAGCTGCGGCGATGCGTGCAGCTTCGAGGCGTGCAGCAGCACCGCCGCCGGCAGGTTGACGTACAGCACCACCAGGTTGAGCGTGTCGGCGGCGCGCTCGGGCAGCACGCGGCGACGGCCGAGCAGGTGGCCGATCGCGATCAGCGCGACGATGAAGGCGAAGGCGGGGACGATGCGCGCGGCCATGGCGGTCGCGGTTCAGGCCGCTGGCCTACAATCGGCCGCTCGACCAGCGCACGCGGACTGCGGGCGCCGCGGAGCGGCGGGACAGGGCGGGCGGGTGCGCATGCCGGGCATCATCTCCGGAGGATCGCGATGGAACATCTCGCGCTGTTCGCGTCCGAGCGCGCCCCCTACTTCGTCGGCTGGGGCACGCTCGCCCTGATCAACGCCGGGCTCGCCCAGGGCAAGGGCCGCGGCGGCCTGATCTGGTTTCTGCTGTCGCTGCTGTTCGGGCCGCTCGCCACGCTGGCGCTGGTGCTGCTGCCGAAACCGCGCGCGCGGCTGTTCTGATCTCAGTCCCCCAGCGCCTCACGCAGGAATTCCGGCTGCGCCAGCGCGGCCTTGTGCGTCTCGGCGTTGTAGTAGCGCGTGGCGAACTGCTTGGTGGCGGCGCCGCGCTCGCGGAAGCCGGCGAGGTCGGCGCCCTTGCGCGCCATCGTGCAGCTCCACCAGCCGGTCGGGTAGCAGGGTTGCGGGAACGGCAGCGTGCGCAGGGCGTGGAAGCCGGCGCTGCGCATCGCGCCGCGCATCGCGCGGATCAGGTCGAGGTGCGCCAGCGGCGACTCCGACTGCTGCACGAGGATGCCGCCCTGGCGCAGCGCCTTGAAGCAGCTGGCGTAGAACGCGGCGTTGAACAGGCCTTCCGCCGGGCCGACCGGATCGGTGGAATCGACGATCACCACGTCCAGCGAATCCGGCTCGCACTCGGCCATGTACCTGATGCCGTCGATGAACAGCAGCTCGGCGCGCGGATCGGCGTTGGATGCGCACAGCTCGGGGAAGTACTGCTCGGCGAGGCGGGTGACGCGCTCGTCGATCTCCACCTGCACGGCGTGCTCGACTTCCTCGTGCTTCAGCACCTCGCGCAGCGTGCCGCAGTCGCCGCCGCCGATGATCACCACGCGCTTGGCGCGCGCGTGGGTGAACAGCGCCGGGTGCGTCATCATCTCGTGGTAAAGGAAATTGTCGCGGCTGGTCAGCATGATGCAGCCGTCGATCACCATCAGGTTGCCCCAGTCGGTGGTCTGGTAGATCTCGATGGTCTGGTACGGCGTCTTCTCGGCGTGCAGCAGGCGCTCGATGCGATAGCCGATGGACGAGCCCGAGCCCTCGTGGGCCTCGGTGAACCAGCTGGGTTGCGACATGGCGGGTCGTTCCGGTGGGGCGTGCGAAGCGCGCGATTGTAGCGGTTCCGGCGCGGCGCACACATGAACGCGCGCGGCCGCTACACTACGCAACCCTGGCGGCCCCGCGGCGTACGAGGCTCCCGGCCGCCAGTGCCCCGGTTTCCGGGCGCGATGCCGTCAAAGCCCGCCGCTGCGACGCTCTTTCGACCCGGGCCCGCGGGTCGCGCCGCGCCGTGCGCCTCGCGCCACGGCCGGCCGCCGCGAGGCCGCCACCTCGGGAGACTGCCACGATGGCGACCCCCTGGACGATCGACGACGCGCGCCGCACCTACGCCGTCGCGCACTGGAGCGACGGCTATTTCGACATCGACGCGCAGGGCCGCGTCACCGCGCAGCCGCGCGGTCCCGGCGGCCCCGCGCTGGCGCTGGCCGACGCCGTCGAGCAGGCGCGCGCGGCCGGCCTGCGCCTGCCGCTGCTGCTGCGCTTTCCCGACATCCTCGGCGACCGGCTGCAGCGCCTGCGGCAGGCGTTCGCGCGGGCGATGGTCGCGCACGGCTACGCCGGCGGCTACACCGCCGTGTATCCGATCAAGGTCAACCAGCAGCGCGCGGTGGCCGGCGCGCTGGCCGCGGCCGGCGACGCCGGCTTCGGCCTCGAGGCCGGCTCCAAGCCGGAGCTGATGGCGGTGCTCGGCCTGGCCAGGCCGGGCAGCGTGGTGGTCTGCAACGGCTACAAGGACCGCGAGTACGTGCGCCTCGCGCTGATCGGCCGCAGGCTCGGCCTCGACGTGTTCATCGTCGTCGAGAAGCTCTCCGAGCTGGCGCACGTGATCGAGGAGGCGCGCGCGCTCGGCGTCGAGCCGCTGCTCGGCGTGCGCGTGCGCCTCGCCACCATCGGCGCCGGCAAGTGGCAGAACACCGGCGGCGACAAGGCCAAGTTCGGCCTGAACCCGCGCCAGGTGCTGGAGCTGGTGGCGCAGCTGAAGGCGGCCGGCCTGGCGCACGCGCTGAAGCTGCTGCACTTCCACATGGGCTCGCAGCTCTCCAACGTGCGCGACATCGCCGCCGGCATGCGCGAGGCGACACGCCACTTCGTCGAGCTCAGCCGGCTCGGCATCGGCCTGCGCTACGTCGACGTCGGCGGCGGCCTCGGCGTCGACTACGAGGGCACGCGCTCGCGCGGTTTCTGCTCGGTCAACTACGGCCTCGACCAGTACGCCGCCACCATCGTGCAGCCGCTGGCCGAAGCCTGCGCCGCGGAAGGCCTGGCGCCGCCGCACGTGATCACCGAAGCCGGCCGTGCGATGACCGCGCACCACGCCGTGCTGGTGGTCAACGTCAGCGACGTCGAGCCGGCGCCCGCAGGCGCGATCGCGCCGGCGCAGGCGGACGAGCCGGCCGTGCTGCGCCACCTGCGCGACATCCACGCCGCGCTGGACGCGCGGCCGCCGCTGGAGCTGTACCACGAAGCGCAGTACCACCTCGCCGAAGGCCAGGCGCTGTACGCGCTCGGCCAGCTCGACCTCGCCGCGCGCGCGCGCCTCGACGACCTGTTCTTCGCCATCGCGCGCGGCGTGCGCGCGCGGCTGTCGCCGGCCGAGCGCGCGCACCGCGAGGCGCTGGACGAGCTGGACGCCAAGCTGGTCGACAAGTACTTCGTCAATTTCTCCGTATTCGAGTCGGTGCCGGACGTGTGGGCGATCGACCAGGTGTTCCCGATCGTGCCGCTGGCGCGCCTCGACGAGCGCCCGCAGCGGCGGGGCGTGCTGGCCGACCTCACCTGCGATTCCGACGGCCGCATCGACCAGTACGTCGACGCCGCCGGCGTCGACGCCAGCCTGCCGCTGCACGCGCCGCGCGCCGGCGAGCCGTACCGGCTCGGCATCTTCATGGTCGGCGCCTACCAGGAGACGCTGGGCGACATCCACAACCTGTTCGGCGACACCGACGCAGTCAACGTGCGCCTCGACGGCGACGGCCGCCTCGCGCTGAGCGATTTCCGCCGCGGCGACCGCGTCGACATGCTGCTCGACTACGTCGGCTATTCGCTGGACGCGCTGCGCGCCGCCTACCGCGACAAGCTCGCCGCCGCCGGCCTCGGCGCGGACGAGGCCGCGAAGCTCGAGGCCGCATTGGAAGCGGGGCTGACCGGCTACACCTATCTGGAAGAACGGCTTTGATGCGGGAAGACGCGCGATGTCTCGAAGGGCATCGCGCGCCGGCGAGCGCCCGGCCATGGAGGGC
>NZ_DF970158.1 GCF_000953855.2 Mizugakiibacter sediminis
CGTCGCGCTCGAGCTGCCGGCCGCGCGCCTGGCGCCGCTGCTGGACGACGATGTGCCGGCGCTCGGCGGCACGATCGTCGCGCAGGTGGACCGCGCGCAACTGGCGCGCGGCTGGCCGACCGCGCTGCAGGCGCGCGCCGTGTGGCGCGACGCCACGCTGGGCGACGGCGCGGTGACGCTGGGCGAGGTCGTCGCCGACGCCGCGGTACGGCCGGACGGCAGTATCGGCGGCGCCATGCGCGACGACGGCCGCGGCGAGGTGGCGGTCGCCGGCCGCTACCGTATCCTGCCGCTGGGCTGGACGCTGCAACTGGAGCTGACGCCGCGCCGCGACGACGCACGCGTGCGCCGCGCGCTGGCGCGTTTCGGCGCGCCGGCGGCGGACGGCCGCGTGGTGCTGCGCATCAAGCGCGGCGTGGTCTGGTGAGGAACGCAGGATGAGCATCGATGTCGCCTTTCTCGAACGCGCGCTGGCGACCGCGCGCGAAGCCGCCGGCGCCGCCGCCGAGGTGCTGCGCCACTACTGGCGGCGCGAGGTGCAGGTCGAGCTGAAAGCCGACGCCACGCCCGTCACCGTCGCCGACCGCGAAGCGGAGACGGCGATCCGCTCGGTGCTGCGCGCGGCGTTTCCGGACCACGCCATCCACGGCGAGGAGCTGGGCCGCGACGGCACCGGCGATTGCCTCTGGCTGGTCGATCCGCTGGACGGCACCAAGAGCTTCGTGCGGCGCACGCCGTTCTTCTCCACGCAGATCGCGCTGATGCAGCGCGGCGCGCTGGTCGCCGGTGTGTCCTGCGCGCCCGTGTACGGCGAAACCATGTGGGCGCGCGCCGGCGGCGGCGCGTTTCTCGACGGCGAGCGCGTGCGCGTGGCGGAGACGCGCGAGCTCGCGCAGGCATCGCTGTCCATCGGCAACGTGAAGACGCTGACCGCGGGCCCGCGCTGGCAGGCGCTGGGCGCGCTGATCCGCGCCAGCAACCGCATCCGCGGCTACGGCGATTTCTGCCACTACCACCTGCTGGCGCGCGGCGGGCTGGATCTGGTGATCGAGTCCGACGTCAACATCCTCGACATCGCCGCGTTGGCGGTGATCGTGCGCGAGGCCGGCGGCACGTTCACCGACCTCGACGGCGGCGCGCCGACGCTCGACACCACCAGCGTGCTGGCCGGCGTGCCGGCGATCCACGCCGAGGCGCTGCGGCGGTTCGCACGGACCACCTGAGAAGCCGCGGCTGACGGCGCTGCGCTCTTCCCTCTCCGCGGCGGGGGGAGAGAGCAGGGTGAGGGGGACGCTCGTGTAGCGCGTCAGGCGAGTCCGCCGCCGAGCATGGCCGTCCTGCGGACGGCACCCCCTCACCCCGACCCTTCCCCTTCGGGGGAGAGGGAGACAAGCGCGCCGCGGGATATCCGCACGGCGTCCGTCCGCATCGCGGCGGCAGCGCGGGATTCGTCAGCCGCTGCCGCTACAATCCGCGCATGCCCCGCAAACCGCCCGTGATCCACGCCACCCGTCTGGTCGACGCCAGCCGCTTCCTGCGCGTCGAGCAGGTCGACCTCGAGTTCTCCAACGGCGAGCGCCGCACCTACGAGCGCCTGAAAGGCTCCGGCCTCGGCGCGGTGATCATCGTGCCGGTGCGCGACGCCGAGACCGTGCTGCTGGTGCGCGAATACGGCGTCGGCGTCAACCGCTACGAGCTCGGCCTGCCGAAAGGGCGGCTCGACCACGACGAGACCATCGAGCAGGGCGCCGACCGCGAGCTGAAGGAGGAGGTCGGCTACGGCGCGCGCGAGTTGCGCGTGATCGGCCGGTTGTCGCTGTCGCCGGCGTACATGACCCACGAGACCTACGTGGTGCTGGCGCAGGATCTCTACCCCGAGCGCCTGCCGGGCGACGAGCCGGAGGAGCTGGAGGTGGTGCCGTGGAAGTTCGCCGAGCTGCACAAGCTGCTCGGCCGCGAGGACGTCACCGAGGGCCGCTCGATCGCCGCGCTGTTCATGGCGCGCGAATACCTCGCCGGCCGCTTCCGCCCCGCATGAGCACGCTCGAACGCTACCGGCGCGAGGCGGCGCGACTGGCGCGGCAGGCCGCCACCGCGATCCTCAAGGTGTACGCCACCAGCTTCGGCGTCGAGCACAAGGACGATGCCTCGCCGCTGACCGCGGCCGACATGGCCGCGCACCGCATCCTGGTCGACGGCCTGCGCGCGCTGACGCCGGACATCCCGGTGCTGTCGGAGGAATCCGCCGCCGTGCCGTGGAGCGAGCGGCGCGCCTGGCCGCGGCACTGGCTGGTCGATCCGCTGGACGGCACGCGCGAGTTCATCAAGCGCAACGGCGAGTTCACCGTCAACATCGCGCTGATCGAGGACCACCGCGCCGTCCTCGGCATCGTGCTGGCGCCGGTGAGCGGCGAGCTGTACAGCGCCACCACCGGCGGCGGCGCGTTCCGTGAACGCGCGCCGGGCGCGTTGCCCGAGCCGCTGGCGGTGCGCGCGCCGGCGCGGCCGCTGGTGGTCGCCGGCAGCCGTTCGCACGGCAACCCGCAGCAGGCGGCGCTGCTGGCCGCGCTGGGCGAGCACGTGCTGTTGCCGATGGGCTCCTCGCTGAAGTTCTGCCTGATCGCGCGTGGCGACGCCGACCTGTATCTCCGCCTCGGTCCGACCAGCGAATGGGACACCGCCGCCGCGCAGTGCGTGCTGGAGGAGGCCGGCGGCGCGGTGCTCGATCTCGACGGCCGCGCGCTGACCTACAACGCCAAGGAGTCGCTGCTCAACCCCGACTTCCTCGCCGTCGGCGACCCGCGCGTCGACTGGATCGCGCGCCTGCGCCAGCCCGCTGCGCCATGAACGACACGCCCCGCTACACGCTCGACGATCTGCTGGCGATCATGGCGCGCCTGCGCGACCCCGAGCGCGGCTGCCCATGGGACGCGCAGCAGACCTTCGACAGCATCGCGCCGTACACGCTGGAAGAAGCCTACGAGGTCGTCGACGCGATCGACCGCAAGGACCACGCCGCGCTGCGCGACGAGCTGGGCGACCTGCTGCTGCAGGTGGTGTTCCACGCGCGCATGGCCGAGGAGGCCGGGCTGTTCCGCTTCGCCGACGTGGTCGAGGCGATCAGCGACAAGCTGGTGCGCCGCCACCCGCACGTGTTCGCCGACGCGCGCTACGCCGACGCCGCCGAACAGACGCGCGCCTGGGAGGCGATCAAGGCCGGCGAGCGCGCCGCCAAGGGCGAGCGGGACGACAGCGCGCTGGCCGGCATCGCCCGCGGCCTGCCGGAGTGGCAGCGCGCGCTGAAGCTGCAGCAGCGCGCGGCCACCGTCGGCTTCGACTGGCCCGGTCCCGATCCGGTGCTGGACAAGCTCGAGGAGGAACTCGAGGAGGTGCGTGCCGAGTTCGCCGCCGGCGCGCCAGTCGAGCGGCTCGAGGACGAGATCGGCGACGTGCTGTTCGTGATCGTCAACCTGGCGCGCCACGTCAAGGTGGATCCCTCGCGCGCGCTGCGCCGCGCCAACGCCAAGTTCGAACGCCGCTTCCGCCGCATGGAGGCGCTCGCCCGCGCCGCGGGCGAGACGTTGCTGGGCAAGACCCTGGCCGAGCAGGACGCGCTGTGGGACCGCGCCAAGGCCGAGGAGCGGGAATGAATTGCGGGGCGCTCGCGTAGGGGCGACCGTGGTCGCGTCCCGGGACGTCGGTCATCCCGGGCAGCCGCGGAGGATCCGTCCGCTCCGGTCGCGGCCACGGCCGCTGCAGCAGGGAGCATGCGCGCCGCCGCGGCCGGAGCGGTGTCCTCGCGCTACTGGCGTTCCGGCGCGGGCGCCTTGTCCAGCCGCGCCAGATCCTCGTCCAGGCTCTGCTTCAGCGTGGCGATGGCCTGGTCGAGGTTGGCCGGCTTCAGCTGCGCGTGCGCGAGGTGGCGGTAGGCGTAGGTGCGCACGATCGGGTTCCGCGTCTTGGCCAGCACGTCCTTGTACAGCGCCGGCAGGTCCTTGGCGCGGCCGTCGATCAGGTACAGGCGCTCGATGCGGCGCAGATCGCCTATCGCCGCGCGTGCGGGCAGCGCCGCGCCGCGCATGCGCATCATGCCGCCGCCGTGGTGGCCGTAGCCGTCGGTCAGGGCGGCCGCGTCATCCATGGAGGCGCGCGGCGCCGCCAGCGCATAGGACAGGCCGCCGGCGAGCAGCGCGCCGAGGGCGAAGGCGAGTACGGTGTTGCGGGTCATGGGGGCGTCTCCGTCGGGGTCGACACCCGCCGGAACGCGCCAGGCGGCCCGCCGTTGACGGCCGTGCCATCGGTCACGGCATCGGCGTTTCAACGGCGTGCGATGATCGTGCATCACAGATGCGTCATCCCCACCCGTCGCGGAGGTCCGCCATGCGTGTCCCGATCGTCCTCGTCCTGCTCGCCCTGCCGCTCGCGGCCGGCGCGCGCGAATGCCGCTACTCCGCCGACCGCAACTTCGACCTCGACGCCGCCGGCCTGCGCACGGTCGCGCTGAAGCTCGGCTCCAGCGACCTCGTGCTGGAAGGCGTGCCCGGCCTCAAGCGCGTCGAAGTGCGCGGTAAGGCCTGCGCTTCCGATCCGAAATGGCTGGACGAGCTGACCGTGCGGCAGGAGCGCGGCGGCGACCGCCTGACCGTGACCGCCGACAACCGCGACCGCGGCATCCACATCAGCCTGTTCGGCTCCAGCTACGCCTACCTCGACCTGCACGTGCGCGTGCCGGCCGCGCTGGCCGCGGCCGTGGACAGCGGTTCCGGCGACGTCGATGCCGGCGGCGTGGCCTCGCTCGACTTCGGCTCCGGTTCCGGCGACCTGCGCGCGCGCAACATCGCCGGCGCGTTGATCCTGCGGCTGGGGTCGGCCGACGTCGAAGCCCACGACGTCGGCAGCGTCGAGCTGCGCTCGACCGGTTCGGGCGACGTGCGTGTCGACGGCGTGCGCGGCGACGTCGACGTCGGCCACAGCGGTTCCGGCGATCTCAACTTCGCCCACGTCGGCGGCAACGTGCGCGTCGAATCGACCGGCTCCGGCGACGTCGGCGTCAGCGACGTCGGCCGCGACGTCTGGGTCGGCAGCACCGGCAGCGGCGACGTCAGCGCCAGCGGCGTGCGCGGCAATTTCACCGTGGAATCCACCGGCAGCGGCGACATCAGCTACCGCGACATCGGCGGCAAGGTCAGCGTGCCGCACGTCTCCGGCGACTGAGCGGGCATGCACCGCCTCCTGAGATGATTCCTGCGCCCGGGGGGCGCCTGCATGCAGGCTCCTGCGCGGGTCCCCGCGCGGGAACGACGCGCCGCACGCTTCTCCCGGGCACTGCGCACAGGCGACCCGAACCCGCGTTCAGGCGGCCAGCGCGCGCCGTTCCCGCCCCGCCCTGCGCCGACCTGCTCACTCGTAGAAGATGAAGAACGCCGCCGCCACGATCAGGGCGAAGCCGACCAGGTGGTTCCAGCGTACCTGCGCGCCCAGATAGAACACCGAGAACGCCATGAACACCACCAGGGTGATGATCTCCTGGATGGTCTTCAGCTGCGCCGGGTTGTAGACGCCGTAGCCGATGCGGTTGGCCGGCACCTGCAGGCAGTACTCGAAGAAGGCGATGCCCCAGCTCACCAGGATCACCGCCCACAGCGGCCGGTCGGTGAACTTGAGGTGGCCGTACCAGGCGAAGGTCATGAATACGTTCGAGCCGATCAGCAGGGCGATCGGGGCGAGGTGGCGGATCGGCATGGGCAATGCTCCTTGGGGTTGCGTGCACGCTAGCAGCAACCGCACGACCCTCGCACGTGCACGCGTGCAGACCCCGTCTCCGGAGGAGGAGGCAGGAGCCGGGGCACGCCGGCCGTGGAAATTCAGCCCCGCCGCAGCACCGCCAGCGGCGGCGTGCGCAGCACGCGGCGCGTGCCGACGAGGCCGAGCAGGGTGACGGCGCCGGCGGCGGCTGCGGCGGCGCCGATCAGCGGCGCCAGCGGCGGCACGAAGCCGTCCAGCTTCAGCACGCGTGCGGCGAACCAGAGGCCGGCGGCGGCAGCGCCGGCGGCGGCGGTCAGGCCGGCGATCAGGCCGAGCGCGGCGAATTCCGCCGCCACCGCCGCGGTGAGCTGGCGCCCGCGCGCGCCCAGCGTGCGCAGCAGCGCGGCCTCGTGGCGCCGCTCGCGCGCGCTGGCCGCCAGCGCCGCCGCCAGCACCAGCGCGCCGGCCAGCAGGCTGAAACCCAGCACCCAGCGCACCGCGCCGGCGACGCGACCGATGATGTCGCGGATGCGGTCGAGCAGCGCGTTGACGTCGATCAGCGTGAGGTTGGGATGCGCGCGCGTGACCGCGGCCAGCGCGTCGCCGCGGCCCTTGTCGAGATGGAAGCTGGCCAGCCAGGTGTGCGGCAGGTCGGCGGCGTGCGCGGGATCGAGCAGCAGGAAGAAGTTGACGCGGAACGAGCTCCAGTCGACGCCGCGCAGGCTGGTGATGCGCGCGGTCAGCGTGCGGTCGCCGACCGCGAAGGTCAGCGTGTCGCCGAGCTTCAAGCCGAAGGTTTCGGCCCAGCCGCGGTCGACCGACACCTCCGGCTCCGCCGGCTGCGCCGCGAACCAGCGGCCGGCGACCACGCGGTTCGCCTGCGGCAGCGCCGCGCTCCACGACAGCCGGAGCTGGTTGTCCAGCCATTCGCGGGCGCGCGGGTCGCGGAAGTCCTCGGCGCGCGGCACGCGGCCGTCGATCGCGGCGAGCTTGCCGACGGTCAGCGGCAGCATGTTCAACTGGTCGGCGCCGAGGCGCGCCAGCTCCGCGCCGACGGCGTCGCGCTGGTCGTCCTGCAGGTTCAGCACGAACCAGTTGGGCGTGTCGGCCGGCAGCTCGCGGCGCCAGCCGTCCAGCAGCGCCGGCGCCACCACGGCGAGCAGCAGCAGCGCGGTCAGGCCGAGCGCGATCGCCGTGGCCTGCACCAGGGTCAGGCCGCGCCGCCGCGCCAGCGAGGACAGCCCGAGCCGCAGCGCCGGATGCGCGCCGGGCGCAAGGCGCCGCGCCAGCGCCAGCAGGCTCGCGGCCAGCGTCGCCGCGACCAGCGCCACGCCGGCGAGGCTGCCGGCGAGGATGCCGGCCACGCGCAGCGAACCGCTCTCGGCGGCGATCAGCAGCACCGCGACCGCCACCGGCACCAGGTACAGGGCGTCGAAGCGGCGCACGCGTCGGTTCGGCATGCGCCGGAACACCGCCACCGGCGGCACTTCGGCGAGGCGCGCCAGCGGCGGCAAGGCGAAGCCGGCCAGCACGGCGAGGCCGGCGCCGGCCGCGGCCAACGCCGGCGCCAGCGGCAGCGCCGGCCGCGCCTGCGGGAACAGGGCGTGCGCCAGCGCGAACACGCCTTCGGCGAGGCCGAGCGCCAGCGCGCCGCCAAACGCGGCCGCCGGCAGCGCGATCAGCGCGAGGATCAGCGCCAGCGTCGCCAGCACCTGCCGGCGCGGCGCGCCCAGCGCGCGCAGCAGCGCCACCTCGTCGGTCTTGCGCCGCGCATAGCGCTGCGCGGCCAGCGCGATCGCCACGCCGGCCAACAGAGCGGCCAGCAGCGCCGCCAGGCGCAGGAACGCCTCGCCGCGGTCGAAGGCGGCGCTCAGGCGCTCCTGGGTCTTCGCCGGCGTGAGGATCTCGCCGCCGGCCGGCAGGCGCGGCTCGGCGTAGCGCTGGAACATGGCCAGCGCGGCCGGCGCGCCGGCCAGCATCAGGCGGTGGCGCGCGCGGCTGCCGACGCCGAGCAGGCCGGCGGCCTCGGCGTCGCCGAGATTCATCAGCGCGCGCGGCGCCAGCGCGAACAGCTCGCCGCCGTCCGGCTGGCGCACCAGCTCCGCGGCGATCGCGAGATCGCGGCCGCCGAGTTGCACGCGGTCGCCGACGCGCAGGCCGAGGGCGACCAGCGCGCGGTGGTCCAGCGCCGCCGTGCCCGGCGCGATGCCGCGGCCGGCGTAGGCGCGGCCGTCGGCGCCGGCGAGCTGCAGCGTGCCGCGCAACGGGTAGGCGCCGTCGACCGCCTGCACGTCCAGCAGCTGGCTGCGCTCGCCGGCGAAGGCGACGCTGGGGAAGCTCGCCGCGGCGCCGACCTCGAGGCCGAGCGCGCGCGCCCGCGCGGCCAGCTCGGCCGGCAGCGGCGCGCGCGCGCCGACGCCGAGGTCGCCGCCGATCAGCTCCGCCGCGCTGTCCAGCAGCGCGCGCTCGACGCGCGCCGCCAGCGTCGCCACCGCGCCCAGCGCGGCCACCGCCAGCACCAGCGCAAGCGCCAGCGTGCGCAGTTCGGGCAGGCGCCATTCGCGGCGCAGGCTGCGCAGGGCCAGCCGCAGCGTGTTCATGCCGCCGCCTTCAGGCGGCCGCCTTCCAGCTCGATCACGCGGCCGCAGCGCTCGGCCAGCTTGAGGTCGTGGGTGACCAGCACCAGGGTGGTGCCGTGCGCGTGGTTCAGCTCGAACAGCAGGTCGCCGACGGCGCGGCCGGTGCGCCGGTCGAGATTGCCGGTGGGTTCGTCGGCGAACAGCACGCGCGGGCGGTGCACGAACGCGCGCGCCAGCGCGACGCGCTGCTGCTCGCCGCCGGAGAGCTGGTAGGGATAGTGGCCGCGGCGCGCGTCCAGGCCGACCGCGGCCAGCGCGGCGCGCGCGCGTTCGCGCGCGTCGTCGGCGCCGTCCAGCTCCAACGGCAGCATCACGTTCTCCTCCGCGGTCAGCGCCGGCAGCAGGTGGAACGACTGGAACACGAAGCCGACCAGGCGCCGGCGCAGGTCCGCGCGGCCTTCCTCGTCCAGCGCCTCGAGCGCGTGGCCGTCCAGTTCGACGCTGCCCGCGCTCGGCACGTCGAGACCGGCGAGCAGGCCGAGCAGGGTGGTCTTGCCGGAGCCGGAGGCGCCGACGATGGCGACGCTCTCGCCCGCGGCCACCGCGAGGTCGACGCCGGCGAGGATGTCCAGTCGTCCTTCCGGGCCGGTCACCGACTTGCCAAGACCGCGTGCGCTCAGTAAAGGTGGGCTCATGCGTCGAATCCTCGTGGTCCTGCTGCTGATGGTCGCCTCCGCCGCGGCCCTTGCCGCGCCGCCGCCCGTGCTGGTGCTGGGCGATTCGCTGTCGGCCGCGCACAACATTCCCGCGGACGCCGGCTGGGTGCATCTGCTGGAAGTCCGTTTGCGGGAGATGAAGGCGCCGCGGCCGGTGATCAATGCCAGCGTCAGCGGCGCGACCACGGCGGACGGCGTGACCCGGCTGCCGGCGCTGCTGCAGGAGCACCGGCCGGCGCTGGTGATCCTCGAACTCGGCGCCAACGACGGCCTGCGCGGCCTGCCGCTCGCCGAGATCCGCGCCAACCTCGAAGCGATGATCCGCGTCTGTCGCGCGGCCGAGGTCGAGGTGCTGCTGATCGGCATCGAGCTGCCGGTCAACTACGGGCCGCGGTACCGCGGTGATCTGCGCGCGGTCTACCGCGACCTCGCGGCGCGCTACCGCCTGCCGCTGGTGCCGTTCCTGCTGGACGGCGTGGCGCTCGATCCGGCGCTGATGCAGGACGACGGCCTGCACCCCGCCGCCGCCGGCGAGCCGCGGGTGCTGGACAACGTCTGGAAGGTGCTGGCGCCGCGGGTGGCGCGACTGCGCTGAGCGCGCGTCGTGACGATGCACCCATGCCGCGTGGGCCGGCGTGGCTATACTCGCGCCGTTTCCCCGGGGAGGTCCATCATGAAGCTGCGCCAACGCCTGCTCGCCGCCACGCTCGTCGCCTTCGGAGCCGCCGCCATGAGCCATGCCGCCACGCCCGTCCTGGTGATCCACGGCGGCGCCGGCGTGATCAGGAAGGACATGAACCCGGCCACGGAGAAGGCGATCCGCGCCAAGCTGGCCGAGGCGCTGCGGCACGGCTACGCCGAGCTGCAGGCGGGCAAGCCGGCGCTGGACGCGGTGACCGCGGCGATCACCGTGCTGGAGGACGACCCGCACTTCAACGCCGGCAAGGGCGCGGTGTTCACCCACGACGGCAAGAACGAGCTGGACGCGGCGATCATGGACGGCGCCACGCTGCGCGCCGGCGCGGTCGCCAACGTGCATCACGTGAAGAACCCGATCCTGCTGGCGCGCGCGGTGATGGAGCATTCGCCGCACGTGATGCTGGTCGGCGACGGCGCCGAGGCCTTCGCCAGGCAGCAGGGCATCGCGCTGGTCGACGCGTCGTACTTCCGCACCGAGGAGCGCTGGCAGCAGCTGCAGAAGGCGCTGCAGGAAGACGCGGCCAAGCAGCCGCACGCCGACGTCGAGACCGCCAAGCATTTCGGCACGGTCGGCGCGGTGGCGCTGGACCGGCAGGGCCACCTCGCCGCCGGCACCTCCACCGGCGGCATGACCGACAAGCGCTGGGGCCGCGTCGGCGATTCGCCGATCATCGGCGCCGGCACCTACGCCAACGCCAAGTGCGCGGTGTCCGGCACCGGCTGGGGCGAGTTCTACATCCGCACCGTGGCCGCGCACACCATCTGCATGCGCGTGGCCGAGATGGGCCAGCCGGTGAAGCAGGCCGCCGAGGACGTGATCGACCGCGAGATCCCCGCGCTCGGCGGCGACGGCGGCGCCATCGTGCTGGGCGCCGACGGCAGCTTCGCCACGCCGTTCAACACCGACGGCATGTTCCGCGGCTGGATCGGCGCCGACGGCGTGCCGCACGTGGCGATCTACGCCGACGAGGCCGGCGCCCAGCCGTAGGCGTCCACCGCAGGCGCCTGCGCGCAGGCGACACGAGATTCCTCGACGTCGATTGGCGCGGAGGAACGCGGATAGAGCTTTTCTCCGATCCGCGCGAATCCGTGTCCGAATGCTCTTGCCACGGGCACGCAACGGAAGCGGACCGCGCCGTCGCCGCGCGCGCCGCGGCGGGTTCAATCCTCTTCGAGCGGGCGCTCGCGCACCGGCCGCTTGGCCAGCTTGCGTTGCAGGGTGCGGCGGTGCAGGCCGAGCCGGCGCGCGGCCTCGGAGATGTTGCCGTCGCATTCCGCCAGCACGCGCTGGATGTGCTCCCACTCCAGGCGGCGCAGCGGCGGCGGCGCGTCCGGCGGCGGCGGCGCGCCGGTTTCGGCCAGCGGGTCGCGCGCGTCGCCCTCCGCCAGCGCGCGCACCACGGCGTCGGCATCGACCGGCTTCGCCAGGTAGTCGTGCGCGCCGCGCTTGATCGCCTCCACCGCGGTGGCGATCGAGGCGTAGCCGGTCAGCAGCAGGATGCGCGCGCGCGGCACGATGCCCAGCAGCTCGGGGATCAGCGCCAGGCCGTTCTCCTCGCCGAGCTTGAGATCGAGCACGATCGCGTCGGGGCGCTCGGCGCGCGCGGCCTCGCGCGCGGCGGCGGCGTTCTGCGCCACGCTGACCTGGTAGCCGCGGGCGCCCAGCGCGCGCGCCAGCACGCGCACGAACACGGCATCGTCGTCGACGATCAGCAGACGTTCGTTGCTCTGGTTCAAGTTCGATCTCCCACCGCGCTCAGCGGCAAACGCAGACAGATTTCGGCGCCGCCGTCCGGCGCGTGGCCCAGCGACAGCTCGCCATCCAGGCGTTCGGCGGTGGCTTCCGCCAGCGCCAGCCCGAGGCCCAGGCCGTCGTGCTTGCGCGAATGGCCCAGCATGGTCGCATTGCGCGGGTCCTCGGTGAAGCCCGGGCCCTGGTCGCGCACGCGCAGTTCGATCCAGCCGCGCTCGCGGCGCGCGAGCAGGCCGACGCGGCCGGAATCGTTTTGCGCGGAGGCGTCGGCGGCGTTGTTGAGCAGGTTGATCAGCGCATGGCGCAGGCCGGGCTGCACGCGCAGCGGCAGCGCCGCGTCGCCTTCGCCGATCTCGACGCTGGCCTCGGCTTCGGGGCGCAGCAGGCGGAAGCGTTCCGTGCAGTCGTGCACGAACGCGCCGAGGGTGGTGCGCTCCGGCGTCTGCGTCAACTGCATCTTTCCGAAGCTGGCCATCTCGCGCAGGATGCCGCGGCAGCGCTCGACCTGGCCGGCCAGCAGTTCGAGGTCCTCGTCCAGCGCGGCATCGCTGCCGCGTTCGCGCTTCAGCTCGGTGAGCAGGGTGCGCATCGTCGACAGCGGCGTGTTCAGCTCGTGCGCCGCGCCGGCCGCCTGCGTGGCGATGGCGAGGATGCCCTCGTCGCGCAGCGCGCGCTCGCGCACGCGCTGCACCTCGTCCTGCTGGGCGCGCAGCGCGCCGGCGAGGCGCGCGGCGAACACGCCGAGCAGCAGCGCGGCGATGGCGAAGTTGACGGCCATGCCGATCACGATCAGGCGGAAGCCGCCGTAACCTGCGGCCTGCAGGTGCGGCAGCGGCACGGACCAGCGCATCAGCAACAGGTAGGCCAGGCCGGCCAGCGTCGCCACCGCGGCGACGCCGCGCGTGGACAGCGCCGCGGCGGCCAGCGCGATCGGCACCAGCATCAGGGTGACGAACGGATTGGCGGCGCCGCCGGTGTGATAGAGCAGGTAGCCCAGCACCAGCGTGTCGACGGCGATGTGCGCCACCGCCTCGGCCTCGCCGACGTGCCAGCTGCGCCCCAGCCGCCAGGCCGCGAAGGCGGCGAACACCGACAGCACGCCGATGCCCGCGAACAGTTGCAGTTGCGGGAGGGGGATGCCGAGGCCATAGGCCACCACCAGCACGGCGATGGTCTGGCCGGCGATCGCGGTCAGGCGCAACCAGGCCAGCGTGCGCACCAGCGCGCGCGGGCCGAGCCGGAGGTGCGGGCGGGAGGCGTTCATGCGAAAGGCGTACCGGGCAAGCGCCTAGCTTACCCGAGGTCGGACCCGCGGCCCCGTTCGAAACCGCCCGCGGCCCACTCAGGCCGCCGGCGCCGGTGCCGGCCGCCGCGCGCGGCGCTCGCGCCGGCGCGCGGCGAGGCGCGCGAACCCCAGGTAGATCGCCGGCGTGCTGAGCAGGGTCAGGCTCTGCGAGACCAGCAGGCCGCCGGCCATGGCCACGCCCAGCGGCTGGCGCATCTCGGCGCCGACGCCGAAGCCGATCGCCAGCGGCACCGCGCTGAGGAAGGTGACCATCGAGGTCATCATGATCGGGCGGAAGCGCACCAGGCAGGCCTCGCGGATCGCCGCCTCCGGCGCCAGGCCGCGCTCGCGTTCGGCGGTCAGCGCGAAATCGACCACCATGATCGCGTTCTTCTTGACGATGCCGATCAGCAGCACGATCGCGATCACCGACACCACCGACAGCTCGGTGCCGGTGATCTGCAGCGCCAGCAGCGCGCCGACGCCGGCCGAGGGCAGCGTCGACAGGATCGTGACCGGATGCACCAGGTTCTCGTAGAGCATGCCGAGCACGATGTACACGGTGAGGATCGCCGCCAGGATCAGCCACGGACCGCCGCCCTGCGTCTGCTGGAAGCGGCGGAAGTCGCCGCCGAACTCGCCGCGGATGCTGCCCGGCACGCGCAAGTCGCGCAGGGTGCGCTCGAGCAGCGGCCCGGCCGTTCCCATCGGCACGCCGGGCGCGAGGTTGAAGTAGACGTTGGCGACCGGGAACTGGCCCTCGTGGTCGACCTCCAGCGGCGCCACGCCGGCCTCCATGCGCGTCACCGCCGACAGCGGCACCATGGCGCCGCGGTTGGAGCGCACGTGCAGGTTCAGCAGCGCCTGCGGCGTCTGCGCCAGTCCGGGCAGCGCGTCCAGCACCACCTTGTACTGGTTGAGGTCGGAGTAGATGGTGGAGATCTGGCGCTGGCCGAAGGCGTCGTAAAGCGCGCTGTCGATCGCCGCGATCGACACGCCGAGGCGCGCCGCCGCGGCGCGGTCGATCACCAGATTCTGCTGCATGCCGGCGCTGTCGTAGTCGGTGCTGACGTCCTTGAACTGCGGCAGCGCGCGCAGCGCGGCGGCGACGCGCGGCGCCCAGGCGCGCAGGGCGTCGAGGTCGTCGCCCTTCAGCGCGTACTGGTACTGCGCCTTGTCCGAGCTGCCGCCGCCCATGCCGCCGCCGATGTCCTGCACCGTGCTGAGCGAGAGGCGGATGCCGGGGACGTTGGCCGCGGCCGCGCGCAGCCGCGCCAGCACCGCGTCGGCGCGGTCCTTGCGGCCGTCGCCGAACGGCTTCAGGGTGATGAACAGCGAGCCGGTGTTGGCGCCGCCCCAGCGGCCGCCGCTGAGGAACGAGCCGACGCTGTCCACCGCCGGATCGTGCTGCACGATCGCGGCGATCAGCTGCTGGCGCGCCGCCATCACCGCGTAGGAGACGTCGGCGCCGCTCTCGGTATGGCCGCGCAGCATGCCGGTGTCCTGCTGCGGGAAGAAGCCTTTGGGCACGGTGACGAACAGCACGACCGTCAGTGCCACCAGCAGCAGCGGCTGCAGTGCCATCAGCCGGCGGTGGCGCAGCGCCCAGTCGAGCAGGCGCGCGTAACCCGAGTGCAGGCGCGCGTGGAAGGCGTCGATGCGGCGGCCGAGCTGCGACGGTGGCGCGGCGTCGTGCGGGCGCAGGAAGCGCGCGCACAGCGACGGCGTCACCGTCAGCGAGACCAGCGCGGAGATCGCCACCGCCGCCGCCAGCGTCACCGAGAACTCGCGGAACAGCAGGCCGAGCAAGCCGGGCGCGAAGATCATCGGGATGAACACCGCGATCAGCGACACCGTGATCGAAACCACGGTGAAGCCGATCTCGCGCGCGCCCTGCAGCGCCGCCTGCAGCGGCGGCAGGCCCGCGTCGAGGTGGCGCACGATGTTCTCGATCACCACGATCGCGTCGTCGACGACGAAGCCGACGGCGATCACCAGCGCCATCAGCGAGAGGTTGTCGAGGGTGAAGCCGAGCGCGTACATCGCCGCGAACGCGCCGGCCAGCGACAGCGGCACGGCCAGGCCGGCGATCAGCGTCGGCGTCCAGCGGCGCAGGAACAGCAGCATGGTCAGGATCACCAGGCCGAGGCTGATCAGCAGGGTCACCTGCACCTCGTCGACCGAGGCCTCGATGGTGCCGGTGCGGTCGAAGAACGGCGTCAGCTCGACGCCGGCCGGCAGCCAGCTGCGCATCAGCGGCAGCTGCTGCTGGATCGAGCGCACGGTCTGCAGGATGTTGGCGTCGGCCTGCTTGCGCACCATCAGCAGGATCGCGCGTTGGCCGTTGAACCAGGCGGCCTGGTAGCGGTCCTCCTGGCCATCGTAGACGCGGGCGACGTCCTCGAGGCGCACCGGCGTGCCGTTGCGCACGCCGATCACCAGGCGGGCGAAGTCGGCGGCGGTGCGCAATGCGTCGTTGGCGGACACCGCCATCATGGTGCGGCCGTCGCTGAGGAAACCCTGCGGCGAGGTGACGTTGGCCGCGGTCAGCGCATTGCGCACGTCGTCGCCGGAGAGGCCCATCGCGGAGAGCGCGCGCAGGTTGAGGTCGACGCGCACCGCCGGGGTGGCGCCGCCGCGGATGTCGACGTCGCTGACGCCCGGCTGCTGGCGGATGCGCTGCGCCAGCAGCGAGTCGGCGAGGTTGTAGAGCTGCGACAGCGGCACCGTCTTCGAGGTCAGCGCCAGGCTGAGGATCGGCGCGCGGTTGGGGTCGGCCTTGCGGTAGGTCGGCGCGGTGCGCAGGCCGGCGGGAAGATCGGGCGCGGCGGCGTTGATCGCAGCCTGCACGTCGCGCGCGGCGCCGTCGAGGTCGTGGCCGACGTCGAAGATCATGAACACGAAGGACGAGCCCTGCGTGCTCTCCGAATTCATGGTGTCGATGCCGGCGATCTGGCCGAGGTGGCGCTCCAGCGGCGCCGCCACGGTCGAGGCCATGGTGCGCGCGTCGGCGCCGGGCTGGCTGGCCTGCACGAAGATCGCCGGGAATTCGAGGTTGGGCAGCGGCGCCACCGCCAGCAGGAAGTAGGCGATCAGGCCGGCCACGGCCATGCCGGCCGCCAGCAGCGAGGTGCCGATCGGGCGCCGGATGAACGGACCGGAGATGTTCACGCCGCGCCCCCGGCCGCGACCTGCTCGCGGCCGCGCCGTTCGCGCAGCCACGCCGTGAGGCGTTCCATGTAGAGATAGATCACCGGCGTGGTGTACAGCGTCACCAGTTGCGACAGCAGCAGGCCGCCGACGATGCTGACGCCGAGCGGCCGGCGCAGCTCCGAGCCGATGCCGCTGCCCAGCGCCAGCGGCAGCGCGCCGAGCAGCGCGGCGGCGGTGGTCATCATGATCGGGCGGAAGCGCAGCAGGCAGGCGCGGCGGATCGCCTCCAGCGGCGTGCGGCCCTGGCGCTGCGCCTCGATCGCGAAGTCGATCATCATGATCGCGTTCTTCTTGACGATGCCGATCAGCAGGATGATGCCGACGATGCCGTCCACCGACAGGCTCATGCCGGCCAGCATCAGCGCCAGCAGCGCGCCGACGCCGGCCGGCGGCAGCGTGGAGATGATCGTCACCGGATGGATGTAGCTCTCGTAGAGCACGCCCAGCACGATGTAGATCACTACCAGCGCGGCGAGGATCAGCAGCACCTCGTTGCCCAGCGAGGCGGAAAATTCGGCGGCCTTGCCGATGAACTGGCCGCGCAGTTGCGGCGGCGCGTCCATGCCGCGCGCGACCCGCTGGATCGCATCCACCGCCTGCGAAAGCGAATGGCCCGGCGCCAGGTTGAACGAGATCGTCACCGCCGGCAGCTGGTTCTGGTGGCTGACCACCAGCGGCGCAGACACCACCGAGGCGCGCGCCACCGTCGACAGCGGCACGGTGCCGCCGGTGTCGCTGATGGTCGCGTCCAGCGAGGCGTTGGCCAGCGTGACCGCGCGCCCGCTGGCGTTGCCGGCGGTGCGCACGGTCAGCTTGTCGAGCAGATCGCGGCTGGTGCGGTACTGCGGCGCCACCTCCAGCACCACGCGGTACTGGTTCAGCTGGGTGAAGATGGTGGTGATCTGGCGCTGGCCGAAGGCGTCGTACAGCGTGTCGTCGATGCTCTGCACCGGCACGCCGAGGCGGCTGGCCTGGTCGCGGTCGATGTCGAGCCTGAGCTGCAGGCCCTGCGCGGCGAGGTTGTTGCCGACGTCGGCCAGTTCCGGACGCTGGCGCAGCGCCGCGGTGTAGCGGTTCGCCCACTCGGCCAGCTCGGCCGCGTCCACGTCCTGCAGCACGTACTGGTAGTCGGTGGGAGCGACGCGGCTGTCCAGCTCGATGTCCTGCACCGGTTTCAGATACAGCGCGACGCCGGGGATGTGCGCGGCCGCCTGCTGCAGGCGCGCCTGCACGGCGCCGAGGCCGTCGCGCTCGTCGCGCGGCTTCAGCACGATGCTGAGCTGGCCCTGGTTCAGCGTCGGGTTGATCGCGCCGGCGCCGACGAACGCGGCCACGCCGGCCACCGCCGGATCGCGGCGCAGCGCTTCCGCCACCGCCTGCGTGCGCTGCTGCATGGCCGGGAAGGCGATGCTCTGGTCGGCCTCGACCACCGCGGTGATCAGGCCGGTGTCCTGCTGCGGCAGCAGGCCCTTGGGAATCGCCAGGTACAGCGCGACGGTGATCAGTACCGACAGCGACGCCACCGCGATGGTCAGGCGCCGGTGCGCGAATACCCAGTCCAGGCTGCGCGCGTAGGCGTCGAGGATGCGGCCCCAGGTGGTGTGCGCGCCGTGAGCCTCGGCCTCGTCGTCCTTGGGCAGCGCGCCCGGCTTCAGCAGGTAGGCGCACATCATCGGCGTCAGCGTCAGCGACACCAGCGCCGAGATCGCCACCGCGATCGACAGCACCCAGGCGAATTCGTGGAACAGGCGGCCGGTGACGCCCGGCATCAGCAGCAGCGGCAGGAACACCGCGATCAGCGACACCGTCAGCGACACCACGGTGAAGCCGATCTCCTTCGCGCCCACCTCGGCGGCCTCGCGCGGCCGCCGGCCCTGCTCGATGTAGCGCACGATGTTCTCGATCATCACGATCGCGTCGTCGACGACGAAGCCGGTCGCGACGGTCAGCGCCATCAGCGAGAGGTTGTCCAGCGAGAAGCCGGCGAAGGTCATCGCGCCGAAGGTGCCGAGCAGCGACAGCGGCACGGCGACGCTGGGGATCAGCGTCGCCCACAAGCGGCGCAGGAACACGAAGATCACCGCGACCACCAGGAACACGGTCAGCACCAGCGTGAACTGCACGTCGTGCACCGAAGCGCGGATGGTGACGGTGCGGTCGGCGAACACCTTCAGCGACACGCCGGCGGGCAGCAGCGCCTGCAGCTCCGGCAGCATGGCGCGCACGCGGGCGACGGTCTCGACGATGTTGGCGCCGGGCTGGCGGCGGATGTCCAGCAGCACCGCCGGCGTGCCGTCGGCCCAGGCGGCGAGCTGGTCGTTCTCGACGCCGTCGACCACCTGCGCCACGTCGCCGAGCCGCACCGGCGCGTTGTTGCGGTAGGCGATGATGATGTCCTGGTATTCGGCGGCCGAGGCGAGCTGGTCGTTGCTGCCGATGGTGTAGGACTGCACCGCGCCGTTCAGCGTGCCCTTGGGGCCGTTGACGTTGGCCTGCACCAGCGCCTGGCGCACGTCCTCCAGGGTGAGGCCGAGGTTGGACAGCGCGGCTGGATTGACCTGCACGCGCACCGCCGGCTTCAGGTTGCCGGCGATGCTGACCAGACCGACGCCGGCTACCTGCGAGAGCTTCTGCGCGAGGATCGAGTCGGCGTAGTTGTTGACCTCGCGCAGCGGCAGCGTGGAGGAGGTCAGCGACAGGGTCAGGATCGGCGCGTCGGCCGGATTGACCTTGTTGTACACCGGCGGGTAGGGCAGGTTGCTCGGCAGCGTGCCCTTGGCGGCGTTGATCGCCGACTGCACGTCCTGCGCGGCGGCGTCGATGTCGCGGCCCTCGTCGAACTGCAGCACGATGGTGGACAGTCCGAAGGCACTGTCCGAGGTCATCATCCTCAGCCCGGAGATCTGCCCGAATTCGCGCTCCAGCGGCGTGGTCACCAGCGCGGCCATGGTGGTCGGGCTGGCGCCGGGGTACTGTGTGGCGACCTGGATGGTGGGCGCGGCGATGTCCGGCAGCGCCGACACCGGCAGCGCGCGGTAGCCCATCACGCCCAGCAGCAGCACCGCCACCATCAGCAGCGAGGTGGCGACCGGCCGGCGGATGAACAGCGAGGAGATGCCCACGTCAGCCGTCCCGGCCGCGGCGCTTGCCCTTCGCGGTCTCGATCTTGGCCGGCGGCGGCGTCTGTCCCGGCGCCAGCGCCAGCACCTTCGCGCCCGGCTTCAGGCGGAACTGGCCCTCGGTGACCACGCGGTCGCCGGCCTTCACGCCGGAGGTGACGAGCAGCGCGCCGTCGCCCGCCTCGCCGCCGACCTGCACCGGCTGCATCAGCACGGTCGAATCCGGCTGCAGCAGGTAGACGTAGCTGCCGTCCGGCCCGCGCTGCACCGCCTGCGCCGGCACCACCAGCCCGCCCTTCACGGTGTCGACGCGCAGGCGCACGTTGACGAACTGGCCGGGCCACAGCCTGCCGTCCGCGTTGGGGAACTCGGCTTTCAGCTTGAAGGTGCCGGTGGCGGTGTCGATCTGGTTGTCGACCACCTTCAGCACGCCGCTGGCGACGGGACGGTTGTCGGCGCGGTTGAGTGCTTGGACCGCCAGGCCGTCGCCGCCGGCGCGCACCAGGTCGAGATCCTGCTCGGGCAGGGTGAAGATCACGCTGATCGGCCGCACCTGGGTCAGGACGACGATGCCGCCGGCGTCGGACGGCTGCACCAGGTTGCCGACGTCGACCTGGCGGATGCCGGCGAGGCCGTCGATCGGCGCGGTGACCCGCGTGTAGCCGAGCTGCACGCGCGCGCTGTCGACGTTGGCGGCGTCGGCGGCGACCGTGGCCTCGAGCTGACGCACGGTCTGGCGCTGGTTCTCGAGATCCTGCGCGGCGACGAAGTTCTGCTTGATCAGATCCTCGTAGCGCTTCAGCGTGCTGCGCGCGGCGACCAGTTGCGCCTCGTCCTGCTTCTGCTTGGCCTGCGCCTGGTCCAGCGCCGCCTGGTAGGTGCGCGGATCGATCTGCGCGATCACGTCGCCGCGCCTGACCTCCTGTCCTTCCTTGAAGCCGAGCGCCTGCAGCTGGCCGCCGACCTGCGGCCGCACGGTGACGGTGTTCAGCGCCTGCACCGTGCCCAGCGCGTCGAGATACACCGGCACGTCGCGGCGCTCGACCGGCACCACGGTGACGGGCACCGGCGCGTCGGCATTGGCCTCGCCGCGAGGCGATCGATGCTGGATCATGCGCCAGCCGATCAGGCCGGCGACGACGACGCCGGCGGCGATGAGCGCGATCTTCCCACGCGACATGCGAAGCATCCTTCGGGTTGAGGGGCCGCGGCCGGCGTGGCCGGCGGCGGTCGATCTCACATTAACGCAGGATCCGGACCGGCGGTTGACGTGCCTTTCGGCACGACGTCGCCGCCGCGGCGCGGCGGCACCGGGGTATGACCCGCAGGATGCGCGAACGTTCGCGAAGGTCGCGCGGCGGGACGGTGGCGGCCCGCCGCGCCTGCGGCCGGATCAGTCTTCGGCGACCGCCGGCACCAGCGGGGTGGTGCCCAGCGCGTCCTGCCCGGCCGAATGCGACCGCGACAGGCGCTGCATCAGCGGCAGCATCGCCACCGCGATCAGCGTGCAGCCGACGCCGACCCAGCCGAGCTTGTCGAACAGGCTGGTGTAGATCGCCAGCGACTGCACCGGATCGTTCAGGCCCTGCGGAATGCTGGCGAGATTGGCGACCACGCTGCCGAGATACTGGGAGATGCCGACGGCGACGTAATAGGCGCCCATCATGAAGCCGCCCATGCGCGCCGGCACGTAACGCGCGATCATGGCCAGCCCCAGGCCGCTGACCAGCAGCTCGCCCAGCGAGTACAGGCCGTAGCCCCACACCATCACCCACGACGACACGCGGCCGTCGACCGCCCAGTGCGCGCCGACGCCGTACATGAAGAAGCCCGCCGCCACCGCAGCGAAGCCCCAGGCGAACTTGGCGGCCACCGACGGATCCTTGCCGACGCGGCCGAGCGCGTTGTAGATCAGCACCAGCACCGGGCTCAGCACCACGATCCAGATCGCGTTGAGGTTCTGGTACTGCTCGGGGATCCAGTCGAACAGGTGGAAGCCGAACAGGTCGAAGGCGAGGTCGACGTTCTTCTGCGCGAACAGGTTCAGCGAGGTGGCCATCTGCGCGTAGAAGATGAAGAAGAAGATCGTCTGGATGGTCAGCACCAGCGCGGCGATCAGGCCGGCGCGCTCGCCGCGCGCGCTGCCGCGGATCAGGTGGATGAAGATGCCGAGGATCACCGCGCCGGCGGCGTACACGCAGATGCGCGCCACGGTCTCGCTCTGCAGGATGAAGGCGGAGACGAACACCATCGCCAGCGCGGCGGCGGCGATCGCGGCGGCGCGGCCGGCGCCGACCGGCTTCCCGTCCGGCGGCGAGCCGATGTGCGCCAGCGTGCGGTGCATCAGCGTGTAGTTGGCCAGGCCGAGCAGCAGGCCGACCGCGCAGGCGCCGAACGCGGCATGCCAGCCCAGCGCGTCGCCGTAGCGCGCGCCGACGTAATCGCGGATCCACGGCGTCAGCGTCATCGACACCATCGAGCCGACGTTCACCGCCATGTAGTAGATGGTGAACGCGCTGTCGATGCGGACGTCGTCGCCCTCGTAGATCTTGCGCACCAGGTTGCCGGCGTTCGGCTTGAAGAAGCCGTTGCCGACGATGATCACGCCGAGCGCGCAATACAGCAGCGTCGGGTTGGACGAAGGGATCCACAGCATGGCGTAGCCCAGCGCCAGCACCACGGCGCCGGTGAGCATGGTGCGGCGCGTGCCGATCAGCTTGTCGCCGATCCAGCCGCCGATCGCCGGCGTGGCGTAGATCAGCGCCGCCGCCGCGCCCCAGACCAGGTTGGCGCGGCTGTCGGCGAAGCCGAGCTTCTTCATCATGTAGGTGACCATCAGCACCTGCATGCCGTAGAAGCCGAAGCGCTCCCACATCTCGATCAGGAACACCGTGCTGAACGAGCGGGTCTGTGAAACGGGCGATGTCTGCGTCGTCATGTCGATTCCGCCGCCTTGGGTTGAACTCGGGCACATCGGGGGAGACGACGGCCGCCGGCACGCTCATGCGCGGCCAAAACGCGGGCATGAACCCCCCAAGGTTACCCTATCGGGCGGCAAGGCGGCGTTGATCCGGTTCCGGGCGCCGCCGCGCCGCGCGCCGCTGGCGTCCGGCATGGCCGGCGGGAATAATGGCGGCATGCGTCCCTACCTCGACCTGCTGCGCCACGTCCTCGAGCACGGCACCGACAAGAGCGACCGCACCGGCACCGGCACGCGCTCGGTGTTCGGCTGGCAGATGCGCTTCGATCTCGCCGCAGGCTTCCCGCTGGTCACCACCAAGAAGCTGCACCTGAAGTCGATCGTGCACGAGCTGATCTGGTTCCTGCGCGGCGACACCAACATCCGCTATCTCAAGGAGCACGGCGTCAGCATCTGGGACGAATGGGCCGACGCGAACGGCGACCTCGGGCCGGTCTACGGCCGCCAGTGGCGCGCCTGGCCGACCGCCGACGGCAAGGTGGTCGACCAGATCGCCTGGGTGCAGGAGGAGATCCGCCGCAACCCCGATTCGCGGCGCCTGATCGTCAGCGCCTGGAACGTCGGCGAGCTGCCGAAGATGGCGCTGATGCCCTGTCACGCGCTGTTCCAGTTCTACGTGGCGAACGGGCGGCTGAGCTGCCAGCTCTACCAGCGCTCCGGCGACATCTTCCTCGGCGTGCCGTTCAACATCGCCAGCTACGCGCTGCTGACGCACATGATGGCGCAGGCCACCGGTCTCGAACCCGGCGAGTTCGTGCACACGCTGGGCGACGCGCACCTCTACCGCAACCACTTCGAGCAGGCGCGCGAGCAGCTCGCGCGCACGCCGCGGCCGCTGCCGCGCCTGCGCCTCAATCCCGCGGTGCGCTCGGTCTTCGATTTCCGTTACGAGGACGTCGCCATCGAAGCCTACGATCCGCACCCGGCGATCAAGGCGCCGGTGGCCGTGTGAGCGCCGAGGAGGCCGCATGAGCGTCTCGCTGATCGCCGCGCTGGACCACGACCACGCCATCGGCAAGGGCGGGCAGATGCCATGGCATCTGCCCGACGACCTCCGGCACTTCAAGGCGCTGACGCTGGGCAAGGTCGTGCTGATGGGTTACCGCACCGCGCTGTCGATCGGCCGCGCGCTGCCGGGGCGGCAGAACCTGGTGCTCAGCCGGCGTCACGACGCGCCGTTTCCCGGCCAGGAGACGGTGCGTTCGCTGGAGGAGGCGCTGGCGATCGCCGACGGCCGCGCGCTGATGGTGATCGGCGGCGGCGAGGTCTACCGCCTGGCGCTGCCGCTGGCGCGGCGCCTGTTCCTGACCTGGGTGGACCGGCGCGTCGAGGCCGCCGACACCTTCTTTCCGCGCGTGCGCTTCAGCGAATGGGTGGAAGTCTCGCGCGTGCACCATCCCGCCGATGCGAAGCACGCCTGCGCGTTCGACTTCGTGGAATACGTGCGCGAGTGAAGGCGCTGCACGTCGTCGCCGGCGTCCTCGCCGATGCCGAGGGACGCGTGCTGCTGGCGCAGCGTCCGCCGGGCCGGCACCAGGCCGGCCGGTGGGAATTCCCCGGCGGCAAGGTGGAGCCCGGCGAATCGGCGCACGCGGCGTTGGCGCGCGAGCTGCGCGAGGAGCTGGGCATCGAGGCGCAGGGCTTCGAGCCGCTGATCGCCGTGCCCTGGCGTTATCCGGAGAAGACGATCCGCCTGGAGGCGCTGCGCGTCGCCGCGTGGACGGGCGAGCCGCATCCGCACGACGCCGCCGCGCTGCGCTGGGCGCCGCCGCGCGAGATCGATGCGGCGACGATGCCGCCGGCGGATCGCCCGCTGCTGGCCGCGCTGCGCCTGCCGCCGCATTACCTGATCACGCCCGCCGCTGCCGATCCCGCGCGGTTGCCGGCGCTGTTCGACGCCGCGCTGGCGCGCGGCGAACGGCTGTTCCAGCTGCGCCTGCCGGCGTTCGCGCGCGACGCGCTGCGGCCGCTGGCGCGGGCGCTGGCCGCGCGCTGCCGCGCGGCCGGGGCGGATCTGCTGATCAATGCGGACATCGAACTGGCGCGCGAGCTCGGCGTCGGCGTGCATCTGCGCGCGGCGCAATTGGCGGCTCTCGAGGCGCGGCCGCTGCCGGCCGGCGCCTGGGTCGCCGCGTCCTGCCACGACGCGGACGAG
>NZ_DF970159.1 GCF_000953855.2 Mizugakiibacter sediminis
GCCAGCGCCAGCGCGTCGCGGCCGTGCGCGTCGCGCGGCGCCGGCGAGGCCTTGGCCTCGGCCAGCGCGGCGATCACGCCGGCGGCGCCGGCGCGCGCGGCCTCCATCAGCGCGGTGGTGCCGTGCTGGTCGGCGCGCGCGGGATCGGCGCCGGCGGCGAGCAGCACGCGCACGCATTCGCGATGGCCTTCCAGCGCGGCGTGCATCAGCGCGGTGCGGCCGAGCGCGTTGGCGGCGTCGACGCGCGCCCTGTGCTTGAGCAGCAGGCGCAGACCGGTCGGGTCGTCCTCGGCGATCGACGCGGCGGCCAGCAACGCCGGTTCGCCGCGTGCCGGTTCCGGCTTGGCGCCGCGCTCGAGCAGGAAGCGCACCAGCGGCCAGTTGGCGGCGCGGCAGGCCACCGCCAGCGGGCTCAGGCCGGCGCGGTTCAGCGCGTCCAGCGGCGCTCCCGCGTCCAGCAGCATCGCGGCGACGCCGGCGTCCGCGCTGAGCGCGGCGCCGTGCAGCGGGGTGTTGCCCTCGACGTCGGCGGCGGCCGGATCGGCGCCGTTGGCGAGCAGGGTCATCACCGCCTCGGCGCGGCCGTGGTAGCTGTCGCGGGTGGCGGCGAGCAGCGCGGTCAGGCCGTCGCGTGCGCGGTTGACGTCGGCGCCGCGGGCGATCAGCGCGCGCAGCAGGCGCGTGTCCGGCAGCAGCGCGGCCAGCACCAGCAGCGGACGGCGGTCGCGCGCGCCGGGCTCCGGCTCGGCGTTGGCGTCGGCGCCGGCTTCCAGCAGCGCCAGCGCGCGTTCCGTCTGGCCGTTGCGCGCGGCTTCCAGCAGCGCCGCCTCGCGCGCGCCGGGCAGGGTCTCGGCGGGGCTGAGCCGCACCGGCGGCGCCGCGCCGGGCGTGCCGGCGTGCGCCTTCGCGCCGCCGCCGTGGCGGGCGCGGCGGCGGTCGCAAAGCAGCGCGCGCAGGGTGCGGTCGGCGATCACCAGGCCGCCCAGCGGCAGCACCGCCAGGCCGTACAGCAACAGGGCGGCAGTGCGCAGTTCCTGCGGCAGCACGCCGTACAGCCCGGTCAGCGCCAGCGCGCCGAACGCCAGCACCAGCAGCGCGATCGCGGTGGGCAGGAAGTGGGTGAAGAAGCGGTGCTCCTGGTCGGTGGCGAGGTGGCGCGCGAAGGCCACGCTGCGCGCGATCGCGGTGAAGATCCACGAACGCTCGCCCGGCTCGGGAAAGGCGTCGTCCCACAGCACCAGCAGGCCGAACGCCGGCCACAGCCGCCACAGCGCGGCCAGCGCCACCACCAGCGCGGTGGACAGCAGCAGCGTGCCGGCGAGCGAGGGCGCGCGGGTCAGCGTGACCAAGGGCCAGGCCACCAGCAGCAGCACCAGCGCCACGTAGGCGGTGAACAGCACCAGGTGCGCGGCGCCGCGGCGCAGCACGGTGGAGCGGAAGTCCGGCTCCGGCTCGAAGCCGATCGCGTGGCAGACCGCCGCCAGCGCCAGCGTGTTGGCGGCCAGCAGCGGGATCAGCACCAGCGGATGCACCGCCAGCGCCGCCAGGGCGACGCAGACGAGGGCGGGGAGGAAGTAGGGCAGCGATTTCGTGAGCGGCGGACGGCGGCGCGGCTTGGCGTTCGGCATGGGGAAGGGCACGTTCGTCGGCACGAAATGGCCGCGAGTATACGAAGCGAACCCCGCCGGCGCGGTAACGTGCCGTTAATCGTCGACGGCGTCGAGCGCCTTGCCGGGCGGCAGTTGCAGATGCCAGCCGCGCGCGCCGAGGTTCGCGCGCACGGTGGCGGCGTCCTCGCGCGCGAGCTTGCGGCCGGCCGTCAGCTCCACCGCCAGCACGAAGCGCAGCTCGCCGAGCATCTGCGCCAGCGCGGCCGGCAGCGCGCCGAAGCCGTCGCGCTCGCGCAGGTAGACGTAGGTGTCGGCCTTGGCCAGGCTCTTGTAGACGAAGGCTTGCATGCGCGGGAGCTTAGCAGCGCGGGCGCCGGCGCGCGGCAACCGGTCGCGCATGCTGCACCCGCACTTGCATCCCCGGCACGGCCCGTCCAAAGTGCTGCCCCGCGTCCATGCTCGACCGTATGGCGCGCCGGACTGCCCCGGCACCGTCACCACGCATCAGGGGAAAAACCAGGAGTGTCACGCATGACCAAGAACAACCGCACCCGGCCGGGCTTCCGCCCGCTCGCCGTCGCGGCGCTCGCCGCCGCCGTGCTCGGGGCGCTGGCGCTGTCCCAGCAGGCGTCCGCCGCGGGCTTCCAGCTGAAGGAGAACGACGTCAAGTCGATGGGCCGCGCCTACGCCGGCTCGCAGACCGCCGGCGACGACGCCGCGGTGGTCTCCAACAACCCGGCGGCGATGAGCGCGCTGAAGGGCACGCAGTTCCAGGCCGACATCACCGCCATCAACGTCAGCGCCAAGTTCAGCGGCGGCGGTACCGACGCGCTCGGCCGGCCGCTGACCGGCGGCAACGGCGGCGACGCCGGCGATCTGATCCCGGTGCCGGCGTTCGACTTCGTCACCCAGGTCGGCGACCGCTGGCACCTCGGCGTCGGCGTGCACGCGCCGTACGGCTTCAAGACCGAATACGACCGCGACTGGGTCGGCCGCTACCAGGCGGTGAAGTCCGACATCAAGGTGCTGGACGCGGTGTTCTCGGCGTCCTACGACGTCACCGACAAGTTCGCGCTCGGCTTCAGCGCGATCGCGCAGCGCACCAGCGCCGAGCTGACCCAGGCGATCAACTTCGGCACCATCCTCGCGCTCAATCCGGCGGTGCCGCCGGGCCTGTTCCTGCCGCAGTCGGCCGACGGCTACGGCCGTCTGAAGGGCGACGACTGGGGCTACGGCTGGCAGGTCGGCGCCTACTGGCGGCTCTCCGACGCCGACACCCTGGCGGCCAGCTACCGCAGCAAGATCAACCACACCATCACCGGCAACGCCGAATTCACCGTGCCGGCGCAGGTGCGCGGCGTGTTCGCGCTGAACCCGCTCACCGCCGGCCTGTTCACCAACACCAAGGGCACGGCCGACTTCGACACGCCGGCCTACGCCGAACTGAGCTACTGGCACAAGGTCAACGACGCCTTCGGCCTCGGCGCCGACCTCGGCTGGACCAAGTGGGACTCGCTGCAGACGCTGGTGGTCGACTACGACAACCCGGCGCAGCCGAACAGCACCGAGGTGTTCGACTACAAGAACGCCTGGTTCGTGTCCTTCGGCGGCGAGTATGCGCTGAGCGACCAGCTGAGCCTGCGCGCCGGCGTGGCTTACGACAAGACGCCGACCCGCGACGCCACCCGCGATCCGCGCGTGCCGGACAACACCCGCAAGTGGCTCTCGCTGGGCCTCGGCTACAAGCCGACGGCGAACACCGAGTTCAACCTCGGCTACTCGCACCTGTTCGTCAGCGACGCCAGCATCAACGACACCAGCCCGACGGGCGACCACCTGGTCGGCAAGTTCTCCGACAAGGGCGACCTGTTCGGCGTGTCCGGCCGCTTCGTGTTCTGAGCCGGTGCCGCCCGCACGGGCGGTGGCGTCACGCATGCAGCCCCTCCCCGTGCGCGGGGAGGGGTTTTCTTTCCGACGAGCGCGCGTTCCTAGGCGCGATGCCGCTGCTGGAAGCGGCGCACCTTGGCCGGGTTGCCGCAGGTGCGCATGCTGCACCAGCGGCGCGAGCGGTTCTTGCTGACGTCGTAGAACAGCCAGCCGCAGCCGTCCGGCGCCGGGCACTGCTTCAGTCGCGAGAGGTCGTCGCCGGTCAGCACCTCCGCCGCGGACGCCAGCACCTGCCACAGCGGCAGTTCCAGCGCGTCCTCGGGTTCCCAGCGCCATTGCCAGCCCGCATCCGGCGCCAGCCGGCGGTGCGCCAGCGCTTCCGCCAGCGCGCGGTTCAGCGCGTCGAGATCGGCGCGGTCCGGCGCCGCGCCGCGCGCGGCCGCCTCGAACACCCGGTACAGGCGGTCGCGCAGCGCGCGCGCCGCGGCCATCGTCGCCTCGGTGCGGCGCGGATGCGCGCGGGCCGCGCGCGCCAGCCGCCGCGCCTGCGCCGGCGAAAGCGCGCCGACGCAGTCCTGCGCCCAGCGCAGCAGGTCGGCGTAGTCGCCGAGGTAGTCGCGCGGCTGCGGATCGAAGTGCGAATGGCGCGTGTTGACGAAATCGAGGCAGAGGCGGCCGCCGACCACTTCGATGTCCGCGGGTTGGAGGCTCATGCGCAGGGCTCGCTAACCGGTGAATTCAGTTTGACAGGTTATGACGGCTGGCGCATCATAACCGCCGAATTGCATATAGGCGGTTAGCGCGATGGCCTCCCGGAACCCGCAAGAACACGTCGACGCCGCGCGGCGGCGCCTGCTCGGCGCCTCCGTCGCCGCTCTGGCCTGGCTGGGCGCGGGCGCGCCCGCGCGGGCGCAAGCCGGACCGGGGCCGGTGCTGATCGACGCGCCCTCCAACCTCGGCCTGCGCCCCCTGCGGCCGGGCCACGTGCCGGGCGCCTGGCGCGCGCCGCAGGCGCTGCGCGCGCGCGGATTGCAGGCGCGCCTCGGCGCCGAGGACGGCGGCGCGGTGCCGGCGCCGGCCTACGCACCGGCGCCGGATCCCGCCACCGGCTACCGCAACGGCGCCAACCTCGCCGCCTACACGCCGCGGCTCGCCGCGCGCATCGGCGCGGTGCTGGACCGCCGCCGCTTCCCGCTGGTGCTGGGCGGCGACTGCAGCGTGCTGCTGGGCGGCGCGTTGGCGCTGCGGCGGCGCGGCCGCTACGGCTTGCTGTTCATCGACGGCCACAGCGACTTCTACTTCCCGCGCGACGCGCGGCCGCTGACCGCCGCCGGCATGGATCTCGCGCTGGCCACCGGCCACGGCCCCGACACGCTGGTCGCCATCGACGGCCGCAAGCCCTACTTCGAGGAGCGCGACGTGGTGGTGTTCGGCTACCGCGACTACGGCACGCCGGACGTCGTGCAGACCGAACGCTTCGAGCGCGCGGCGTTCACGCGCCGGCCGCTGGAGGCGGTGCGCGCGCAGGGTGCCGCCGCGGCGATGCGTGCGGCGCTGCCCGTGCTGGAGCGCGCGGAACTGCAGGGCTTCTGGATCCATCTCGACGTCGACGTGCTGGACCCGCAGACGATGCCGGCGGTCGATTCGCCCGATCCCGGCGGCATGACGCTGGCCGAACTGGAAGACGCGCTGGCCGCCGCGCTGGCCTCGCCGCGCGCGACGGGCATGGAGCTGACCATCTTCGATCCGGACCTCGATGCGGACGGCGCGCTGGCCGAGCGCCTGGCCGGGCTGCTGCAGCGCGCGTTCGCGCGGGCGGGCCGCATCGCCGCGAAAACGTCAGCGACGGCATGATCGCGCGGCTGTGGCACGGCACCACCTCGGCGGCGGCGGCCGACGCTTATCTCGCCTTCCTCGAGACGCGCGCGATTCCGGACTACCGCAGCGTTCCGGGCAACCTGTCCGCGCAGGTGCTGCGGCGCGTCGACGGCGCCGTCGCGCACTTCTACACGCTGACGTTCTGGGAGTCCGAGGCGGCGATCCGCGCCTTCGCCGGCGCGGACATCGCGCGCGCCAAGTACTATCCGGAGGACGCGGGTTTCCTGCTCGCCTTCGAGCCGCGCGTGCAGCACTTCGAGCTGCGCGGCGAGCGCGATCCGGCGCTGCCGCTGCGCTGGTGAGGCGCCGCGCCCGCCGGGGCGCGGCGCGCGTTCATTCGCCGAGGGTCAGCAGCGAGGCGTTGCCGCCGGCGGCGGTGGTGTTGATGGTCAGCGTGCGCTCGGTGGCGAAGCGCAGCAGGTAGTGCGGACCGCCGGCCTTGGGCCCGGTGCCGCTGAGGCCCTCGCCGCCGAACGGCTGCACGCCGACCACCGCGCCGATCTGGTTGCGGTTGACGTAGCAGTTGCCGGCGCGCACGCGCTTCTGGATGTGCTCGACGGTGGCGTCGATGCGGCTGTGGATGCCGAGCGTCAGGCCGTAGCCGGTGGCGTTGATCGCGTCGATCACGCGGTCCAGCT
Organism: Mizugakiibacter sediminis; assembly: GCF_000953855.2. Lineage (GTDB taxonomy): Bacteria > Pseudomonadota > Gammaproteobacteria > Xanthomonadales > Rhodanobacteraceae > Mizugakiibacter > Mizugakiibacter sediminis. Next base: position 6,014 of record NZ_DF970159.1, read on the forward strand.
CGCTGGCCTTCCAGCGGATCACGTGCAGCACCGGGCCGAACACCTCGCGCTTGAGCACGTCCAGCGAGGGAATCTCGTAGGCGCGCGGCGCGAAGAACGTGCCCTCGGCGCATTCCGCCGGCAGCGCCACTTCCTTGATCAGCTTCGCCTCGCCGCGCATGCGTTCGGCGTGGGCGGCGAGCACGCTGCAGGCGTCGGCGTCGATCACCGGGCCGATGTCGGTGGACAGCAGGCCGGGGTCGCCGACCTTCAGCTCGTCCATCGCGCCGGCCAGCATGGCGATCACCTTGTCGGCGATGTCGTCCTGCACGAACAGCACGCGCGCGGCCGAGCAGCGCTGGCCGGCGGAGTCGAACGCCGAGGCGATCGCGTCCTTGACCAGCTGCTCGGGCAGCGCCGAGGAATCGGCGATCAGCGCGTTCTGGCCGCCGGTCTCGGCGATCAGCGCGGCGATCGGCGCGTTGCGCGCGGCCAGCGCGCGGTTGATCGCCCAGGCGGTCTCGGTGGAGCCGGTGAAGGCGACGCCGGCGACGCGCGGATCGCGGGTCAGCGCCGCGCCGACGGTGGCGCCGTCGCCGGGCAGCAGCTGCAGCACGGCTTCCGGCACGCCGGCCTCGCGCAGCAGCTTCGTCGCCTGGTACGCGATCAGCGTGGTCTGCTCGGCCGGTTTGGCGATCACGCTGTTGCCGGCGACCAGCGCCGCGGTGACCTGGCCCATGAAGATCGCCAGCGGGAAGTTCCACGGGCTGATGCAGACGAACACGCCGCGGCCGTTGAGGAACAGCTGGTTGGATTCGCCGGTCGGACCGGGCAACTGCTCGGGGTGCGCGAACAGCTTGCGCGCCATCGCCGCATAGTAGCGGCAGAAGTCGGCGGCCTCGCGCACCTCGGCGATCGCCGCCGGGATGGTCTTGCCGGCCTCGCGCACGGCGAGCGCGATGAACTCGCCGCGACGCTGCTCGAGCAGGTCGGCGGCGTGCTCGAGGATGGCCGCGCGGCTGGCCGCCGGCAGGCGGTCCCACTGCGGCTGCGCGGCGACGGCGTTGGCCAGCGCGCGTTCGACGGTGGCGGCGTCCGCCGCCTGCCAGCTGCCGACCGTGCGCGAGCGCTTCGCCGGATCGGCCACCTGCACGGTCGGTCCGCCGCTGCTCGCGCCCGGCACCAGCGGCGCGGCGCTCCACGGCGCGCGTGCAGCGTTGACCGCATCGGCGAGCGCCTTGAGTTCGTTGTCGTTGGCCAGGTTCACGCCCATGGAATTCTTCCGAAGTTCACCGTACAGGGCCACCGGCTGCGGGATGCGCGGATGCGGTTTGGAGACGAAGCCGCGGCTGGTCTCGCAGGGATCGGCGACGAGGTCGCGGATGGGGACGTCCTCGTCCACCACGCGGTTGACGAAGGAGGTGTTGGCGCCGTTCTCCAGCAGGCGGCGCACCAGATAGGGCAGCAGGTCCTCGTGGCTGCCGACCGGCGCGTACACGCGGCAGGGCACGTTCAGGCGCTCCGGGCCGACCACCTCGGCGTACAGGTCCGCGCCCATGCCGTGCAGGCGCTGGTACTCGTAGGGCCGGCCCTGCGCGTAGTGGTGGATCGCGGCGATGGTGTGCGCGTTGTGCGTGGCGAAGGCGGGATAGATGCACTCGCTGCCGACGTCGAGCATGCGCCGCGCGCAGGCCAGGTAGGAGACGTCGGTGTTGGGTTTGCGCGTGTACACCGGATAGCCGGCGAGGCCGCCTTCCTGCGCGCGCTTGATCTCGGAATCCCAGTACGCGCCCTTGACCAGGCGCACGCACCAGCGGCGCCCGGTCCTGCGCGCGGTCTCCGCCAGCCAGTCGATCACGAACGGCGCGCGCTTCTGGTAGGCCTGCACGGCCAGGCCGAAGCCGTTCCAGCCTTCCAGCGACGGGTCGGCGAACACCGCGCCGATCACGTCCAGCGACAGCTCCAGGCGGTCGGACTCCTCGGCGTCGACGGTCATGCCGATGCCTTGCGCCTTGGCGAGCTGCGCCAGTTCCAGCAGCGCCGGCGTCAGCTCGGCCCGCACGCGCGCGCGCTTGGCCACCTCGTAGCGCGGATGCAGCGCGGACAGCTTGACCGAGATCGACGGCGCGTCCAGCACGTCCTGCCACGGTCCGCGCCGGCCCAGCGCGACGATCGCCGCCTTGTAGGCGCCGAGGTAGCGGGCGGCGTCGGGCGCGGTCAGCGCCGCCTCGCCGAGCATGTCGTAGGAATAGCGGTAGACCGCATTACCCTTCTCGGCGGCGCGGTCGAGCGCCTCCTCGATCGTGCGGCCCATCACGAACTGGTGGCCCATGATGCGCATCGCCTGGCGCACGGCCAGGCGGATCACCGGTTCGCCGGCGCGGGCGATCAGGCGCTTCAGCGCGCCGGCGAAGTCGCGGCGCGTCTCCTCGGCGAGCTGAACCAGCTTGCCGGTCAGCATCAGGCCCCAGGTGGAGGCGTTGACGAACAACGAATCGCTGCCGCCGAGGTGCTTCTTCCAGTCGGCCTCGCCGAGCTTGTCGCGGATCAGCTTGTCGGCGGTGGCGCTGTCGGGGATGCGCAGCAGCGCCTCCGCCACGCACATCAGCAGCACGCCTTCCTCGCTGGAGAGGTCGTACTGGCGCATGAAGGATTCGACCGCGCTTTGGTCGGCGGCCTTGGCGCGCACGCGCGCCACCAGGTCGGCGGCGCGGGCGAGCACCTGCGCGCGTTCGGCCGGCGGCAGTTCCGCCTGCGCCAGCAGGTCGTTGACCGCCTCGGTCTCGTCGCGCGACCACGCCGCGGTGATGCGCGCGCGCGCGGCGTCGGCGGCGCCGGGCAGTTCGGGAGAAAGGATCTCGGCGTTCACGGGCACTCGTTCGGGAGTTGGCGCGCGCCGCGGCGGACGCCGGCGCGAACGCGCGATTGTAGACGCCGCCCCGATGGGGGCCAAGTGAACGGCGCGCGCGCGGCAGGATGTCGCATGGCCGGCCGGATTGACCGCGATCAGGGCGCGCGCCGGCCGTCCTTGCTCCGCGCCCGGCCGGGGCTCTATCCTTACGCAGTTTCGGGCCCGCTGTGATCCCCATGATCGTGCAGGAGCCGGCTTCGGCGTTGGCGGAGCGTGTGACGGTCTGGCTGCGGCCGAACCGGGCGCTCAGCAAGCGCCACCTGCGCCGCCTGGTGCTGGCGCTGGCGGCGGCCGCGCTGGGCACGGCCTGGCTGGGATCGTTTCAGGGCAACGTGTACGCGCCGCTGTTCGCGCTGGCCGAGATTCCGGCCGTGGCGTTCGCGCTGGGCCTGGCCTGGCGCGCCGGCGAGCGCGGCGAACGCATCACGCTGGACGCGGATGCGCTGGAGGTATGCGCGTTCCCCGGCGGGCGCGCGGGGACGCGCTTCCCATCCTATTGGGTGCGCGTGCAGCTGCGGCCCGGACGCGGGCGGCAGCGGTTGCTGCTGGCCTCGCACGGGCGCGAGCTCGAGGTCGGCGCGTTCCTGGCCGACGCCGAGCGCGAGGAGCTGCTGCGGCGACTGCGGTCGCTGCTGGCCGAACGCACCGGTGCGGGGCATCGACAAACGGGTTCACCAGACTCAGGGTGCAAGACATGAAATTTGGCGGCATCTGGCGAAAGGCGGGGGCTTGGATGGCGGCGGCGGGGATGCTCGCGAGCGGTGTCGCGTCGGCCAACCCGCAGCCCTGGCAGCTCAACCTGACCGCGGGCGTCACCGACACCTCGCACAAGGTCTACGCGATGCACATGGCCGCGTTCTGGGTGTGCGTCGGCATCGGCATCGTCGTGTTCGGCGCGATGATCGTGGCGATGGTGCGCTTCCGGAAGTCGAAGGGCGCGGTGGCGGAGAAGTGGAGCCACAGCACCAAGCTCGAGCTGCTGTGGACGGTGATCCCGGTGCTGATCCTGATCGGCCTGGCCTGGCCGGCGACGAAGACGCTGATCTACATGGCCAGCACCGGCAGCGCCGACATGACGGTGAAGATCACCGGCTATCAGTGGAAGTGGCGCTACGATTACGTCGATTACCAGGGCAAGCCGGTCAACCGCGTCGGCTTCATCTCCAAGCTGGACGCGCAGAGCGACCGCATCCGCCAGCTCGGCTCCGGCCTCGACCCGTGGTCGGCGAAGGACGCCGACGGTTACAACGACTACCTGCTGAACGTCGACCACCCGCTGGTGCTGCCGGCCGGCGTCAAGGTGCGCTTCGTGGTCACCGCCGACGACGTCATCCACGCCTGGTGGGTGCCGCAGCTCGGCTGGAAGCAGGATGCCATCCCCGGCATCATCAACGACCAGTGGACCAAGATCGACGAGCCCGGCATCTACCGCGGCCAGTGCGCCGAGCTGTGCGGCCAGGACCACGGTTTCATGCCAATCGTGGTCAAGGTCGTGCCGAAGGCGGAATTCGAGCAGTGGCTGGCCGCGCAGGAAGCGGCCGGCGCCACCGAGCAGGCCGCGCGCACCGCGCAGGCGAACGTCCCGGCCCGCGCGGGCCAGGGTTGAATCGAACCGGATCGCATTAGACAGAGGTGCAGGTCATGGCTACGCACGCGGCCACCCACGACCACCACGACGAGAAGCCGGAAGGTTTCCTCGACCGCTGGCTGTTCACCACCAACCACAAGGACATCGGCACGCTGTATCTGGTGTTCGCCTTCATCATGGTCTGCATCGGCGGCGCCATGTCCGGGGTGATCCGCGCCGAGCTGATGAAGCCCGGCATGCAGCTGGTGCAGCCGTACTTCTTCAACGAAATGACCACCATGCACGCGCTGGTGATGATCTTCGGCGCGATCATGCCGGCGTTCGTCGGCCTGGCGAACTGGATGGTGCCGCTGATGATCGGCGCGCCGGACATGGCGCTGCCGCGCATGAACAACTGGTCGTTCTGGATCCTGCCGTTCGCGTTCGCGCTGCTGCTGTCGACGCTGTTCATGGCCGGCGGCGCGCCGGCCGGCGGCTGGACCATGTATCCGCCGCTGGTGCTGCAGGGCGGCAACGCCATCGCCTTCATGATCTTCGCCATCCACCTGATGGGCATCAGCTCGATCATGGGCGCGATCAACATCATCGCCACGATCCTGAACATGCGCGCGCCCGGCATGGACCTGCTGAAGATGCCGCTGTTCGTGTGGACCTGGCTGATCACCGCCTTCCTGCTGATCGCGGTGATGCCGGTGCTGGCCGGCGCGGTGACCATGCTGCTCACCGACAAGTACTTCGGCACCAGCTTCTTCAACGCCGCCGGCGGCGGTGACCCGGTGATGTACCAGCACATCTTCTGGTTCTTCGGGCACCCCGAGGTCTACATCATGATCCTGCCGGCGTTCGGCATCGTCTCGGAGATCATCCCGACCTTCGCGCGCAAGCCGCTGTTCGGCTACCGCGCGATGGTGTACGCCACCGCCTGCATCGCGTTCCTGTCGTTCATCGTCTGGGCGCACCACATGTTCACGGTCGGCATGCCGCTGGGCGGCGAGCTGTTCTTCATGTACGCGACCATGCTGATCGCGATCCCGACCGGCGTGAAGGTGTTCAACTGGGTCACCACCATGTGGCGCGGCTCGCTGACGTTCGAGACGCCGATGCGGTGGGCGATCGCCTTCGTCATCCTGTTCACCATCGGCGGCTTCTCCGGCGTGATGCTGGCGATCGTGCCGGCCGACTTCCAGTACCAGGACACCTACTTCGTGGTGGCGCACTTCCACTACGTGCTGGTGACCGGCGCGCTGTTCTCGATCATCGCCGCGATCTACTACTGGTGGCCGAAGTGGACCGGCCGCATGTACAACGAGAAGTGGGCCAAGTTCCATTTCTGGTGGAGCATGGTGTTCGTCAACGTGCTGTTCTTCCCGCAGCACTTCCTCGGCCTGGCCGGCATGCCGCGTCGCATCCCGGACTACAACGTCGCCTTCGCCGACTTCAACTTCATCAGCTCGATCGGCGCGTTCGGCATGCTGCTGACGCCGATCATGTTCTTCTTCATCCTCTGGCACTCGAAGAAGTACGGCGCCAAGGCCGACGCGCGCTCGTGGGAAGGCGCCAAGGGCCTGGAGTGGACGGTGCCCTCGCCGGCCCCGCACCACACCTTCTCGACGCCGCCGGTGATCGACGACAGCGCGCTCGCGCACGGCGACGTGACGCACTGAGCACAGCCAGCCTGCCGCTTCCCGCATGGCGGGTAGCGGCGGCGGAACCTCGGCAGCCAGCGATGAACCGCACTCCCGCCAGCCACGATCCGCAAGCGCGCCGCGCCGGCGTGCGCCGCACGGTGTGGATCGCGGCCGGCGTCGCCGTCGCGCTGTTCCTGCTGATCATCCTGAAAGGGGTGACCGCATGAGCGCCGATCCGCGCGAGCGCGCGCGGCGCGGCAGCGCGCGCATCATCCGCGTCGCGCTGGCGGTCGGCGCGGTGATGTTCCTGTTCGGCTTCGCCTGCGTGCCGATCTACCGCATCGTCTGCACGCACGTGCTCGGCATCAAGCTGGACGAAGGCCCGGCCAGCGCCGGCAAGGTCGACGCGTTCCAGGTCGACGCCTCGCGCGAAGTGACCGTGGAGTTCGTCGGCAACGTCAACAGCGCGCTGCCCTGGCAGTTCGCTCCCGAGAAGGTGCGCATCAGCGTGCACCCCGGGCAGATGACGCTGGCCTGGTTCGACGCGCAGAACGTCTCCGACCGCGCGATCACCGGCCACGCCGTGCCGAGCGTCGCGCCGAACACCGCTTCGCTGTACTTCAACAAGGTCGAGTGCTTCTGCTTCACCGACCAGACGCTGCAGGCGGGCGAATCGCGGCGCATGCCGGTGCGCTTCGTCGTCGACCCGCGCCTGCCGGCGAACATCAAGACGCTGACGCTTTCCTACACCTTCTACGAAAACGAACTCGCCGAGCGGCGCGCCGCGCAATCCGCGGCGCCGGCGGGTTGATCAGGCAACACACCCATCGGGGAACCCAGCATGGCTCAGCAAGGTGCTTACTACGTCCCGCACGGCAGCAGGTGGCCGATCGTCGGCTCGATCGGCCTGTTCACCACCGTGTTCGGCGCGGCGCATTGGATCAACGGCAACGACGGCTGGCGCTGGGTGATGTTCGCCGGCATCGCCGTGCTGCTGGTGATGATGTTCGGCTGGTTCGGCACGGTGATCCGCGAGTCGATCGGCGGCATGTACAACCGCCAGGTCGACACCTCGTTCCGCATGGGCATGATCTGGTTCATCTTCTCCGAGGTCATGTTCTTCGGCGCCTTCTTCGGCGCGCTGTTCTACGCGCGCTCGCTGTCGGTGCCGTGGCTGGGCGGCGAGGGCCACGGCGCGCTAACCCACGACGTGCTGTGGAGCAGCTTCACCGCGGCCTGGCCGACCAACGGCCCGCAGGGCATCGGCGGCGCCTTCGAGACGATGGCGCCATGGGGCATCCCGCTGCTGAACACGCTGCTGCTGCTGAGCTCCGGCGTGACCATCACCATCGCCCATCACGCGCTCAAGGCCGGTCAGCGCAAGAAGCTGCTGGCCTTCCTCGCCGCCACCGTGCTGCTCGGCGCGACCTTCCTGTTCTTCCAGGCGCACGAGTACATCGAGGCCTACACGCACCTCAACCTGACGCTGCAGAGCGGCATCTACGGCTCGACGTTCTTCATGCTGACCGGCTTCCACGGCCTGCACGTGACGCTCGGCGCGATCATGCTGACGGTGATCTGGTTTCGCTGCGCCAAGGGCCACTTCGACAAGGAGCACCACTTCGGCTTCGAGGCGGTGGCCTGGTACTGGCACTTCGTCGACGTGGTCTGGCTGGGCCTGTTCATGTTCGTGTACGTCCTCTGAGCCGGACGCTGCGCGCAGGAACGCGACGGGCCGGCTGCGAAGCCGGCCCGGTCGTTTCCAGGAGGCGCGCCGGCGCCGCGCGGTCCGCAGGGCGGGCTCAGCCGCCGATGTCGTGCGGCCGCAGCCAGCCCGCCCAGATGCCGATGATCACCATCAGGATCAGCAGCAGCGACAGGCCGATGCGGCGCGTCAGCGCCCACACGGTGCGCTTGGTCTGGCCGCGGTCGGTCATCATGAAGTACAGCGCCTGGCCGAGGTTGAACAGCACCACCAGCAGCAGGACCACCAGCGCGTATTTGTACAGGGTCGCCATGCCATGAATCCGGCGAGTGAGCGGGCGCGCAGTATACCCGGGCGCGGAGCGCGGCCCGCATGATGCGGCTGCGCCGGCCGTCGTGGTTCGCGCTGACGCTGACCCTGGTCGGCGTGGTTTTGTTCGTGCGTCTGGGCATTTGGCAGCTCAACCGCGCCGACGAGAAGGAAACGCTGCTGCGACGGTTTGCCGCGGCCGCGCAGGCGCCGCTGCAGGACTTCGCCGACGTGGTCGGCCACGCGGCGCCCGACCGCTATCCGCACGTGCGCGTGCACGGCCGCTTTCTGCCGCGCGAGTATCTGCTCGACGACCAGATCGTCGGCGGCCAGGTGGGCGTGCGCGTCTACGCGCCGTTCGCGCCCGCTGCGGGCGACACCCTGCTGCTGGTCAACCTGGGTTTCCTGCCGCGGCAGGGCGCGCAGCAACGCCTGCCCGACCTGCCGCCGCTGCCCGCCGGCGAAACCACGCTGACCGGCCTGTACGCGCCGCCGCCGTCCGCCGGCCTGAAGCTCGGCGGCAACGCGCTGCCGCGCGAGCCGCGCTGGCCGAAACTGACCATCTACATCGACCTCGACGCGATCGGTGCGGACCTCGGCCGCCGCCTGTATCCGCGCGTGCTGCTGCTGGACAAGGACCCGGCCAGCCCGTACGTGCGCCTGTGGACGCCCGACTTCATGCCGCCGGCGCGGCACCGCGGCTACGCGCTGCAGTGGTTCTCGTTCGCCATCGCCGCGGTGGTGATCTTCCTCGTGCTGCACCGGCGGCGCGACAACGATGAGGCATCGCGATGACTCCGCCCCGCCGCCCGCGCCTGCAGTTGCTGTTGCTGCTCGGCGTGTTCGCCGCCCCGTTCCTGCTCGCCCTGCTGCTGGTGCGCGGCGGCTGGCTGCCGGGGACGAAAAGCTACGGCACGCCGGTGCTGCCGCAGCGGAGCCTGCTCGACGCGCCGGTGACGCTCGTCGACGGCGGCCGCTACGCCTGGAAGGACGCCAGGCCGCGCTGGACGCTGGCCGTGTTGCCGGGACCGGACTGCGCCGCGGCGTGCGCGCGCGAACTCGCCCTGCTGCAGGCCGTGCGCGTGCGCATCAACAAGAAGGACGTGCAGCTGCGCCTGCTCTATCTCGGCGCGCCGCCCGCCGACGCGCAGGCGCGCGCGTTGCTGGCGGGCTGGGCGGTCGGCCGCGACGACGCCGGCCGGCTGGCGGCGTTCCGCCCCGCGCGCGCCGACAGCCTCGCCGCCGTGCTGGTGGAGCCCGACGGCACCGCGCTGACCGCGTACCCCGCCGGCTACGATGCCGAATTGCTGCTCAAGGATCTGCAGAAGGCGATCAAGTGATGCCGCGCCGCCCGCTCTCCCTGCCCGCGAAACTGGCCTGGTTCGCCGCCGCGTTCGCCTTCTGCGTGATCGTGTTCGGCGCGTTCGTGCGCCTGTCCAACGCCGGCCTGTCCTGCCCGGACTGGCCGACCTGCTACGGCCAGGCCACCTGGCCGACGCACGCGCACGAGATCGCGCGCGCCAACGAGGCGTTCCCGACGCGTCCGGTCGAGGCCGGCAAGCCGTGGCGCGAGCAGTTCCACCGCATGATCGCCGGCACGCTCGGCGTGCTGGTGCTGACGCTGGCGCTGGTCGCGGTCTGGCGGCGGCCGCGGGCGCGCGCGCTGGTGCTGCTCGCGGCGGCGGCGGCGGCGCTCGGCGTCGGCCTCTACATGGGCGGCCGGCACGCGGCATCGGCGCTGCTGTCGGCGGCGGCGATCGGCTTGCCGCTGGCGGTGGCGCTGCGCCTGCCGCGCGCGGCGCCCTGGCGGCTGGCGGTGGTGGCGCTGGCGGTGATCATCTTCCAGGCGATGCTCGGCATGTGGACGGTGACGCTGCTGCTGAAGCCGATCGTGGTGATGGGCCACCTGCTGGGCGGCCTGACCACCTTCGCGCTGCTCGCCTACGCGGCGCTGCGGCTCTCGCGCGTCGGCGCCGACGGCGAGGAGTTCGCGCGCCTGCGCCGCTTCGTCGCGCTCGGCGTCGTGCTGCTCGCCGGCCAGATCGCGCTGGGCGGCTGGACCAGCGCCAACTACGCGGCGCTGGCCTGCGGCTACGGCGGATCGGCCTTTCCGCACTGCCTCGGCCAGTGGTGGCCGGCCACCGATTTCCGCCAGGGCTTCGTGCTGTGGCGCGAGATCGGCGTCAACTACGAAGGCGGCGTGCTCGACCTGCCGGCGCGCACGGCGATCCAGCTGGCGCATCGCCTCGGCGCGCTGGTGGTGTTCTGCTATCTCGGCTGGCTGGCGCACCGCGCCGCGCGCGCTGGTTTGCGCGGCTACGGCGTCGCGCTCGGCGCGGCGCTGCTGGCGCAGGTGGCGCTCGGCATCGGCAACGTGACGCTCGGCCTGCCGCTGCCGGTGGCGACCGCGCACAACGCCGTCGCCGCGCTGCTGCTGTTCGCGCTGCTGGCGCTGCTGGCGCGCACGCAACGCCGCCTGGATCCCGCCTGAGGTCCGCCATGCTTGCAGCCGCCGCAGCGAAAACCCATGCTGGCGCCGCCGTGACCGCCGTCGTCCGCCAGTACTGGGCGCTGACCAAGCCGCGCATCGTCGCGCTGCTGGTGTTCTGCGCGGTGATCGGCATGTTCCTCGCCGTGCCCGGCCTGCCGCCGTGGCGCGCGCTGCTGCTCGGCACGCTCGGCATCTGGCTGGCGTCGGCATCCGCCGCGGCGCTGAACCAGCTGATCGACCAGCGCATCGACCGCGTGATGGCGCGCACCGCACACCGCCCGCTCGCCAGCGGCGCGCTGCAACCGCGGCAGGTGATCGTGTTCGCGCTCATCCTGGGCGCGGCCTCGATGCTGGTGCTGGCGCTGTGGGTCAACGTGCTGACGGCGGTGCTGACCTTCGCCGGCCTGATCGGCTACGCCGTGGTCTACACCGCGTTCCTCAAGCGCGCCACGCCGCAGAACATCGTGATCGGCGGCATCGCCGGCGCGGTGCCGCCGGTGCTGGGCTGGACCGCCGTCACCGGGCAGCTGCACCCGTACGCGCTGCTGCTGTGCCTGATCATCTTCGTGTGGACGCCGCCGCACTTCTGGGCGCTGGCGATCTTCCGCCGCGACGACTACGCGCGCGCCTGCGTGCCGATGCTGCCGGTGGTGTACGGCGTCGAGTACACGCGCTGGCACGTGCTGTTCTACACCGTGCTGCTGGTGCTGGTGACGCTGCTGCCGTACCTCACCGGCATGAGCGGCGTGTTCTACCTCGGCGGCGCGGCCGTGCTCGGCGGCGGTTTCCTCTACTACGCGATCCGCCTGATGAACCCGCCGGACGAGCGCTTCGCGATGAAGGTGTTCGGCTACTCGATCGTCTATCTGATGGCGCTGTTCGCGTTCCTGCTGCTCGACCACTGGCTGGTGGCGCCGGCGCTGCAGGGCGGCTTCGTCTACCGGCGCATCGGCTGAATTCAGTCGGCGAGGTCGGCCGACTCCTCGGCCTCGGCCGGCGTCGGCGCGCGCGCGGCGTGCGCCGCGTAGCGCTGCGCGATCGCGGCACAGACGATCAGCTGCAGCTGGTGGAACACCATCATCGGCAGCACGATCGCGCCCAGCCCGCCGGCCTGCCCGGCGAACAGCAGCTTGGCCATCGGCACGCCGCTGGCGAGGCTCTTCTTCGAGCCGCAGAACTGCAGGGCGATGCGGTCGGCACGGGCGAAGCCGAGGCGCTGCCCGGCCCACGCGGTCGACGCCAGCGCGCAGACGAGCAGCAGCGCGGCGACGACCAGCGTGCCGGCCAGCGCGGCGGGCGGCGTGTCGCGCCACAGGCCTGCCGCCACCGCCGCGCCGAACGCGCTGTACACCACCAGCAGCACCGTGCCTTGGTCGGTGTAGCGCAGCAGCCGACGGCGACGCTCCGCCCAGCCGCCCAGCCACGGCCGCAGCAGATGGCCGGCGGCGAACGGCGCCAGCAGCAACAGCACGATGTCGCGTATCGCGCCGAGCGGCGCGGCCAGGCCGCCGTGCGCCGCCAGCAGCGCGCCGGCCAGCAGCGGCGTGAGGAAGATGCCGAGCAGGTTGGACGCCGAAGCCGCGCACACCGCCGCCGGCACGTTGCCGCCGGCCAGCGAGGTGAAGGCGATCGACGACTGCACCGTCGACGGCAGCGCGCACAGGAACAGCACGCCGGCGTACAGCTCGGGCGTCAGCACTGCGCCGGCCAGCGGCTTCAGCGCCAGTCCCAGCAGCGGAAACAGCGCGAAGGTGCAGGCGAGGATCGCCAGGTGCAAGCGCCAGTGCGCGACGCCGCCGAGGATCGCCGCGCGCGACAGTCGCGCGCCGTGCAGGAAGAACAGCAGGGCGATCGCGGCGTCGGTGGCGGCATCGAAACCCGCCGCCGCGGCGCCGCGCGGCGGCAGCAGCGACGCGACGCCGACCGTCGCCAGCAATGCCAGCGTGAACGGGTCGGGGCGGTAGCGGAAGGCGCGCATGCTGCCGGCATTCTAGCGACGCGCTTCCCAAACCACCGCCGCGGTGGCTAACTAGCGCGATCCGCAGCCCCCCGGAGCAGCCATGACCAGCGTCCACGACTTCAGCGCCACCACCATCGACGGCGCCGAGCAGAAGCTCGACGCCTACCGCGGCAAGACCCTGCTGATCGTCAACGTCGCCTCGAAGTGCGGCTTCACCCCGCAGTACGCCGGCCTCGAGGCGCTGTACCGCCAGTACAAGGACAAGGGGCTGGTGGTGCTCGGCTTCCCCTGCGACCAGTTCGGCCACCAGGAGCCGGGCGACGAGGCCGAGATCAAGCGCTTCTGCTCGTTGAACTACGACGTCACCTTCCCGATGTTCGCCAAGATCGAGGTCAACGGCGACGGCGCGCACCCGCTGTACAAGTTCCTCAAGAAGGAAGCCAAGGGCCTGCTCGGCACCGAGGCGATCAAATGGAACTTCACCAAGTTCCTGGTCGACGGCGAGGGCCGCGTGATCGAGCGTTACGCGCCCACCGACACGCCGGAGAGCATCGGCAAGCAGCTGGCGAAGATGCTGTGAGCGCGGCGGCGATGAACGCCGGCGCCGCCGACCGCCCGCTCGACCGCCGCGACCTGAAAACGCTGGCGCTGGCCGCGCTGGGCGGCGCGCTCGAGTTCTACGACTTCATCATCTTCGTCTACTTCACCGCGACGATCGGCCAGCTGTTCTTCCCGGCCGACACGCCGGACTGGCTGCGCCAATTGCAGGCGTTCGGCCTGTTCGCCGCCGGCTATCTCGCGCGGCCGCTGGGCGGCGTGGCGATGGCGCACTTCGGCGACCGCGGCGGCCGCAAGCGCATGTTCACGCTGAGCGTGTTCCTGATGGCGGTGCCGACGCTGCTGATCGGCCTCTTGCCCACCTACGCCAGCGCCGGCTACGCCGCGCCGCTGGCGCTGCTGGCGCTGCGCATCCTGCAGGGCGCGGCGGTCGGCGGCGAGGTGCCGGGCGCGTGGGTGTTCGTCGCCGAGCACGTGCCCGAACGCCGCGTCGGCTTCGCCTGCGGCACGCTCACCGCCGGGCTGACGCTGGGCATCCTGCTCGGCTCGCTGGCGGCGACGGCGGTGAACAAGGTCTACGCGCCGGACGAGGTGCTGGCCTTCGCCTGGCGCCTCCCGTTCCTGGCCGGCGGCGCGTGCGGCTTCTTCGCCGTGTTCCTGCGCCGCTGGCTGGCGGAGACGCCGGTGTTCGACGCGCTGTGCGCGCGCCGGGCGCTGGTGCGCGGGCTGCCGCTGCGCGAGGTGCTGCGCGGCCACGGTGGCGCCGTCGCGCTGTCGATGCTGCTGACCTGGGTGCTGACCGCGGCGATCGTGGTGGTGATCCTGATGACGCCGACGCTGCTGCAGAAGCTGTACGGCTTCGCGCCGGCGCGCGCGCTGGCGGCGAACAGCCTGGCGACGCTGGCGCTGGCCGCCGGCTGCGTGGCGTTCGGCGCGCTGACCGACCGCATCGGCGCGGCGCGCGCGCTGCTGCTCGGCTGCGCGGCGCTCGCCGCCGCGACGTACCTGCTGTATCTCGGCGCGGGCGCGGTGCCGGAGCGGCTGTCCGCGCTGTACGCCGCGGCCGGCTTCTGCGTCGGCGTGGTCGGCGTGGTGCCGGCGGCGATGGTGCGCGCGTTCCCGGCGGCGGTGCGCTTCTCCGGCGTCGCCTTCGCCTACAACCTCGCCTACGCCGTGTTCGGCGGACTGACGCCGCTGGCGGTGGCGCTGATGATCGCGCGCGTGCCGCTGGCGCCGGCACACTATGTCGCCGCGCTGTGCGCGCTGGGCATGGCGGTGGCGTTGTACCTCGCCGGCGCAGGGCGCGTGCGCGCCGGCGTTGCCGCCGCGCTTTGAACACGGCGTCGCCGCCGCAGGGACGACGGACCGGAGCCCGGCCGCGCGCGCGGCGCGCATCGCGACGACGACGGCCGCGCCGCGTGCCGGCGACGTTCCGCCATGCATGTCCGCGCGGCCGAGGCGATACGCATCCCGCGATCCGGACCGCGCGAAATGCAAGTTGTTGTCACGCCGCGCGCGGCACCGCCGTTATCGCCGCTCAACGGCCATGCGAATTGCCTATCGCGTTCGTCGGTTAGCGCTCCCCGCGCGCCGCGCGCGCGGCGTTTCGCGCTTCGGCGGCATCGTCGGGCACGATCCATGCGTCGATGTGCCGATCGCGACGAGCGCGTAGCCTTGGCCGTGCCGTCATCCGAGGCGGCTTTATTGCAGGAGACCTCCCCATGGCTTCCCATCCGGAAAAAATCGAAATGCTCGAGCCGGACAGCTGCGCATTGCTGCTCGTCGACTACCAGGCGCAGATGCTGTTCGGCGTGAAGTCGCGCGACCGCGATGTCGTCATCAACAACGTGGTCGCCCTCACCCGCACCGCGGAGACGTTCAACGTGCCGATCATCGTGAGCACGCTGGCCTCGAACACGCTGAACGGCCCGCTGTTCATGGACCTCCAGGCGGTGCTTCCGCCGGAAGTGCAGACGATCGATCGCACCGCGCTGAATCCGTGGGAGAGCGCCGCGTTCCAGTCGGCGGTCAAGAAGGTCAAGCGCGGCAAGCTGCTGATCGGCGCGCTGTGGTCGCACGTCAGCCTGACCTACACGACGCTGGGCGCGCTGGCGGAGGGCTACCAGGCCTATCCGGTCATCGACGCTTCGGGCGCCCCCACCGTCGAGGCGCACGAGATGGCCGTGCAGCGCATGCTGATCTCCGGCGCGATCCCGGTGAGTTGGCAGCAGCTGATGTTCGAGTTCCAGCGCGACTGGGCGAACACGCGGACCGCCGAGCGTGTGCACGAGATCACGCGGCACTACTTCGGCGCTTTCAGCCAGGGTATCGTGCATCCCCAACTGTTGACCGGCGAGAAGGGGCGGACGGGCATGCGCCCCGGAGAACGCTCGCATTGAAGCGATGCCAGGCACGCCGGCGCGCGCCGCCCGCGGAGCGGCGGCGCATGCGCGGTCCGCCAGGCCGGGCGGCCGCTCAAGTCGGCAGCCGCGCCTTCTGCGCCAGCAGTGCGCGCAGCACGTCCTTCTCCGCGTCGGTGAGGCCGAGCGTGCCCTGCTTCTCGGTCAGCGCGGCGATGCGCGCGGCGACGGTCTGCCGCTCCAGCTGGGCCAGCGCGTCGACGAACTCGGCGCGCAGGGCGTCGCCGTCGGCGGGGAATTCGACCACCGCGAGTTTGTGCAGCGCCGCGGCTTCCGGGCGCTCGGCGAAGTGCTCGAGCAGGGTCGCCGTGGTCATGCCCGGACGCGCGCGCGCCAGCTCCAGCAGTTCGATCAAGAGGTCGATGCCGGGCTTGTCCAGCGCGGCGAACGGGTAGGGCGGCGTCGCCAGCTCGGCCAGCTTGGGCTGCGCCAGCAGCAGCGCGATCACGCTGCGTACCAGGCTGCGCTTGGCGACGGTGCGCGGCGTGGCGCGCGCCGCGGCGGGCGCCGCGCCGCCGACCGCTTCCGCGTGCACGCCGGTGCGCCTGCCGAGCTCCTGGTACATCAGGTCGCGGAACGCGCCGTCGGGCAGGCGCGCCAGCAGCGGTCTGGCGCGTTCGGCGAGGCGCGCGCGCCCGTCCAGGCTGGCCGTGTTGACGTCGCGCGCCAGCTCCTCGAAGAAATAGTCGGACAGCGGCATCGCCTCTTTCAGGCGCCGCTCGAAGCCGTCCTTGCCTTCCTTGCGCACCAGCGTGTCCGGATCCTCGCCCTCGGGCAGGAACAGGAACCAGGCCTGGCGGCCGTCGCGCAGGCGCGGCAGCACCGATTCCAGCGCGCGCCATGCGGCGGAACGGCCGGCGCGGTCGCCGTCGAAGCAGAAATAGACGTCGGGCGCGGCGCGGAACAGCAGCTCGGCGTGGTCGTGCGTGGTCGCGGTGCCGAGCGTCGCCACCGCGATCGGCAGACCCGCCTGGTGCAGCGCGATCACGTCCATGTAGCCTTCCACCACCACCAGCTTGTCGAGCCTGCTGTTGGCCTGCTTCACCTGCCACAGCGCGAACAGCTCGCGGCCCTTGTGGAACAGCGGCGTTTCCGGCGAGTTGAGGTACTTGGGGCCATCACTCTTGCGCGCGTCCTGCGCGCGAGGATCGAGCACCGGCGATCCATCGCCGGACTTTTCAAGGATTCTTCCCCCGAAGGCGATGACTCTGCCGCGGCGGTCGAGGATCGGAAACATCAGGCGCTCGCGGAAGCGGTCGTACTTGCCGCGCTCGCCGCTGGAGACCATGCCGGCCTCCTCCAGCAGCTTGGCGCGCTGCGGCGTGGTGCCGAGCTTCTTCAGCACGCCGTCCCGGCCGCCCGGCGCCCAGCCGATGCGGAAGCGCTTGATCGTCTCGGCGTCGAGGCCGCGGCGCCTGCAGTAGGCCTGCGCCTCGGCGCTCTTCGGCAGCTCCGCCTCGTAGAACGCGGCGGCGGCGTCGAGCAGCGCGTAGAGGTCGGTCTTGTCCTCGCGCGGACGCTCGCCGCCGCCCTCGTAGGGCACTTTCAGGCCGACCGACTGCGCCAGTTCCTCGACCGCGTCCTGGAATTCCAGCCGCTCGTAGTCCATCAGGAACTTGATCGCGCTGCCGTGCGCGCCGCAGCCGAAACAGTGGTAGAACTGCTTGACCGGGCTGACGTAGAACGACGGCGAGCGCTCGTCGTGGAACGGGCAGCGCGCCGTCCACTCGCGCCCCGCCTTCTTGAGCGGCACGCGCCGCTCGATCACGTCGACGATGTCGACGCGGGCGAGCAGGTCGTCGATGAACGGGTCGGGGATGCGGCCGCGCATGATCGGTTAAGCATGCCACGCCGGCCCGCGCAAAAGGGGCGGGCGGCGATGGCGCGGCGGAAACGAAAACGCCGCCTTCGGGCGGCGTCGATGTTCGGCGGGAGGTGCCGGTTCTCAGCCCGCCAGCTTGTCTTTCACGCGCTTGGACACGGCGCCCATGTCGGCGCGGCCGGCGGCCTTGTCCTTGACGATCGCCATCACCTTGCCCATGTCGCGGGCGGAGGTCGCGCCGGATTCGGCGATGGCGGCGGCGATCAGCTGGTCCAGTTCGGCGTCGGACAGCTTGGCCGGCAGGTAGGCCTCGATCACGCCGATCTCGTAGCGCTCTTGCGCGGCGAGGTCGTCGCGGCCGGCCTGCTCGAACTGCGCCAGCGAGTCGCGGCGCTGCTTGAGCATCTTCTCCAGCACCGCCAGGACCTGGGCGTCGTCGAGGGCGATGCGCTCGTCCACCTCGCGCTGCTTGACCGCGGCGCCGACCAGGCGCAGCACCCCCAGCCGGGCCTTGTCGCCGGCCTTGAGGGCGGCCTTCATGTCCTCGTTGAGGCGGTCCTTCAGCGACATCGGGTCATCCTCGAGACGCAAAAGCCGGCACCCGCCGGGCGCCGGCCAGCGGAGAAGGTGCAGCCGAAGCTCAGTACAGGCGCGTGCGGCGCGCGGTCTCGCGCGACAGGCGGCGCAGGTGGCGCTTCACCGCCGCGGCGCGCTTGCGCTTGCGCTCCTGGGTCGGCTTTTCGTAGAACTCGCGCTTGCGGGTTTCGGCCAGAATGCCGGCCTTCTCGCAGGTACGCTTGAAGCGGCGCAGCGCGATCTCGAACGGCTCGTTCTCGCGAACCTTGACGTTGGGCATGGTGTCTCCGCTGATAAACTTGCCCCTTCCGAGGGGGCGAGCCGCAAAGTATAGCGTGAGCGACCGGACACTTTCAAAACCCGTCCTGGGCATCGAATCCTCCTGCGACGAGACCGGGGTGGCGGTGTACGCGGCCGGCCGCGGCCTGCTGGCGCACCGCCTGTACAGCCAGGTCCGCCTGCACGCCGCCTACGGCGGGGTGGTGCCCGAGCTGGCCAGCCGCGACCACGTGCGCAAGCTGCTGCCGCTGGCCCGCGAGACCCTGGCCGCGGCCGGCGTCGGCCTGCGCGAGCTGGGCGGGGTGGCC
The DNA here is from genome assembly GCF_000953855.2 of Mizugakiibacter sediminis. Lineage (GTDB taxonomy): Bacteria > Pseudomonadota > Gammaproteobacteria > Xanthomonadales > Rhodanobacteraceae > Mizugakiibacter > Mizugakiibacter sediminis. Next base: position 24,548 of record NZ_DF970159.1, read on the forward strand.
TATACCGCCGGCCCGGGTTTGGTGGGCGCGCTGCTGGTCGGCGCGGCCTGCGCGCGGACGCTGGCCTGGGCGCTGGAGGTGCCGGCGATCGGCGTGCACCACATGGAGGGCCACCTCCTGGCGCCGCTGCTGGAGCCGGACCCGCCGGCGCCGCCGTTCGTGGCCCTGCTGGTGTCCGGCGGCCATTCGATGCTGGTGCACGTGGCCGGGATCGGCCGGTACCGGCTGCTGGGCGACACCCTGGACGACGCCGCCGGCGAGGCCTTCGACAAGACCGCCAAGCTGATGGGCCTGCCGTATCCCGGCGGTCCGGCGCTGGCCAGGCTGGCCGAGCAGGGCCGCGCCGGCGTCTACCGCTTCGCGCGGCCGATGACCGACCGCCCCGGCCTCGACTTCAGCTTCTCCGGCCTGAAGACCCAGGTGCTGCTGGCCTGGCAGGCCAGCGACCGCAGCGAGCAGACCCGCGCCGACATCGCCCGCGCCTTCGAGGAGGCGATCGTCGAGACGCTCACCATCAAGTGCCGGCGCGCGCTCGCCGCCACCGGCGCGCACACGCTGGTGATCGCCGGCGGCGTCGGCGCCAACCGCCGCCTGCGCGAGCAGCTCGCCGAGGCCGGCGCGCGCGAAGGCTTCCGCGCCTGCTTCCCGCGGCTCGAGTTCTGCACCGACAACGGCGCGATGATCGCCCTGGCCGGCGCGCTGCGCCTGGCCGCCGGCCAGCACGCCGACGCGGCGATCCGCGTGTTCCCGCGCTGGGAGCTGGCCTCGCTGCCGGCGGTGGCGGCGTGATGGTGGCGCTTCGCGCCGTCGCCCGGCGGATTCGAACGCAAACCGAGGCACGTGATCTTCCGGAGCCCCTTGCGTCAAGGGGGCGGCTCGCGCCGGCGCCATCGGCGCGAGCGGAATGGCGGAAGGATGCCTCCCGTCGGGAAGAGCGCATCCTCATCGAACACGACGACATCGCCTTATGGACATCGTTTTCATCCAAGACCTGCGCATCGACACCGTCATCGGCATCTACGACTGGGAGCGCCGCGTGCGCCAGACCGTGGCGCTGGACCTCGAGATGGCGTTCGACAACACGCGGCCGGCGGCCAGCGACCGCATCGAGGACACGCTCGACTACAAGGCGGTGTCGAAGCGGCTGATCGGCTTCGTCGAAGCGTCGAGCTTCCAGCTGGTGGAGACGCTGGCCGAGCGCTGCGCGGCGATCGTGCGCGAGGAGTTCGGCGTCGCCTGGGTACGGCTGAAGCTGTCCAAGCCGGGCGCGGTGCGCGGCTCGCGGGCGGTCGGCGTGTGCATCGAGCGCGGCGTGCGCCCGGGTTGAGCCGATGGCGCGCGCCTGGCTCAGCCTCGGCTCCAACCTCGAACCGGCGCGGCACCTGCGTGCGGCGCTGGACGAACTCGCCGCGCGCTTCGGCGCGCTGACCGTCTCGCCGGTGTACCGCACGCCGGCGGTCGGCTTCGACGGGCCGGACTTCCTCAATCTCGCCGTCGGCCTCGACACCGAGCTCGATCCCGCGGCGCTGGATGCCTGGCTGCACGCGCTGGAGGACCGCCACGGCCGCCGCCGCGACGTGCCGCGCTTCTCGAACCGCACGCTCGACGTCGACATCGTGCTGTACGACGACCTGGTGCTGCGCGGCCCGGGGCATCTCGAGATCCCGCGCCCGGAACTCGCCCACGCCTTCGTGCTGAAGCCGCTGGCCGACATCGCGCCCGAGCTGCGCCATCCCGTCAGCGGCAAGACCATGGCCGAGCTGTGGGCGGCGTTTCCGCGGCACGCCGAGCCGCTGCAGCCGGCGACGCTGGACGACTGAGCGCGCCTCAGATCGCCAGCGCGCGGCCGCCGTCGACGCGCACGATCTCGCCGGTGACGTAAGCCGCGTCGCGCAGCAGCCACAGTACCGCGGCGGCGACGTCCTCAGGCGCGCCGGCGCGGCCGAGCGGCGTGCGCGCCAGCAGCGCCTCGCGTTCGGCCGGCGCCTTGCCGGCCTCCGGCCACAGCACCACGCCGGGGGCGACGGCGTTGACGCGCACCTCCGGGCCGAGGTCGCGCGCCAGCGCCAGCGTCATCATCGCCAGCGCCGCCTTGGCCATGCAGTAGACGGCGTGGTTCGCCAGCGGGCGCTCGGCGTAGATGTCGACCAGGTTGACCACCGCGCCGCGCGCCGCGCGCAGCTGCGGCAGCGCCGCCTGCACCAGGAAGAACGGCGCCTTGGCGTTGCTGGCGAACAGTTCCTGCCACTGCTGCGGCGTGACCGCGCCGAGCGGCGTCGGATAGAACGCCGAGGCGTTGTTGACCACGCCGTCCAGGCGGCCGAAGCGCGCCAGCGTCGCCTCGACCAGCGCCGGCAGGCGGTCGGTGTCGGCGAGATCCGCCTGCAGCGCCAGCGTGGAGTTCGCGCGCGCGGCTTCCAGCTCGGCGATCAGCGCATCCAGCTCCGCGCGCGAACGCCGGCAGTGCAGGGCGAGGTCGTAGCCGGCCGCGTGCAGCGTGCGCGCGATGGCCGCGCCGATGCGGCGGGCGGCGCCGGTGACCAGCGCCACCGGACGCGGATGGGCGGATTCGGGCATGGACGTCCTCCGGCAAACGGCCTGATATGCTTGCGGCCTCGCGCCGAGCGCCGTGATTGCCGCACAACGCGGCGACGAAATCCAGCCGTGTCGACCCCGCTGCCCGAACCCAGTGCCGACGAGCGCGCGCTCTCCCAGCGCCTGCGCGACCTGCTGCGCGAGGAGATCGCCGCGCACGGCCACATCCCGTTCTCGCGCTTCATGGAGCGCTGCCTGTACGCGCCGGGGCTGGGCTATTACAGCGCCGGCCGCACCAAGTTCGGCGCCGCCGGCGATTTCGTCACCGCGCCGGAACTGGGCGAGCTGTTCGCGCGCTGCGTGGTCAACGCGGTGCTGTCGGCGCTGCGCACGCTGGGGCCGCAGGCGGATTTCCTCGAACTCGGCGGCGGCAGCGGCGCCTTCGCCGAGGTGGCGCTGCGCGCCCTCGCCGATGCCGACGCGCTGCCGCGCCGCTACCTGATCCTCGAGCCCAGCGCCGACCTGCGCGAACGCCAGCAGGCGCGGCTGCGCGCGGCGCTGCCGCCCGAGCTTTCCGCGCGCGCGCAATGGCTGGAGCGGCCGCCGCAGGAGCCCTGGCGCGGCGTGCTGTTCGCCAACGAAGTGATCGACGCGCTGCCGGCCACGCGCTTCACCGTGCGCCACGGCGAGGTGCTGGAGGAGTGCGTGGCGCTGGACGGCGAGGGCCGCTTCGCCCGCGTCGACCGCCCGACCGATCCGCTGGTCACCGGCGCCGTACGTCACCTCGAGGCCGACCTCGGCCAACCGTTCGCCGACGGCTACCGCTCCGAACTGCTGCCGCAACTGCCGTACTGGATGCAGGCGGTGGCCGGCTCGCTGGAGGCCGGCCTGATGCTGTTCGTCGACTACGGCTATCCGCGCCGCGAGTACTACCTGCCCGAGCGCAGCGACGGCACGCTGGTCGCGCACTACCGCCATCGCGCGCACGCCGATCCGTACCACCTGCCGGGTCTGCAGGACCTCACCGCGTTCGTCGATTTCACCGCGCTGGCCGAGGCCGGCAACAGCGCCGGCTTCGGCGTCGGCGCCTATCTGCCGCAGGCGCAGTTCCTGATCGCCTCCGGCCTCGCCGAGGCGTTCGCCGCGGCCAGCGAAGCCGCGCCGGACGACGCCGCGCGCTACCGCCTCGCGCAGGAGGCCAAGCGCCTGACCCTGCCCGGCGAGATGGGCGAGCGCTTCCAGGTGATGCTGTTCGCGCGCGGCCTCGATGCCGTGGCGCTGCCCGCCGAGGTGCTGCTGGCCGACCAGGGGCATCGCCTGTGATGCAGGCGTTTCCCGACGTGCTGCTGTCGCCGCTCGGCGCCGGCCTGCTGCTGGCGCTGCTGCTGTGGCTGGCGCGCCGGCGCCTGCCGCGCTGGGCGCTGCGGGGCGGCATCGTGCTGGAAGTGCTGTGCTACGCGCTGATGACGCCGCTCGGCGCCAACGCGCTGGTCGGCATGGTCGAGGCGCAGGCGCCGCGGCCGTCGCAGTGCGGCGCGCCGCGCCCCTCCGCCATCGTCGTGCTGGCCGGCGGCATGGAGCACGCCGCATTGGGGCCGGACGACGCCAGCGTGCTGTCCACCGCCAGCGTGCGGCGCCTGCTGGCCGCGGTCGATCTCTGGCGCGCGATGCCGGACGCGACGCTGGTGGTCAGCGGCGGCGGCCCGTTCGAGCTCGCCGAGGCGACGCTGCTGGCGCACTTCGCCCACAAGCTCGGCGTGCCGGCGGCGGCGATCCGCACCGAGACCCACTCGCAGACCACCTGGGAAAACGCCTTGAACACGCGCCGCCTGGACGGCGTGCCCGCGCGCATCTGGCTGGTCACCTCGGCGCTGCACATGCCGCGCGCGCTGCTGGCCTTCCGCGCCGCCGGCTTCGACGTCTGCGGCTTCCCCGCCGACTTCCGCTACCTGCCGCCGCAGAATCTCGGCGACGCGCTGCCGCAGAGCGGCGCGCTGCAGAAGTCCGAAGCCGCGCTGCACGAACTGGTCGGCATGTTGCTCTATCGCGGCATCGTGCTGAAGCATCGCCTCGCCGGCGACATGCCCGCACCGAGCGCACCGACGGCGTCGCGCAGCTGATTTTTCCCTCTCCCCGCTAAGGCGAGGGGCGGCTGGTGCGCGGCACGGCGGCGATCGCCGCCAGTCGCGCGCGGCGCATGGCTTCGGCGATCGCCGGGCCGGTCAGGCCTTGCGCCACGAACGGCGCGGCCTTGACCGCGGCGGCGGCGGCGAAGGCGGCGCGCAGGTAGTCGGCCTGCGGGTAGGCGGCGTCGGCCAGGCCGAGGCGGCCGCGCTTGTCGGCCTCGCAGGCCAGCAGGAACGCCTCCAGCCGCCCGCCGCGACGGAAGGCGTCGAGCTGTTCCAGCAGTTCCAGCACGGTGCCGGGGCGCAGTTCCAGCGCCTGGTGCGCGACCAGGTGGTGGCGGCAGACGAGCTCGGCCAGCGCGGCGTAGTCGGCCGGCACCTTCAGGCGCGCGCACAGCGCCTGCAGCGGCGCCACGCCGCGCACCTCGTGCATCACGTGACGCGGCCACTCGTCCTTCGGCGTCAGCGCCTTGCCGAGATCGTGGGTGAGCGCGCAGAAGCCGACCAGGGCGTCGCCGGGTGCGAGTCGCGCGGCGGCGTCCAGCACCAGCTCCAGGTGTGCGCCGGTGTCCACCTCGGGGTGGAATTCCGCGCGCTGCGGCACGCCGTACAGCGCATCGACCTCGGGGAACAGCACGGCCAGCGCGCCGCAGGCGCGCAGCGTGCGCAGGAACGCCGACGGCTGCGGCTCGGCCAGCGCGCGCTGCGTCTCCGCCCACACGCGTTCCGGCACCAGATGGTCGACCTCGCCGTCCTCGACCATGCGCCGCATCAGCGCCCGCGTCTCCTCGGCGACGGCGAAGCCGAGCGGCGCGTAGCGCGCGGCGAAGCGCGCCACGCGCAGCACGCGCACGGGATCCTCGACGAACGCCGGCGAGACGTGGCGCAGCACGCGCGCCGCGAGATCGCGCGCGCCGCCGAACGGATCGACCAGCGCGCCGCGTTCGTCCTCGGCCATCGCGTTGATGGTGAGGTCGCGGCGCTCGAGATCCTGCTCCAGCGTCACCGACGGATCGGCGTGGAAGGCGAAGCCGTGGTAGCCGCGGCCGGTCTTGCGCTCGGTGCGCGCCAGCGCGTACTCCTCGCCGGTCTCCGGATGCAGGAACACCGGGAAGTCCTTGCCGACCGGCCTGAAGCCGCGCGCCTGCAGCTCTTCGGGGCGCGCGCCGACGACGACGTAATCGCGGTCGGCAACCGCGCGTCCCAGCAGTTTGTCGCGGACCGCGCCGCCGACCAGATAGATGCGCATGGCGGGATTGTGCCATGCGCCGGGCATCCGCCCCGAGAAGACGGTTGGACGCGGATCGACGCGGATGAAGCTCGATCTGCATCCGCGCTCATCCGCGCAAATCCGCGCAAATCCGCGTGCAAAGATCTAAAGATCTTTGGCGCCCGCTGCGCAGCTAGCTGCGCAGCGGGCGCGCGCGGCCTCGATGCGCGCCTGGCGGCCGCGGCCGTGCAGCAGCGCCGGCAGCATCGGCGCGAAGCGCTGCGGCACGATGCCGAGCGCGGCGAGGCCGTCGACGCTGCCGACCGAATCGGTCAGCAGCGAGCGGAAGTTGTCCAGCGAGAACGGCTTGCCCGGCAGCAGGCCGGCCACCGCCGCCTGCAGCCAGCCCAGCGCATCCGGCAGCGGCAGCACCGCGCGGCGCACGCCCATCGCGTCGCGGATCAGCCGCACGATCTCGAGCAGGGTCAGCACGTCGGGGCCGTACAGCTCGAAGGTGCGTCCGCCGGTTTCGCGCGGATCGGCCACGCAGCGGGCGATCGCCTCGACCACGTCGCCGACGTACACCGGCGCCATCTTCGCGCGCGGCCGCGCCAGCGGCAGCACCGGCAGCAGCCGCAGCAGCCCGGCGAAGCGCGACACCAGGCCGTCGCCGGGGCCGAAGATCACCGCCGACTGCAGCAGCGTCCAGGCGAGGCCGGAGCGTTTCACCTCCGCTTCCGCCTCGCCGCGCGTCCGCAGGTACTTCGATTCGCCCTGGCCCGCTTTCAGCGCGCTCATCTGCACCAGCCGCGGCACGCCCATCTGCCGGCAGGCGTCGACCAGGGTGTGGGTCAGCTCGACGTGCGCGCGGCGGAAGCGCTGGTGGTGCGTCTCGTTGAGGATGCCGACCAGGTTCAGCGCGGCGTCCGCCTTGGAGAGGTGGCGCGCCAGCGCGGCGCGGTCGTAGACGTTGGCGCTCAGCACGCGCACCTGCGGCAGCACGGTCAGCTCGCGATGCAAATCGCGGTTGCGCGACAGTACGGTGATGGCGTGGCCGTCGGCGGCGAGCCGCGGCAGCAGGTGGCTGCCGACGAAGCCGGTGCCGCCGAGGACGAGCAGGCGTAGGGCTGGCATCTGCGTACCCCTCCGGGAATGCGCCGGCGATGCGCGATTCCGTGCTGCCCTAAGGATGAGCTTCGGCGGCCGCAGCGGCAAGCGCGGCGCGCCGCGTATCCCCTTTCGGCCTCGCCCTGCAAACGGTGGGCGGGAATGCGCATGCCGTGGCGACAGGAGTGCATCGAAACGTGGGCTGCGGCGCCAAGCGCAATCCGCTGCCATCCCCTGCGATGGCAGGGAAGGAGCCGGACAAGCATCTCGGGGCGATGCGGAAGCGTCGAGGGCTTCAGCGCGGTGCCGGCGGGCGCTGCGTGACGGTGCTGGCCGCGTCTTCCGCTTGCGGCGGCGCCGGGCACACCACCGGCTTGCGGGCGGCATCGGCGGCCGGCGGCGCGTACGTCACGCCGATCGCCGGCATGCGCGCGGACAGCGCCAACGCGCGGCCGTGCATGCGCCAGTCGTAGATCACGCTGAAGGCGAGGATGCGGGCGACGTATTCGCGCGTCTCGCGCCAGGGGATGGTGGCGATGAACAGGTCCGGCGGCAGGTCGCCGCGCGCGGAAAGCCAGGCGCCGAGCGGGTCGGGGCCGGCGTTGTAGGCGGCGCTGGCCAGCCAGGGATTGCCGAAGCGGTCCTCCAGCCGCGCCAGGTAGCGTGTGCCCAGCGGGATGTTCACCGTCGGATCGAACAGCGAATCGGGGCCGGCGTAGGGCAGCGCCGCCGCCTTGGCCAGCTGCGCGGCGGTGCGCGGCAGCAGCTGCATCAGGCCGCGCGCGTCGGCGCCGGAACGCGCGTCGGCGACCCAGGCGCTCTCCGCGCGGATGATCGCGTAGGCCCAGGCGGGATCGATGCCGGCGGCGCGCGCGGCGCGCCGCACGCCGTCCTCGCGCGCCAGCGGGAAACGCTGCTCGTACAGGCGCAGCGTCTCGCCGCTGCTGAAGGCGAACACCGCGCGGTCGTACCAGCCGCGCCGGTAGGCGAGGTCGGCGGCGACGCGGCGGTCGGCCGCATCGAGCGCGTCCCAGGCGCGCGCCCACTCGCGGCGCGCCTGCGGCAGCATGTCCAGCGCGTGGAACTCGAAAGCACGTTGCATGCCCGGCAGGGCGAGCACGCGTCGCGCGTCCTCGTCGTCGACGGCGAGCGATGCCGGGCAGATCGCATAGGGCGCGCCGACGCGGTCGGCGGCGAGGAAACCGTAGAAATTGGCTTCGCGCGCCAGCGCCTCGTACAGCGGCCGCGCCTCGTCCTTGCGGCCGAGCACCTCCAGCACGCGCGCGCGCAGGTAGCGCCATTCGGCGTCCTCGGCCTGCGCCGGCGAAAGCGCGTCCAGCGCCGCCAGCGCGCCGTTCCAGTCGCGCGCGGCCAGCGCCACGCGCACGCGCCACTCGCGGGTGGCGTCGGTCTGCGCGCCGGCGGGAAGTTCCGCCAGCCGCTGCGCGGCGTCGTCGCCGAAGTCGGTGGCGCGGTACAGCGCGATCGCGGCGAGGATGCGGTCGCGTTCGCCGGGCGTGAAGGCGAAGTGCGTCGACAGCGCGCGCCACGCCGCCTCGGCGCGCGCGCTGTCGCTGCGCGCCAGCCGCGGCATGCCGAGCACCACCGCCAGGCGGTGGCGCGGCGTGTCCGGCCAGTTCGCGGCGGCGGCCATCGCCGCGGCCGGATCGCGCAGCGCGTCGGCGAGACGGCGCGCGGCGTCCTGCTCGTCGGCCGGCAGCCACGGCGTCAGCGCGGCGACGGTGCCGGCGGCGCCCGCCTCGGCGGCGCGTTCGATGCGCGCCCACACGCGCTCGCGGGTCAGCAGGCCGTGGTCGCGCGCCCAGGCCAGCGCCGGATCGCAGGCGTCGGGCAGGCTCGGCTGCTGCCACAGCGCGGCGAGATCGCGGTCGAAATCGAGCGTCCCGCCCTTGGCGAGGCGCGCCTGCAGGGCAGCGCAGGCCAGCGCGTCGCCGCCGCGGCCGTCGTACAGGGCGAGAAAGTCGTCCCAATCCTGCCGACGCGCCAGTTCCTGCAGGAAGTCGCGGCGCAGGTCGGCGGCGGGGATCAGGTCGGGCCAGCGTTTCAGGTAGGCCTCGACCGCCGCGCGGCCGACGTGGTCGAGATCGTGCTCCAGCGCCGCCGCTTCGAGGTAGGGGAAGAGCGGATAGTCCTCGAGCTGCGGCGCGTAGCGCTGCCAGCCGGGGTCGCCGCCGCGCGCCAGCGCGTAGGCCTGGCGGAACGCGTCGCGCTGCGCGTCGAGGTCGGCGGAGGCGAACGGTGCGAACACCGTCAGGCTGGCGAGCAGCAGCAGGCGCAGGGGGGCGGCCATGATGCGAAGGAGGCGGAAACGCGGCGCGGCCATTGTAGTCGCAGCGTGCCCGGACGCAGGTAAAATTCGTGTCACCGCGCGCGCCGCGTCGGCCGTGCTCCCGTTCCGGAATCCGCATGGCGTCCCTCGCCGCTACCGCGCGCCGTCCCCTGCTGTGGCTGCTCCTGCTGCTGCTCGCCGCGGCGGCCAACCTGTATTGGTGGCGGCTGGGCCGGCCGGTGGCGCTGCCCGACGCGCCCGCCGGACGCATCGCCTGCGTGTCGTACACGCCGTTCCATCAGCCGGGCGAGTCGGCGCTCGATCCGCGCGCGGTGGTGACGCCGCAGCGCATCGACCGCGACCTGCGCGCGCTGTCGGCGCGCTTCAGCTGCGTGCGCACCTATTCCGTCGGCGGCGGCATGGACGCGGTGCCGCGCATCGCCCAGCGCTACGGCATGCAGGTGTTGCTGGGCATCTGGCTGGCGCGCGATGCCGCGGCGAACGAGCGCGAGCTCGCCGCCGGCATCGCGCTGGCGCGGCAGTACCGCGACACGGTGCGCGCGGTGGTCGTCGGCAACGAGGTGATGCTGCGCGGCGAACTGACCGCGCCAGCGCTGGCGGCCTACATCGGGCGCGTGCGCCGCGCCACCGCGCTGCCGGTGACCTACGCCGACGTCAGCGATTTCTGGCTGTGCGTGCCGGCGAACCCGCGTTGCCAGGGCTTCCATCGTGACCTCGCGCCGGCGGTGTCGTTCCTGACCATCCACGTCCTGCCCTACTGGGAAGACCGGCCGGTGGCGGTCGGCGACGCGGTCGCGCACGTGCGCGACGTGGTCGCGCGCCTGCGCGCCGCCTATCCGGGGCGCGAGGTGCTGATCGGCGAAACCGGCTGGCCGAGCGCCGGCCGCCAGCGCGCCGGCGCGGTGCCGAGCCGGGTCAACGAGGCGCGCTTCGTGCGCGAATTCCTCGTCTGGGCGGCGCAGGCGCACGTGCCGTACAACCTGATCGAGGCGTTCGACCAGCCATGGAAGCGCGCGCTGGAAGGCACGGCCGGCGGCTACTGGGGCCTGTTCGATGCGCGGTACCGGCCGAAGTTTCCGCTGCGGGGGCCGGTGGTCGAGGAGCCGCGCTGGCGGCAGGGGCCGGCGCTCGGCGCGGCGCTGGCGCTGCTGTTCGCGCTGCCGGCGCTGGCGCGACGCGGCTGGCGCGAACGCGCCGGCGTGGCCGCGCTGCTGCTGGCCGGCGACGCCACCGGCGCCGCGCTGGCGGCGCAACTGCGCTACATGGGCATGGCCGAACGCGATGCGTTCGAATGGGGCGTCGCCGCGGCGTGCACGCTGGCGGCGCTGGCGACCTGCGCGCTGATCGCGGCCGCGCTGGCGCGCTGGCTCGGCGATGGCGCCCCTGCGCTGGCGCTCGACTGCGGCGCGACGGCGCTGCAACGCAAACGCGGCGGCGGCCCGGGACGCGGGCTGGGGCTGGCGCGCTTCGGCTGGCTGTTCGGCGCCGCGCTGGTCGCCTTGCTGCTGGCCTTCGATGCGCGCTACCGCGATTTCCTGCTGCCGCTGTATGCGCCGCCGGTGGCCGGCTTCGCCCTGCTGGCGCTGACCGGCATCGGCGCCCGCCGGCCACTGGCGCTGGAGGAGCGCCTGCTGGCCGGCTGGGTCGGCGCCTCCGCCGCGGTGACGCTCGCGGAGGAAGGCTGGGCCAACGCGCATGCGTGGGCATGGGCGGCGCTGTGCCTGGTCCTTGCCGCTGCGGTGCTGCTGCCCGACCGCATCGCGCGGCGTCGCGCGGGCGCAGGCGGACCTCAACCCGCGGCGTGATTTGCGGGTGTCGAGGCGGGGCGTGCCTGCGACCGCGCCAGCGCCAGCACGCCGACTAGCAACGCCAGCGCGCCGCTCTGGAAGCAGTACAGCACCAGCGCCACCGCCCCGAGCGCGGCGGCCAGCGTCGCCGTGAGCGGATGCCGGCGCAGCAGCGCGAGCGCCCCCGCCAGCAACGCGGCCGCGCCGATCCAGCCCAGCGCGCTGACGCCGGGCGCGTCGCTCCACCAGGTATCGGGTCCGCGGGTGAAGGCGAGGACCGCCGCTTCGCGCAGGCCGCACCACCGGGCCGCGGCATCGGCGTTGCAACGGTGTGCGACCGCCACCGGCTCGATCAGCGCGTAGCGCACCAGCATCGCCAGCGCCGCCGAAGCGGCGACCAGCAACCAGGGCAGAAGTCGGCGCAGGAGGCGGACGGGCATGGCGGCGCGGCGGCGGGAGCCGCGCAGTATGGCATGCGGCGCCGCGGCTGCGCAGCGGTGCGCCGTGCCGCCGGCGGGGTGCCGGTCCACGGCGGTTTTCGTACCACCGCGGTCTATGGCAGATCCATTAAGAAGTCGTTACATTCCGGTGGCGCCCGCGCAGGGGTCGGGCGCCCATCGACCAACTCTCCCCGGGGGATTTTCCATGAACATCAAGCTACGCCGCAGTCCGCTGACGCTCGCCATGCATGCCGCCGGCCTGCTGGCGCTTCCGTTGTTCGCCACGCCGGTCTTCGCGCAGGATCAGCAGCAGGCCACCAAGCTCGAGGTGATCGAGGTCACCGGCTCGCGCATCAAGGGGTCCGACATCGCGACCCAGGTGCCGGTGCTGACCATCAATTCCGACGACATCGAAAAGGCCGGCCTGACCAGCATCGGCGACGTGCTGCAGCAGCTCAGCTCGTCCGGCTCGGCGCTGAACACCAAATTCAACTCCGCCGGCAACTTCGGCTTCCCGCCCGACGGCAGCGGCGTCGGCTCCGGTTCGGCGACGCTGGATCTGCGTCACCTCGGTTCCAAGCGCGTGCTGATCCTGGTGGACGGCCTGCGCTGGGTGAACGAGACCTCGGGTTCGGGCGTATCCGCCTCGGTCGACCTGAACACCATTCCCGCCAGCATCATCGACCGCATCGAGATCCTGCAGGACGGCGCCTCCTCGCTGTACGGCTCGGACGCGATCGCGGGCGTGGTCAACATCATCACCAAACGCTCGCAGAACGGCGCCGCGGTCAATCTCTATGCCGGCGACTACAGCCTGAAGGGCGGCAAGAACACCTCCGGCAACGCCTCGTTCGGCGCCAAGGGCGACCGCTACGAGTTCTTCGTCGACTTCAGCCACGTCAAGCAGAACGCGATCAGCTCCTCCGCCAAGGCGCAGGCCGGCGCGGAGTGCGTGCCGGGCACGGGTCTCGCCAACTGCAGTTCGGCCACGCCCACCGGTCGTTTCATCTTCTTCGACCCCGCCGTCGGCGACGTCGTCAGCGTGACGCCGAATGGCGCGTTCCCGAACGGTCCCAGCTACCCGAGCGACTTCCACCACTTCACCACGGCCGACCGCTTCAACTTCGCGCCGTACAACCTGCTGATGACGCCGAGCGAGCGCAACGCGGTGTTCGCCCAGGCGCGCTACCACATCAGCGACAACGTGACCTGGTACGTGAAGGGCCTGTACAACACGCGCAAGTCGCTGAACCAGGCCGCGCCCGAGCCGATCTTCCTCGGTCCCGGCGCCGGCACCGGCGGCCTCGCCGACTCGGTCGGCGTGGACGTCACCAACCCGTACAACCCGTTCGGCTTCACGCTGGATCCGGACCCGGCCACCGGCAACCTGATCCTGATCGGCCGCCGTCCGCTCGAGGGCGGCCCGCGCCAGTACCGCCAGGACGTCGACACCTACTACTTCGCCACCGGCCTCGACGGCTCGTTCGGCCTGGCCGACCGCGACTACTACTGGGACGTCAACTTCTTCGACAGCAAGAACTCGGCGACGCAGACCGTCAACGGCACCTACAACATCGCGCACATCCAGCGCGCGCTGGGCCCGCTGGCCGACTGCACCGGCAGCTGCGTGCCGCTGAACATCTTCGGCGGTCCGGGCACGATCACGCCGGCGATGCTGCAGTACATCCAGTACATCGAGCACGACACCAGCGAGAACAAGCTGAAGGGCTGGACCGCCAACCTCTCCGGCGAGCTGTTCGAACTGCCGGCCGGCGCGTTCTCGTTCGCCACCGGCTACGAGCACCGCAAGTACGACGGCTCCTACACGCCGGACGCGGTGGTGGTCGCCGGCGAGTCGAACGGCGTGCCCTCGCTGCCGACCGCGGGCAGCTACTCGATCAACGAGTACTACCTCGAGCTGAACGCGCCGCTGCTGAAGGACATGCCGGGCTTCAAGGCGCTGGACCTGTCCGCGGCCACGCGCTATTCCGACTATTCCACCTTCGGCGGCACCACCAACAACAAGTTCGGCGTGCGCTGGCAGGTGTACGACGACCTGACCCTGCGCAGCACCTGGGCCGAAGGTTTCCGTGCGCCGACCATCGGCGAGCTGTTCGGCTCGCCGGCGCGCTTCGACGCCACCCTGCAGGACCCGTGCTCGGCGCCGATCGCCGATCCGGCCACCGCGGCCAACTGCGCCGCGCTGGGCGTGCCGGCCAGCTACTCGCAGCCGAATCCGCAGATCTCGGTGCGCACCGGCGGCAACCGCAACCTGCAACCGGAGACCTCGAAGAGCTTCACCGCGGGCGCGGTGTACAGCCCGGGCTGGGCGGCCGATTCCGGCTGGTCGCAGCGGCTCGACATCACCCTGGGCTACTACCGCATCAACCTGAAGAACGCCATCCAGGCGCCCGACGCGCAGACCCAGTTGAACCGCTGCGTCGCCAGCGGCGATCCCAACTCGGCGTTCTGCCAGGGCATCCACCGCAACGCCACCGGCAACATCGACGGCTTCAACAACACCCTGCAGAACCTCGGCCGCATCGACACCAGCGGCTGGGACTTCGGCGCGGTGTGGAAGAGCCCGCAGTGGAGCTTCGGCCAGTTGACCGCCAACTGGCAGAGCACCTACGTCGAGAAGTACGAGGCGAAGAACGAGGCCGGCGATCTCGAGCCGCGCACGGTCGGCATCGAGGTGACCGACAGCGCCATTCCGCGCCTGACCTCGGTGCTCGGCCTCGGCTGGGCGCAGGGGCCGTGGACGGTGGACTACAAGCTGCGCTACATCAGCCCGCTCAAGGAGGACTGCGCGGGCGCGGCCGGCTTCCCGATCTGCACCTCCCCGAACGAGGTGGCGCCGAACCGTCCGGACGGCACGCACCGCCTGGGCGCGGTCACCTACCACGACATCCGCGCCAGCTGGAAGGTGCCGGTCAACTTCGACCTGACCGTCGCCGCGGGCATCAACAATCTGTGGGGCAAGAACCCGCCGATCTGCGTGTCCTGCTCGCTGAACGGCTACGACGCGTCGACCTACGACCTGTACGGCCGCTTCAGCTACGTCGAGGCCAGCCTGAAGTTCTGAGGCCGGCGCCGACGATGGCGTGAAACGCGAGGGCCGCCCGCGGGCGGCCCTCTTTTTTTGCCGTTGCCGGCGCCGGCTCAGCGGTGCTGGCGGTCGTGCTTCTGCCGGTAGATGCGGCGGCTGTCGCGGTTGTCGGTGCGCTGGATGCGCGCCTGCTCGCGGGCGCCGACGCGGCCGTCGGCGCCGGCGCGCGCCTCGAGGTGGTCGACGTGCGCTTCGCGGCCCTCGAGGTGCGCCGCCTCGCGGTTGGTCAGGGAGCCGCTGGCGACGCCGTTGCGGATGCGCTGCTGCTGGTCGATGTTGCGCTGCACGTCGGCCTGCATGCGTTGCGAGGAACGCGAGTCGGGATTGCCGGTCTGCGCGTCGTGCTTCTGGCTGTAGATCGCCGCGCTTTCGCGGTTCTGCGCGTGCCGGATCTGCGCCTGGTCCTGGGCGCTGAGCGTGCCGTCGCGCAGGTCGCGCTGCTCGATGCGGTCGATGTGCGCCTCGCCCTGCTCGAGCTTGGCGGCTTCGCGGGTGGTGAGCTGGCCGGACTGCAGGCCCTGCTCGATGCGTTGCTGCTGATCGACGTTGCGCTGCGTCACGTTGTCGACGCTCTGGGCCTGCGCGGCGAACAGGACGCCGAAGCCGGCGGCGGCGAGGCCGAATCGGCCGGCGATGCGGGTGATGCGCTTCATGACTTGCCTCCCTGGTAGACGAGCCCGCGGCATGCGGGGTTCGCCTGCCCGGGAACGCCGCGGGAGAGAAGGCGTTGACCGTGCGGCCCGCGCGGCGTTCAGCCGGGCGACAGCGAGGCCGGCACGCGCACCTCGGCGGCCAGCGGCAGGTGGTCGGAGAAGGCGTCGGGCAGGGTCCACAGCCGCTCGACGCGCAGCGGCTTCGACACCAGGATGTGGTCGATCGCGCGCCGCGGCCGCCAGCTCGGGAAGGTGGGCGGGATCTCCTGTGGCGGCTCCAGACTGGTGCGGCGGAACAACTGGCGCATCTCGGCGCTGTCCGGGTCGCAGTTGAGGTCGCCCATCAGCAGCGCATGCGGACAGCCGTCCAGCAGTTCGGCGATGAAGCCGAGCTGGCGCGCGCGCGTCTGCGGTCCCAGCGAGAGGTGGGCGATCACCACCGTCAGCGCCTCGCGGCCCTGGCCGAAGCGCGCCAGCAGGGCGCCGCGACCGGGGATGCGGCCGGGCAGGGGGTGGTCGTAGACCTCGGTCGGCTGCAGCCGGCTGATCAGGCCGTTGGCGGAATGCGCGATGCGCGCCATCGGCCGGTTCGGCTGGTGGCTCCAGTACGGCATGCCGGCGGTCTCGGCCAGGTAGCGCGTCTGGTTGAGGAAGCCGGAGCGCAGGCTGCCGGCGTCGGCCTCCTGCAGGCCGACCACGTCGAAGCCGGCGATCACGTTGGCCAGGCGGTTCAGGTTGGCCTGCTTGTCGCGGCCCGGCAGCACCTGCGTCCAGCTGCGCGTGACGTAGTGGCTGTAGCGGCGCACGCTGGCTCCGGCCAGGATGTTGCAGCTGAGCACGCGCAGCGACGTCGCCGCGCGGCGGCCGGTACGGGCGGAATTCATGCGCTCAGGGTAGAGGCGGTCAGGCCCGCGGACAAGGCCGGGAAGCTCAGTTGCCGCGTTTTTTGCTGTCCAGTTCGCGCTGCACCAACCACTGCGTCAGCTCGACCAGCTTGTCGAAGCTGCCGCCGGCGCTGCCGGCGTCGGCGCGGTATTTGCCGTCGACCACGATGCTCGGCGTGCCGTCGATGCCCCAGGCCTGCTCGCGCTTGACGTCGGCGATCAGCCGCGCGTCGGTCTGCGCGGACTGCGCGATCTCGAGGAAGCGCTGCGGCGCGACCATGTAGCGGCCGGCGTAGAAGCTGGCGAAGTTGTCCAGCGTGGCGCCCTGCGGCGGAATGCTCTGCGCCTGCCAGATGGCCTGGAACACGGCGTCGTGGCTGGCCTGCGCGAGGCCGAGCGCGTCCGCGGCGTAGAACGCCCGCGCATACGGCTCCCACATCGGCGAGAACGTCGCCGGGATCATGCGGAACTCGACGCCCTTCGGCAGGCCGGCGACCAGGCGGTCGACGTACGGCGCGAAATGTGCGCAGTGCGGACAGGCGTAGGAGAACACCTCCACCACCTCGACCTTGCCGTCGCGGCCGAGCGGCTGCGCCGGATCGATGCGGAAGTAGTGCGTGCCTTCCACCCACGGCGCCGCCGCGGCGGCGGGCGCGGTGGCGTCGCTGCCCGCGCTGCAGGCGGTGGTCAGCAGCAGGCTGGCGAGCAGCAGGGGGAGACGCTTCATCATGGACGGCCTCCGCCGCAGCTCAGGGCTGCGCGCCGCTCTCGCGCGTCACCAGCCAGCGCACCAGGTCGATCACCTGGTTGTAGCCGCCGGCGCTGTTGACGTCCAGCCGCCACTTGCCGTTGACGACGATCGTCGGCGTGCCCTCGACGCCGTAGGCCTTGATCAGCGCGTCGGCGCGCTTGACCTTGGCGTTGACCGCGAACGAATTGGCGGTGGCGACGAAGTCTTCCGGCTTGACGCCGTACTTGGCGTAGAACTTGGCGATCTCGTCCAGGCCCGGCTTCAGCGGGCGGTTGGTCGCCGGGTCGAAGGTGGCCAGGCTGCGGTCCTTCCACACGGCGTCGTACATCGCGTCGTGGGTCTTGTCGACGACGCCGAGCGCCTGCGCGGCGTAGAAGGCGCGCTGGAACACCGGCCAGTCCTCGTCCGGGCGGAAGCCGGCCGGCACGTAGACCATCTGCGCGTTGGCCGGCAGGCTGGCGGCCAGCTTGTCGACGACCGACTTGAAGCGGTAGCAGGCCGGGCAGGCGTAGGAGAACACCTCCACCACCTCGACCTTGCCCGGCGTGCTGGTCGGCTGCGCCGGTTCGATGCGGAAGTAGTTCTTGCCCTCGGTCCAGTTCGGCGTCTGCGCGGCCGCGGCGGTGGCGCAGGCGAGCAGGGCGATCAGCAGCAGTACACGCTTCAGCATCGCGAATCTCCGTACGACGGACGGCGGCGACTCTGCCGCGCGGCGGCTGAACCACAGCCGCCCGCGGCGCGGATCATCGGGCGGCGGCGGTCGCGGGCGCCGCGCCCTCGGCCGCGTGCAGACCCTCGACGTAGGTGGACACGGCGGCGATGTCGGCGTCGGTCAGGCGCTTGGCGATCGTCGGCATGATCTGCGCGTGATCGTCGCTGCCCCAGGCGGTGCCGTCGTGCCAGGCCTTCAGCGTGCGCTGCACGTAGTCGGCCCACTGACCGGCCAGCTGCGGATAGGCGGCGCCCGGGTTGCCGCGGCCGTCGGGGCCGTGGCAGGCCATGCACGCCGGGATGCCGCGCGCGGCGTCGCCCTGGCGGTACAGCTTCTCGCCGGCCTTGACCAGCTTGTCGTCGGCCACGCCCGGCAGCGGACTCTTGCTGGCGAAGTAGGCGCCGAGGTCGTGCATGTCCTGCTCGGACAGCGGGCTCGCCATGCCGAGCATGATCGGGTTCTGGCGCGCGCTGCTCTTGAAGTTGTTGAGCTGGCGGACGATGTATTGCTCGTTCTGGCCGGCCAGCTTCGGGTACTGCGCGTCGGCGGAGTTGCCGTCCAGGCCGTGGCAGGCGCCGCAGACGGCGGCCTTGCCCTGGCCGGCGGCGGCGTCGCCCGGCTTCACCGGCGCGGCGGCGGTTTCGGCTGCGGCGGGCGCCGCGGCGGTGGCGGCCGGCGCGGGCGCCGTGCCCTGGGCGGCAGCGGCCGCGCCGAAGGCCAGCGTGGCGGCGAAGGCAACGGTACGCCGAAAACTCATACACTTCTCTCCCGAAAACGCGCTCGTATCCTGAGGATTCCCGCAGGCGCGGGCAGAAACCGTGGAATTATCCTCGTCGCTCCCGAGACGGTCAAACCGCCCGAGCGGCCGTGGCCCGCGTCCATCCAGCAGAGCGTCCCCATGCCATCGAACCCCCTGCAGGGCGCGCGCTTCGCGCTCGCCGCGCACAGCCCCGAGCAGCTGCCGCCGGATGCCGGCGCCGAGGTCGCCTTCGCCGGACGTTCCAATGCGGGCAAGTCGAGCGCATTGAACGCACTGACTGGACAGCGCGCGCTGGCGCGCACCTCGAAGACGCCCGGCCGCACGCAGCAGATGGTGGTGTTCGAGCTCGGCCCGGAGCGCCGGCTGGTCGACCTGCCGGGCTACGGCTACGCCAAGGTGCCGCAGGCGCTGCGCGAGCACTGGCGGCAGGCGATCGATGCCTACCTGCGGCAGCGCCGCGCGCTGCGCGGGCTGGTGCTGATCGTCGACATCCGCCATCCGCTGAAGGACTTCGACCGGCAGATGCTGGCGTTCTGCGCCGACGTCGGCCTGGCCTGCCACTGCCTGCTGACCAAGGCCGACAAGCTGTCGCGCGCGCAGGCGCAGGCCGCGCTGCGCGCGCTGGAACGGGCGATCGCCGACGAAGGCTGGCCCGCCAGCGCGCAGGTGTTCTCGGCCCACGACGCCACCGGCGTGGAGGCGGCGCGCGCGGCGGTGATGCGCCTGCTGGAGACGCCGCGGCGGTGACATGCCGGCGGTCGCGTCACCGCGCGGGGGCGAAAGACCTGCGAGCCGGGCGTGGTCCCCTTTCAAACGGCCGCGCCGCCCCCATCTCGGCGCCGCCCTCCTCGAAGGATCGTCCTCGTGTCCAGTCCCAGCGCCGTGAGCACCACGCCGATCCACGATCGGCGCCAGTTGGTCGAGTACCTGGCCGAGGGCGGCAAGCCGGCGGCGGAATGGTGCATCGGCACCGAGCACGAGAAGTTCGGCTTCCGCTTCGACGACCTGCGCCCGCTGGACTACGAGGGCCCGCGCGGCATCCGCGCGCTGCTGGAAGGGCTGACCCGCTTCGGCTGGGCGCGCGTCGAGGAGAACGGCCATTTGATCGCGCTGACCCGCGGCGGCGCCTCGGTGACGCTGGAGCCCGCCGGCCAGCTGGAACTCTCCGGCGCGCCGCTGGAAACCATCCACGACACCTGCTGCGAGGTCGGCAGCCATCTGCACGAAGTGAAGACGGTCGCCGACGAACTCGGCGTCGGCTTCCTCGGCATGGGCTTCCAGCCGAAGTGGAAGCGCGAGGAGATGCCGTGGATGCCGAAAGGCCGCTACGCGATCATGCGCCGCTACATGCCGACGCGCGGCAACCTCGGCCTCGACATGATGACGCGCACCTGCACGGTGCAGGTCAACCTCGACTTCGCCGACGAGGCCGACATGGTGAAGAAGTTCCGCGTCGGCCTGGCGCTGCAGCCGGTCGTCACCGCGCTGTTCGCCGACTCGCCGTTCACCGACGGCAAGCCCAACGGCTACCTGTCCTACCGCTCGCACGTCTGGACCGACACCGATCCCGACCGCACCGGCATGCTCGACTTCGTGTTCGAGGACGGCTTCGGTTTCGAACGCTACGTCGACTACCTGCTCGACGTGCCGATGTACTTCAGCTACCGCGACGGCCGCTACGTCGACCTCGCCGGCCGCTCGTTCCGCGACTTCCTCGCCGGCAAGCTCGACGCGCTGCCCGGCACGCTGCCGACGCTGCGCGACTGGTCCGACCACATGACCACCGCCTTCCCCGAGGTGCGCCTGAAGCGCTACCTCGAGATGCGCGGCGCCGACGGCGGCCCGTGGAACCGCCTGTGCGCGCTGCCGGCGTTCTGGGTCGGCCTGCTGTACGACGCCACCGCGCTGGACGCGGCCTGGGATCTGGCCAAGGACTTCACGCCGGCCGAGCGCCACGCGCTGCGCGACGGCGTGCCGAAGCACGCGCTGAAGCTGCCGTTCCGCGGCGGCAGCGTGCGCGACCTCGCGCAGGAAGCGCTGAAGATCGCCGCGCACGGCCTGAAACGCCGCGCCCGCCTGAGCCCCGGCGGCGCCGACGAGAGCCACTTCATCGAGCCGCTGATCGAATACGCCGAGGCCGACCAGACGCCCGCCGAGCGCAAGCTCGAGCTGTACCACGGCCGCTGGAACGGCAGCGTCGATCCGGTGTTCCGCGAGTTCGCCTACTGAGCAGCCCGGTAGCCGGGGTCTTCACGCACGGTCACGGGGATTGTGGTAGTTTTCTATCCAGACCCCGTGCTGCGCGAACGCCCAAGTGCCACTTGGGATGGTCCCGGGAAACCGGCTAGCGCACGCGGGGTCATTTCTTTTTGTGCTTGCCGAATTCGGGGCGCACCTGCGAATTGCTGGAGACGAACAGCCAGTGGCGGTAGGGGTCGTGCCACCGGTTGGCGTAATCGCCGCGCATACTGGTGCTGATACCGATGTTGAATCCCGGATAGATGCGGCGCACACGCGCCAGAATGTGCTTGTAGACGCGTTCTTTGGCGATCGTCCGCTTGCCGCGCCGGCGGGCGCCTGGCGGCTTTTCTTTGTGCTTGTCGTTCAAACGGAACTGCATCGCGCCCAGCACGACGTCGATGCATTGCAGCAACGCGTGCTGCTTCGAGTCGACCTCGCCGATGGCGTCGGGCGGCAGCACGATCCCGGCCTGCTGGAATCCGTGCCAGCGATTCAATCCCGCGATGTAGCCTTTGAACGCTTCCCGCTTATCTTGGGTGTCGGGAAGCTGATCGAAGAGCAGACGTAGCCGGGTCCTCGCGCCGGGAAGGCCGGCATGCCGCAAGCCGAATGCGTGCTTGACGAACTGGTAGTACAGGAGAAAGAACGCGTTCTCGCGTTGTTCGGACGACAGACCGGTTGCCGAGAAGTAGTTCTGGGTGAACATCACCCGCAGCTTGAGCTTGCCTTCCTCGGCGAGGTCGAAGACCGCGTCCATCAACTCGGCATACTTCGGCGCGTAGGTTTCCGAGATCTTCTGCCACTTCACCTCGTCGCGAAGACGCAAGGCCTCGCGACGCGCGAGGATGCGCTCTTCGACTTCCGCCAGATGCCTCGACTCGACCAGCAGCCCGCCGTAGAAGTTGGCGAAATGCCGCCCTGAAATGTCCGATTCGTCGCAGTAGAGGACCAGTTCGCGCGCCATCCGTGGCTTCCCGTCAATGCAGCGGCCAGCCGCCGGCGTCGTCGACGGCACAATCGATGTCGGCCTGCAGTTCGAGCGTGCGCGCGAGCGCGGCGATCACCGCTTGGTAGTGGGTGAGGTCGTCGTAGGTGAGCTGACGGCCCTTGCGGTCCTTCAGCCATTTCTCGGCGACGCGATAGCCGCCGATGTACGTGTCCCATACGCGCTGCGGCACGCCGTCGAAGTACTGCGCGTCGTTGATGTAGACGCGGCCCTTGTCGCCCGCCGCGTCCGGCGCCCAGCGCACCTTGGCCACCTCGTTGCTGCCGGCGACGTCGTACCGCGTGATGCGCGGCAGCGTGGTCTGCATCGTGTGCAGCGCGATGAGCTCGTGGCCGATGGCGACCAGCCGCTCGAACAGCGCGCGGTTGCGGGTGAGCGGCACGCGCGGGAAATCGCGCTTGAGGAAGTCGGCGTAACGCGTGCGGTAGCCCGGCGCGTACAGCACGGCGTAGATGTACGCCAGCGCGTCCTCGGGGCTGGGCGCATGGCCGACGGCCTCGGCCAGCGCGGCGACGAATCCGGGTGCCAGGTTCGCGGTCTTCTCGCGTGGTGCGGTGTCCAGCAGGTCGGTGGATTCGCGGGGATAGAGCCAAAGGGGGAAGACGAAGCCGTTGTTGGATGTCTTCGGCGACATGCAGATCACTTCCGTGATCTCGCGGGTGATCTGCGCGTGGGCAAACGACTCGCCCTTTGTCATTCGAGAAGTGATCAGGCCGATGTTCTCGCGATGAAAGAATTGCCCCATTACGGCTGGGCGCGGCATGCAGTGATAGCCACGTGAGCGCCCGGTGTAGTAGGTGAACCGCACGTCGAATGGGCGGTAGTGAATGGGGGTCAATCGGCCGGGGTTGGGGCCAGAGTCAATCAGATCCTTTTGCGCAAGGCCGACTTTCCAGTCGCGTGCGTCTTTGCCAAGCCGGTACTTCTGTCTCGCTTCTTCAACTTCTAGCGCAGAAAAGTCCTCGACTGCCCGCCAGGCATCGTTCTCCGAGAAGTGGATGGTGAGGGAGTCGCGTCCTGTGGCGATGCCCACGCTGTTTAGCGGCATAGCTTCCGTGATCTTCCAGCTGCGCTCGTACTCCTCCCGCAGCGCGCCATCTTGAGGCACGAAGTAGTAGCTGGGCGACGAGGGCGACAGCTCGCGCCACTCGGTGTGCTCCGCCGAGTCGGATTGCAGCGCCGCGTACTTGAATTCGCGAGCCCCATACAGGTCGGCATGAAAGACGCGGGCCCGATGGTCGTTGCTGCGCTCGCGGCTCTGCCGGCGCACGAAGATGCCGATGGCGACGCCCTGCTGGATGTCGAAGACGTTCTCGTCCTTGCTGCCGTCCGGCGCCGTCTCCTTCTTCTTGCTGTTGCCGTGCAGGTCGAGGACGTAGATCGCGTCGAAGGCGCGCAGCAGGCTTTCGCGCATGCCGCGGAACGTCGGATTGTCCAGATACCCGTGGTTGGTGACGAACGCGAGGATGCCGTGACCGGTCTGCTCGATGCGCCACTGGGCGAAGCGGATAAACTTCACGTAATCATCGTTCAGCCATTTCGGATTGCGCTCGCCAAGCGGCCCGCCGTCTACTTCGAAATAATTTGCCGTCTCCTCGCCGGTCATGCTGTCATGACCGCGCAGCAGCCCGGCAATCCAGGCACCGGTGTTGGCCGAATGCCCCGAGTATGGCGGGTTGCCCAGTACCACCATCACCGGCGCGTCGCGCTTGATGCGCGAGGCGGCGTGCGATTCCTCGGCCAGCCATTGCGTGAACAGCGGCAGGCCGGTCAGCTCGTGCGCCTCCTCCAGCGAGTTGGTGAGGAACACTCCGAGGCGCTGGTCGGAGGCGAAGTCGTAGCCGGACTGCTCCAGTTCCAGGCCAAGCTTCATGTGCGCGACCGCGTAGGGCGCCATCAGCAGCTCGAAGCCGAACAGGCGCGGCAGCAAATGCTCCGCCACGTAGCCCGGCCAAGCGCCGGCGTTGCCTTCGAATTGCTCACGAATCTTCTGGATCACCGCGTAAAGGAACGTGCCGGTGCCAGTGGCGGGGTCGAGGATCTGCAGGCGGTGGGTTTCGACGGTCTCCGTGGCCGGAGCCGCGCGCGATGGCCTGGCGGTGCCGCGACTTTGCGGGGCTTCCACCCGCCGCGTCAGCTTGACCTTGCCGGCATGGGCCAGTCCGTCCGTGAGGCCGAACTCGCTGCGCAGCAACGCGTCCACGCTGCGCACGATGTAGCCGACTACCGGTTCAGGCGTGTAGTAGACGCCGCGCGTCTCGCGCAGCTTCGGGTCGTAGGCGGCGAGGAACGTCTCGTAGAAATGCACCACCGGATCCTCGCGCCGGGTGCGCTGGCCGAAGTCCTCGAGGATCGCGGTCATGTCCGCGCGCGCGAGCAGGTCGGCGAGCTGGTCGACCGCCCAGGCGATGCGCGGGTCGAGCTCGGGGCCGGCGATGGTGTTGAACAGCTTGCGCAGAAACGGGTTGGTCCTGGGCAGCGCGTTGGTAGCGATCTGTCGCGTGAAGCCCTGCGCAGGGGTGTTGCAGCGGGCGGCAAACAGCCCGTAGCACAGCGTCTGCGCGTACATGTCGGCGAACTGTGAGGGCGTGAGCGAGTCGATCAACACTTTGCGGAACGCCTCGAACTGGGCGTGCAGCTCGCCGGTTTCGTTTTCGTTGCCGAAGGTCCTCTCGATCAAGTCACGAATCAGGCGCGCCAGTCCGGCCATGCGCGTGGCGAGATCCTTCGGCGTGGCCTTGAGTGGGATGTCGGCCTGCAGGAACTGCGTCAACAGCTGCGCCACCTGCGAGGCGTCGTCGTTCCAACGGATGCGACCGTCGCGGCCAGGTCGCGGCAGAGTGGCGCTCAGGCGCAGCTCGCCGTCGAGATACCAGCGGAATTCGAGGTAGTCGGTGAGGACGAGGTTGGCTAGCGATTCACGATAGCGGTCGAGCTGCTCGGAGCGCTCGACGCGGCCGAGATCGCTGCCGACGTCCTTGGCCTCGACGTAGCCGAGTGGCACCGTGCCGCGGACGACGATGAAGTCGGGCGCGCCACAGTCGATCTGGCGTGGCTCGTTGATCGCGTCCACGCCCTGGCCGCCGAGTGCTTCGAGCAGCGCTTCCAGCGCCGGGCGGTGGGTGTGTTCGGTGGCGTTGCCCTGCTTAAGGGCGGACTCGACGGTGCGCAGATATTCCTTGAGCACGTTGCTCGCCTGGACCGGCATGGTGGCGTGTTCCCCCAGCGATATGCGTAAGCCCGAACGATAGCGCAGCCGCGCTGGAAAGACAGGTTCGATGACCCCGAAAAGCGCCAGGCCCGCGTTGCGCGGGCCTGGCGGGGAAGCTCACTTGGTGTCCTCGGGTTTGAGGCCGCGCTGCTCCAGCAGCGGCTCGACGCTCGGGTCGCGGCCGCGGAAGGCGCGGTACATCGTCGCCATGTCCTCGGTGCTGCCGCGCGAGAGCACCATGTCGCGGAAGCGCTGGCCGTTCTCGCGGGTCATGCCGCCGTGCTCGCGGAACCAGTAGTAGGCATCGTGGTCGAGCACCTCGCTCCACAGGTAGGCGTAGTAGCCGGCCGCGTAGCCGCCGCCCCAGATGTGCGCGAAGTAGCTGGAGCGGTAGCGCGGCGGCACATCCGGCATGGCCACGCCGAAGCGCTTCAGCGCGTCGGCTTCGAACGCGTCGACGTCCTGCTTCGGCGCGTCCGCCGGCAGCGTGTGCCAGGCCATGTCGAGCAGCGCCGCCTCGAGGTATTCGAGGGTGGCGAAGCCCTGGTTGAACTTGCGCGACTTCTTCACCTTCTCGAGCAGTTCCTGCGGCATCGGCGCGCCGGTCCGGTAGTGCCTGGCGTAGTGCGCCAGCACGCTCGGCTCGGTCGCCCAGTGCTCGTTGAACTGCGAGGGGAACTCGACGAAGTCGCGCGGCACGTTGGTGCCGGCCAGGGTCGGGTATTTCACGTCCGAGAACATGCCGTGCAGGGCATGGCCGAACTCGTGGAACATGGTGGTGACGTCGTCGAAGCTGAGCAGCGCCGGCTGGCCCGGCGCCGGCTTGGTGAAGTTGCAGACGTTGAACACCACCGGCTTGGTGCCGAACAGCCGGGACTGGTCGACGAAGCTGTCCATCCATGCGCCGCCCGACTTGTTGTCGCGCTTGAAATAGTCGGCGTAGAACAGCGCCAGCGGCTTGCCGTCCTTGTCGAACACCTCGAACACGCGCACGTCCGGCTGGTACACCGGGATGTCGTGACGCTCCTTGAAGGTCAGGCCGTACAGCTTGTTGGCGGCGTAGAACACGCCGTCCTTCAGCACGCGGTCGAGCTCGAAGTACGGCTTGACCTGCGACTCGTCGAGATCGTACTCGGCCTTGCGCACCTGCTCGGCGTAGTACTGCCAGTCCCACGGCGCCAGCTCAAAGCCGCCCTTCTGCTGGTCGATCAGGGCCTGCATCCTGTCGGCCTCGCCCTGCGCCTTGGCCATCACCGCCGGCACCATGTCGGTCATCAGCTTCTCGGCGCGCGCCGGCGTCTTCGCCATCTGGTTCTCGAGCGCGTAGGCGGCGTAGGTGGGGAAGCCGAGCAGCTTCGCCTTCTCGGCGCGCAGCTGGGCGAGGCGCTGGATCGTCGCGCGGGTGTCGTTGGCGTCGCCGTGCTCGGTGCGCTCGGTGGAGGCCTTGAACAGGCGCTCGCGCACCGCGCGGTCGCTCAGCTCGGCCTGCGCCGGCTGCTGCGTGGTGTTCTGCAGCGGCAGCACCCACTTGCCCTGGAGGCCGCGCGCCTTGGCCGCTTCGGCGGCGGCGGCGATCTCGCCGTCGGCGAGACCGGCCAGCTCGGCCTTGTCGCCGATCACCAGGCCGCCGGCCTTGGTGGCGGCCAGCAGCTTGTTCTGGAACTCGGTGCTGAGCTTCGACTCCTCCTGGTTCAGCGCGCGCAGCTTCTGCTTGTCGGCGTCCGACAGCCTGGCGCCGGCGTGCACGAAGTCGCGGTAGTAGCGCTCGACCAGGAACTTCTGGTCCGGCTGCAGGCGGTCGCGGCGGTCGTAGATCGCCTGCACGCGCGCGAACAGTTTCGGGTTGAGGTAGATCCCGTCCTGGTGCGCGGCGAGCTTCGGCGCCTCCTCTTCCTCGACCTTCTGCAGCGTGTCGTCGGTGTTGGCCTGGGTGATCGCGAAGAACACCTTGGCGACGCGCGTCAGCAGCACGCCGGAACGTTCCATCGCCAGGATGGTGTTGTCGAAGCTGGCCGGCGCCGGGTTGTCGGCGATCTTCTCGATCTCGGCGAGGTGCCGCTTCATGCCTTCTTCCAGCGCGGGCTGGTAGTCGGCGTCCTTGATGCGGTCGAACGGCGGCGCCTGGAACGGCAGCGTGCTCTTGCTGAGGAACGGGTTGGTGGCCGGCGCGGCATCGGCGGCGGCGACCGCGGCGCCGAGCGCGACGGCGCAGGCCGCGGCGAGAAGACGGATCGAGGGCATCACGCGTTTCCTGTGCGAGGGGCGGGCGGGCCGCCGTAGGGCAAACGCCCGCATCTTAGCGGCTGCGCGCGCGGCGGCCATAGGCCATTCCGGCCAGCGCGCCCCGCGTCAGGGCGCGGGACGCCGCGGCGTCAGCAGGCGCTGCTCGAGCAGCGCCGCGTCGCTCCAGGTCAGCGGCGGGCGGCGGTCGAAGCGTCGCGCCAGACGGCGCGCCCAGCGCTTGCGCGCCAGCAGGCGCAGCAGGCGGTCGCCGATCGGGCGCGTGGCGATCACGTGCAGCCGGCGGCCGTCGCTGGCGAGGTGGCGGCCGAGCCGGCGCGCCACGCCTTCCAGACTGGCGCGGGTGAAGAAGCCGACGTGCTGGCCGGTCTGCGGCGCGTAGTAGTGCCATTCGCCGGGACGGTTTGCCGTCGCCGGCAGCAGTTCGGTGGCGAACACCAAGGTCGGCGCGCGCGCCGCCAGCGCGTCGAACGTGACGAGCGGATCGACCAGGTGCTCGACGACCTCGAAGCAGGTGATCAGGTCGAAGCGTTCGTCGTCGCCCGCCTCGAAACCGCGCGCGAACAGGTTGGGGCAGTGACGGTCCTGCCAGCGGAAGTCGTAGCCGCGGTCGCGCAGCAGGCGCACGAACAGGCCGCCGCCGCCGCCGTAGTCGAGGCAGCGGCCGACGCCGCGGAAGCGCAGCGCCAGCAGCGCCGCCACGGTGTCGGCCAGCCACAGGTTGCGATGGACGATGCCGGTGTCCAGGGCGGCGATCGCGCTGCTGGCGTAGGCCTCGTCCAGCCAGTGCGGGTTCTCGACGAACACGTAGCCGCACGCCGTGCAGCGGCGATAGGCGGCGCGATGGCGGCCGAGGACGAGCTGTTCGCCGAACGGCGCCGTTTCCGCGGCGCACAGCTTGCAGGCGGGCATGGGCGCGGGAGGATTCAGGCGGCGCGCACGTCGCGCAGCGTCCAGTGCCGGCCGACGAGCAGGGCGAGGCGGTGCTTCAGCACCGCATGGGGCAGCGAGGTGACGATCTCGACGTCGGTGCGCAGGTCGGCCTGCTGCGCGTTCACCGTCGCGCCGGGGTCGCACGCGCCCAGCGCGTCGTCCACCGCGTCGGGATCCGGCTGCGCCGCCCGCCAGCGATGGAACAGCGAGGGCTCGCGCAGCGCCTGTTGCAGGGCGGCGGCGAACGCCTCCGGGCTCTTGCCGGCGAAGGCGAAGGCGGGATCCTCGCCGCGCGCGCGGGCGAGGTCGTCGATGCCGAGGTAGTAGCGCTGCCGCATGCGGATCGCCTCCGGGTTGCCGCGATTATGCCGCAGCCGCGGCGGCCGGCGGACGTCAGGCCGCGGCCGCGCGCAGCGCGGCGACGGCGCGCGCCAGCGCTAATGCCTGCGCGGCGGGTTCGCGGTCCGGGGCGAAGTCCAGCACGCCGAGGCAGGGCGCGGGCAGCAGGCGGCGCAGGGTGTCGAGGTTGTCGTCCAGGCGCGCCATCGTCGGATCGACCACGTTGCCGATCCAGCCGAGCAGCCGGCAGCCGTCCGCGGCGATCGCCCGCGCGCTGAGCTGGGCGTGATTGAGGCAGCCGAGGCGCAGGCCGACCACCAGGATCACCGGCAGGCCGAGCCCGCTCGCCAGCGCCGAGGCGGGCAGCGTGTCGGACAGCGGCGCCAGCCAGCCGCCGACGCCTTCGACCACCACCCGCTCGCGGCCGGCCGCCAGCGCCGCGTACGCGGCGCGCAGCGGCGGCAGCGTGACCTCGACGCCGGCCGCGCGCGCGGCGAGATGCGGCGACACCGCCTCGGCCAGCGCGACCGGATTGACCAGCGCGTAGGACGGCATCGGCGGCGCGCTGGCCGCCTGCAGCGCCAGCGCGTCGGCGTTGCGCAGGCCCTGCGGCGTCGCCTCGCAGCCGCTCGCCACCGGCTTCATGCCGACCGCGTCCACGCCGGCGCCGCGCAGCGCGTGCAGCAGCGCGCAGCTCGCGTAGGTTTTGCCGATGCCGGTGTCGGTGCCGGCGATGAACACGCCGCGCGCCGTCATGGGGCGTCGCCCGTGCGCGCGTCGGCCGCGGTGCGACGCGGCGGCGCGTCGCGGCGGCGCGGGTCGTTGGAGGCGTACGTGATGGCGTCGTGCATGCGGAACCCTCGCCGGCCGGTCAGTATGCCAGCGCCCGCGCCCGCGGGCTTACAATGGCCGTCCCTCCTCCCCTGCCGCAGGTGCGCCGATGTTCACCGCCGCCCCGATCCACGCCGCCAGCAAACCCGAGCTGTACGCCGAGCTGCTGCAGCAGGTGCGCGGCCTGCTGCACGGCGAACGCGACCTGATCGCCAACGCCGCCAACTTCGGCGCCCTGGTCTACGACGTGCTGCCGGACCTCAACTGGTGCGGCTTCTACTTCTTCGACGGCCGCGAACTGGTGGTCGGCCCGTTCCAGGGCAAGCCGGCGTGCGTGCGCATCGCGCTCGGCAAGGGCGTGTGCGGCACCGCCGCGGCGACGCGCGCGACGCAGGTGGTGCCCGACGTGCACGCCTTTCCCGGCCACATCGCCTGCGACGCCGCCTCGCGCTCGGAGATCGTGGTGCCGCTGGTCCGGGCGGACGGCAGCCTGCTGGGCGTGTGGGACGTGGACAGCCCCAGGCCGGCGCGCTTCGACGACGATGACCGCGCCGGCATGGAGGCGCTGTGCGCCGCGTTCATGGCGTCGCTGGGCTGAGCGCGCGCCGGGTCGCGTCGTGAACGCGCCGGGCAAGATCCGCAACATCGGGCCGAAGTCGGCGGCCTGGCTGCGCCAGGTCGGTGTGCACACGCAGGCCGACCTCGAGCGCCTGGGCGCGGTGGAGACCTACCTGCGGGTCAAGCGCGCCGGCTTCCGCGCCAGCCTCAACCTGCTGTACGCGCTGGAAGGCGCGCTGGCCGGCTGCCACTGGGCGGAGCTGCCGGCGGAGCGCCGCGGCGAGCTGCTGCTGGCGGTGGACGCCGCCGAGGCGCTGCTGCCGGCGCGCGCGCGCGGGCGGCCGGCGGCGTCGGCGGAGCGTGCGCCCGACGGCGAGGCGAAGGCGGAGGACGCCGATGCCGGCGCCGAGCCCGCCGCCGATGCGGACGACGCCGCCGCCGCCATCGACGAGTGACGTGCCCGCGGCCGCTTCCCGTCTCCCGCGCCCTACCGCACCACCGCGAACTCGCGCGCGTTGTCGTGCCAGCGCGGCGTGGCGCGGATCGTCGGCAGCACGTCCTCGACGTGCTCGACCAATTGCCACATGCCGGCGTGTTCGGGGTTCATGAAGCGCTCGTCGATCGCCGTGCGCAGGAACGCGTCCAGCGGCGCGTAGAAACCGCGCGTGTTCAGCAGCACGATCGGGTTGAAGTACAGGCCGAGGCGCTTCAGCGTGATCGCCTCGAACAGTTCCTCCAGCGTGCCGCAGCCGCCGGGCAGGGCGATCACCGCGTCGGAACCGGCCAGCAGCTTGTGCTTGCGTTCGCGCATGTCCTCGACCAGCTCGAGGCGGGTCAGCCCCGGGTGGCCCCATTCGAGGTCGGCCATGAAGCGCGGCAGGATGCCGATCACTTCGCCGCCGCGCGCCAGCGCGCCGTCGGCGACCGCGCCCATCGAACCGGCGGAGCCGCCGCCGTAGACCACCGTGCAGCCGGCTTCGGCCAGCAGTTCGCCCAGCCGGTAGGCGCTGGCGCGGTACTCGGCGTGGGCGTGCTGGCTGGAGGCGCAGTAGACGCAGATGCGCATCGGGGCTTCCTCGCGAAAGCCCGAGTGTAAGGCGCGAGGCGGCGCCGCCTCCACCGCCGCAGGTGGCGTCACTGCAGGCCGCGGGGTGCGTCCAGCAGCAGCGCGTTGGGGAAGTCGCGCGCGGCGCGGGCGGGGTCGGCGCGGCCGAGCGCGTGCGCGGCCAGCGCGTCCAGGCCCTTCCACTCGCCGGACAGGCGGCGCAGCTCGACCAGCGCGCGCACCAGCCGCGCGAACGCCTCGGCGAGATGGCGGTACAGCGCCGCCATCGCGCTGCGCGGCTGTTCCGCCTCGGCGGCATAGGCGGCGCTGCCGAGTTCGAGGAAGTAGGTCAGGCTGACGCGGCGACGCGCGGCCTGCTCGGGGTAGAGGCCGGCGATCAGCAGGCAGCGGTCGCCGGTTTCGCGCAGCGCCTGCTCGCGCAGCGCGCCGCGGCGGCCGAGCGCGTCGAGGTAGTCCAGCGCCAGCGCGCGCGCGTTCAGGTCGGCGTCGCCGAGGTGCCGCATCAGCACGAATACGAGGTAGCTTTCCAGCTCCTCGTCCAGGCGCGCGTCGGCGCGCGCCTGCGCTTCGTGCACCAGCCCCTGCCACAGGGCGGTGGGGGTGTGGTCGTGCAGGATGGCGGTCATGGCTGCCCTCCCAAGCCGGAACGCGGCCTTGCATTCCTTATATCGGCATTCGGCCGCGAAACAACAGGGGGTGCATCAAATTGTGCGCGGTTTCAGGCCTCGCGCGCCTCGAGCAGGCAGTAGCCCAGGCCGCGCACGGTGCGGATGCTGACCGCGTCGCCCAGCTTGGCGCGCAGGCGAGACATGTGCACTTCGATGGCGTTGACGGTGGTGTCTTCGTCCCAGCTGGTGATGGCCTGGATCAGGCGCTCCTTGCTGACCACGCGGCCGGTGTGCAGGGCGAGGCATTCCAGCACCGACCACTCGCGCTGGGTCAGCTCCAGCGGCACGCCGTGCACGCGCGCGCGGCGCCCGCCGAGGTCGAGCTGCAGCGGGCCGATGGCGAGTTGCGCGGTGGTGGCGGCGGCGGCGCGGCGGATCAGCGCGCGGCAGCGCGCGGCGAGCTCGGGCAGGGCGAACGGCTTGACCAGGTAGTCGTCGGCGCCGAGGTCGAGCGCGTTGACGCGGTCGGTCAGGCCGTCGCGCGCGGTGACCACCAGCAGCGGCAGCGTGGCGCCGCTGCGGCGCACCCGGCGCAGCAGGGCGAAGCCGTCCTCGCCGGGCAGGCCGAGGTCGACGATGGCGAGGTCGAAGTGTTCGTCCGCCAGCGCGGCGTAGGCGTGCTCGGCCGACTCCACGCGGTCCACCGCGTAGCCTTCGGCGGAGAGGCCGCGACGCATCGCGTCGGCCACCGCCACATCGTCCTCGACCACCAGGATGCGCATGCCCGCGACGCCGTCCGGAACCCGCATGCAGGCTAGGCGGGGCGGGTT
Organism: Mizugakiibacter sediminis; assembly: GCF_000953855.2. Taxonomy (GTDB): domain Bacteria; phylum Pseudomonadota; class Gammaproteobacteria; order Xanthomonadales; family Rhodanobacteraceae; genus Mizugakiibacter; species Mizugakiibacter sediminis. Next base: position 56,797 of record NZ_DF970159.1, read on the forward strand.
TCGGCGGGCTTTCGCGGCGGGCGGCGACGAAAAAGCCGGCGCTGGCCGGCTTTTCCGGGGCAGGGGCGAGGCGGCGGTGCGATGCCCTAAGGCATCGCGCGCGCTCAGCCGCGTTTCATCGAGTTGAAGAACTCCTCGTTGGTCTTGGTGTTCTTCATCTTGTCGAGCATGAACTCCATCGCCGCCAGCTCGTCCATCGGGTGCAGCAGCTTGCGCAGGATCCACACCTTCTGCAGCATGTCCGGCTCGATCAGCAGCTCCTCGCGGCGCGTGCCGGAGCGGTTGATGTCGATCGCCGGGTAGACGCGCTTCTCGGTGATGCGGCGGTTCAGGTGCACCTCCATGTTGCCGGTGCCCTTGAATTCCTCGTAGATCACCTCGTCCATCTTCGAGCCGGTATCGATCAGCGCGGTGGCGAGGATGGTCAGCGAGCCGCCCTCCTCGACGTTGCGCGCGGCGCCGAAGAAGCGCTTCGGGCGCTGCAGCGCGTTGGCGTCGACGCCGCCGGTCAGCACCTTGCCGGAGGACGGCACCACGGTGTTGTAGGCGCGGGCGAGGCGGGTGATCGAATCGAGCAGGATCACCACGTCGCGCTTGTGCTCGACCAGACGCTTGGCGCGCTCGATCACCATCTCGGCGACCTGCACGTGGCGCACCGCGGGCTCGTCGAAGGTGGAGCTGACCACCTCGGCGCGCACGCTGCGCTGCATTTCCGTCACTTCCTCCGGGCGCTCGTCGATCAGCAGGATGATCAGGTGCGCTTCCGGGTGGTTGTGCACGATCGCCTGGGCGACGTTCTGCAGCATCATCGTCTTGCCGGCTTTGGGCGGCGAGACGATCAGGCCGCGCTGGCCCTTGCCGACCGGCGCGATCATGTCGAGGATGCGGCCGGTGATGTCCTCGCTGGAGCCGTTGCCGCGCTCGAGGCGGAACGCCTTGCGCGGGAACAGCGGGGTGAGGTTCTCGAACAGGATCTTGTTCTTCGACGCCTCCGGCGGTTCGCCGTTGATGTCGTCGACCTTGAGCATCGCGAAGTAGCGCTCGCCGTCCTTGGGCGGGCGCACGCGGCCGGTGATGTAGTCGCCGGTGCGCAGGTTGAAGCGGCGGATCTGCGACGGCGAGACGTAGATGTCGTCGGGGCCGGCCAGGTAGGACTCGTCGGCCGAGCGCAGGAAGCCGAAGCCGTCCTGCAGGATCTCCAGCACGCCCTCGCCCCAGATGCCGCCGCCGGTGCGGGCGTGCGCCTTCAGGATGTTGAAGATCACGTCCTGCTTGCGCGCGCGCGCCACGCCTTCCTGGATGCCCAGCGACTCAGCGAGATCGAGCAGCTCGATGGCGTTCTTGCGCTTGAGCTCGGTGAGGTTGATCAGGCGGTTGGGATCGCCGCCGTCGCCTTCCTCCTCGCCGTTGCCGTTCGGCATCTGCGGCTGCTGCGGGCGCGGGCCGCGGTCGTGGCGGCCGCGGCGGCGGTTGCGGCCCTCGCGCTCGCGGCGCGGCTGTTGCGGCTGCGCCTCGCCGCCCTCGCGCGGGGCGTCGTTGCCCTCGCCGGCGTCGGGTTTGCGGGCTTCGACGGGCGCGTCGAGCGGACGCGGAGCTTCGGCGTTGTCTTTGCTTTCGATATCGGACACGGACGGACCTCGCGGGCGCCGTTGGAGTGGAAATCGGGAGGGGGAAGGTTTCGAGGCGGGCGGGCGCGGGCGATGCGCGCCGGCGGACGGGTTCAGCCTAGCATCGCGCGCCGCGCGGCGTCCAGCGCGGCGCGCGGCGCGATTCAGACGACGCGGTCGAGCATCTGGGCGATCTGGCCCTTCGGCACGGCGCCGAGCTGCTGCGCCTCCACCTTGCCGCCCTTGAACACCATCAGGGTGGGGATCGAGCGCACGCTGTAGGCGATCGCCGTCTTCTGGTTCTGGTCGATGTCCAGCTTCACCACCTTGAGGCGGCCCTGGTAATCCCTGGCGATGTCCTCGAGCACCGGCGCGATGGCCTTGCACGGGCCGCACCAAGTGGCCCAGAAATCGACCAGGACGGGGGTTTCCGACTTCAACACCTGGGCGTCGAAGTCGCTGTCGCTGACGTGGGTGATCATCTCGCTCACCGGGAATCTCCGTTATGCGGGGAGGCGGCGCCAGGGCCGCCATGGAGCCGACACGCCCGGCATCGGCTAAACTCGACTGCCCGCAAGGAGCGGGCCAGACTGGAAAGCGGGGGGTTGCCGTTGCGGCACCCGACCATTCCAGCGCAACTCAGGGCGCGATTCAAGGGCGCCACCAGCGGCCTTATCCCGCCGCATCGTCATCCTTCCCATGTCCCAGACCGTACTCACCGATACCTTCTTCGAACAATTCGAACTGCACCCGCTGCTGCAGCAAGGCCTCGCCGACTGCGGCTTCACCCGCTGCACGCCGATCCAGGCGCTGACCCTGCCGGTGGCGCTGACCGGGCGCGACGTCGCCGGCCAGGCGCAGACCGGCACCGGCAAGACCTGCGCCTTCCTGGTCGCGCTGATGAACCGCCTGCTGACGCGCCCGGCCGCACCGGAGCGCCGCGACAGCGACCCGCGCGCGCTGGTGATCGCGCCGACCCGCGAACTGGCGATCCAGATCGAGAAGGACGCGCGCGCCATCGGCCGCCATACCGGCCTGCGCTTCGCCCTGATCTATGGGGGCGTCGACTACGACAAACAACGCCAGCTGCTCAAGGACGGCTGCGACGTCATCATCGCCACCCCGGGCCGGCTGCTCGACTACTACAAGCAACACGTGTTCGGTCTGAACGGCGTCGAGGTGATGGTGATCGACGAGGCCGACCGCATGTTCGATCTCGGCTTCATCAAGGACGTGCGCTTCATCTTCCGCCGCCTGCCGGCGCGCGAGCAGCGCCAGGTGCTGCTGTTCTCGGCGACGCTGAGCTACCGCGTGCTGGAGCTCGCCTACGAGCACATGCACAACCCGGAGAAGCTGGTGGTGGAGACCGAGAACGTCACCGCCGACCGCGTGCGCCAGGTGGTGTACTTCCCGGCCAAGGAAGAGAAGATCCCGCTGCTGCTCAACCTGCTCGAGCGCAACGATCCGCACCGCAGCATCGTGTTCGTCAACACCAAGGCCGCCGCCGAGCGCGTCACCGAGCGCCTGCAGCGGCACGGCTTCCGCGTCGGCGCGCTGTCCGGCGACGTGCCGCAGAAGAAGCGGCAGAAGCTGCTGGAGCGCTTCCAGGGCGGCCAGATCGACATGATCGTCGCTACCGACGTCGCCGCGCGCGGCCTGCACATCCCCGACGTCAGCCACGTCTTCAACTACGACCTGCCGCAGGATCCGGAAGACTACGTGCACCGCATCGGCCGCACCGCGCGCCTCGGCGCCGAAGGCGACGCGATCAGCTTCGCCTGCGACCTGTACGCGATGGGCCTGCCCGACATCGAGGCCTACATCGGCCAGAAGATCCCGGTCGAGGTCGTCTCTCCCGATCTGCTGGCGATGCCGAAGCCGCGCGGCCGCTACGAGCCGCTGCCGGACGAGGACGAGGAAGGCGGCGCCGACGCCGCCGTCGCCGCGCCCATGGAAGCAGGCGCGCCGGCGGCGCCGCGCAAGCGCCGCCGGCGTCGCGGCGGACGCGGCGGTGCCGGCGAGGCTGCGGCCGCGCCGGCACCGGCCGCAGCGGCCGAGGTC
>NZ_DF970160.1 GCF_000953855.2 Mizugakiibacter sediminis
CTCCGACTGGCTGGCGCATCCGTGGATGCGATTGGCGCTGGCGGTGGCGGTCGCGCTGGCGCTGGGAACGCTGGCGGCGCGCGCGGTACGGTTCACATTGCGCCGCCTGCTCGAGGCCGGCGGCTTCGCGTCGATCGTGCTGCGCCGCTGCGCGCAGCCGTTCGAGCTGGCGCTGCCGCTGATCGCGGCGAAGGCGGCGCTGCACAGCGGTATGGCCGGCGGCGGCGCGGTGGACGCGTTGCAGCATGCGGCCACGGTGGCGGTGGTCGCCGCGCTCACCTGGCTCGGCGTGCGCGCGATTTCCGGCGTGGAGCGCGCGGTGATCGCGCGCCACCCGGTCGACGTCGAGGACAACCTGCAGGCGCGTCGCGTGCGCACGCAGACGCGTGTGCTCGCGCGCACGGCGATGTTCGCGGCCGGCCTGTTCGGGTTGGCGGCGGCGCTGATGACGTTTCCCGGCGTGCGCCAGCTCGGCGCCAGCCTGCTCGCGTCCGCCGGCGTGGCCGGCCTGGTGGTGGGCCTGGCCGCGCGGCCGGTGCTGTCCAACCTGCTGGCCGGCCTGCAGATCGCGCTGACGCAGCCGATCCGCATCGACGACGTGGTGATCGTCGAGGGCGAATGGGGGCGCATCGAGGAGATCACCGGCGCCTACGTGGTGGTGAACGTCTGGGACGAGCGCCGGCTGGTGGTGCCGCTGCAGTGGTTCATCGAGCACCCGTTCCAGAACTGGACGCGCACCAGCGCCCGGCTGATCGGCAGCGTGTTCCTGTGGGTCGACTACGCGTTGCCGCTGGCGCCGTTGCGCGCCGAGCTGGAGCGCGTCTGCCACGCCGCGCCGGAATGGGACGGGCGCGTGTCCCTGCTGCAGGTGACCGATGCCGACGCGCGCGCGATGCAGGTGCGCGCGCTGGTCAGCGCGACGGATTCCGGCCGCGCCTGGGATCTGCGCTGCCGCGTGCGCGAGGCGCTGATCGACTTCCTGCAGCGCGAATATCCGCAGCACCTGCCGCGGCTGCGCATCGACGGAGCGGAGCGCGCCCGCGCCGGCGCGGCATAGCTGCGAGGAGGCGCGGGCCGGCGCCGGAAACGCATCGGGCCGCGCGCGGCGGCCCGATGCATCGGCTTCCGCGCCGGCCGGCGCTCACGCCGCCTGGCGCGAGGCGCGCTTGCGGTCGTTCTCGGTGAGATGCTTCTTGCGCAGGCGGATCGCCTTCGGCGTGACCTCGACCAGCTCGTCGTCCTCGATGAACTCCAGCGCCTGCTCCAGCGACATCTTCACCGGCGGCGTCAGCAGCACGTTGTCGTCCTTGCCGGCGGCGCGGATGTTGGTGAGCTGCTTCTCGCGCAGCGCGTTGACGGTGAGGTCGTTGTCCTTGGCGTGGATGCCGACCAACTGGCCCTCGTAGATCTCCTCGCCGGCGTTGATCAGCAGACGGCCGCGTTCCTGCAGGCCCATCAGCGCGTAGGGCGGCGCCTTGCCGGTGCCGTTGGAGATCATCACGCCGTTCGGACGCTTGGCGATCGCGCCTTCCGAACGCGGGCCGTAGTGGTCGAACACGTGGAACAGCAGGCCGGTGCCGGCGGTGAGCGTGCGGAACTCGGTCTGGAAGCCGATCAGGCCGCGCGCCGGGATCATGTACTCCAGGCGCACGCGGCCGCGGCCGTCCGGCTCCATGTTCTTCAACTGGCCGCGGCGCAGGCCGAGGCGCTCCATCACGCCGCCCTGGAACGGCTCCTCGAGGTCGACGACGAGCTGTTCGTACGGCTCCTGCGGCACGCCGTCGATCTCCTTGACGATCACCTCCGGGCGCGACACCGCCAGCTCGTAGCCTTCGCGGCGCATGGTCTCGATCAGCACCGACAGGTGCAGCTCGCCGCGGCCGGACACCTTGAACTTGTCCGGATCCTCGGTCTCCTCGACGCGCAGCGCGACGTTGTGCAGCGTCTCGCGCAGCAGGCGGTCGCGCAGCTGGCGGCTGGTGAGGAACTTGCCGCCGCTGTGGTCCTTGTGGCCGGCGAACGGCGAGTTGTTGACCTGGAAGGTCATGCTGATGGTGGGCTCGTCGACGGTCAGCGCCGGCAGCGCCTCGGGCACGGCGGGATCGCACACGGTGTCGGAGATGCCGAGGCCGTCGATGCCGGAGATCGCGATGATGTCGCCGGCCTGCGCCTCCGGCACCTCGCGGCGCTCCAGGCCCATGAAGCCGAGCACCTGCAGCACCTTGCCGTTGCGCTTCCTGCCCTCGCGGTCGAGCACCGCCACCGGCATGTTGGCGCGCACCGTGCCGCGCTGCACGCGGCCGATGCCGATCAGGCCGACGTAGCTGTTGTAGTCGAGCTGGCTGATGCGCATCTGGAACGCGCCGGTCGGGTCGACCTGCGGCGGCGAGACGTGCTGCATGATCGCCTCGAACAGCGGCGTCATGTCGCCGTCGCGCGCTTCCGGGTCGAGGCTGGCGTAGCCGTGCAGCGCGGAGGCGTAGACCACCGGGAAGTCGAGCTGCTCGTTGGTGGCGCCGAGGCGGTCGAACAGGTCGAAGGTGGCGTTCAGCACCCAGTCCGGACGCGCGCCGGGGCGGTCGATCTTGTTGATCACCACGATCGGCTTGAAGCCCATCTGGAACGCCTTCTGCGTGACGAAGCGCGTCTGCGGCATCGGGCCGTCCATCGCGTCGACCAGCAGCAGCACGGAATCCACCATCGACAGCACGCGCTCGACCTCGCCGCCGAAGTCGGCGTGGCCGGGGGTGTCGACGATGTTGATGCGGTTGCCGCGCCAGGTGATCGCGGTGTTCTTGGCCAGGATGGTGATGCCGCGCTCGCGCTCCTGGTCGTTCGAGTCCATCACGCGGTCGGGCACCACCGCGCGCTCCGACAGCGTGCCGGACTGCTTCAGCAGCTGGTCGACCAGCGTGGTCTTGCCGTGGTCCACGTGGGCCACGATGGCGATGTTGCGGAGGTTCTCGATGGACATGCGGATCGCGTCCCGCGCCTGCGCGGCGGGGGCTCATGGGGGAGGGCGAGCCGCCGATTCTAGCGGGATTCGCGTGCCGGCGTATGAACGCCGCCGCCCCGGCGGGGCGGCGGACTGGATGGAGAGCCGCAGACTGCGACGGGGGTCGGATCGACGCGCCCGGCGGCACTTCCGGCAGCGGGCGCAGCTTCACCGACTTCGGGTCGCCGAGGTACTTGCCGAGATAGTTCGCGCCTCGCGGCGGTCGACCGCCACCGTGTCACTGCCGCGCGCCTTGCGCAACCGGCCCTGCCACTGCGCCAGCGCGGCGCGCAGCTCGGCATCCGGCTGCGGGTGCAGCTTGCCGCCGTCGAGCGCGGCCAGCGCGCCCCGTCCAGCTCGGTCCATTCGGCGGCGAGCTGCACGGCGGCGGCGCCGGGCGCGGCCGCGGTGCGCGGGGCGTTTCGTGCGGGCGTCGCCGCCGGTGCGCGCCGCCCTTGCACTTGCGGCGCGTGGGGCTAGACTCCGGTCAGACGACTTACGGCGGGCGCCCCGCCGGTGGTCCCGGCGCGCGCCCGAGGCTGCCTCCATGGCTGGCGGGAGGGTGCAGTGCAACCCACCGATATTCGCGTCCCCGACTACTTCCACAAGGTCGTCGATTGCCAGTGGGCCTGTCCGGCCCACACGCCGGTCCCCGAATACATCCGCCTGATCGCCGCCGGACGCTACTCCGACGCGTACCTGGCCAATTGGGTGTCGAACGTGTTTCCCGGCATCCTCGGCCGCACCTGCGACCGTCCCTGCGAGCCGGCCTGCCGGCGTGTGCGCGTCGAGGAAAACAACGGCGAGAAACCCGAGCCGGTGGCGATCTGCCGGCTGAAGCGCGTCGCCGCCGACTTCAAGGACGACATCCGCGCGCGCCTGCCGAAACCGGCGGCGAGGAAGAACGGCAAGCGCATCGCCTGCGTCGGCGCCGGCCCGGCCTCGCTGACGGTGGCGCGCGACCTGGCGCCGCTCGGCTACCACGTCACCGTGTTCGAGGCCGACGCCAAGGCCGGCGGTTTCATGCGCACGCAGGTGCCGCGCTTCCGCCTGCCGGAGGCGGTGATCGACGAGGAGGTGGGCTACGTCCTCGGGCTCGGCGTCGAGTTCTGCGGCGGCTCGCGCATCGACTCGATGAAGGCGCTGCTGGCGGAGGGCTACGACGCCGTGTTCGTCGGCTGCGGCGCGCCGCGCGGGCGCGACCTCGACCTGCCGGGTCGCCGCGAAGCCGCCGCGCACATCCACATCGGCATCGACTGGCTGGCCTCGGTGTACTTCGGCCATGTCGCTTCGGTCGGCAGGCGCGTGATCGTGCTCGGCGGCGGCAACACGGCGATGGACTGCTGCCGCTCGGCGAAGCGCCTCGGCGGCGAGGACGTCAAGGTGATCGTGCGCTCCGGCTTCGAGGAGATGAAGGCCTCGCCGTGGGAGAAGGAGGACGCGATGCACGAGGGCATCCCGATCCTCAACTACCTGGTGCCGAAGACCTTCGAGCACGTGGACGGCCGGCTGGTCGGCATGAGCTTCGAGAAGGTGCGCGCCGAACACGATGCGCAGGGCCGGCGCAGGCTGGTGCCGACCGGCGAGCCGGATGCCTTCTTCGAATGCGACGACGTGCTGGTCGCGGTCGGCCAGGAAAACGCCTTCCCCTGGATCGAGCGCGACCTCGGCATCGCGTTCGACCAGGGGGGCATGCCGGTGGTCGACCAGAGCACGCTGCAGTCGACCCTGCCACACGTGCTGTTCGGCGGCGACGCCGCGTTCGGCCCGAAGAACATCATCTGGGCGGTGGCGCACGGCCACGAGGCGGCGGTCAGCATCGACCGCATGCTCAACGGCGAGGACCCGCGCGAGCGTCCGGCGCCGACCACGCGCCTGATCTCGCAGAAGATGGGCATCCACGAGTGGAGTTACGACAACGCCGTCTCCGCCGACGGGCGCTACAAGGTGCCGTGGGCGCCGGCGGAGAAGACGCTGAAGAGCGTCAAGGTGGAGGTCGAGCTCGGCTTCGACGCGGAAACCGCGTTCAAGGAGGCGCAGCGCTGCCTCAATTGCGACGTGCAGACGGTGTTCAGCCGCGAGGCGTGCATCGAGTGCGACGCCTGCGTCGACATCTGTCCGATGGACTGCATCACCTTCACGAAGAACGGCGAGGAAGCCGAGCTGCGCACGCGTCTGCACGCGCCGGCGCTGAACCTGGCGCAGGACCTGTACGTCTCCGGCGAGCTGAAGACCGGCCGGGTGATGGTCAAGGACGAGGACGTGTGCCTGCACTGCGGCCTGTGCGCCGAGCGCTGCCCGACGGGAGCCTGGGACATGCGCAAGTTCGTCATCGAGATGACCCACGCCGGTCCCGGCTGCCGCGACCGGGCCGCACGCAAGGACGCCGCATGACCCTGCCCTCGACCCGCGCTTCCCGCCCCGGCCTGCAGGCGGTCAACGACTTCGTGGTGAAGTTCGCCAACGTCAACGGCTCGGGCTCGGCCTCGGCCAACGAACTGTTCGCCAAGGCGATCCTGCGCATGGGCGTGCCGGTGAGCCCGCGCAACATCTTCCCGTCGAACATCCAGGGCCTGCCGACCTGGTACGAGGTGCGCGTCAACGAACGCGGCTGGCTGGGGCGCCGCGGCGGCGTCGACCTGATGGTGGCGATGAACCCGCAGACCTGGGACGCCGACGTCGCCGAGATCGAGCCCGGCGGCTACCTGTTCTACGACAGCACGCGACCGCTGCCGCCGTCGAAGTTCCGCGAAGACGTCGCCGTGATCGGCATGCCGATCACCGAGTTGTGCAACGCCGCCTACGGCGACGCGCGGCAGCGCCAGCTGTTCAAGAACATCATCTACGTCGGCGCGCTGGCCGAGCTGCTGGGCATCGACGGCGCGGTGCTGGAAACGCTGCTCGGCGAGCAGTACCGCAGCAAGCCCAAGCTGATCGACGCCAACCGCGAGGCCCTGCGCATGGGCCGCGACTATGCGCGCGAGCACCTGCGCCAGCCGTTCGGGCTGCGCGTCCGGCGCGCCGACAACGTCGGCGACCGCATCTTCATCGACGGCAACAGCGCCGCCGCGCTGGGCTGCGTCTACGGCGGCGCCACCGTGTGCGCCTGGTATCCGATCACGCCGTCGTCGTCGCTGGCCGAGGCGTTCCAGAAGTACTGCGCCAGGTACCGCGTCGACAAGGCGAGCGGCCGCAACCTCTACGCGGTGGTGCAGGCCGAGGACGAGATCGCCTCGATCGGCATGGTGATCGGCGCCGGCTGGAACGGCGCGCGTGCCTTCACCGCCACCTCCGGTCCCGGCATCTCGCTGATGACCGAGTTCATCGGTCTGGCGTATTTCGCCGAGATTCCGGCGACCATCATCGACGTGCAGCGCGGCGGTCCCTCCACCGGCATGCCGACGCGCACCCAGCAGGCCGACATCCTCGCCTGCGCCTACGCCTCCCACGGCGACACCAAGCACGTGCTGCTGTTTCCGGAAGACCCGCACGAGTGCTTCGAGTTCGCCGCGCAGGCGCTAGACCTGGCCGATCGCCTGCAGACGCCGATCTTCCTGATGAGCGATCTCGACATCGGCATGAACCAGCGCCTGTGCGCGCCGTTCGCCTGGGACGACACGCGCGCCTACGACCGCGGCAAGGTGATGACGCGCGAGGAACTGGAGGCGGGCAAGCCGTTCGGCCGCTATCTGGACGTCGACGGCGACGGCATCCCGTATCGCACCTATCCCGGCACGCATCCGACGCGCGGCAGCTTTTTCACCCGCGGCACCACGCGCGACGCCTACGCGCGCTACTCGGAGAAGGGCGCCGACTACGTCGACAACATGCAGCGCCTGCTGCGCAAGTTCGAGACCGCGAAGACGCTGGTGCCGCCGCCGCTGCTGCGCCGCGCTTCGCGGCCGACCGCGCTGGGCGCGATCTTTTTCGGCTCGACCAGCCCGGCCATGGCCGAGGCGATCGACGCGCTGGAGGGCGCCGGCGTGCACCTGGACACGCTGCGCATCCGCGCGTTCCCGTTCGCCGACAGCGTGGCGGAATTCATCGCCGCGCACGAGCGCGTGTTCGTGGTCGAACAGAACCGCGACGGCCAGCTGCGCAGCCTGCTGGTCAACGAATTCGGCATCGACCCGGCGCGGCTGGTGCCGATCCTGCATTACGACGGCACGCCGATCACCGCGCGCTTCATCGCCCGCGCGATCGGCGAGCAGGCCGGAACGCGCGCGCCCGCCGCGCCGGCCGCCGCGGAGGCGCACGTGCCATGACCTACATCGCCAAGCCCGGGCTGCACCATCCGACCCTGCCGAAGAACGCGCTGTGCTACACGCGCCGCGACTACGAGGGCAAAGTCTCCACGCTGTGCGCCGGCTGCGGGCACGACTCGATCTCGGCGGCGATCATCCAGGCCTGCTGGGAGCTGGCGATCGAGCCGCACCGGCTGGCCAAGCTGTCCGGCATCGGCTGCAGCTCGAAGACGCCCGACTACTTCCTCGGCAACTCGCACGGCTTCAACACCGTGCACGGGCGCATGCCGTCGGTACTGACCGGCGCCAACCTGGCCAACCGTGAGCTGCTGTACCTCGGCGTCTCCGGCGACGGCGACTCGGCCTCGATCGGCATCGGCCAGTTCGTGCACGCGATCCGCCGCGGCGTGAACATGGTCTACATCGTCGAGAACAACGGCGTGTACGGCCTCACCAAGGGCCAGTTCTCCGCCACCGCCGACCAGGGCTCGGTGTCCAAGCGCGGCGTGGTCAACACCGACAACCCGATCGACATGGTCGGCCTGGCGCTGCAGCTCGGCGCCAGCTTCGTCGCGCGCAGCTTCTCCGGCGACAAGCAGCAGCTGGTGCCGCTGATCAAGGCGGCGATCGCGCACAGGGGCGCCGCCTTCATCGACGTGATCAGCCCGTGCGTGGCGTTCAACAACCACGCCGGCAGCACCAAGAGCTACGACTACGTGCGCGAGCACAACGAGGCGGTCAACCGCCTCGACGTGATCAGCGCCCGCGAGGCGATCGGCGTCGACTACGCCGAGGGCGAACTGGCGGAGGTGCGGCAGCACGACGGCAGCGTGCTGCGCCTGCGCAAGCTGCACGCCGACTACGATCCGGGCGACCGCATCGCGGCGATGAACTATGTGCACGCGCACCAGGTGCGCGGCGAGATCGTCACCGGCCTGCTCTACCTCGACCCCGACCCGCACGACCTGCACGAGCACCTGAACACGGTGGCGACCCCGTTCAACGCGCTGGGTGCCGAGGCGTTGTGCCCCGGCGCGGCGACGCTGGAGCAGATCAACGCCTCGCTGCGCTGAGCGCGCTGGATGTCCCTCTCCCCCCATCGCTCGCGATGGGGGGAGAGGGCAGGGCGAGGGGGCGGGCGTCGCTTTGCGCGCTGCGCGCCGGCGCCGGAACGCGTAACATCGGCGCTTCGCTTTCCACGCCCTTCCGCCCCCGATCCGCGCGCGCATCGGCGGCGGTCCAACCGAGACGATCCCATGAGCATCACCGCGACCCTGACCACCTCGCGCGGCCCCATCCGCATCGCCCTGCACGCCGACAAGACGCCGCTGACCGTGGCCAATTTCGTCAATCTCGCGCGCCGCGGCTTCTACGACGGCCTGAAGTTCCACCGCGTGATCGCCGACTTCATGATCCAGGGCGGCTGCCCGAACGGCGACGGCCGCGGCAATCCCGGCTACCGCTTCGAGGACGAGTGCCGCGCGGATCTTCGCCACGACCAGCCTGGCGTGCTGTCGATGGCCAACGCCGGCCCCGGCACCAACGGCTGCCAGTTCTTCATCACCCACGTCGCCACGCCCTGGCTGGACGGCAAGCACACCGTGTTCGGCGCGGTGCTGGGCGCCGGGGACCAGGCGGTGGTCGACGCGATCCGCCAGGGCGACACCATCGAGAAGGTGACGATCGAGGGCGACGCCGACGCGGTGCTGGCGCAGGTCAGCGATCGCGTGCGGCAGTGGAATGCGGCGCTGGACGCGCGTCGCTGATTGACGCCTGGGCCCGGGTCTGCCCGGGTACTGGCTGGACCGGCGCGCGCGCCGCGCGCGAACGCCGGCCCAGCCAGATGTGCAGCGGCAGTATCGCCACTGCGCCCAGTCCGAGCAGCAGGTGCACCCATTTGGCGAACTCGCGCAGGTCCTCGCCGGCGTAGTACAGCGCGTAGCCGGTGAGGATCAGCACCGCGGCGAACGCGGCTACGCTGCCGCCGCTCCAGCGGTTGCGCCCGGTGTTCCAGCCGAAGCGCACATGCTGCGGCAGCATCGAGCCCAGGAGCAGCAAGGCGATGAAGCCGCCGGCGCCGTGCAACTGGGTCAGTGAGTGCAGGGCATCGGTCGGTTCGCGGCCAGGCAGATCCCACCACACGGCCCAGACGACGCCGGTGACCGCGACCAGCCCGAGGCCACCGTAGAGCAGCCACAGGTGCAGGCGGATGCCGGTGCCGCGCTGCGAGGGGCGGGGGCGACGGCCGCGCGTCATAGCGTCACCGCCTGCGCGCGCAGTCGCGCGAGCAGCGACGCGCTGGCCTCGGCGCCGCGCAGCCAGACGATCTTGGTCAGCGCATCCGCACGCAGGCAGCTCGGAGCGAGCACGCTGACGCTGCGGTAGCGGCGCGGGCTGCCGCCGGCGGGATCGCGAATCGACCAGTCGCCGCCGCTTTCGCTGAAGTACGGCGCACTGGTGGCGATTGCGCCGTCGGCCAGCGCGCCCAGCGGCAGCAGGCGCTGCGGTTGCTGCGGATCGCGCACGGCGACCATCTGCGGTTCGTCGCCGAGCACGCGCAGGTCGCCGCCGGCGTTGACCACCGCCGCGGTCGCGCCGTGGCGGCGCAGCGCGTCGACCGCGCGGTCGACGGCGAAACCCTTGGCGATGCCGCCGAGATCCAGCCACAGCGGGCGGCGGTAGTGCACGCGGAAGCCGGGCAGCAGTTCCACGGCTTCCATACCCGTCGCCGGCGGCGCTTCGTCGGCGGGAGCGGGCAGGGCGCCCGCGGCTACCGACGCGCCGGCCACGCTGCAATCGAACGCGCCGTCGCTGAGTCGATGCAGGCGACGGGCGGCGCGCAGCACGCGGTAGGTCCACGGATGCACGCGCAGCGCGCGCCGTGCCGCCTCGCGATTGAGACGCGACAGCTCGCTCGTCGGATCGTGGAAACTCATCAGCGCGTGTACGCGCTCGACCGCGGCGAACGCCGCCGTCACCGCGCACGCGTCGCCGCGTGCGCGGATCTCGACCAGCGTGCCCAGCAGCGGTCGCGCGCGTGCGATCACGACTTCGCCAGGACCAGGTCGTACAGCGCGAGGACGCGCTTCACGCCCTGGGTGAGGTGCTTGCACGACAGCGTTGCCCCGCTGATGTTGCGGATGTCGCGGCCCAGCTCGAGCCGGTCCGCCGGCGTCTTGCCGACGAATTGCGCGCGCCAGTCCGCGTTGCGTACTTGCCCGCCGTAGGTTTCGCTGTAGGTCAGGACCTCGATGCCCTTGACCGCGCCGCGTGTGTCGAGCGCGACGGCGTACTTGATCTTCTCGTGCTTGCCGACCACTTCATCGACCACGAAGAACCCCCGGGGGGCGCGCCACACGCGGCCGGCGTCGAACTCCAGGTGCACGCCGGATGCCGCGAACATCGCCTTGCGCGTGGCCTCGTCCAGCGTCAGCGGCATCGGCTGCAGCGTCTCTCCCGGGAAGAATTCCGCTTGCGCCTGCGCGACCGACATGTAGTCGGCGGCATACGCCGGCGCCAGCACCAACAGCGCCGGCGCCGGCGCGAGGCTGCGCCATCGCATCTTCATCGTTTCGTTCCCCCGCGGCTCACCGGAACGGAATGCCGATCTTGAGCATGAATTCGTTGCGGGCGTGCTCGTCGCCGTAGATGCGGTCGCCGCGCACCACCTCCCGCTGTTCCTCGGTGAAGGCCTGTACGACCGGCAACTGGTGGCGCCACGCGGCCGTGAGCCACCAGTGCTGGGCCGCGTAGTGCAGATTGGGGCCGAGGAACCAGGCGGAGTGCTCCTTGTTGCCGAGGCCGTAGCCTTCGAACTCGCGGTGGTTGCGCGCTTCCAGGCCCAGCGACCAGTGGTCGGCGAAGCGATAGCTGGCACCGAAGGCCAGGTCGACCATGGTGGCCTTCTCCAGCGCCATCTTCATTTCTTCGCGTTCGATCTCGGCCATCAGGTTGCCGGCGAGGATCAGGCGGTCGTCGAGGAAGTTCTTCTGCGCGATCAGGCGCAACTCCAGTTCGCGCTCGTCCGGGCCGATCGCCGGCTCGGCGTAGACGGCGAGGCCGAAGCGGTCGGTCAACGGATTGAGGATCTGGTAGATCGCCTCCACGGACACGCTGTCGAAGTGCGTGCGGCGGAAGCGGCCGAACGGATCGTCGCCGGGGCCGAGATCGGTGCCCGGGCCGCCGGTGGTGCCGTCAGGCTCGTTGCGGAGGGCGTTGACGTAGCTCCAGTTGAGGTACGCGGACATCTGGAACTTGCTGGTGATGCCGAACTCGAGTTCCTCGCGGTTCTGCAGGTGGCGGTAGTCGCCGCCGGCTTGCCCCTGCTGCAGGAACGACCAGTGTTCGTACTCGAACGTGCCGGCCGGATGGATGTCGGCGGTGTAGATCCAGCCGAACGGCGATTCGCCGGCGCGGGCGGCGACGAGTGGCACGAGCAGGGCAAGCGCCAGCAGCGCGGCGCGGGTGCGTCGAAGCATGAGGTTCTTCTCCCCGGAACGGTCGTGGTGTTGGCCGTGCGTGCGGCGTGCTGGCGGCGGCGAGCGGTCGAGATATTAAATGATAGTAATTCGCAATTGCAATCAAGAGGCGGGCGCCGGCTCTCGCCGGTCACGCCCGCGCCCGCCGCCCGCGCTTGTGCTGGACGGCGCCTGCACGCATAGTCCGCGCGCGACACGCCGGAGACGCAGAGCAGCGGGAACACATGCGGGTACGCCTGGAAGACGTGGCACGCGCGGCCGGGGTTTCGCCGAAGACCGTCTCCCGCGTGCTCAACGACGAAGCCAACGTGACGGCGCGCACGCGCGAGAAGGTGCGCGCGGCGATCGAGGCGATGGGCTACCGGCCGCACCCGTCGGCGCGCAGCCTGGCCAGCAACCGCTCGTTCCTGGTCGCGACCCTGTACGACAACCCATCGTCCAACTACCTCACCGAGATCCTCGGCGGCGTGCTCGAAGCCTGCGACCAGCACCGCTACAGCATGCTGGTGCGGCCGCTGGACGTGAACGCCGCCGACTTCGTCGCGCGCGTGGATGCGTTCATCTCGCATCACCGACCCGAGGGCCTGGTGCTGACGCCGCCGATCACCGACCACGCCGCGCTGCTCGCGCGCCTGCACGAGCGCGGCGTGCGCTACGCCAGCGTCTCGCCGATCGAGCGCGCCGGCCGGATCGGCGCCTTCATGGACGAGCCGCTGGCCGCGCGCCAGATGGTGGAGCACCTGCTGGCCCTGGGGCACCGGCGCATCGCCCACGTGGTCGGCCATCCCGCGCACGGCGCCAGCCGCTGGCGACTGGACGGCTACCGCGCGGCGTTGCATGCCGCCGGAATGTCCTGTGATCCCGCGCTGGTGGTGCAGGGCGATTTCTCGTTCGGCTCCGGCGTGACGGCGGCGCGGGCGCTGTTTTCGCTGCCGCGCGACCGCGGGCCGACGGCGGTGTTCGCCGCCAACGACGACATGGCGGCCGGCGTGATCTGGACCGCGGGCGAACATGGGCTGGCCGTGCCGCGCGACGTGTCGGTGTGCGGTTTCGACGACACGCCGATCGCGCACCAGATCTGGCCGGCCCTGACCACCGTTCACCAGCCCAGCCACGACATGGGGCGGATCGCCGCGCTGCAGCTGCTGGAAGTGCTGCGCGGGCGCGGCGAGGGCGCGATGGTGCAGGTGCCGTTCGCCCTGCGCGTGCGCGAATCGACCGCGCCCGCGGCCTGAGCGCCGCGGGATGCGTCCGGCGGCGGGAAGGGGGCGGTCGTGCTGCACAGCAAATTGACAGCGCTGTCATCTGGCGCAAATATCCGCGCGGCCTCGGGGGACCCGCACCGGATCGGCAGGGAAACGGGGCATCGGCGCTGCCATCACTGACGAGACGCATCACCGCCGCGGCGTCCGGGACGCCACGCGGACATCACTGCACTGCTGGGGAGGAACTCATCTCATGACTCGCACGCACCTGGCGCGACTGGCGCTTTCCGTGGCGATCGCCGCGGCTCTAGGCCCCGGCCTCGCGCTCGCCCAGAACGACACGCAGAACCCGAACGACACCGCGCCGCCGGACAAGGCCAAGGCCGCGGAGGCGCGCGCCACCGGCGCGCAGAACCTCGAAGCGGTGGTCGTCACCGGCAACGTCGCCGCGGGCGGCCTGAAGAAGATCGACGCCAGCTACGCCATCACCACCGCGACGTCCGAGGAGATCAAGCGGGCCAACCCGAAGAGCACGGCGGACCTGCTGAAGATCGCCCCGGGCCTGTGGCCGGAATCCACCGGCGGCCAGACCGGCGCCAACATCGAGATCGCCGGCTTCCCCGGCGGCGGCGACGCGCCGTTCAACACCGTGCAGCTGATGGGTTCGCCGTTGTACGGCATGCCGACGCTGTCGTTCTTCGAACAGACCAGCATCTTCCGCCTCGACGACACCATCGACCGCGTCGAGATCATCCAGGGCGGTCCGTCCGTGGTGTTCGCCGACGGCCAGATCGGCGCCAGCGAGAACTTCATCCTGAAGCAGGGCACCGCGGTGCCGTCCGGCAGCCTCGGCGTCACCTACGGCGACGAGAACCTGCGCCGCGTCGACGGTTTCGTCGGCTTCCCGATCGCCAAGGACTGGTACGGCAGCTTCGGCGGCTTCTACCGCGATTCCGACGGCGTGCGCGACCCGCAGTTCCCCGCCGACAAGGGCGGCCAGCTCACCGGCACGCTGACGCACGACACCGAGAACGGCACGATGACGTTCTACGCGCGCTGGCTGGACGACAAGAACCAGTTCATCACGCCGATCCCGCTGATCCAGCACGGCACCGACAAGTTCAGCGCCTATCCGGGCTTCGATCCGCTGACCAGCACGTACTACAGCAAGGACATCCAGCACGTGTTCCTCGCCGGCTATCCGGGCGGCGGCACCAACGCCGACCTGGCCGACGGCCGCGGCGCGCGCATGGGCTTCCTCGGCGCCAATTTCGACTTCGACTTCGGCGACGGCTGGCACTTCTCCGACAAGGTGCTGTGGGATGCCGGCGACGTCGACACCAACGCGCTGTTCTCCGGCACCAACCCGGCCAGCCTGGACGACGAGCTGTACAACCTGAGCCCCAGCGTCGGCGGCTTCCAGCTTCCGGCCGGTTCGGCGACCGCCACCTACAAGGACGGCACCGTCGTCGACCCGAACCAGAGCGTGATCCATCAGGGCTGGTGGTTCATCCACAAGCACCTGAAGAACCTCAACAACGACATGCGCGTCAGCAAGGAGCTGTTCGAGGGCAACACGCTCACCGCCGGCCTGTACCTCGCGCACTACAGCGACGACGACAAGTGGGCGCTGGGCAACCAGATGCTGATGACCAACACGCCCAACGCGAAGCCGATCCTGGTGAGCTACGTCAACGGCGGCCAGACCTTCCGGCTGACCGACAATCAGGGGTTCCTGGATTACGGCGGCTACAACATCACCGAGCACGGCGTCGCCAACAACAAGGCGTTCTACCTGTCCGACCTGTGGCGCGTCGGCCGCTGGCTGTTCGACTTCTCCGCGCGCATCGAGAACCAGCAGGCGCACAACACCGTCTGCAACCTGAGCAACGTCAACCTGGACGGCGACCCGAACACGCTCTACGACAACGCGGTGCCGGTGTGCAACGGCACGTTCTCGCGCACCGACTACGACAAGACCCACCCCTCGTGGACCGTCGGCGCCAACTATCGTCTGGCCGACAACATGAGCGTGTACCTGCGCGCCAACAAGGGCGCCCACTTCGGCGACTTCGACAACGCCCTGCGCGGCAACGCCACCGGCAACACGCCGCCGCTGCAGAAGATCCAGAACTTCGAGGGCGGCTTCAAATACCAGTCGCCGCGCGTCTACGCCGACATCAGCATCTACCACCGGCAGTTCAGCGGCCTGCCGTACCAGCCGACGGACGGCGCGGGCGTGCCGGTGGGAAGCCCGCTGCTGTACGGCTCCGACTCGAAGGGCATCAACCTGACCGGCGCGGTCACGCCGATCGAGAACCTGCGGCTGCAACTGGTCGCCAACTACCTGGACGGCCACTACTCGCACAACCAGTCGTGCCTGCCCTTCACCAATCTGGTGACCGGACAAAGCGGCTGCGCCTTCATCGACGGCAAGCAACTGCAGCGCCAGCCGAAGCTGCGCTACATGTTCACGCCCAGCTACACGCTGCCCACTTCGTGGGGCGACCTGACCGCGTTCGTCACCTACACCCACGTCGGCTCGCACACCCAGGACCAGTCGGGTCTGCAGCAGCTGGGCACCTACAGCACCTGGGACTTCGGCGTGATCGCCCACGTGCAGCAGCACTGGGAACTGCGCCTGCAGGGCACCAACGTGACCAACGAACTGGGCCTGACCGAGAGCAACTCGCGCATCTTCGGCACCGCCAGCGACACCGGCGGCGTGATCCTGGCCCGCCCGCTCGAGGGCCGCGAGGTCAACCTGCAGGTCCGCTACCTGTTCTGACCGCAGGCGAGCACGGCGCGCCGCCGCCGCCAGGCGGAGCGCGCCTTTCCGGCGCGGCGGCCGCGCAGGCCGCCGCGTACACTGCGCCGGGACCGTTCCCGGCGGCGACCTGATCCGGAGTCGCGATGAAATCCGTCCGCATCCCGCTCGCAGCCGTGCTCCTCGCCGCCGCCGTCGCCACGCCGGCGCTCGCGGCGACCGATCCGAGCTTCCTGTTCACCGCCACGGCCGGGGATTTCGACCGCTACTTCCCCAGCTACCTGGCCAACGGCTACTTCACCACGATGACGTCCCCGCGCGGCACCGAGGGCAACCGTGCCTACATGGTCGCGTTCATGGACTACACGCAGGACGACATCGCGCGGCCGGCGGCGATTCCCGGCTGGAGCGAGATCGACTACAACCCGGGCGACGGCTGGCTGAACCGCACGCGCCTCGACGCGCGCTTCTTCGGCGACTACGCGCAGACGCTGGATGCCTACGACGGCACGCTGACCACGCGCTACCGCTACCGTTATGCCGACAGGGTCACCGACGTGCAGGTGGTCACCTTCGTCAGCCAGGCCGCGCCGCACCTCGCGGCGACGCGGCTCACGATCACGCCGCAGTTCGACGGCACCGTGCAGTTGAGCTTCCCGATCCGGCTGTGGTCGGAATACCAGCCGCGCTTTCCGATCGGCAAGCTGGACGGCGAGGCGATGATCGACGCGGTGATCGCCAGCGGCCAGAACCTCGACAACAAACCGGCGCCGACGTCGGACCGCGCCGCCGTCTGGTACCCCGGCTACACGCGCGTCCTCGCCGCCGACGGCGACCCCCGCGCGCTGACGCTGTGGCTGCGCGGCCGCGCCGAGCAAGGCCTGGGCATGGCCGAGGCGGCCGCGATCGGCCTGCCGCCCGGCTTGCAGGTCGAGGACGTGCGTCTCGAGAACGGCGCGCACAGGCTGTCGCTGGAGCTCACCGCGCGCGTGCTGAAGGGGCGCAGCTACGCCTTCACCAAGTACGTCGCCGTGTCGCGGGAAGGGTGGGGCGGCGGCGACCGCGAAGACCTCGCCCTCGCCGTCGCCGCGCGCCGCACGGGCTTCGAGCGCCTGCTCGCCGAGCACCGCGACGCCTGGCACGCGCTGTGGCGCTCGGACATCGTGATCGACGGCGATGCGGCGGCGCAGAAGGCGGTGCATTCCGACCTCTACTACCTGCTGTCCAACAGCACCGTCGGTACCGCCTGGCCGATGGGCGCCTGCGCGCTGACGCCGAACTACGCCGGCCACGCGTTCTGGGACAGCGACTCCTGGGTGTTCCCGGCGCTGCTGCTGCTGCATCCCGAGCGCGCCAAGCCGATCGTGATGTTCCGCGCGCGCACCATCGCGCCGGCGGAGAAGCGCGCGGCGCAGTACGGCGCCAGGGGCACGATGTATCCGTGGGAGGCCGACCCGGAGACCGGCGTCGACGTCACGCCGTACTTCGCCTACGGCATCTACCGCGAGATCCACGTCAACGCCGACATCGCCATCGCCCAATGGCAGTACTACCTCGCCAGCGGCGACGACGCCTGGCTGCGCCGGTACGGCTGGCCGGTGATCCGCGGCATCGCCGAGTTCTGGGCCAGCCGCGTGACCCACGACGCGGCGCAGGACCGCTACGAGATCCTGCACGTCACCTCGCCGGACGAGGCCTACGCCGACGTGCCGAACGACGCCTTCACCAACGCCGCCGCGCGCAAGGCGCTGAACATCGCCGTCGAGGCGGCGAAGCGCGTCGGCGCGGCGCCGGACCCGCGCTGGGCGGAGATCGCCGCGAAGATGTACATCCCGTTCTCCGCGCGCGAGCAGCGCCACCTCGACTTCGACGCCAGCGTGCCGCACGACAAGATCACCTGGATGGGCTCGTCGCTGGTCTGGCTGATGTACCCCAATCTCGACCTGCCGATGCCGGACGCGGTGCGCGCCAACGACTTCGCCTTCCAGCTCGAGGCGCTGAAGAGCCACGGCGACGATCCCAACGAGATGATGATGGTGATGCTGGCCGTCGCCGCCGCCGAACTGGGCGATGCCGATGCCGCCGGCCGCTGGATCGAGCGCAATCTGCAAGGGTTCCTCAAGCCGCCGTTCAACGTGCGCACCGAGACCGTGGCGAACAACGCCGGCTACATCCTCGCCACTTCCGCCGGCTTCCTGCAGAGCATGATCTACGGGCTGACCGGCCTGCGCATCGACGAGCGCGGCTTGAGCGAGGCCTACGCGCCGGTGCTGCCGCCGAAGTGGCGCGCGCTGACGCTGAAGAACGTGGTGTTTCGCGGCCAGCGTTACGACATCCGTGTCGAACGCGACGCCGCCGGCAAGGTACGACTGGTGCGGCGGAAGCCGTGAGGCATCGCGTGCCGGCGCCTGCCGCGCGCGGGGATGCGCAGGTTCCGGCGGCAACCGGGACGGGCAGGGCAGCCGCACGATGCTGCGTTTGCGCGAAGACCGCGGCGGCCGCGCGCCGTCGCCCCACGATGAGGCATGCATCGATGAAGAACGTCAGGCGGATCGCTTTCTTTTTCCTCTCCCTCGCCATGGCGGCTACCGCCGCGGCGGTGGCGCCGGACGCGGCGAAGACGCGCGCCTACATCGATCGCGCCTGGGACACCCTGACGCGCTCGATCGACGACTGCTCGGCGCTGGTCGATCCGAAGATCGCCGCGCATCCGGTGCTGTACCTGCCGCACGGCCTGGCCGAGCCGGCGAACGTCGCCCGCGCCGGCAAGCGCTGCAAGGTCGAGGTGCGCACGCTGCCGCGCCGCATCGAGCGCCTGGGCGAACTCGATCCGCTGACGCTGCCCGCGCAGGGCCTGCTGTACCTGCCGCATCCGTACGTGGTGCCGGGCGGCGCGTTCAACGAGATGTACGGCTGGGACAGCTACTTCATCGTGCTGGGCCTGGCCGCCGACCGCCGCGGCGCGCTGGCGCGCGACATGGTCGACAACGCGCTGTTCGAGGTCGAGCACTACGGCAGCGTGCTGAACGCCAACCGCACCTATTACCTGACGCGCTCGCAGCCGCCGTTCCTCACCGCGATGATGGCGGAAGCGATGCGCGCGCCCGGCGCGTTCCGCGATGCGGCCGAGCGGCGCGCCTGGCTGGCGCGCGCCTATCCGCTCGCTGTGCGCAACTACGCGATCTGGACGCGGCCCGAGCACCAGGCCGGCGACACCGGGCTGGCGCGCTACTTCGACCTTGGCAGCGGCCCGGTGCCGGAGATGCTCGGCGCCGAGTACTACCGCGGCGTGATCGCCTGGCTACTGGCGCATCCGTCGGAGGATCCGGGCTATCTGGTCGATGGCTCGGAGCATCCGGACGCCGCCGAGGCCGCGCGCCTGAAGACCGCAAGTTGTGACGTCGCCGTGTCGGAAGTTTGCGCCGGCGCCTGGGCGGACGGTCACCGGCTGAGCGCCGACTACTACCGCGGCGACCGCGCGATGCGCGAATCCGGCTTCGACACCAACTTCCACTTCGGCCCGTACGGCGGCTCCACCCACCACTACGCCGGCGTCGGCCTGAACAGCCTGCTGTACCGCTACGAGCGCGACCTGCACGACTTTGCCGAACGGCTCGGCATGAAGGAGGATGCCGCGCGCTGGGCCGCGGCCGCGGCGAAGCGCAAGGCGGCGATGGACAAGTATCTGTGGCGCGCCGACCTCGGCATGTACCGCGATTACGACTTCGTCGCGCGCAAGTCCTCCGGGCAGCCGTACATCACCACGTTCTATCCGCTGTGGGCGGGCGCGGCGTCGACGGAGCAGGCCGCGGCGGTCGAGAAACACCTGCCCGTCTTCGAACGCATGGGCGGGCTGACCATGGACGACCGCCGCAGCGGCGCGCAGTGGGACGCGCCGTTCGGCTGGGCGCCGACCAACTGGCTGGCGATCGCCGGCCTCGACGCCTACGGCTTCCGCGACGACGCGCAGCGGCTGGCGCGCAAGTTCCTGGGCACGGTCGACCGCAGCCTGGCCGCCGACGGCACCATCCGCGAGAAATACAACATGGAACTCGGCAACGCCGAGGTGGAGATCACTGCCGGCTACACGCAGAACGTGATCGGCTTCGGCTGGACCAACGGCGTGTACCTGAAGCTGCAGCAGTTGCTGGACGCCGCGCGTCGCGCGCCGCAGCGCGCCGCCGGCGGTTGATGCGGCCGCGGCAGGGCGGGCGGCCGCGGCGCCGCCCGCGTCGGGATCTCAGGGCGCCTTCGGCTTCAGCAGCAGCCGGTACAGGAACAGCAGGATCAGCGCGCCGATCACCGACATGATGAAGCCGGCGGGCTGGCCCGGCCGATACCAGCCGAGCGCCTGGCCCAGCCAGCCGGCCAGCAGCGAGCCGGCGATGCCGAGCAGGCCGGTGACGACGAGTCCGCCGGGATCCCTGCCGGGCATCAGGAACTTGGCCACGACACCGATCACCAGGCCGATCAGGAACATCCAGATCCAGTGCAGCATGCGCCTCCTCCTCTGCGGGGGCCTTCCCGCGCGGGACGCGGGGGCGTCCATGATGCCCGCTCGGGCATGACTTTGCGCGGCTGCGGGGCCGCCGCGACGCTGTGTTAAAATCGCGGCTTCTTTCTCCCCTCCGCGAGTGTCCTCCATGCCGAAGCTTGCGAAGCGCATGGGCCGCGCCAAGCCGAGCGCGATCATGGTGATCGCCGACAAGGCGAAGCGGCTCAAGGCCGAAGGCCGCGACGTCGTCAACTTCTCCATCGGCGTGCCGAATTTCCTGCCGGGCGAACACGTCTACGACGCGGTGCGCGCGGCGCTGTCGAAGGACTCCGGCCAGTACGGCTCCAACCGCGGCCGCGAGGACCTGCTCGACGCCTTCCTCAAGCACCTGGAAGCGGGTGGCTTCCGGGGCTACGAGCGCAAGCACTGCGCGGTGGCGGTCGGCGCCAAGCACATCCTGTACAACCTCGCCGAGGCGCTGCTGGACGAAGGCGACGAGATCGTCTTCGCCACGCCGTACTGGACCAGCTACCTCGACATCGCCGAGATCCTGGGCGCGAAGATCACGCTGCTGCCGTGCCCGCCCGAGCAGAACTACAAGATGACGCCGGCGCAGCTCGACCAGGCGCTGGCGAGCAAGCCCAAGGTGTTCCTGTTCAACAACCCGTCCAACCCCACCGGCATGGTGTACGCCCGCGAGGAGATCGCCGCGCTGGCCGAGGTGGTGGCCAGGCACCCGGACACCTGGGTGATCACCGACGACATCTACAACCGCATGGTGTTCGACGGCGTCGGCTACCACAACTTCCTGCACGTGCGCCCGGAGCTGCGCGACCGC
This sequence comes from Mizugakiibacter sediminis, assembly GCF_000953855.2. Taxonomy (GTDB): domain Bacteria; phylum Pseudomonadota; class Gammaproteobacteria; order Xanthomonadales; family Rhodanobacteraceae; genus Mizugakiibacter; species Mizugakiibacter sediminis. Next base: position 21,023 of record NZ_DF970160.1, read on the forward strand.
GTGATCGTGGTCGATTCGCTGTCGAAGACCTACGGCATGCCCGGCTGGCGCGTCGGCTTCATGGCCGGCCCGGAGGCGGTGGCGCAGGCGCTGGTGACGCTGAACTCCAACCACATCACCAACGTCCCGGAGGTCGTCACCGCCGCGGCGGTCGCGGCGCTGACCGGCCCGCAGGACATCCCGGCGCGGAAGTGCGCCGAGTTCGCCGCGCGCCGCGACGAGGTGCTGGCGGCGCTGGCCGCGATCCCGGGCGTGAAGTGCCCGCGGCCGCAGGGGGCGTTCTACGTGTTCCCGGACATCTCCTGCGCCTTCGGCAAGTCGCACGGCGGCAGGAAGATCGCCAACGACGTCGACCTCTGCGCCGCGCTGCTCGACGCCAAGGGCGTCGCCTGCGTGCCCGGTTCCGCGTTCGGCGAGCCGCGCGCGCTGCGCATCTCCTACACCTGCCCGCAGGCGCAGTTGACCGAAGGCCTGAAGCGCATCCGCGAGTTCTTCGCCGAACTCGCCTGACGGAAGCGGGCCATGGGAAATCGGCAACCGGCGATTCGGCGACCGATCGAGCGTGCGCGGCACGCGGCCCATTTCCGCTTTCCGGTTTCCGTATCCAGTCATCACGGAGTGAACCCATGAAGTCCCCCGTCCGCGTTGCCGTGACCGGCGCCGCCGGCCAAATCGGCTATGCCCTGCTGTTCCGCATCGCCGCCGGCGACATGCTCGGCAAGGACCAGCCGGTGATCCTGCACCTGCTGGAAATCACCCCGGCGCTGCCCGCGCTGAACGGCGTGGTGATGGAGCTGAACGACTGCGCGTTCCCGCTGCTCGCCGGCATCGTCGCCACCGACGACCCGAACGTCGCCTTCAAGGACGTCGACTACGCGCTGTTGGTCGGCGCGCGCCCGCGCGGCCCGGGCATGGAGCGCAAGGACCTGCTGGAGGCCAACGGCGCGATCTTCGCCCCGCAGGGCAAGGCGCTGAACGCGCACGCCAGGCGCGACGTCAAGGTGCTGGTGGTCGGCAACCCGGCCAACACCAACGCGCTGATCGCGCAGCAGAACGCGCCGGACCTCGATCCGCGCTGCTTCACCGCGATGGTGCGCCTCGACCACAACCGCGCGCTGTCGCAGCTCGCCGAGAAGACCGGCGCGCACGTCACCGACATCCGCAAGATGACCATCTGGGGCAACCACAGCTCGACCCAGTACCCGGACATCCACCACGCCACGGTCAAGGGCACCGCCGCCACCAGCCTGGTCGACCAGGCCTGGTACAGGGACAGCTTCATCCCCACCGTGCAGCAGCGCGGCGCGGCGATCATCAAGGCGCGCGGCGCCTCCTCGGCGGCATCGGCGGCGTCGGCGGCGATCGACCACATGCGCTCGTGGGCGCTCGGCACCGAGCCCGGCGACTGGGTGTCGATGGCGATCCCGTCCGACGGCTCCTACGGCATCGCCCCGGGCGTGATCTACGGCTACCCGGTGACCTGCAAGAACGGCAAGTACGAGATCGTGCAGGGCCTGGAGATCAACGCCTTCTCGCGCGAACGCATGGACGCGACCGACAAGGAACTGCGCGAGGAGCGCGCCGGCGTCGAGCACCTGTTCGCCAGGAAGTGAGCGGCGATCCGCGCATCCGCGACGAAGGGCGGCCGCGGGCCGCCCTTCGCATGTGCGGCGGACGGCGGCGGCGCATCTTCGCAATGGCCTACGACCTTGGTCGGAACCCCGGCGCGGTGCGTTTGCACTAGGCTAGCGCCGTCACCCGCGACGGGGGCGGCCATGCGCTACGAAGACGCCTATCGGCGCTCGATCGAGGAGCCGGAAGCGTTCTGGGCGGAAGAGGCGCGGGCGATCCACTGGCACACGCCGCCGCAACGCATCCTCGACTACTCGAACCCGCCGTTCCGCAAGTGGTTCGTCGGCGGCACCACCAACCTCTGCTACAACGCGGTCGACCGCCACCTGGAAACGCGGCCGGACCAGCTCGCGCTGGTGGCGGTGTCGACCGAGACCGGCATCACCCGCCGCGTCACCTACCGCGAGCTGTACCGCGAAGTGAACGCCTTCGCCGCCGCGCTGCGGGAGTTCGGCGTCGGCCGCGGCGACCGTGTGGTGATCTACATGCCGAACTTCGCCGAGGCGGTATTCGCGATCCTCGCCTGCGCGCGCATCGGCGCGATCCACTCGGTGGTGTTCGGCGGCTTCGCAGCGCACAACCTGGCGCTGCGCATCGACGATGCGAAGCCGAAGCTGCTGATCTGCGCCGACGCCGGCATGCGCGCCGGCAAGGTGGTGCGCTACAAGCCGCTGGTGGACGAGGCCTGCGCCGCGGCGCGGTCGCCGCCGCCGGCGGTGCTGGTGGTGCGCCGCGGCCTCGATGCCGATCTCGCCATGCAGCCGGCGCGCGATTTCGAGTACGCGCCGCTGCGCGCCAAGCACGCCAACGCGCGCGTGCCGGTCGCCTGGCTGGAGTCGAACGAACCGAGCTACCTGCTGTACACCTCCGGCACCACCGGCAAGCCGAAGGGCGTGCAGCGCGACGTCGGCGGCTACGCGGTGGCGATGGCGTTGTCGATGCGCACGGTGTTCGACGTCGGCGCCGGCCAGACGATGTTCACCACCTCCGACATCGGCTGGGCGGTGGGGCATTCCTACAACGTCTACGGCCCGCTGATCGTCGGCGCCACCTCGCTGCTGTACGAGGGTCTGCCGACGCATCCCGACCCCGGCGTCTGGTGGCGGCTGTGCGCGCAGTACGGCGTGCGCAGCATGTTCTCCTCGCCGACCGCGATCCGCGTGCTGAAGAAGCAGGACCCGGCCTGGTTGAAGAAGCACGACCTGTCCGCGCTGAAATGGCTGTTCCTCGCCGGCGAGCCGCTGGACGAGCCGACCGCGAGGTGGATCAGCGAAGGCATCGGCAAACCGGTGATCGACAACTACTGGCAGACCGAGACCGGCTGGCCGGTGCTGACCCTGCTGCCGGGCCTGGACCTGAAGCCGCAGAAGTTCGGCTCGCCCGGCCTGCCCAACCTCGGCTACCGCATGCGCGTGGTCAACGAGGTCACCGGCGCGGACGCGGCCGCCGACGAAAAAGGCGTGCTGACCATCGTGCCGCCGTTGCCGCCGGGCTGCCTCAGCACGATCTGGGGCGACGACGCGCGTTTCCTGAAGGGCTACTTCGGCCACTTCAGGGAGCTGCTGTACAGCTCGCTGGACTGGGCGATCCGCGACGCCGACGGCTACTACTTCATCCTCGGCCGCACCGACGACGTGATCAACGTCGCCGGCCACCGGCTGGGCACGCGCGAAATCGAGGAGGCGGTGGCGACGCACGGCGCCGTCGCCGAGGCCGCGGTGATCGGCGTCGCCGACGAGCTGAAAGGGCAGGTGCCGGTGGTGTTCGCCACGCTGAAGGACGCGTCCGCCGGCGCATCCGCGCGGCGCGCCGCCGCCGAGGGCATGCTGGAGCGCGTCGTCGCGATGCTGGGCGCGGTGGCCCGGCCGGCGCGCATCTACGTCGTCGACGCGCTGCCGAAGACGCGCTCCGGCAAGCTGCTGCGCCGTTCGCTGGCGGCGCTGGCGCAGCACGCCGATCCCGGCGACCTGTCCACCCTGGACGATCCGAACGCGCTGGAGGAGATCAAGCGCGCGCTGGCGCGCGGACCGGAGTGGGGCGGCTGAGCCCGCCTCAGCCGCCGCGCGCTTCGGCGCGCTTCACCTGGGCGTCCACCACGGTGGCGGTGACCATGTCGCTGCCGACGTTGACCATGGTGCGCGTCATGTCGAGCAGGCGGTCGACGCCGAGCACGATGCCGATGCCTTCGGCCGGCACGCCGAAATTGATCAGCAGCCCGGCGATCAGCGGCATCGAGCCGCCGGGGATGCCGGCGACCGCCACGGCGCTCAGCACCGCCAGCATCATCAGCACCAGTTGATGGCCGAGCGACAGCTCGATGCCGAAGGCCTGCGCGACGAACAGCACCACGCAGCCCTCGAACAGCGCCGTGCCGCTCATGTTCATCGTGGTGCCGAGCGGCAGCACGAAACCGGCCGTGCCGGGCGCCAGCCCCAGCGTCTCGCGCGACGCCGCCAGCGCGGCCGGCAGGGTGGCGTTGCTCGAGCTGGTCGAGAACGCGGTGACCAGCACCGCGCGGACCGAGCGGAAGAACTCCAGCGGCCGGCGCTTCGCCAGCAGCATCAGCCAGATCGACATCGTGCCGAACAGGTGCAGCAGCAGGGCGAACGCGCAACCGAGCACGAACACGGACAGGGTGAGCAGGATGTCGGCGCCGACCTTGACGATCACGCCGTACATCAGCGCCGGCACCGCATAGGGGGCCAGGCGCAGGGCGAGGTGCACGATGTGCGTCATCACCTCGCCGATGGTCTCCATGCTGTCGAGGAAGCGGCGCCGGGCGGCGTCGCCGAGGCGCATGGCGGCGCCGCCGGCCAGGATCGCGAACAGGATCAGCGGCAGCACGTCGCCCAGCGCGTCGCGGCTCTGCCCGACCACGGCGCCGAACAGGTTGCGCGGCATGAACATCTCGACGACGACCTCGAAGCTCAGCGGCGGCCGCTCGGCCTGCCGCGCGATCTGCTGCTGCGCGCTGCCGCCGTATTCCTGCAGCAACTGCGCCTTGGCCGCAGCGTCGAGGTGCCGGCCGGGCTGCAACAGGTTCATCACCGCCAGGCCGAGCGCCACGGCGATGCCCATGTTGGCGACGAACAGCAGGAACGTGCGCCCGGCCAGCGGGCCGAGACGGTCGAGCCGTCCGAGCTGCGCCACGCCGCCGGCCAGCGAGGCGAACACCAGCGGCAGCACGACGAAGAACAGCATGCGCAGGAAGACCTGCCCGACGGGATCGAGCACCGCGTCGGCGAAGCGCCGCGCGCCGTCGAGCGCGCCTGGCCAGACCGCGCCGGCGGCGAGCGTGGCGACGCCGGCGAGGACGCCGGCGACGAGTCCCCACAGGATGCGGGAGGCGAGCGAATTCGGGGCAGCGGACATGCGCGGACTGTAGGCGGAAGCCGCGGGCGCTGTCCACGCGCGGGTACGCGCGCCGTCCCGTGCGCGGGTCGAGTTCCACTACAATGGGCAGGTTTCGGAGGACCTTCATGAGCCCTGTCGCATCCCCCGGCGCGCGTTTCCGCGCCGCCGTCGCCGCCGAGAAGCCGCTGCAGATCGTCGGCGCGGTCAACGCCTATGCGGGCATCCTCGCCGCGTCCGCGGGTTTCAAGGCGCTGTACGTGTCCGGCGGCGGCGTGGCGGCGTCCAGCCGCGGCATTCCCGATCTCGGCATCACCACGCTGGAGGACGTCGCCATCGACGTCGAGCGCCTGACCAGCGCGGTCGACCTGCCGGTGCTGGTCGACATCGACACCGGCTGGGGCAGCGCCTTCAACATCGCGCGCGCGATCAAGACCATGATCCGCGTCGGCGCCGGCGCCGTGCACATCGAGGACCAGGTGCAGGCCAAGCGCTGCGGCCATCGCCCCGGCAAGGAACTGGTGCCGAAGGAGGACATGGCCGACCGCATCAAGGCCGCCGCCGACGCGCGCAGCGACGCGCAGTTCGTGATCATGGCGCGTACCGACGCGATCGCGGTCGAAGGGCTGGATGCGGCGATCGAGCGCGCGCAGCTGTGCGTCGAGGCCGGCGCCGACATGATTTTCGCCGAGGCCGTCACCGAGCTGCCGATGTACCGCAGGTTCAAGGACGCGGTGAAGGTGCCGGTGCTCGCCAACATCACCGAGTTCGGCAAGACGCCGTTGTGGAGCACCGCGGAACTGGCCGCGGTCGGCGTCGACATGGTGCTGTACCCGCTGTCGGCGTTCCGCGCCATGGCCAAGGCCGCGCTCGGCGTGTACGAGGCGATCCGCCGCGACGGCCACCAGCGCGCGGTGATCGACGCGATGCAGACCCGCACCGAGCTGTACGACAAGCTCGGCTACTGGGACTACGAGCGCAAGCTCGACGAGCTGTTCGGCAGCCGCAAGGAAGGCTGACGGTGGCCGCGCCGACGCCGTCCGCCGAGTGCAACCCGTCGCCCGACCGCGCTACCGCTGACGCCGACCGACCGCTGCCCGCGGCTGCCCGTGGCCGAGATCTTCAACGACCGACGAGTCGATACGAGTAAAGCGTCGCCCCGCCGCGTACCGGTTGCGGTGCCGGCCCGATCCGGAGAGAACCATGAGCGAGAACGCCCAGCAAGTCCTTCCCAAGGCGAAGAAGTCGGTCGCGCTGTCCGGCGTCGCCGCCGGCAACACCGCGATCTGCACGGTCGGCCGCAGCGGCAACGACCTGCACTATCGCGGCTACGACATCCACGACCTGGCCACCAGGGCCTCCTTCGAGGAAGTGGCGCACCTGCTGGTGCACGGCGTGCTGCCCAACTGGTCGGAGCTGAACGCCTACCGCGCCAAGCTGAAGCGGCTGCGCGGCCTGCCGGCGCCGGTGAAGGGCGCGCTGGAGCTGCTGCCGGCGTCCACCCATCCGATGGACGTGCTGCGCACCGGCGCCTCGGTGCTGGGCACCGTGCTGCCGGAGAAGGAGGACCACAACCTCGCCGGCGCGCGCGACATCGCCGACCGCCTGATGGCCAGCTTCGGCTCGATGCTGCTGTACTGGTACCACTGGAGCCACAACGGCAAGCGCATCGACACCGAGACCGACGACGAATCGATCGCCGCGCACTTCCTGCACCTGCTGCACGGCAAGAAGCCCAGCGAGCTGCACGCGCAGTCGCTGGACAAGTCGCTGGTGCTGTACGCCGAGCACGAGTTCAACGCCTCGACGTTCACCGCGCGCGTGATCGCCGGCACCGGCTCCGACATCTACTCCTGCATCACCGGCGCGATCGGCGCGCTGCGCGGCCCCAAGCACGGCGGCGCCAACGAGGTGGCGATGGACATCATCGCCCGCTACCGCAGCGCCGAGGAGGCCGAGGCCGACATCCGCGCGCGCGTCGAGCGCAAGGAGATCGTGATCGGCTTCGGCCACCCGGTCTACACGATCGGCGACCCGCGCAACCCGATCATCAAGGAGATCAGCCGCAAGCTGTGCCAGGAAGGCGGCAACCCGCGCCTGTTCGAGATCTCCGAGCGCATCGAGACGCTGATGTGGGACATCAAGAAGATGTTCCCCAACCTCGACTGGTACTCGGCCAGCGCCTACCACATGATGGGCGTGCCGACGCCGATGTTCACGCCGCTGTTCGTGATCGCGCGCACCTCCGGCTGGAGCGCGCACGTGATCGAGCAGCGCATCGACGGCAAGATCATCCGCCCCAGCGCCAACTACACCGGCCCGGAGGATCGCGCCTACACGCCGATCGAGAAGCGCTGAGCGGGTCCGCCCCCGCGCGCGCGAAAGGGAGCCCGCGGGCTCCCTTTTCGTTTTCTGAACGCGCGGCGGCCGCATTCGCGGTATAAGCGGGCTGCGTGCGGGAACGAGGCCGTCACGGCGGGGAGGGCCCGATGCGCGGGCGAATGCGGGCGATGCGGTGGGCGTGCGGCTGCGGCCTGCTGCTGGTCGGCGGACTCGCGCAGGCCGCGCCTTCGATGGCGCTGGACCGCGTCAACCTGTGGCTGGGCGGCTACCAGCCGGACACGCGCATCCGGCTGAGCGTCGACGCCAGCGGCGGCCCGCAGGGCACGGTGATCGACGCCGAACGCGATTTCGGCCTGGACCGCCGCCATCCGGTCGGCCGCGCGCGCCTGGATTTCCTGCTCGGCGACCACCAGGGCTTCACCCTCGACGTGTATCGCTACGACAACAGCGGCGCGCGCGCCCTGGACCGGCAGGTGGTCTACGACGGCAACACCTACGACGTCGCCGCGGCGATCCGCAGCCGCATCGAGATCGATTTCGCCAGCGCCGCCTGGCACTGGTGGTTCGACGCCGGCGATCGCGACGTGGTCGGCGCCGGGCTGGGCGCGGCGCGCTACCGGCTGGCGGTCGACGTCGCCGGCGAGGCGTCGGTGCACGGGCCCGTCGGCGGCAGCATCGCGGCGGCCAGCCACCGCAGCGAGGCAGCGTGGGCGCCGGTGCTGACGCTGGGCTGGCGGCACGCGTTCACGCGCGACCTGCGCCTCTATGCCGACGTCTCCGGCGTGCGCAAGAACGCCGGCACGCTGCAGGGACACATCTACGCCGGCGCGGTCGGCGTCGAGTACTACCCATGGCAGCACCTCGGCGTCGGCGCCGAGTACGCCGCCACCCGCATCAATCTCGACAAGGATGGCCGCGACTACGCCGCGCGGCTGAAGCTGCGCCTGCAGGGACCCGCCGCCTTCGTGCGCATGCGCTTCTGACCGGCGCGGCTAGAGCATCGCCGCCAGCCGCGTGCCCTGGTCGATCGCGCGCTTGGCGTCCAGCTCCGCGGCGACGTCGGCGCCGCCGATCAGATGCACCGTCACGCCGGCGGCCTGCAGTTCCGCCTGCAGCGCGCGGTTCGGTTCCTGGCCCGCGCAGATCACCACATGGTCGACTTCCAGCGTGCGCGCTTCCGCGCCGACGCGGACGTGCAGGCCGGCGTCGTCGATGCGCTCGTAGCCGACGCCGCCCAGCATGACGACGCCTTTCTGCTTCAGCGTGGCGCGGTGCACCCAGCCGGTGGTCTTGTTGAGGCGCGCGCCGGGGCGGCCGGGCGTGCGCTGCAGCAGCCAAACCCTGCGCGCCGGCGGTTCCGGCGCGGGCGCGGCCAAGCCGCCGCGCGCGGCCAACGTGGTGTCGACGCCCCATTCCTGCGCCCATCGCGCGACATCGGTGCTGGGCGAGGGCGCCGGCTGCACCAGGAACTCGGCGACGTCGAAGCCGATGCCGCCGGCGCCGACGATGGCGACGCGCGCGCCGACGGCGGCGTCGCGCTGCAGCACGTCGACGTAGCTCAGCACCTTGGGATGGTCGTCGCCGGGAATGCGCGCCGCGCGCGGCACGACGCCGGTGGCCAGCACCACGGCATCGTAGCCGCCGGCGGCCAGCGTCGCCGCGTCCGCGCGCGTGCCGAGGCGCAGGTCGACGCCGGCGTCGGCGAGGCGGTGGGCGAAGTAGCGCAGCGTCTCGGCGAACTCCTCCTTGCCGGGGATGCGCTTCGCCATGTTGAACTGGCCGCCGATCGCCTCGCCCTGTTCGAACAGCGTGACGGCGTGGCCGCGCTCGGCCAGCGTGGCGGCACAGGCGAGGCCGGCGGGACCGGCGCCGACCACGGCGTAGCGCTTCTTCGCCGCGGCGGGCGCGATCGCCAGCTCGGTCTCGTGGCAGGCGCGCGGATTGACTAGGCACGACGCGCGCCGGTTCTCGAACACGTGGTCGAGGCAGGCCTGGTTGCAGGCGATGCAGGTGTTGATGCGGTCGGCGCGGCCGGCGCGCGCCTTCGCCACCCAGTCGGGATCGGCCAGCAGCGGGCGCGCCATCGACACCATGTCGGCATCGCCGGCGGCGAGGATGCGCTCGGCGACGACGGGCGTGTTGATGCGGTTGGTGGCGATCAGCGGGATCGTCACCTCGCCCTTCAGCCGCCGCGTCACCCAGCCGAACGCGGCGCGCGGCACCGAGGTGACGATGGTCGGCACGCGCGCTTCGTGCCAGCCGATGCCGGTGTTGATCAGCGTGGCGCCGGCCGCCTCGACCGCCTTCGCCAGCGCGACGATCTCGTCCCAGGCCTGTCCGTCCTCGACCAGGTCCAGCATCGACAGGCGGTAGATGATGATGAACGCGCGGCCGACCGCCTCGCGCGTGCGGCGCACGATCTCGACCGGGAGGCGCATGCGGTTTTCCAGGCTGCCGCCCCAGCGGTCCTGCCGGCGATTGGTGCGCGCGGTCAGGAACTGGTTGATCAGGTAGCCCTCCGAGCCCATCACCTCGACGCCGTCGTAGCCGGCGTCCTGCGCCAGCCGCGCGCAGTCGACGAAGGCGCGGACGGTGCGCACGACGCCGCGCGCGCTGAGCGCGCGTGGCGTGAACGGCGTGATCGGCGACTTGACGCGCGAGGGCGCCACCGACAAGGGGTGATAGCCGTAGCGGCCGGCGTGCAGGATCTGCAGGCAGATGCGCCCGCCCTCGCCGTGCACCGCGCGCGTCACCTGCCGGTGCCGCGCCACGTGCCAGGGCATCGACAGCCGGCCGGCGAACGGCTTCAGCCAGCCTTCGACGTTCGGCGCCAGCCCGCCGGTGACCATCAGGCCGACGCCGCCGCGGGCGCGCGCGGCGAAGTAAGCGGCCAGCCTGGGATAGTCGCGCGCGCGGTCCTCGAGGCCGGTATGCATGGAACCCATCAGCACGCGGTTGGGCAGGGTGCAGAAGCCGAGCTCGAGCGGCGCGAACAGGTGCGGATAGGTCACGGCGGGCCAGCCAACGATTCAAACGATCGTTCGAGCATGCCCGCTGCGCGGCGCCGCGGCAAGCCCGCGCCGCTGGGACGCCGCGCTCAGCCCCAGCCGCGCAGCACCAGCTTGCCGATGCTGCGGCCGGATTCCAGCCGCGCGTGCGCCACGCGCAGGTTGGCCGCGTTGATCGGCGCCAGCGTCCCGGTCAGCGTGCTGCGCAGCGCGCCCGCGTCGACCAGCGCGGCGACGCGGGCGAGGATGCGGTGCTGCGCGATCATGTCCGGGGTGCGGTACTGCGCGCGCGTGAACATGTACTCCCAGTGCACGCTGGCGCTCTTGCTCTTCAGCGGCTCGAGGTCGACGGCCTGCTTCATGCCGACGACCAGGCCGATGCGTCCCTGCGGCGCCACCAGGTCCGTCATCTGCGCCCAGTACGGTTCGGCGGCGGTGAAGCAGACGATGGCGTCGACCGCGGCGAAGCCGAGCGCTTCGAGCTGCGGTTTCAGCGGCTGGCGATGGTCGACCACGTGGTCCGCGCCCATGCGCCTGCACCAATCGACGGTCTCGGCGCGCGAGGCGGTGGCGATCGCGGTGAGGCCGGCGCGCTTGGCGAGCTGGATGGCGATCGAGCCGAGCCCGCCGGCGCCGGCGATCATCAGCAGCGTGCGATCGCGGTCGGCGCCGTCGGCGTCGAAGCCGAAACGCTCGAACAGCAGCTCCCACGCCGTCAGCGCGGTCAGCGGCAGCGCCGCGGCCTCGGCGAAGTCGAGCGTGCGCGGCATCGGCCCGACGATGCGCTCGTCGACCAGATGGAACTCGGCATTGCAGCCGGGACGGTCGATCGCGCCGGCGTAGTAGACGCGGTCCCCGGGTTTGAACAGCGTCACCGCCTCGCCGACCGCCTCCACCACGCCGGCGGCGTCCCAGCCCAGCACGCGCGGCGCGGCTTCGACCGCCGCCTTGGGCGCGCGCACCTTGGTGTCGACCGGATTGACCGACACCGCCTCGACGCGCACCCGCAGGTCGTGGCCGGCGGGCGTGGGCGTGGGCAGTTCGACGTCGATCAGCGATTCGGGATCGTCGATGGGCAGATAGCGGGTAAGGGCGACGGCTTTCATGGCGGCTCGTGCGGCGGTGGCGGCGAGGAGAAGAACGGGTTCACACCGGCGGCGGCGTGCGTTCGGCGAACTGGCCGTGCCGGTACGGGTAGTAAGGATAGGGCGGGGTGACGCGGCTGGCTTCGTCCAGGCGGGCGACCTGTTCCGCGTCGAGGCGCCAGCCGACCGCGCCGCGGTTCTGCCGCAACTGCGCCTCGTCGCGCGCGCCGATCAGCGGCGACGAAGCGCGGCCGGCCCGTCGCCGCGCGCGCTGAGGCCGCCGGCGCTCAGCCGCCGGCCTGCTGCGCGATGCGCGCGCGCTGCGCCTGCGCGCGCCGCGCCGCCCACCAGCCGAGTCCGCACACGCCGGCGACCAGCACCACGTCGAGCAGGTACTCGGCCCAGCCGTAACGGTCGAACCAGGCGGCGACGAGGCCGTCGTGGGCGATCATGCGCGCGGCGGTCCAGGCGATCGCGCCGGCGCCGACGTAGACGATCGCCGGGAAGCGTTCGATCAGTTTCAGGATCAGCGTCGAGCCCCACACCACCAGCGGCACGCTGACCAGCAGGCCGATCACCACCAGGCTCAGATGGCCGTGCGAAGCGCCGGCGATCGCCAGCACGTTGTCCAGGCCCATCAGGGCGTCGGCGACGACGATGGTGCGCATCGCGCTCCAGAAGCCGCCCGCCGCCTTGACCTCGTGCGCGTCGCCTTCGTCCTGGCGCAACAGTTTCCAGGCGATCGGCAGCAGGATCAGGCCGCCGGCCAGCATCAGGCCGGGAATCTGCAGCAGGTAGACCACGATCGCGGTCAGCGCCACGCGCACCGCGACCGCGCCGAAGGTGCCCCAGAAGATCGCCTGCTTCTGCAGGCGCCGCGGCAGATTGCGCGCGGCCAGCGCGATGACGATGGCGTTGTCGCCGGCCAGCACCAGGTCGATCAGGATGATCGACAGCAGTCCGGAAAAGAATTGCGGGGTGAGGAAATCCATGCAGTCTCCGCGGCGCGCTCGATCTTCCGCGATGACGGCGGACGCGCGCACGGTCCGGCGTCACCGCGAAAGTCTCGCTCGCAGCCGGCAGGCTGCCGCGACGGCCGGGGCAGGACATGCCCGTGATGACGGCCGCCGCGCAGGCCGACGGCGCGGGAGGGCGCCGCGGCCAGGGAGCTACTCCCCTTCGGGGTGAATGTAGCGGAAGCATTCTCTGCAGCGCCGCGGCGCGGCGTCAAGCTTGGTCGTTCAGCCATCGAAAGCGTAGGCGTGCAGCGCCAGGCTGCCGTACTCCCAGGCGCGGTGCAGCGGGCGCGCCGCGCCGCCGGCCGCGCCCCAGGCGACGAACAGCGGCCAGAGGTGCTCCGGCGTCGGATGCGCCAGGCGCGGCTGCGGCGCCACGCGCAGCCAGTCGCGCGCGGCGGCGTCGTCGCCCGCCGACAGGCGCGACTCCAGCCACGCCGCGAACGCGGATGCCCACGGCGGCGCGGGGCCTCCCTGCCAGGCGAGCGCGCCCAGGTTGTGCACGAAGCCGCCGGAGCCGACCAGCAGCACGCCCTCGTAGCGTAGCGGCGCCAGCGCGGCGCCGAGGCGGAAATGCCAGTCCGCGTCCGCGCCGGGGTTCACCGCCAGCGGCAGCACCGGGATGTCCGCCTGCGGGTACATGCGCCACAGCGGCACCCACACGCCGTGATCGAGGCCGGCCTGCGCGTCGGCGCGCGCGTCGAAGTCGGCCGCGTGCAGCAGCCCGACGACGCGCGCGGCCAGCGCCGGCGCGCCCGGCGCCGCGTAGCGCAAGGCGTACAGCGGCGCGGGGAAGCCGTGGAAATCGTGCACGGTCGGCGGCTGCGGGTGCGCGCCGACGACCGCTTGCGCCGCTGCGAAATGCGCGGAGGCGACCACGATCGCGGCCGGGCGCGGCAGCCGCCCGCCCAGGCCGTCGAGGAAACGGCCGGTGGGCGAGTCCTCCAGCGCCAGCGTCGGCGCGCCGTGCGAGACGAACAGCGTGGGCAGCGCGGCGGATGCGGTCACGGCAGGGTGCCTCGGCGATGCGGCGGACCGGCGGCAGCGTACCGGTCCGCCGCGCGTGCGGTCACGCGGTCTTTGCCTTGGCGGATTGCGCCGCGCTTTCCGCCGCCAGCGCCGCCTTCACCGCCGGACGCTGCGCGACGCGCTGGCGGAACGCGGCCAGGTTCGGCCAGCGGCCGAGGTCGATGCCGACATAGCCGGACCAGCCGGCGACCACGAACAGATAGGCGTCGGCGATGCCGAAGCGCTCGCCCATCAGGTAGGGCGTGCCGGCGAGATGGCGTTCGACGGTGTCGAAGCGGCGGCCCAGCATCTCGATCGCCTGGGCCTTGTACGCCTCCGGCGTCTGCGGGTGGAACAGCGGCGAGAAGCCCTTGTGCAGCTCGGAGGTGATGAAATTCAGCCACGACTGCAGCCGGTAGCGCTCCAGCGTGCCGGCGGCCGGCGCGAGGCCCGTCTGCGGCGCGCGGTCGGCGATGTACTGCATGATCGCCGGACCTTCGGTCAGCACGACGCCGGGTTCGATCTCCAGCGCCGGCACGTAGCCGTTCGGATTGACCTGGAGGTAATCGGCGCCGTCCTCGGTGCGCTTGGCGGCGGTGTCGACCTTGACCAGTTCGAACGGCAGGCCGGTTTCGCGCAACACGATGTGCGGGGCCTGCGAACACACGCCGGGAGAGAAGTAGAGCTTCATGGAGCGACCTCTTGGTGGGGAAGGGGGGACGGCCGGATGGGCGCCCGGCTTACGCCGCCTGCGCGGCGCGCCGGTCCAGCGCCCCGGGGCCGACGCCCAACAGCGCCTGCGCCAGGCCGACCACGCCGAGGAACAGCGGGTATTCCCGGCCGAGGCGCAGCAGCAGGACGGCGGCGGACGAAGCGTGCATGGATCGGGCAGCGTGATGAACCGGACGGGCCGGCGACGCCGCGAAAGTTAGGGATTGCCATGGCGCAACGGAATACGCAATATCGGCAAGCCGATCTTGCAAGCATGCAAAGGCCATGAGGGACTGGAACGACCTGCGCTACCTGCTGGCGATCGCCCGCGGCGGCAGCCTCGCCGCGGCGGCGCGCGCGCTGGGGGTCAACCATTCCACCGTGTTCCGCCGCCTGAACGCCTTCGAGCGAGCGCTGGGCGTGCGCCTGTTCGAGCGGCTGCCGGAAGGCTATGTGTTGACCGCGGCCGGCGAAGGCGTGCGCCGGCAAGCCGAGCAGGCGGAGGCGGCATTGCTGGCGCTGGAGCGCACCGCGGCCGGCGGCGACTATCGCCTGTCCGGCGACATCCGCATGACCACCGCGGCCAACCTCGCGCACGACTACGTGGCGCCGGCGGTGGCCGCTTTCCGCGGGCGTTATCCCGACATCCGCGTCGAGATCGCCGTCAGCGACCACGACTTCGACCTGAACCGCCGCGAGGCCGACCTGGCGCTGCGCGCCACCGCGCAGCCGCCGGAGTTCCTGGTCGGCCGCCGCATCGCCACGCTGCGTTGGCACGTCTGCGCCAGTCCGGCCTATCTGCAGCGGCACGGCCGGCCGCGCAACGTCGATGAATTGGCGCAGCACGCGCAGATCGGCGCCGATGACGCGTTCGCGCGCATCGGCGTGTTCGCCTGGCAGCGTCGTGCCGTGCCGCCGGAGCGCATCGTCGTGCGCGCCAACGAGCTCAACACGATGGCCGCGCTGGCCGAGGCCGGGGTCGGCCTGGCGCTGCTGCCGAGCGACCAGGTGCGCTCCGGACTGGTGCGCCTGTTCGCGCTGGACGCCGCGTTCGACGGCGCGTTGTGGCTGCTGACCCACCCGGATCTGCGCCATGCGGCGCGCATCCGCGCCTTCGCCGATTTCCTCCACGAACGGCTGCGCGCCGATCCGCGCCTGGCGGACGCATCGCCCGCCCCGGCCACGGCATCGACGCGCGCGCGCCGCCCGGCGCGGACCCGCGGGCCCTGAGCCGCGCCGCGAGTTCTGGCAAAATTCCCGGTTCCGCCACGGTTCCCGCCGTGGTCGTCCTCCTCGCGCGCAGATCGCGCGTCCAGCCTGCACAGGAAATGCCGATGGCCCACCACGACATCCGCTCCGCCAAGCGTCCCGATCCCGACCAGCCGATGCGCGACATCGCCGACTACGTCGTCGATTACCGCATCGACTCCGCGGAGGCGTACGAAACCGCGCGCTACATGCTGATGGATTCGCTCGGCTGCGCGATGCTGGCGATGAAGTTCCCCGAGTGCGTCAAGCACCTCGGCCCGGTGGTGCCGGGCGCGACCATGCCGGGCGGCGTGCGCGTGCCGGGCACCAGCCACGAACTGGATCCGGTGCAGGCCGCCTTCGCCATCGGCACGCAGATCCGTTGGCTCGACTTCAACGACACCTGGCTGGCCGCCGAGTGGGGCCATCCTTCCGACAACCTCGGCGCGATCCTGTCCGTCGCCGACTACCTCAGCCGCAAGGCCGAACGCGAACGCGGCACGCCGCTGACCGTGCGCGACGTGCTGACCGCGGCGATCAAGGCCCACGAGATCCAGGGCTGCTACGCGCTGAAGAACAGCTTCAACCGCGTCGGCCTGGACCACGTGATCTTGGTGCGCCTCGCCTCCACGGCGGTGACCACGCACATGCTCGGCGGCGACAAGGACGCGATCGTCACCGCCGTCTCGCACAGCTGGATCGACAACGGCGCGCTGCGCACCTACCGCCACGCGCCGAACACCGGCCCGCGCAAGAGCTGGGCCGCCGGCGACGCCTGCCGCCGCGCCGTCATCCACGCGCTGAACGCGGCCGACAAGGGCGTGGTCGGCTACCCGTCGGCGCTGACCGCGAAGACCTGGGGCTTCTACGACGTCGCGTTCAAGGGCAAGCCGTTCGAGTTCGAGCGCCCGTTCGGCAGCTACGTGATGGAGAACGTGCTGTTCAAGATCAGCTACCCGGCCGAGTTCCACGCGCAGACCGCGGTGGAGTGCGCAATGCAGCTGCACCCGCAGGTGGCCGGCAGGCTCGAGCAGATCGAGCGCATCGTGATCGAAACGCAGGAGGCCGGCTGCCGCATCATCGACAAGACCGGCCCGCTGGCCAACTATGCCGACCGCGACCACTGCATCCAGTACATGGTGGCGGTGCCGCTGATCTTCGGCCGTCTCACCGCCGACGACTACAGCGACGCCGTCGCCGCCGATCCGCGCATCGACGCGCTGCGGCAGTTGATGGAGGTCAAGGAAAACCCGCAGTTCACCCGGGACTATTTCGACCCGGATAAGCGCTACATCGGCAATTCGGTGCAGGTGTTCTTCAAGGACGGCAGCAGCACCGAAAAGGTGTCGATCGATTATCCGATCGGCCACCGCAAGCGGCGCGCGGAGGGCATCCCGGTGTTGCTGAGGAAGTTCGAGGGCGCCCTGGCCGGCCACCTGCCGGCGCGCCGGGTCGAGGCGATCCTGGCCGCCTGCCGCGACCCCGGCCGGTTCGAGGCCATGCCGGTACACCGCCTGATGGATTTGTTTGCGTCGTGAGGGGCTGAATAGCCTCTGAAAGGGGGGCGGTGCGGTGGCGGGAAATGTTTGTTTTTTGATAAGATCGCGCCGCCCTGCAAAGGGTCACCATTACAAGGCTTCAAAAGCCGGAAAGCCGCACGTTCGCTTGCAAGGTGCTCCGCGCGAGGTGGCGCGGATGCGAAAAACGAGAAGAGGAGATTCCCATGAAGCGTAAGGGCCTGTTAGCGCTGGTCGCCCTGGTCGTTGGAGGCGTGGGCATCGCTCACGCTACGGACTACAGCAACTGGTATATCGCCCCGCGCGTCGGCGCGGTGTTCCCCGACAGCAACCGCAAGACGCAGGAGTCGCCCCTGCTCGGCCTCGGCGTCGGCTATTGGGTCAACCCCAACTTCGCGGTCGACTTCGAGGCCACGCACAACAACGCGGACTTCAAGGACAACTCGCCGCGTCCCGGCAAGCAGTGGGAGAGCATGGGCCTCGACGTCGCCGGCCGCTGGATGTTCAGCGACTGGAGCGGCTGGCGCCCGTACGTGATGGGCGGCATCGGCATGCTCAAGCACGCCGCGGTGTCCGCCGGCACGCCGGCGCCGGGCACCGGCGGCATCGGTGCGGGCTACACCCACGGCTGGGGCCCGATGGTCACCGCCGGCGTCGGCATCCAGAAGGCGTTGACCGACCGCGTCGCGTTCCGCGGCGAAGTCGCTTATCGCTACGACCGCGACACGCAGTCCGCGCGCTTCGCCGGCCTCGAGGATCACAAGCAGTACGGCGACGCGCTGGCGTCGATCGGCCTGGTGATCTCGATGGGCCAGCCCGCCCCGGCTCCGGCCGCGGCGCCGGCGCCCGCTCCGGCGCCGACCTGCGACCAGTTGGACGACGACAAGGACGGCGTCAACAACTGTGACGACAAGTGCCCGAACACGCCGGCCGGCACCATCGTCGGTCCGGACGGCTGCCCGCAGAAGGTGGTGATCGACCTGCGCGGCGTGAACTTCAAGTTCGACCGTCCGAAGAAGGGTGAAACCGACGTCTCCAAGGTCCTGAAGGAGCCGACCGAGGAGTCGATGGCCATCCTCGACCAGGCCGTGGATACGCTGAAGCGCTATCCGCAGGTGCGCGTCGAGGTTGACGGTTACACCGACGACAAGGGCAAGGAGGACTACAACCAGGCGCTGTCCGAGCGTCGCGCCAAGATCGTGTACGACTACCTGGTCGCGCACGGCATCGACGCCAGCCGTCTGGACGGCCCGAAGGGCTTCGGCGAGTCCAACCCGATCGACACCAACAGCACCGAGGAAGGCCGCGCGCGCAACCGCCGCGTCGAGCTGAAGGTGCTGGATCAGGGCGCGCCGCAGCAGTAAGCGGTCCGTTGCTCCGCACGAAGAAAAGCCCGGCGCGAGCCGGGCTTTTCTCTTGCGGCGTCGGAGGGCGCGGCGTCGGGGCCGCGCGCCCTTCGCCTCACAGCCTCAGTTCGACCGCGGTCTTCACCGAGTTGGCGATGAAGCAGGCGGCGTGGGCGCGCTCATGCATCTTCGCGTAGTCCTCGGCGCCGGGCCGTCTGTCTCCGCCGAAGCCGACGCGCGGCGCCAGCACCGCGCGCACCACGGCCATCTTGCCCTCGGCGTTCTTGTCGAGATAGGCGACCGCGGCGTCCTCGTAATGGTCGATCACGTAGCCGCGGTTCGCGGCCACGGCGAGGAAGGTCAGCATGTGGCAGCTGCTCAGCGCCGCCAGCAGCAGTTCCTCCGGGTTGCTGGCGTCCGGGTTGCCGCCGTAGGCGCCGGCCGCGGCCGAGTTGCGCACGATCTGGCCGCCCTCGAAGTGCACGTCGTGGTCGCGGCTGTAGTTGCCGCGCTCGAACGGGCCGCCGCCGCGCGACCAGACGGTCCTGATGTGGTGTTCGGACATGGGGTTCTCCTCGCTGGGCTTGTCGCGCCCGGGCGCCGTGCCTAGGCTGGTGCGATGAACAAGCCTAGCCCAAGACCGGCGCGATCGCCGCTGCCTGCATCCAGGCACGGCCTGGCGCGCGTGCTGTCGAAGCTGGGCGTGTGCTCGCGCAGCGAGGCCGAACGGCGCGTCCGTGCCGGCCGCGTCAGCGTGGACGGGCGCTGCGTGCGCGATCCCGAGCGCCCCACCGATGCGGCGCGCGAGCGCATCGCGCTGGACGGCGTCGACGTCGGCGGCGTGCCGCGGGTCTACCTGATGCTCAACAAGCCGCGTGGACTGGTGGTCAGCGCCGCCGACGAACGCGGCCGCGACACCGTCTACCGGCTGCTCGAGGGCTCGGGCCTGCCGTGGCTCGGCCCGGTCGGCCGCCTGGACAAGGCCAGCGAGGGCCTGTTGCTGATGAGCAACGACACCGCCTGGGCGGCGGCGATCACCGATCCGCGCACGCATCTCGACAAGACCTATCACGTGCAGATGGCGGGCGCGCCGGACGCCGCGGCGCTGGCGCGCATGCGCACCGGCATCCTGGTCGACGGCGAGCGGCTGGCGGTCAAGCGCGCCGTGGTGCTGCGCGGCGGCGCCCGCAACACCTGGCTGGAGGTGGTGCTGGACGAAGGCCGCAACCGCCACATCCGCCGCCTGCTGCAGGCGCTCGGTTTCGAGACGCTGCGGCTGGTGCGCGTCGCGATCGGCCCGCTCGCGCTGGGCACGCTGCCCAAGGGCGGCTGGCGGCGGCTGGCTGCGGACGAAATCGCCGCGCTCGCCATCCCCGCGCCGCACGCGCGTTGAACCGCATGCGGCGCGGCGCGTCTCAGTGATGCGACAGGTGGATGTGCTTCGGCGCCACCAGCCGCTCGAATTCGCTGAACGGCATGCGCATCACCTCGGTGTGCGTGCCGGCGTTGAAAGCGATGTCGCCGTGGCTGACCAAGGCGTCGTCGACATACACCTCCATGCCGTACAGGTTGCCGAACGGCGGCATCGCGCCCGCTTCGCAGTCGGGGAAGCGGTCGCAGAATTCGGCTTCGGTGGCCAGCTCGGCGGTGGCCGCGCCGGCGGCCTGGCGCAGGCGGCCGAAGTGCACGCGCCGGGCGGCCGGCACGACCACCATGGCGAGGCGGCCGTCCAGCTTCACCATCACCGTCTTCGCCATCATGCTGCCGCGGATGTGCGCGCTGGCCGCGGTTTCCTGCGCGGTGACCGCGCGCGTGTGGTGGATGGTCTCGTAGGGGGTGTGCTGCTCGTGCAGGTAGCGCTGCAGGCGGGGCTCGGGCATGGCACTGCTCCGCGTGGCCGGCTTCGCTCCCATCGGCGCGGCCCGGTTTGGCGGCACGCGCGGCGCGGTCCGTGGCCGCGGCCCGGGGCGGCGCCGATGCGCGGGCGCCGCTCCATGCCCAGCTTACTCCCGCCCGCCCGACGCGACAAAGCCGCGCCGGAGCGGCTCAGGCTTTCAGCACGCCCAGCCTGCGGCCGACCTTGGTGAAGGCGGCGATGGCACGGTCGAGGTGCTCGCGCGTGTGCGCGGCGCTCATCTGCGTGCGGATGCGCGCCTGGCCTTGCGGCACCACCGGATAGAAGAAGCCGATCACGTAGATGCCTTCCTCCAGCAGTTCGGCGGCCATGCGTTGCGCCAGCGGCGCGTCGTAGACCATCACCGGCACGATCGGATGCACGCCCGGCTTGATGTCGAAGCCGGCGCGGGTCATCTGCTCGCGGAAATAGCGCGTGTTGGCCTGCAGGCGCTCGCGCAGGTCGCCGGCCGAGGAAAGCATGTCGAACACCTTGATCGCCGCGGCGACCACGTGCGGCGGCAGCGAGTTCGAGAACAGGTACGGCCGCGAGCGCTGGCGCAGCATCTCGATGATCTCGCCGCGGCCGGTGGTGAAGCCGCCCAGCGCTCCGCCCAGCGCCTTGCCCAGCGTGCCGGTGAAGATATCGATCTTGTCCATCACGCCGTGCACTTCCGCCGAGCCGCGGCCGGTGGCGCCGAGGAAGCCGGTGCAATGGCACTCGTCGATGTGCACCATCGCGCCGTACTTCGCCGCCAGCGCGGTGATCTCGTCCAGCTTGGCGACGAAGCCGTCCATCGAGAACGCACCGTCGCTGGTGATCAGCTTGGTGCGCGCGCCGGCGGCGTCGGCGGCCGCCAGTTGCGCTTCCAGGTCGGCCATGTCGCTGTTGGCGTAGCGGTAGCGCTTGGCCTTGCACAGACGAATGCCGTCGATGATCGAGGCGTGGTTGAGCGCGTCGGAGATCACCGCGTCCTCCTCGCCCAGCAGCGGCTCGAACAGGCCGCCGTTGGCGTCGAAGCAGGCAGCGTAGAGGATGGTGTCCTCGGTGCCGAAGAAATCGGCGATCTTGCGCTCCAGCTGCTTGTGCAGGTCCTGCGTGCCGCAGATGAAGCGCACGCTGGCCATGCCGAAGCCGTGGCTGTCGAGCGCGTCCTTGGCCGCCTGGATCACCTCCGGGTGGTCGGCCAGGCCGAGGTAGTTGTTGGCGCAGAAGTTCAGCACGCGGTGGCCGTCGGCCAGCGTGATCTCCGCCGACTGCGGCGAGGTGATCACGCGCTCGGCCTTGTACAGTCCCAGCGCGCGGATCGAGGCCAGTTCGGCGGCGTAGCGGTCGCGGGTGGCGGCGGTGTAGGTCATCGGATCAGTTCCACGAGCAGACGACTTTGCCGCAGTTGCCGGACTCCATCAGGTCGAAGCCCTTCTGGAAGTCGTCGATGGCCACCTGGTGCGTCAGCACCTTCTGCAGCGGGAAGCCGGTCAGCAGCATCTGCGTCATCTTGTACCAGGTCTCGTACATGCGCCGGCCGTAGATGCCGTGCAGGGTGAGGCCCTTGAAGATCACCTTGTCCCAGTCGACGCCGGTGCCCTTCGGCAGGATGCCGAGCAGGGCGATCTTGCCGCCGTGGTACATCACGTCGAGCATGTCGTTGAAGGCGCGCGGGTTGCCGCTCATCTCCAGGCCGACGTCGAAGCCTTCCATGTGCAGGTCCTTGACCACGTCCCGCAACGACTGCTGGGCGACGTTGACCACGCGCGTCGCGCCCATCTCGGCGGCGAGCTTGAGGCGGTAGTCGTTGACGTCGGTGACCACCACGTTGCGCGCGCCGACGTGCTTGGCGATGCCGGCGGCGATGATGCCGATCGGGCCGGCGCCGGTGATCAGCACGTCCTCGCCGATCAGGTCGAACTCCAGCGCGCAGTGCGCGGCGTTGCCGTAGGGATCGAAGAACGCGGCGAGTTCGGAAGGGATGGTGTCGGGGATCGGCCACAGGTTCGAGGCCGGCATGGCGATGTACTCGGCGAACGCGCCGTCGCGGTTGACGCCGATGCCCACCGTGTTCGGACACAGGTGCTGGCGTCCGGCGCGGCAGTTGCGGCACATGCCGCAGACGATGTGGCCTTCGGCGGAGACGCGCTGGCCGACGCTGTAGCCGCGCACGCCGGGGCCCATGTCGACGATGCGGCCGACGAACTCGTGGCCGATCACCAGGCCCGGCTTGATCACGCGCTGCGACCACTCGTCCCACTTGTAGATGTGCAGGTCGGTGCCGCAGATCGCGGTCTTCTCCAGCTTGATCAGCACGTCGTTGGGGCCGATCTCGGGCACCGGCACCTCTTCCATCCAGATGCCCTTGGTGGCTTCGCGCTTGACCAGCGCCTTCATCAGCTGCGGCATGGCGGATCTCGTGTGGGTTGCGGCGAACGGCCGCGCGGCCCGGCATTATACGGCGCGCCGCATGCGCCGCTGCGCCGCAGGGCTCAGCTGCCGGCCGCGC
This sequence comes from Mizugakiibacter sediminis, assembly GCF_000953855.2. GTDB lineage: Bacteria > Pseudomonadota > Gammaproteobacteria > Xanthomonadales > Rhodanobacteraceae > Mizugakiibacter > Mizugakiibacter sediminis. The sequence continues at coordinate 43,679 of NZ_DF970160.1, forward strand.
GCGACGGCTGTCCGCCTTCCGCGACGAGCTGGCGCAGCATGTCGCGCTCCAGCGGCTGCGAGAACAGGAAGCCCTGCAGGCGGTCGACGCCGTGGTGCTCGAACCAGGCGAGCTGCGAGCTGGTCTCGATGCCTTCGGCGACCACGTCCAGGCCGAGGCTGCGCGCCAGGGTGATCATCGCCGCGACGATCGCCGCGTCCGGCGTGTCGCCGAGCACGTTGTCGACGAAGCTGCGGTCGATCTTCAGCGTGTCCACCGGCAGCTGGCGCAGGTGGCTCAGCGAGGAGTAGCCGGTGCCGAAGTCGTCCAGCGCCACGCGCACGCCCAGCGCGCGCAGGCGGTGCAGGCACTCGATGGTGCGGTCGGCGTCGCCGAGCGCGCTCGATTCGACGATCTCCAGCTCCAGCCGGTGCGGGGTCAGCCCGGAGGCGTACAACACGTTGCGCACCAGTTCCGGGAAGTGCTCGCGCTCGAAGCTGCGCGCGGAGATGTTCACCGCCACGCCGATCTCGGCGTCGTGGCGCTGCTCCCACAGGCGCGCCTCGCGGCAGGCGCTCTCCAGCACGTAGCGGTCGAGGTCCTCGATCAGGCCGAGGTGCTCGATCTCGTCCATGAACAGCGCCGGCGGCAGCACGCCGCGCTTGGGATGGCGCCAGCGCACCAGCGCCTCGGCGCCGCACACGCGGTGCGCGCCGCGGGTGAAGATCGGCTGGTAGAACAACTCGAACTCCTCGTGCTGCAGCGCGCGCCGCAGCTCCGCCTGCAGGCCCAGCCGGGTCAGCGCCAGCGCGTTCATTTCCGCGGAGAAGAACTGGAAGCGGTTGCCGCCCACGTCGTGGGCGCGCTGGCAGGCGCTCTCGGCGGCGGCGATCAACGTGCCCGGCTTCAGCGCGTCGTCCGGCGACACGGCGATGCCGATGCTGGCCGACAGCGCCAGCTCGCGGCCGGCGTCGTAGAACGGCGCGCGGATCGCCGCCAGCAGGTCGTCGGCGACGGTGGCGAGATCGCCGAAATTGGACACGCGCGGCACCACCTGCACGATGCGGTCGTCGGACAGCCGCGCCGGCCGCGGCCAGCCCGGATGCGCGCACGACTCGATGCGGTTGGCCGCCTCCGCGATCAGCGTCTCGGCGGTGATCACGCCCAGCGTGCCGGCAAGGGTGTCGGCCTGGTCGAGGCGCACCAGCAAAGCGGCGGTACGGTGGTTGGTCTGCCGCAGCTGCATCTCCAGGTCGGCGAGCAGGCGGCGGCGGTTGGGGAAGCCGGTGACCGGGTCGAAGTCGCGCAACTGGCGCAGCGCCTGGTCGGCCTTCTGCGCGCGCGTGCGCTCGTCCTCCAGCAGCCAGATCACCAGGCCGAAGCCGATCAGTTGCTGCGCGGCGAGATCGAGCACGCCGGTGTAACGCAGCCAGGGCAGCGGATGCGCGGTGTAGGCCTGGCCGGCCAGCAGGATCAGCGCCCAGAGCATTTCCAGCCCGTACAGGCCCAGCGCGGCGGCGGCGATGCGGCCGCCCATGCTGGTGCGGCGCACGAACCGCCACAGCACCGCGGCGGCGGAAAGATAGGTGGCGGCGGTGATCGCCTGACGCAGACCGTCGCGCAGCAGCGCGCGCTGGGTCATCGCCGCGGGATCGTTGGCGAAGGCCAGCGCGCATACCGCGGCGAACGCCAGCGCGCCGCTCATCGTGTAGCGCAGCCAGCGCGGCGGCAGCGGCCGCGACGCCACCGCGGCGTAGGTCGCGAACGCCACCAGCACCGCCTGGGCGTAGGCGGCGCCCAGCGACATCACGGTGAACATGCTGCGCGCGGAGACGAGCGGAGCGCCTTCCCCGGCGTCGGCGAGTCCGGTGGCCAGCCAGGCCAGCGTCAGGTACAGCGCCAGCGCCGCGAACGACATGCCCCACAGGCGCAGGTGCGGGTGGCGGTAGACGCGGAAGTAGTAGGCGAAGATCGCGGCCTGCAGCACCGCGCCGAGCGATTGGGCCGCAAACAGCACCAGCTCGAGCGTGAGCGTCGCCATCCGGCTCCAGGCGGCATGCGGGCTTGGTTCCGCGCGCCTATGAGACTCGACGGACCCCCGCTTGTAAAGCGGCGGCGTCAGGCGGCTCCGGCGCGCTTGCAGGGCCCGGAAATCGCGGGCCCGCGGCTACAATGGACCGATGCCCGGCCCCGATCCGCGTCCGCTCGCCGTCTTCCTGATGGGGCCCACCGCCGCGGGCAAGACCGCGCTGGCCTGCGCGCTGCGCGAACGCTTCCCGCTCGAGATCGTCAGCGTCGATTCCGCGCTGGTCTATCGCGGCCTCGACATCGGCACCGCCAAGCCGGATGCGGCCACGCTGGCGCGGCACCCGCACCGGCTGATCGACATCCGCGACCCGGCGCAGCCGTACTCCGCGGCCGACTTCCGCCACGACGCGCTGGCGGCGATGGCGGAGATCGTCGCCGGCGGCCGCGTGCCGCTGCTGGTCGGCGGCACCGGGCTGTACTTCCGCGCTCTGCAGCGCGGCCTGTCGGAGCTGCCGGCGGCCGACCCCGCGCTGCGCGCGCGGCTGGCGGAGGAGGCCGGGACGCTCGGCCTCGCCGCGATGCACGCGCGGCTGGCCTGGGCCGACGCCGAGGCCGCGGCGCGCATCCGTCCCAGCGACCGCCAGCGCGTGCTGCGCGCGCTGGAGGTGATCGCCTTGACCGGCCGGCCGCTGTCCGCGCAGCAGGGCGCGCCGCGGCCGCCGCTGGCCTACCGCGTGCTGAAGCTGGCGCTGGTGCCGCAGGCGCGCGCGCCGCTGCACGCGCGCATCGCCGCGCGCTTCGACGCCATGCTGGCCGCCGGCTTCCTCGACGAAGTGCGCCGGCTGCGTGCGCGCGGCGACCTCACGCCGGACCTGCCGGCGCTGCGTGCGGTCGGCTACCGGCAGGCCTGGGAGCATCTGGACGGCGCCACCGATCCCGCCGCCTTCCGCGCGCGCGCCGTCCACGCCACCCGCCAGCTGGCCAAGCGGCAGATCACCTGGCTGCGCGCCGAACTGGACGCGCGCTGGCTGGACCCCGATCGCCCCGACCTGGCCGAAGCGGCGGCGCAGGCGGTCGGTGCGTTCCTGCCGGCGTGACGCGGTCCGCTTTCGCCGGATGTTTAAATGCGATTAAGATTCGCTGGCTTGGACCGGGGCGGCGGCCTCCTGCCGCAGTGCGTTTTGCCCGGCTCCGACGTTGCCACGGGGAGAGAACCAAGATGTCGAAAGGTCAGTCGCTGCAGGATCCGTTCCTGAACGCCCTGCGCCGCGAGCGCGTGCCGGTGTCCATCTACCTGGTGAACGGCATCAAGCTGCAGGGTACGATCGAGTCCTTCGACCAGTTCGTGGTGCTGCTGCGCAATACGGTCAGCCAGATGGTCTACAAGCACGCCATCTCGACCGTCGTGCCCAGCCGCAACGTGCGCGTCGGCGCTTCCGGCGAGGCACATGCCGCTGCCGAACACGCCGAAGCCGAGAGCAACAGCCAAGGCTGAGCAGTCCTGTTCGAACGTCAGAAGAAAGGTGAGCGCGCGCTGCTGGTGCTGCCGCACGCGCGCGGCGACGGCGATGCGGTCCGCCGCGCCGACGAATTCGCCGAACTGGCGAAGTCCGCCGGCGCGCAGGTGCTGGAGCGCATCACCGCGCGCATCGACCAGCCCAATCCGCGTTTCTACCTGGGCAGCGGCAAGGCCGACGAGGTCGCCGCGCGCGTCAAGGCGCTGGAGGCCGACCTGGTGTTGGTCGACCATGCGCTGACGCCGGTGCAGGAGCGCAACCTCGAGAAGCATGTCGGCGCGCGCGTCGTCGACCGCACCGGCCTGATCCTCGACATCTTCGCCCAGCGCGCGCGCTCGCACGAAGGCAAGCTGGAAGTCGAGCTGGCGCAGCTGAAGCACCTGGCGACGCGTCTGGTGCGCGGCTGGACCCACCTCGAGCGCCAGCGCGGCGGCGCGATCGGCCTGCGCGGCCCCGGCGAGACCCAGCTCGAGACCGACCGCCGCCTGCTCGGCGAGCGCGTCAAGCTGCTCACCCGCCGCATCGAGAAGGTGCACGTGCAGCGCGAGCAGCAGCGCCGCGCGCGCCTGCGCAACACCGTGCCGCGCGTCGCCCTGGTCGGCTACACCAACGCCGGCAAGTCGACGCTGTTCAACGCGCTCACCGCAGGCAGCGTCTACGCCGCCGACCAGCTGTTTGCCACGCTCGATCCGACCGTGCGCCGCATCGAGGGCCTGAGCTGCGGCCCGGCGGTGCTGGCCGACACCGTGGGCTTCATCCGCGAGCTGCCGCACGACCTGGTCGCCGCTTTCCGCGCCACCCTGGCCGAGGCGCGCGATGCCGATCTGCTGCTGCACGTCTCCGACGCCGCCGATCCCGAGCGCGACCGCCTGATCGAGGTGGTGAACGGCGTGCTGGAGGAGATCGGCGCGGCCGGCGTGCCGCAATTGCACGTCTTCAACAAGATCGACCTGACCGATCTGCCGCCGCGCCTCGAACGCGCCGGCGACGGCCGTCCGGAGCGCGTGTGGATCTCCGCCGCCACCGGCGCCGGCCTCGACCTGCTGCGCCAGGCCTTGGGCGAGCGCCTGGGCGGCGCGCGCGTGCGCGCCGAGCTGCGCCTGCCGCCGCGCGCCGGGCGTCTGCGCGCGCGCCTGATCGCGCTCGGCGCGGTCGCGCGCGAGCGTCATGCCGAGGACGGCGGCTGGCTGCTGGAGCTCGACGCGCCGCAGGCGGTGCTGACGCCGCTGCTCGGCGACGGCAGCGCCGAGGACGCGCGGCTGCTGCGCGGCGTGCTCGGGTCCTAGCCGTCGAGCGTCGACTGGTTCGCTCCCGCCCTCTCGCAGGGAGGGATCCGCCCCCTGAGCGGCCCGCGCCCGGCGCCTCGCGCCTCGCGCCCGGCCGCCCCCCCGCGAGCAGGGGGCGGTGCGTCATTCGCCTCGCGCGCTCGCCGCGCAACCCCGTTTCCCTTGCCGCCCCGCCGCCGCACCCCTAAAATTTCAAGCGCTTCCGCTGTGGTCTCCGGCCGGCACGTCCGTCGCCGGCCCGGCCGCGCGGCCATGCCGACATGCGTGTTCGGGCTTCGCCGGCGCCGCGCGCCGGACCCGACCATGCCCCGAGGAGCCTGACCATGCCCTGGAACGAACCCGGCGGAAACCCACGCGACCCGTGGGGCGGAGGCAATCGCGGCCCCGACCTGGAGCGCTCGCTGCGCCGCCTGCGCGAACGCTTCGGCCGCCTCGGCGGCGGCGGCGGGCTGTTCTCGATCCTGCTGGCGCTGGCACTGGCGCTGGTGCTGGTCGATTCCTTCACCGTGATCAACGCGCGGCAGGTCGGCGTGGTGCTGCGCTTCGGCCGCTTCGAGCGCGTGCTGCCGCCCGGCTTCCACCTGAAGTTCCCGCGCCCGATCGAGGCGGTGACCAAGGTCGAGACCACGCAGGTCAAGTCGGTCAGCGACCAGGTGCGCATGATCACCAACGACGAGAACATCGTGCTGGTGGACTTCAACGTGCAATTCCAGGTTTCCGACGCGCGCAAGTACCTGTTCTCGATGCGCGATCCCGAGGACACGCTGCGCCAGGCCGCCGAGGCGGCGGTGCGCTCGGTGGTCGGCGCCAACACCATGGACACGATCCTGTCCGCGCAGGGCGCCGAGCTGGTGTCGAAGACGCGCGACGCGCTGCAGAAGACCCTCGATGGCTACGACTGCGGCCTCACCGTCACCGAGGTGAACTTCCAGAACGTCTCGCCGCCGCAGGAAGTGAAGGCCGCGTTCGACGACGTCAACAACGCGCGCGAGGACAAGCAGCGCATCGAGAACGAGGCGCAGGCCTACGCCAGCAAGGTGGTGCCGGAGGCGCGCGGCGAGGCGGCGCGCATCACCGCCGAGGCTCAGGGCTACAAGGCCGAGCGCGTCGCCACCGCCGAGGGCGAGGCCGCGCGCTTCGAGCAGATCCTGCAGCAGTACCGCGCCGCGCCCGACGTGACCAAGCGGCGCCTGTGGCTGGAGACCGTCGAGAAGGTGTTGGCCGGCACCACCAAGGTGATCGACGGCAGCCGCGGCAAGAACCTGATCTACCTTCAGCCCGAAGGCGGCGCGGCGCCCGGCGCGGCGCCGGCGGCAACGGGCACGGCGTCCGTGAGCGCCCCGGGAGACAAGCCATGAGGGCGATATCCGCGGTCATCGCCGTGCTGATCGCGCTGGTCGGCATGAACAGCGTGTTCGTGGTGAAGGAAGGGCAGACGGCGCTGCTGCTGCAGTTCGGCCGCATCGTCGCCACCGACTACGCGCCCGGCCTGCACTTCAAGCTGCCGTTCGTGCAGCAGGTGGTGAGTTTCGACAAGCGCATCCTCACGCTGGACGCGCAACCGGAGCGCTATTTCACCGCCGAGAAGAAGAGCGTCAACATCGATTTCTACGTGAAGTGGCGCATCGCCGACACCGCCGCCTACTACCGCGCCACCGCCGGCGAGGAGCTGCAGGCGGCGCAGCGGCTGACGCCGATCGTCAAGGACGCGCTGCGCTTCGAGGTCAATGCGCTGCCGCTCGACGAGCTGATCTCCGGCGGCCGCCAGGACATCACCGAGCGCGTGCGCGCGCTCACCGACGCCGCCACGCGCAAGACGCTCGGCATCACCGTCACCGACGTGCGCATCAAGCGCATCGACCTGCCCGACGAAGTCAGCGAATCGGTCTACAACCGCATGAAGGCGGAACGCCTGCGCATCGCCAACAGCCTGCGCTCCACGGGCAAGGAAGAGGCCGCCAAGATCGAGGCCGAAGCCGATCGCCAGAAGCAGGTGCTGCTGGCCGACGCGCAGAAGCAGGCCGCGCAGATCCGCGGCGACGGCGACGCCAAGGCGGCGGCGATCTACGCCGCGGCATACGGCAAGGACCCCGGCTTCTTCGCGTTCTACCGCAGCCTGCAGTCCTACCGCACCGCCTTCGGCGACGGCAAGAGCGTGATCGTGCTGGACCCGGGCTCGGACTTCATGCGCCAGTTCGGCGAAGAACCCAAGCGCTGAGCGCCGCCGATGCCGCACGATCTCGCCGCAGCGCTATGCCTGGTGCTGGTGCTGGAAGGCCTGATGCTGTTCGCCGCACCGCGCGGCTGGCAGCGCATGGCCGCCGAGGCGCAGAAGCTGCCGCCGCGCAGCCTGCGCCTGATCGGCGCTGCGGCGATCGCGATCGGACTGATCGCGCTGCGGCTGATGCATTGATGGCTCGTCTCCCACTCCCGCCGGCGGGAGTGGGCTGCGGTGAGGATGGTGCCGCGCAGCGATGCGGCGATGCTCGGGAGTTTGCGCCGCGTCGCGGGTCTCCCTCTCCCGCTGGCGGGGGAGGGCTGGGGTGAGGGTGGTCCTCCCGATCGCCGCGCGGCGTCGAGCGCGCGGCCGGCGTAGGATGCGCGGTTGGCAAGAACGTAGCCGCAGAGCGGCTGCGGCATCGAACGAATCTGTTCCATCTATCAGGCGAGTGTCATGGGCAAGTCAGTCGTAATCCTCGGCGCGCAATGGGGGCGAGCGGCGGCGTCAGCGAACTGCTGCGGATAGCAGTTCGCGCCGGCGCGAGCGCCCGGCCATGGATGGCCGGGCCGGTGCCACGCCACAGGGACGTGTCGAAGCGGTCTTTCGGCAAGCCTCGTCGCGCGACGAGGCCACATCAGGCGAGAACATCATGGGCAAGTCGGTAGTAATCCTCGGCGCGCAATGGGGCGACGAAGGCAAAGGCAAGATCGTCGACCTGCTGACCGAGCGCGTCGGCGCGGTCGCGCGCTTCCAGGGCGGCCACAACGCCGGCCACACGCTGGTGATCGGCGGCAAGAAGACCGTGCTGCATCTGATCCCGTCGGGTATTCTGCGCCCGGGCGTGCAGTGCCTGATCGGCAACGGCGTGGTGCTGTCGCCGGCGGCGCTGAAGCAGGAGATCGAGGAGCTCGAGGGGCAGGGCGTCGAAGTGCGCTCGCGGCTGAAGATCAGCCCGGCCACGCCGCTGATCATGCCCTACCACATCGCGCTCGATCAGGCGCGCGAGAAGGCGTCCGGCGCCAAGGCCATCGGCACCACCGGCCGCGGCATCGGTCCGGCCTACGAGGACAAGGCCGCGCGCCGCGGCGTGCGCGTCGCCGACCTGATGTATCCGCACGAGCTGCCGGAGAAGCTGCGCGAAGTGCTCGACTACCACAACTTCGTGCTGACCCACTGGCTGAAGGCCGAGCCGGTCGACTACGAGAAGACGCTGGACGAGGCGCTCGCCTACGGCGAATACCTCAACCCGATGATCGCCGACGTCGCCACGCTGCTGCACGAGGCGCGCCAGACCGGCCAGCACATCCTGTACGAAGGCGCGCAGGGCGCGCTGCTCGACGTCGACCACGGCACCTATCCGTACGTCACCTCGTCGAACACCACCGTCGGCGGCGCGCTCGCCGGCACCGGCGTCGGCGCCTGCGACATCGACTACGTGCTCGGCATCTGCAAGGCCTACGCGACGCGCGTCGGCGGCGGTCCGTTCCCGACCGAGCTCGACGACGAGATGGGCGAGCTGCTGCGCAAGCGCGGCGCCGAGTTCGGCGCCAGTACCGGCCGCCCGCGCCGCTGCGGCTGGATCGACCTGGTCGCGCTGAAGCGCGCCGTGCAGATCAACGCGATCTCCGGCCTCGCCATCACCAAGCTCGACGTGCTCGACGGCTTGCCGTCGATCAAGGTCTGCATTGCCTACGAATACCGCGGCAAGCGCCGCGAGCTGGCGCCGCTGGATGCCGCCGGCTGGGCCGAGTGCAAGCCGGTGTACCTCGAGTTCCCCGGCTGGGAGGAGCCCACCTCCGGCGTGCGCGACTGGAACAAGCTGCCCGCCGCCGCGCGCGCGTACCTGCGCGCCGTCGAGGAACTCTCCGGCTGCCCGCTGGCCATCGTCGCCACCGGCGCCGACCGCGACGACACCATCGTGCTGCACGATCCGTTCGCCTGAGCGGAGCGCGCTGCGCACCCAGCAAAAAGGCCCGCAAGGGCCTTTTTGCTTTGCTCATGGCGTCTGTGGCTGCGTCGGGGCTGTACGGTCGAGCTGAAGGGACCGCCGAAGCCGGGCAAGGAAGCGGAGTGGTTTTTGCGCACGTAGCGATTGCGCGTGCAGGCGCCGCCCTGCGGACGGCGTCCCCCCTCATCCCGGTCCTCTCGGCGAGGGGGAGCAAATCCGGGCGCGATGGCTTGTGCGCGTATGGCGCGTCGCGCGGTGCGGGGCACGTTGCCGCGCGAGGCACGCGCGCCGCTCAGGCGCTCTGCGCCGCCGGCGGTTCGATGGCGATTTCGATGCGGTTGCGGCCGTTTTGCTTGGCGCGGTACAGCGCCGCGTCGGCCGCTTTCACCAGCTCGGCTGCGCGCCGGCCGTGCGTGGGCGCGACGGAGGCGACGCCGACGCTGAGACTGACGCGGCCGGCCGGCGTGTCCTCGTGCGGCAGCGCGAGCTGCTCCACCGCCTTGCAGATGCGCACGGCGACGGCGTGGCCCTCGACGACGCCGGCGTCTCTCAGCACCACCGCGAATTCCTCGCCGCCGTAGCGCGCGCAGACGATGTCGTGGCCGCGCAGCGAGCCGCGGATGGTCTGGCCGATGCTGCGCAGGCAGGCGTCGCCGGCGGGATGGCCGTAGCGGTCGTTGTAGGCCTTGAAGTGGTCGACGTCGATCAGCAGCAGCGTGATCAGTTGCGACTTGCTGCGCGCCTCCGTCCAGGCGCGGCGCAGGCCGAAGTCGAAGCCGCGGCGGTTGCCGATGCCGGTCAGGGTGTCGCGCATCGCCGAGGCGGCGAGCCGGCGGTTGGCGCGCTGCAGCTTGCCGTTCAGCGCGGCCAGTTCGGACACCATCACCTGTGTGGCGCTGTTCACCTCCTGCAGGCGCAGCTTCAGCATGGTGAGGTGCAGCACGCCGCCGATCTGGTCGGCGAGCAGGTCGAGCACGGCGCGCACGTCGGCGTTGAAGCTCTCCGCTGCCGGGCTCTCCATGTTGAGCATGCCGAGGATCTGGCCGCGATGGCGGATCGGGATCACCAGCTCGGCGCGCGTCAGCGCGTTGCCTTCGATGTACTCGGGGTCGGCGGTGACGTCGGGCACGAACACGGCCGAACCCGTGCGCAATGCGCGCCCGGTGATGCCGCGGTCGGCGGGCCAGGTGCGGCCGAGTTCCAGCGGCACGTGCGACTCGCCGGCGAAGGCGCGCAGCGTCAGCTCGCCGCTGCCGGGCTCGATCAGGCCGATCGTCGCCAGCGACAGGTGGAAGCGGCGATAGATGTAGCCGATCACGCCCTGCAGCAGGGTGTCGAGATCCTCTTCGAACAGCAGGATGTAGGAAAGATCGACCAGCAGGTCGGCCAGCGCCGACTTCTGCCGCGCGCGCTCCAGCGCCAGCAGCGTGGCGAGGTGGCCGAGGTGCGGGCGCAACGATTCGAGGATGCCGGCGTGCGCGGGCGCGTCGACGCGCAGGCGGGCGAGCGGCGCGCCGTCCTCGTCGTCGATGCGCAGGCTGTTCGGGGCCTGCTCCTCCGAGGGGAAAGCATGGCCCGGCTGCGGACGGTGCAATTCCGTCTCGACCGCGCCGCCGCAGCGGCGGGCGAGCGCGCCGCGCAGGACGTCCATCCATTCCGCCGCGCTGCCGGCGCGGTTGAGGGAGAGGATGTCTTCGGTGCGGGGAAACATGCGGGGCGGCTCCACGGCTGCGACGCGACCGCTCGCTCGCCGACGATGGTAGCGCGCCGCGCGCGCGCCGTCCTTCCCGCGGATTGCCGGCAGACACGAAAAAGCCCGCTTGCGCGGGCTCTTTCGGCTTCAGACTGGTGCCCAGGAGAGGACTCGAACCTCCACGGTTTTACCCGCTAGTACCTGAAACTAGTGCGTCTACCAATTCCGCCACCTGGGCAAGGCCGCGGACGGCGCCGGGGCGCCGCTGGGAGCCGCGTACGATAGGCAGGCGCGGCGCGCTTGTCAATCCGTCCTTGCAAATCCGGCGGGGCTCCCGCAGGCTGGCCGCAGCGGCGCGACCGCCGCCGATCCCTCGCCGGCCGGGGCGGCGCCGGCCGCGCGCGACACCCATCGGCACAGAGAACCCAGATGTCCCGACGCAAGAGCCGTTCCCGCTCGACCCACGGCCAGGACGCGCGCCCCGCGCGTGCGGTCAAGCGCCCGCGCGCCAACCGCAACGCGGTGGCGCCGCGGCCGTTCCACGACCCGCACGCCGAGCGCGAGGCGCAGCGCTACGCGCAGCCGATCCCCAGCCGCGAGGCGATCCTCGCCCTGCTGACCGAGCGCGGCGCGCTGATGCCGGCGGAGGCGATCGCCGAGGCGCTGGGCCTGCGCACCGACACCGAGATCGAGGCGCTGGGCAAGCGCCTCGCAGCGATGCTGCGCGACGGCCAGTTGCTGCTGAACCGCCGCGGCGGCTACGGCCCGGTGAACAAGCTCGACCTGATCCCCGGCGTGGTGCTGGCCAACGCCGAAGGCTACGGCTTCCTGCGTCCGGACGACGGCGGCGAGGACGTCTATCTCTCGCCGGCGCAGATGCGCCAGGTGCTGCACGGCGACCGCGTGCTGATCAGCATCGTCGGCCTCGACCGCCGCGGCCGCAAGCAGGGCGCGATCGCCGAGGTGCTGGAGCGGCGGTCGCCGCGGCTGGTCGGGCGCGTGGTCGAGGAGAACGGCGTCACCGTGGTGGTGCCGGACGACCGCCGCCTGCACCAGGACATCCTGATCCCGCCCGGGCAGGAGGCCGGCGCGCGCTCGGGCCAGATCGTCGTCGCCGAGATCACCGACCCACCGACCGCCTACCGCGCCCCGCTGGGGCGCGTGCTGACGGTGCTGGGCGAGCGCCTCACCCCTTCGCTGGTGGTGCAGATGGCGATCGCCAGCCACGACCTTCCGCACGTTTGGCCGCAGCACGTGCTGCGCGCGGCCGCCGACATCGCGCCGCAGGTCGAGCGCGCCGACCGCGAGGGCCGCGTCGACCTGCGCGGCCTGCCGCTGGTCACCATCGACGGCGAGGACGCGCGCGACTTCGACGACGCCGTCTACGCCGAACCGCGCGCCGACGGTTTCCGCCTGGTGGTGGCGATCGCCGACGTCTCGCACTACGTGCATCCGGGCGGGGCGCTGGACGAGGAGGCGTACAAGCGCAGCACCTCGGTGTACTTTCCCGGTTACGTGGTGCCGATGCTGCCGGAGACGCTGTCCAACGGCATCTGCTCGCTGAACCCGCAGGTCGAGCGGCTGTGCATGGTCTGCGACATGCTGGTCGACCGCGACGGCGAGGTCGGCCGCTCGCGCTTCTATCCGGCGGTGATGCGTTCGCACGCGCGGTTGACCTACCATCGCGTCTGGCAGGCGATCGGCGAGAAGGACGCCGACGCGCGCGCCGAACTGGCCGACGTGCTGCCGCACCTCGAGCGCCTGCATCAGCTCTACAAGCTGCTGGCGAAGGCGCGCCAGCGCCGCGGCGCGATCGACTTCGACAGCCACGAGGTGAAGTTCCGCCTGGCGCCGTCCGGCGAAGTGGTGCAGCTCGGCGCCGAGGCGCGCAACGACGCGCACCGCCTGATCGAGGAGTGCATGATCGCCGCCAACGTGCAGGCGGCGAAGTTCCTGGCCAGGCGCAAGGTGCCGACGCCGTACCGCGTGCACGCGCCGCCGCCGGACGACAAGTACGAGGACCTGCAGCAGTTCCTGCGCGAATTCAAGCTGCGCCTGCCGCCGATCGGCGAGGTGACGCCGGCCGATTTCTCCGCGCTGCTGCGCAAGGTGCGCAAGCGCCCGGAGGCCGCGCTGATCCAGTCGGTGCTGCTGCGCGCGCAGAGCCTTGCCGTCTACCACCCGGCCAACCACGGCCACTTCGGCCTGGCGCTGGAAGCCTACGCGCACTTCACCTCGCCGATCCGCCGCTATCCGGATCTGCTGGTGCACCGCGCGATCCGCCACGCGCTGGGCAAGGGCAAGCCGTCCGACTACCGTTACAGCGAGGTCGAGATGGCGAGCATGGCCGTGCACTGCTCGCAGCGCGAACGCCGCGCCGAGGAGGCCGAGCGCGACGTCGACGAGCGCTACAAGTGCGCGTGGATGGAGAAGCATGTCGGCGAGGAATTCGACGGCATCGTCACCGGCGTCACCTCGTTCGGCCTGTTCGTCGAGCTGATCGAGTCGAAGATCTCCGGGCTGGTGCACATCACCCAGCTACCCAACGACTACTACCATTTCGACCCGATCCGCCATCTGCTGGAGGGCGAGCGCACGCGCGGCAAGTTCCGTCTCGGCGACACGGTGCGCGTGCAGGTGCTGCGCGCCAGCCTGGAGGACCGCAAGATCGATTTCCGCCTGGTGCGCGACAAGGGCAAGGCATGAGCGAGACCTGGATCGCCGGCATCAACCCCGTCGAAGGCGCGCTGGCCAACGATCCGCAGCGCGTGCGCGAGCTGCTGGTCGAGCAGGGGTCGCACAACCCGCGCGTGGCCGGGCTGCTGGACCGGGCGCGCGCGCTGAAGATCCCGGCGCACCGGCGTCCGCGCGAGCAGCTCGACCGGCTGGCTGGCGAAGCGCGCCACCAGGGCGTGATCGCGCGCTACGAGGTGCCGCCGCCGCGCGGCGACGCCGAGCTGCCGGCGCTGGCCGAGCGCGCCGGCGCCGACGCGCTGTTCCTGGTGCTGGACGGCGTCACCGATCCGCACAACCTCGGCGCCTGCCTGCGCAGCGCGGCGGCCGCCGGCGTCACCGCGGTGATCGTGCCGAAGGACCGCGCGGTCGGCCTGACGCCGGTGGTGCGGCGCGCCGCCGCCGGCGGCGCCGACCTGGTGCCGCTGGTCGCCGCCACCAACCTGGCGCGCGCGCTGCGCACGCTGAAGGAAGCCGGCGTGTGGCTGGTCGGCCTGGCCGGCGACACCGAGCAGTCGCTGTACGCGCAGGACCTGAAAGGCCCGCTGGCGCTGGTGATGGGCGGCGAAGGCGAGGGCATGCGCCGGCTGACGCGCGAGGCCTGCGACTTCGTCGCGCGCATCCCGATGCCGGGCGCGATGGAGAGCCTGAACGTCTCGGTGGCCACCGGCATCGCCCTGTTCGAGGCGCTGCGCCAGCGCGGAGGCGCGTCATGAGTCTGACCTGGCAGGATTGGGCCGGCCTCGCCGGCGTGGCGATGGTGCTGGCGGCCTACCTGTTGATGCAGACGCGCCACCTCGACGGCCGCGGCGTCGTCTACTTGCTGCTGAACGGCATCGGCTCGCTGCTGGTGCTGCTGTCGCTGTTCAAGACCTTCAACCTGTCGGCCTTCGTGATCCAGTGCTTCTGGATCGCGATCAGCATCTACGGCCTGCTGCGCTGGGCGCGCGAGCGGCGCGGATAGCGGCATAGCGGCGACGCAGCCGCACGCGGCCCGGGCTTCGTGCGAGTCGCGTTCGAGTCACGCGCCTGCGGTCGCCTGCACGCAGGCGACCGCGGTGGCCGGTTCAGATGATCGCCGTCTGCCAGTCCTCGTCGGTGCCTTCGTTGACGCCTTCCAGCAGGAAGGTGCTGAGGTAGCGCTCGCCGGTGTCGGGCAGCATGGCGAGGATGACGTCGCCCTGGCGCGCCTGCTTCGCCACCTCGAGCGCGGCGGCGAAGGTGCCGCCGGCGGAGATGCCGACGAAGATGCCTTCCTTCTGCGCGAGCTGGCGCGCGGTGTCGCGCGCGGTCACCTCGTCGACCGGCAGGATGCGGTGCGCCACGGCCTTGTTCAGCACCGCCGGCACGAAGTCGGGCGTCCAGCCCTGGATCTTGTGCGGATGCCACTCGTCGCCCTTCAGCAGCGCGGCATTGGCCGGCTCGGTGGCGACGATCTGCACTTCCGGCCGCGCCGTGCGCAGCACTTCGCCGACGCCGGTGAGCGTGCCGCCGGTGCCCCAGCCGCTGACGAACCAGTCGAGGCGGCGGCCGGCGAAGTCGGCGAGGATTTCCGCGGCGGTGGTCTGACGGTGATAGGCCGGATTGGCGGGGTTGTCGAACTGGCGGGCGAGGAAGGCGCCGTGCTTCTTGGCGTAGGCCTCGGCCGCGCGCACCATGCCGCTGCCGCGCTCGGCGGCGGGCGTCAGGATCACCTTGGCGCCGTAGGCGCGCATCAGCTTGCGGCGCTCGATCGAGAACGTCTCGGTCATGAAGGCGACGAACGGGTAGCCGCGCGCGGCGCACACCATGGCCAGCGCCACGCCGGTGTTGCCGCTGGTCGCCTCGACCACGGTCTGCCCGGGTTTCAGCAGCCCGCGCTGCTCGGCATCGAGGATGATGGCGATGGCCAGGCGGTCCTTGACCGAACCGCCCGGATTGAACGCCTCGACCTTGACGTACATCTCGACGCCCGCGGGCGCCAGACGGTTGATGCGGACGACGGGAGTGCGGCCGATGGTGTCGGTGATGCTCGCGTGGATCATGGGGGCGTCCTCGGATGGGAGCGGGGATGGCACGCAGGCCTGCGCGAAGCCGCGCAAGGGTCGCGCGCAGCGGGTTAAGCGGGTGTTGCGGCCGGGGGGCCGCGGGCCGCCTCAACGGCGGCAGAGACATCGGCCGCCGAGGGCGTCCGGGAAGAGAGGCAGGAGCGGGCGGGAAGCGATCCGCATGGGCGCCGAGCTTGCGGGCGTCGCCGCCCGCGTGTCAAGCGTTCGGACGTCCAAACGCCGCGCGGCGGCGATTCAGCGCGGCAGGTCGGGGAGCTGCGGGCTGGCGGTGAGGTCGCGCTTCTGGCGCGTGCCGGCCAGCTCTTCGCCGTGCACCACGTACCAGACGTTCTCGGCGATGTTGGTGGCGTGGTCGCCGATGCGCTCGATGTTCTTCGCCATGAACAGCAGGTGCGTGCATGGCGTGATGCTGCGCGGGTCCTCCATCATGTAGGTGAGCAGCTCGCGGAACAGGCCGGTGTACATCGCGTCCAGTTCGGCGTCGCGCGACCAGGCGACGCGCGCGCGCTCGGCGTCGCGGTCGCGATAGGCGGCCAGCACCTCGCGCACCAGCTCCGCCGCCAGGCCGGCCAGCACCGGCAGGCCGTGCGCCGGCGCCACCGGCGCGACCACGTTCAGCGCCATCGAACGCTTGGCGACGTTGGCGGCGTAGTCGCCGATGCGCTCGATCGCCGAGGCGATGCGCAGCGCGGCGAGGATCTCGCGCAGGTCGCGCGCCATCGGCTGGCGCAGCGCCAGCAGGCGCACGACGTCGTGGCTGACCTCGTGCTCGAGCGCGTCGATCGCCTCGTCGTTGTCGATCACCCGCTGCGCGGCCTTGCTGTCGCGGCGCATCAGCACGTCGATCGCCGCTTCCAGCTGGTTCACGGCGAGTTCGCCCATGCGCACGATCTCGCCGGTGAGGCGGGCGAGTTCGGTGTCGTAGCTCTTCAGGATGTGGTCGTGGGGCGTGCTCATGGTGGCGCCTCGCTTGCGTGGCCGGCTTCCGTTTCCCGTCGTTCCGGCGAACGTCGGAACCCGGCGTCTTCATCAGGTCCGTATACGTCTACTTGCGTGCTTCGCACGGTGTTTCCACTGCATGCCGGCTTTCGCCGGAAGGGCGACGCGGGGCGTTACGCCGTTCCCGCCTCCCGCCTCCCGTCCTCACCCGAACCGCCCCGTAATGTAATCCTCGGTCTGCTGTCTGGCCGGCTTGGTGAAGATCGTCTCGGTGCGGTCGAACTCGACCAGCTCGCCGAGATACATGAAGGCGGTGTGGTCCGAGCAGCGCGCCGCCTGCTGCATGTTGTGGGTGACGATCACGATGGTGTAGTCGCGTTTCAGTTCCTCGATCAACTGCTCGATGCGGCCGGTGGCGATCGGGTCGAGCGCCGAGGTCGGCTCGTCGAGCAGCAGCACCTCCGGCTTCAGCGCGATCGCGCGGGCGATGCACAGGCGCTGCTGCTGGCCGCCGGACAGGCCGAGCGCGTTCTGCTTCAGCTTGTCCTTGACCTCGTCCCACAGCGCGGCCTGGCGCAGCGCGCGCTCGACGCGCGCGTCCATCGCGGCGCGGCCGAGCTTCTCGTGGTGGCGGATGCCGTAGGCGATGTTGTCGTAGATCGACATCGGGAACGGCACCGGCTTCTGGAACACCATGCCGACCTTGCTGCGCAGGCGGTTCAGCGAGTAGCGAGGATCGAGGATGTTCTCGCCGTCCAGCAGCACCTCGCCCGTGGCTTCCAGCTTCGGGTAGATCGCGTAGATGCGGTTCAGCACGCGCAGCAGGGTCGACTTGCCGCAGCCGGAGGGGCCGATGATCGCCGTGACCTGGCGCGTCGGGATGTCCAGCGAGATGCCCTTCAAAGCATGGAAGCCGTGGTAGTAGAAGTCGAGGCCGCGCACCGCGATCTTCGGCGTCTGCGGGGCGGACGCCTGCGCGGGCGCGGAAGCGGCGGTGGCGGGAGCGATCGACGCGGCGGCGCTGTCAGTCATGGGTCACCTTGCTGCGCGCGAGCAGGAAGCGGGAAATCAGGCTGAGCGCGAGGACGAACAGGGTCACGACGAAGGCACCCGCCCAGGCCAGCGCGTGCCAGCTCTCGAACGGGCTCATCGCGAACTGGAAGATCACCACCGGCACGCTGGCCATCGGCTTGGTGACGTCCGCGCTCCAGTACTGGTTGTTGAGGGCGGTGAACAGCAGCGGCGCGGTCTCGCCGCTGATGCGCGCCAGCGCCAGCAGCACGCCGGTGACGATGCCGGCGCGCGAGGCGCGCAGCAGGATCTGCAGCACCATTTTCCACTGCGGCACGCCCAGCGACAGCGCCGCCTCGCGCATCGTCGACGGCACCAGGCGCAGCATCTCGTCGGTGGTGCGCACCACCACCGGGATCACCAGCAGCGCCAGCGCGATGGCGCCGGCGATCGCCGAGAACTGCCTGGTCTGCGCCACGATCAGCGTGTAGACGAACAGGCCGAGCACGATCGAGGGCGCGGACAGCAGGATGTCGTTGAGGAAGCGGATCGTCTCGCCGAGCTTGCCGCGGCGCGCGTACTCCGCCAGCCAGGTGCCGGCGCAGATGCCGATCGGCGCGCCGATCGCCAGCGCCATCAGGCTCATCAGCACGCTGCCGAACAGCGCGTTGGCGAGGCCGCCGTCGGCGCCGGGCGGCGGCGTCATCTGCGTGAACAGCGCCGGCTTCAGCGCGTCGATGCCGCGCAGGAAGGTGATGCCGAGGATCCACACCAGCCAGAACAGCCCGAACAGCGTGGCCAGGCTGCCGAGGCCGAGCGCCATCGCGTTCTTGATCGCGCGCCAGCGGTAGAGGGAGGCGTTGCCGGCCATCACGCGCCCTCCCGGCGGGCCAGGCGCAGCAGCATCAGCTTGGCGACCGCCAACACCACGAAGGTGACCACGAACAGCAGGAAGCCCAGCGCGATCAGCGAGGAGCGGTGCAGGTCGGTATAGGCCTCGGTGAATTCGTTGGCGATCACCGAGGCGATCGAATTGCTCGGCATCAGCAGCGAGGCGGAGAGCTGATGCGCGTTGCCGAGCACGAAGGTGACGGCCATGGTCTCGCCGAGCGCGCGGCCGAGACCGAGGAACACGCCGCCGATCACCGCCGAGCGCGTGTACGGCAGCACGATGTCCCAGACCACCTCCCAGGTGGTCGAGCCGAGCGCGTAGGCGGATTCCTTCAGCCGCGTCGGCACGGTCAGGAACACCTCGCGCATCACCGAGGAGATGTAGGGGATGATCATGATCGCCAGCACGATGCCGGCGGTGAGCATGCCGATGCCGAGTGGCGGCCCCTGGAACAGCGCGCCGACGCCGGGGATCGCGCCGAGGTGGTCGTTGACCCAGGGCTCGACGTGCTCGGCCAGGAACGGTGCGAACACGAACAGGCCCCACATGCCGAAGATGATCGAGGGGATGCCGGCCAGCAGCTCGATCGCCGAGGCGATCGGCGTGCGCATCCAGTTCGGCGCCACCTCGGTCAGGAACAGGGCGATGCCGAAGCTGACCGGCACGGCGATCGTCATCGCGATCAGCGCGGTCACCACGGTGCCGTAGATCGGCACCAGCGCGCCGAAATCGCCGTTGACCGCGTCCCACGCCTCGCTCCACAGGAACCTGAGGCCGAAGGTCTCGAAGGCGAGCCGGCCGCCCCACGCGGTCGAGGCGGCGGCGCCGAGCAGCGCGGCCAGCACCAGCAGCGCGCAGGCCATCAGCGCATAGCGGAACAGGCGGTCGTGGCGCGCGTCGCGGACGCCGCGCAGGTCGACGTCGGTGTCGCCGGGTTCGGGCGGGGCGGTGGTCGCGTGCATGCTCGCTCTGGGGTCCGTTCAACGCGAAGCGCGCACGCCGTGATGCGGCGTGCGCGCCCGCGTCATGTTGCGTTGACGAAGCGTCTTACTGCTTGAATTCGGTCTTCCAGTAGTTCTCGATGCGGTCGACCAGTTCCTTCGGCAGGGCGACGTAGTCCAGCGAGGCCGCCTGCTGCTGGCCGTTCTCGAACGACCACTTGAAGAAGTCGAACGCGGCCTTGGCGTGCTCGGCGTTCTTCGCCTGCTTGTACATGATCGCCCAGGTGGTGGCGGTGATCGGCCACGCGTCGGCGCCCGGCGCGTTGGTCATGATCAGGTTGAAGTCCTTGGCGCCGGCCCAGTCGGCGGTGGCCGCCGCGGCCGCGAAGGCCTTGGCGTTCGGCTCGAGGTAGTTGCCGGCCGCGTTCTGCATCTGCGTGTAGGTCATCTTGTTCTGCAGCGCATACGCGTACTCGACGTAGCCGATCGAGTTCTTGATCTGGCTGACGTAGGCGGACACGCCCTCGTTGCCCTTGCCGCCGAGGCCGGTCGGCCACGGCACGGAGGTGCCGAAGCCCACCTTCGCCTTCCACTCCGGGCTGACCTTCGACAGGTAGTTGGTGAAGTTGTAGCTGGTGCCGGAACCGTCGGAGCGGTGCACCACGGTGATCGCCTTGGCCGGCAGCGCCACGCCCGGGTTCAGCCCGGCCAGCGCCGGATCGTTCCACTTGGTGATCTTGCCGAGGTAGATGTCGGCCAGCACTTCGCCGGTGAGCTTGAGCTGGCCGGCCTTGACGCCTTCCACGTTGATCACCGGCACGATGCCGCCGACCACGACCGGGAACTGGCCGAGGCCGAACTTGGCGAGGTCCTCGGCGCTCAGCGGCGCGTCGGAGGCGCCGAAGTCGACGGTCGCCGCCTTGATCTGCGCAATGCCGCCGCCGGAGCCGATCGACTGGTAGTTGATGCGGTTGCCGGTCTTCTCGGCGTAGGTGGCCGACCACTTGGACAGCACCGGATAGACGAAGCTCGAGCCGGCGCCGGTGATGTCGGTCGCGTGCGCGGACGCGGCGCCGAACAGCACGGCGGCGGTCACGGCGACGCGGATAGCGATGGTTTTGAACACGGCAGTTCCCCTTGTCTCGGAACGATACGGGCGCAGCCCGCCCGGCGCCCTTTGTAGGGAGGCCGTGTTGCAATGAAACGAACCGAACGTTGCAGTTGCATGACAGCGCCGCGCGATGGTCACGCGGGCCTCCTCCGCCCGCGGCTCGACGGCGGCCGCAACGGCTGTTGCCGCAGGGGCGTCGGAGGTCATCGCCCTGGCCGGTCCGGGCGGCACGCCCCATACGCGGGCCGGGGGCCTGCGAAGCCCGGCGGGCCGCGGCGGGGATGCACCGGGCCCGGCCGCGCACTGCCTGGAGCGGCGGGCCGCTCGGCCGTCAGCCGTCGGGCAGCGTCGGCCGGACCTCGGTCGGGCGGGCGGGGTCGGCGCGTCCCCGATCGCGGACGCGTGCGCTCTCCCGGTCACATTTCGCCGCCGCGGTTCGTCCTGGAGGCGAGGTTCCACCCCTCCACCGATGTGATACGCGAGGCCATCCCCATGCAACTGCAAGCACGCATGACCCATCCCGTACAGATCCTGCCGGACGCGATGAAGGCGATGATGGCGTTGAAGGCGAGCGTGGACGGCAGCGGTCTGCCGGCCGGGCTCGTCCACCTCGTCGACCTGCGCGCCAGCCAGATCAACGGCTGCAGCTTCTGCGTCGACATGCACTGGCGCGAGGCGAAGCAGGTGGGCGAGACCGACGAACGCCTGTTCGCCGTCGCCGCTTGGCGCGAGGCGCCGTACTTCACCGAAGCCGAACGCGCCGCGCTGGCGCTGACCGAGGCGATGACGCGCATCGCCGACCGCGCCGACCCGGTGCCCGACGAGGTCTGGAACGAGGCCAGGCGCCACTTCGACGACAAGGCGCTGGCGGGGCTGACGCTCGCCATCGCCGCGATCAACGTCTGGAACCGCCTGAATGCCGCCATCCGCCAGCCGGCGGGCGCGCGGAGGAGCTGAGCCGGTCGCGCGGCCGGCCCGTCTGCGGGCCGGCCGTGCTCGCCTCACGGCGTGCCGAGCGTGGCGCGCTCGAATTCCTCGAGCTGTTTCCAGCGGTTGACGATGCGGCAGAACAGCTCGGCGGTGCGCTCGGCGTCGTAGATCGCCGCGTGCGCCTCGCGGCCGTCCCAGGGAATGCCGGCGGCGACGGCGGCCTTGGACAGCACGGTCTGGCCGTAGGCGAGGCCGGCCAGGCTGACCGTGTCGAAGCAGCTGAACGGATGGAACGGGCTGCGCTTGTGGCCGCTGCGGCGGATCGCGGCGTTGAGGAAGCCGAGGTCGAAGGCCGCGTTGTGGCCGACCAGGATCGCGCGCTGGCAGCCGGCCTCCTTGACCGCCTTGCGCACCGGCCTGAACACGTGCTCCAGCGCCTCGCGCTCCGGCATCGCGAAGCGGAACGGGTGATCGGGATCGATGCCGGTGATTTCCAGCGCGCGCGGATCGAGGTTGGCGCCGGGGAACGGCACCACGTTCGCGGCGACCGCGGGTTCCGGGTGCAGGCAGCCGTCGGCGTCCATGCGCACGGTCACCGCGGCAATCTCCAGCAGCGCGTCGCGCTCGGCGTCGAAGCCGCCGGTCTCGACGTCGACGATCACCGGGAGGAAGCCGCGGAAGCGTTCGGCGAGCGGCAGCGCGCCGGCCGGCGCACGTTCGGGCTGGGCATTCATGCGCGGATTATGGCCGATCGCGGCGGGCGGCGGGAGCGCCGCGTTCAGCGCAGCCGCGCGAGGTCGGCGAGCACCTGCATGCGCAGCTCGTTCAGCGCGGCGGAGATGGCCGCCTCGGCGGTGTCGTCGTCGCCGAGGTGGTCGGCGTGCGTCGCCCAGGCGTCGAACGCCTCGCGCGCGGCACGCGCGCTCGCCGGCGAGACCAGCGCGCCGAGATCGCGGATCAGCGCCGCCTTGCCCCAGCCGTCGATGTGCGTCATGGCGCTGCGATCGCCGCCGTAATGGCGGTTGTCGACGATCTGCTGCAGCTGGCCGGCCTGTTCGAGCAGCACGAAGGCCGCCTGGCGCACGTTGCGATGCGATTCGGTGGTTTCGTTGCGCCAAGTGTTGTAGCCGAGGCCGGCCAGCGCCACCGCCAGGCTGAGCAGGGCGAGCAGACGCCCGGACCAGTCGCGTCCGGGCGTCGTCCGGGCGATGGCGCGGGCCGCGCGCACGGGCTCAGGCGCCCAGCAGGTGTTCCGCCACCAGCAGCGCCGCCGCGACCGCCAGCAGGGCGATGCCGAACATCGGCAGCAGCATCAGGAAGCAGGCGCCGAGCAGTGCGGCCGCCAGCGCCCACGCGCGGGCGTCGAAGCGCGGCGCCGGCATGGTGTCGGCGGCGAGCAGCCGTGCCAGCAGCGCGTCCAGGCTGAAGTAGCCGGGTCCCTGGAACATCAGCGGCAGCAGCATCACCACGAACAGCAGCGGCAGCTTGAAGTTGCCGTAGCCCATGTCGGTGATCGCGTAGCCCTTGGCCAGATCGCTCCACATGCTGACCATGTCCGGCCAGTGCACGGCCGCGGTGGCGACGAAGGTGACGAACAACAGCGCGAACGCGGCGAAGCGCGTGCCGAGGCCCAGCCACAGCAGCACCGCGCCGGCGAGTTCCGTCCACGTCGACAGCGTCCAGCTGAAGCCGGCCGGCAGATGGTTGAACGGGAACGGGAAACGGTCCTGGATGTCGGCGAACCAGTTTTCGCCGAGCAGTTTCTCGCGGCCGGACTCGAAGAATTCCCAGCCCATCACCAGCCGCAGCACCAGCGGCGGCAGCCACTGGCCGACGCCGCGCAGGCGCGCGGTGAGGCCTTCCCAGGCGCCCAGCGCGCCTGCGATCGCGGTGTTCATCGTTGATTCCCTCGTCTGTCAGCGCGGGCGCGTGCCGAGCAGGGCGCCGCGATCCCGCAGCGCGCGCAGCAGGGCGATGCCCGCCTCGCGCAACCCGGGGGCGGTGCCGGCATGTTCCGCCAGCAGCGCGTCCAGGCATTCAAGACCGGACAATCGCTCGTTCGCTTGCAGGCGCGCGAACAGCAGCGCGCCGAGCGGGTCCAGCGCGTGGAACTCGACGCGGTCCTCGGCGTTGCGCAGCAGCAGGATCAGCGTCGGCTCGGCCGGTGGTTCGGCGGGACGGAATTCCGGGCCGATGCGGTGCACGGGCCAGCGGTACTGCAGCAGCCAGGCCAGCGGCGAAGGCACCGGCACGCCGCCGACGGGATCGCCGTCGGGATCGTGCGGCACGTCGGCGGCCTCGCGCTCGTCCAGCGCGAGGCGCGTCTCGGCGTACTCGTAGTGCGCCAGCTCGGGCAGGAACGGCGGATCGTCGGCGCCGCGCGTGGCGCGCGCCTCGAGATAGGCGATGAACTCGCCGCCGATCTCGTGGAACAGCGGCGAGCGCGCCGGGTGCTCGCGGTAGAAGTCGCGCACCAGGCGGCGCCAGGCGGCGTCATCGTGGAGCCGGCGGATCACCGGAAAGTTGGCGGCCAGCAGCGACTCGACGTTGTTGAAGAACAGCTCGCGGTACACCTGCAGGCGGCGATCCTCGATGCCGGGCGGCGCGGGGATGTTCTCCGGGTCGCGCAGGTGCGCGGCGAAGCGGTATTGCAGGGTGCGCGTGGCTTCAGGCGACAGCGGCATGGCGCGCCTCCGCGCGGCTCGTCTGCTGCAGCGCGCGCACGCGCGCGACCTCGTCCAGCAGCTCGGCCAGCGGCGGGAAGTTGAAGTCGCGCTCGAGCAGGGTCGGCACCGGGCCGAGGCGCCGGTAGGTGCGTTCGAGCAGTGCCCACACCGGATCGGCCACCGCCGCGCCGTGCGTGTCGACGATCAGGTCGGGCGCCTCGACGTAGTGGCCGGCGACGTGCAGGTAGGCGACACGCTCGAGCGGCAGCGCGGCGATGTAGGCGTCGGGGTCGTAGCCGTGGTTGATGCTGTTGACGTAGACGTTGTTGACGTCCAGCAGCAGGTCGCAGTCGGCTTCCGCCAGCACGGCGTTGACGAATTCGATCTCGCGCATCTCCGCGCCGGGGATGGCGTAGTAGGACACGTTCTCCACCGCGATGCGGCGGCCGACGATGTCCTGCGCGCGGCGGATGCGCGCGGCGACGCGATGCACGGCCGCTTCGGTGAACGGGATCGGCATCAGGTCGTAGAGCTGCGCGTCGTCCGCGCAGTAGGAAAGATGCTCGCTGTAGCAGCGCACCTGGTGAGCGTCGAGGAAGCCGCGCACGCGCTGCAGCAGGTCCTCGTCCAGCGGCGCCGGCCCGCCCAGCGACAGCGACAGGCCGTGGCAGACGAACGGATGGCGCTCGGTGAGCGCGCGCAGCGCGCGGCCGGGCTGGCCGCCGACGCCGATCCAGTTCTCCGGCGCGATCTCGAAGAAATCGACGGCCGGCGGCGCAGGCAGATCCTGCAGCGGGCCCAGCAGGGCCCGCCGCAGGCCGAGTCCGGAGCCTTCGACGGGAAAGCGCGGACTCACGGGGCGACTCAGTGCGTGCCGCCGCAGGAGCCTTCCTTCGCCTTCTGCTTGGCCTTGTCGCCGCCACAGGAGCCTTCCTTCGCCTTGGCCTTGTCGGCTCCGCAGGAGCCTTCCTTGCCCTTGGCCGCGGCCTTGTCGCCGCCGCAATGACCCTCGTGGGCCTTGCGCTTGGCGCCGCACTTGCCTTCGCCGCACTTGCCCTCTTCGTGCTTTGAGGTCTTGGTGCCGGCCTTCGACTCGGCCGGGGTGGCCTGGCCCTGGTCGCCCGAGGCCTGGGCCAGCATGTAGCCCGTGCCGAGCGAGCCGAGCTGGAAGGCGCTGGCGGCCGAGGCGTTCAGCGACAGGCCGCCGACCAGGGCGGCGCCGAGGGCGAGGGTGAGCGGTTTCACGTACGACTTCGACATGGTGGACTCTCCGATGAGCGGGTCCGCGCCCGCAGGGGTGCCGTCGTATGCACGGCGGATGACGTTTTCCTCCACCGTGCCATGAGGAAGACCTGCCACAGCAGGTTTCCGGCAAGCGCCGATGGCGGTCCTGGCGAACCGGCAGGCATGCTGGGTCTCCTCCCGTAGGCCGCATGCCGGATCGGCTGACTAGACCGGGGCGACACGCTAACCCTTACGCATTTCCGCGGACAGTTACGGACGTCATCTCCTGCGCCGAAACGTGCCGCGCCTGCGCCGAACCGCAAAGGCGTTGTCACCATTCCGTCATCGCACGCCAATCTGGCTGTCAAGAAAAAGCTGCATCCTGCCGCCGTTCACGAATACTTAACCGTTTGTGCAACGTCCATGGTCGCGCGGCAACCCCGGGCGCCCGGTAATCCAACAGGAGCGAGAAACTCATGCGCAAGACACTTCTGGCTGCGGCGACCGCCGCGGTGCTCGGTACGGCCAGCCTGGGCGCCCGCGCCGACGTCAACACCGTCGTCGGCGGCAAGATGTTCTTCGACCTCAGCAGCATCGACCAGAAGAACAACGGCACCAAGACCGCCAACGACGGCACCGGCTTCGACGTCAAGCGCTTCTACCTCACCGTCGACCACAAGTTCGACAACATCTGGTCGGCCAACCTGACCACCGACTTCAACTACGTCAGCAACGACGGCCAGACCAACCTGTTCGTCAAGAAGGCCTACCTGCAAGGCAAGTTCGATCCGCTGTTCATCGTGCGCGCCGGCTCCGCCGACCTGCCGTGGGTTCCGTACGCCGAGAACGTGTACGGCTACCGCTTCGTCGAGAACACCCTGATCGACCGCCTGAAGTTCGGCACCTCCGCCGACTGGGGCGTGCACGTGCTCGGCGGCAACGACAACTTCAACTACCAGGGCTCGGTGGTCAACGGCGCCGGCTACAAGAACCCGTCGCGCAGCAAGAACATGGACTTCGAAGGCCGCGTCGGCGCGCAGTTCGGCGGCTTCATGGCGGCGGTCGGCGGCTATTCCGGCAAGCTCGGCAAGGACACCCAGACCACGCCGGCGCTGCACACGGCCAACCGCACCGATGCGCTGCTCGCCTACAAGGCCGACATGTTCACCGTCGGCGGCGAGTGGTTCCAGGCGAAGAACTGGAACAACGTGCTGACCACGGCCACCGACAAGGCCGACGGCTGGTCGCTGTTCGGCAACGTCAACTTCAATCCCGACTGGTCGGCGTTCGCGCGCTACGACAAGGCCAAGCTCAGCAAGGACCTGAACCCCAGTCTCGAGGACAAGTACTGGAACGTCGGCGTGGCCTACAACGTGCGCAAGGGCGTGCGCCTGGCCTTCGTCTACAAGAACGACAAGCAGGACAGCAACACGGCCAAGCTGGACACCAAGGAGTTCGGCGTGTGGGGCGAAGTCGCCTTCTGAGCCCACCCGCCGCGATCGGCCATCGCAACGGAGCACGTTCCCAGGACGGGCGAACGGCAGGCGCAAGCCTGCCGTTCTTGTTTCCGCGCCCGGCGGTCGCCTGCGCGCAGGCGACCGCACCGACAGCCTGCCTGCGTCCGCGCAGCGGCGATGTGCTCATTCGCGCGTCTTCGCCTTGTACGCGCACAGATCGCGGATGGCGCACCGCGGGCAGTCCGGCTTGCGCGCCTTGCACACGTAGCGGCCGTGCAGGATCAGCCAGTGGTGCGCATCGCGGCGGAACTCGGCCGGCACCACCTTCAGCAGCTTTTCCTCGACCGCGCGCACGGTCTTGCCGGGCGCGAGGCCGGTGCGGTTGGCGACGCGGAAGATGTGCGTGTCGACAGCGATGGTCGGTTCGCCGAACGCGGTGTTCAGCACCACGTTGGCGGTCTTGCGGCCGACGCCGGGCAGCGCTTCCAGCGCCGCGCGCTCGCGCGGCACCTCGCCGCCGTGGCGTTCGATCAGCAGGCGGCAGGTCTCGAGGATGTTCTTCGCCTTGCCGTTGAACAGGCCGATCGTGCTGATGTAGCGCTTCAGTCCGTCCTCGCCCAGCGCCAGGATCTGCCGCGGCGTGTTGGCGACGGGGAACAGCTTGCGCGTGGCCTTGTTGACGCCGACGTCGGTGGCCTGCGCGGAGAGGATCACCGCCACCAGCAGCTCGAACGGCGTCGCGTACTCCAATTCGGTGGTGGGCTTGGGGTTCAGCTCGCGCAGGCGGCGGAACAGCTCGGCCACGTGCTCGCGCTTCATGCGGCCTCCGTGGAGGGAGGCCGCGTCGCGCGCAGGTCGCGGGCCTGCTTCGCCGCCAGCAGCAGCGCCAGCGCGAGGAACGCGCCCGGCGCCAGCGTCGCCAGGCGCAGGCCGCGCGCCTCGGCGAACGGGCGCAGCGCAAGCATGGGGGCGCCGAGCAGCGTGCCCGCGTCGGCGAACAGCGTGCCGCGGCCGAGCAGTTCGCGTGCGGCGCCGAGCGCCAGCAGCAGCGCACCGAGGCCGAAGCCCCATTGCATGCCGCGGCGCAGTTGCGCGAAAGCACCGGGCGCGGAAAACGTCGCTTGCCGCAGCAGCGCGCCGTGCGCGGCGATCAGCGGCACGAACAGCATGGCCGTCGGCGCGAGCGCCGGCCACCATGCGTCGATGATGCGCTGCGCGGCCGTCGCCGCCGCGGCGAACACCAGCAGCGCGGCCAGCAGGCGCGGGTTGCCGTTCAGGCCACGCTGCGGCAGCAGCGCGAGCACGAGTGTGGCCAGCGCTGCGACGAACACCAGTGCGGCGCTTAACACCAGACCCGTCGTGGCATCGCGGCATGCCGGCAGCAGCGGGCACAGGCCCAGCAGGGCTGCCGGCCAGACGTGGCCGGAAAGCGGGCCCGCGTCCGCGGCGGCCGGCGTGTCGTGCGGGGAGGGGGCAGGGGTCGGCATGACGGCGATTCTAGAGGAACGCCGCGGCCGCGCGGCTCGCGCATAATCGCCGGCACCGGCTGTTATCGACGAGAGGGTATGTCGTGGCGGACCGTTCGCGCGAGCGTTGGTCGCAGCACGTGACCGAGACCAGCAACGCGCTCGACCTCGAGCCGGGCGTGTTCGCCTGGGACGATCCGCGCCGCATCGCGCTGTCGCTGAAGCGGTCCGCCGAGCAGAGCCGCCGCCGCAAGAGCGCGCCGTTCCGCTCGGCGATGTCGATGCTCACCTTCTACATCAACCGCGCCGGCGCCCACCTGCCGGACGAGCGCCGCGCCTGCCTGGAGGCGGCCAAGGACGAGTTGCGCGCGCTGTACCGGCGGCCGCGGCGCGGGAGTCAAGGGCCTTCCGACGCGGATGGGCGCGGATGAACGCGGATGAGATCTCTGCTCTGTCGGCGTTGATCCGCACCCATCCGCATCGAAAAAGTATCTCGACGCACAGCCGCGTCATGGCGGCGCCGGCGCGAACAGGGCCGCACGGTTCGCGGCGTACCAGGCCAGCACCTTGCGCACCTCCTCGACCACCGCGCGCGGCGTGACGGTGGCGCCGGAGAACTGGTCGAAGTCGCCGCCGTCCTTGCGCACCTTCCAGCGCGCTTCCGGCGGATCGTGCAGCGAGCGGCCGGCGAAGCGGGCGAGCCAGCCGCCGCTGTCGAGCTGGCCGCCCAGGCCCGGCGTCTCGCGGTGTTCCAGCACGCGTACGCCGGTCAGCGTGCCGTCCCAGGCGATGCCGATGCGCAGGCGGATCGGACCGTTGTAGCCGTTCGGCGCGATCGCCTCGAGCACCAGCGCCGCGGGTCGGCCGTGCAGGCGCGCGCGGTAGACCGGCACCGCCGCGTCGCTGCCGAGCGCGCGATCGCGCACCTCGATGCGGTCGGCCAGCGGGTCGTTGTCGTACAGCGTCGGCGGCAGCACCTCGGCGAGCGCGGCGAGACGCTCGGCGCGCGCGGCGGCGGCGATGCGGTCGCGGGTCAGCCACCAGGCGCCGGCGATCAGCGCGGCGCTCGCCAGCAGCGCCAGCGCCAGCGCGGGTACGGGCGGGCGCGGCGCTTCAACCATGGCGCGCGTGTCCGTACGGACGTGGCGGCGTCAGCCGGTCCAGCAACGGCGCCGCGCCGTTCATGATCAGCACGGCGAAGGCGACGCCGTCGGGGTAGCCGCCCCAGCGGCGGATCGCCAGCGTCAGCGCGGCGACGCCGGCGCCGAACAGCAGGCGTCCGCGCGGCGTGGTGCAGCCGGTCACCGGATCGGTGGCGACGAACCACGCCGCCAGCATCAGCCCACCGCTGAACAGGTGTTGCAGCGGAAACGGATGCACATCGGGATCGGCCAGCCAGGGCGGTACGGTCAGCAGGACGGTCGCGCCCAGCACCGCCGCCGGCACGTGCCAGCGGATCACGCGCCGCCACAGCAGGAACAGGCCGCCCAGCGCATAGCCGCCGGCGATCCACTCCCAGCCCTCGCCGCCGAAGTCGCCGAACACCGGGTTGGCGTGGATCTCGGGCATGGTCGCGCCCTGCCGCGCCAGCGTGCGCAGCGTGTCGAGCGGGGTGGCCTGCGCCAGCGTGTCCCAGCCGAGGCCGGCCGGAAGGTGGCCGAGGAAGATCGCCGACAGCGTGTCGCCGAAGCCGAGCGCCTGCGTGGCCAGCGGCGCCGGCGGCAGCCACTCCGACAGCGCGCGCGGAAAACACACCAGCACCGTCGCGTAGCCGACCATCGCCGGGTTGAACAGGTTGTGGCCGAGACCGCCGTACAGATGCTTGGCCAGCACGATCGCCGCGGCCATCGCCAGCAGCGTGATCCACCACGGTGTCAGCGGCGGGATGCACAGCGCGTACAGCGTCGCCGTGACCGGCGCGGACAGGTCGCCGAGGAACGGCGCGGCCGGCACGCCGCGCAGGCGCAGCATCATCGCCTCGAAGCCGAGCGCGAACGCGCACGCCAGCGCGATCTGCACGAGCACGCCGGGGCCGAAGAACCCCGCGCAGGCGGCGATGCCGGGCAGCAGCGCCAGCAGCACGGCCGCCATCACGCCGCGCACGCGCGTCGGCGGCGGCAGGTGCGGCGCGCCGGCGGTGGGGAAGGTCCTCATGCGTCGCCCCCGGATTCGCCGCCGGGCGGGGGCACCCGCTTCCTCGCGCGGCCGCGCGCGATCGCCGCCAGCACGGCGTCCTTGCTGATCGGCGGCGTCGGCGCCTGCGCGGCGGCGAGTTCGGCGCGCCGCGCCGCCGAGCGCTGCAGGCGTTCCTCGCGCTCGCGCGCCAGCCGCGCCTCGCGGGCGCGGTAGCGTTCGCGCGCGGCGTCGGCGTTAGCGCGCGCCGCGGCCTGCGCGCGCAGCTCCGCCTTGCCCCGGCGGAACCAGTCGACCAGCGGGATGTGCGAGGGGCAGGCGTAGGCGCACAGCCCGCATTCGATGCAGTCGGCCAGCGCGTGCGCCCGCGCTTCGGCGGTGTCGTCGGCGCGCAGGTCGGCGAGCAGCTGCAGCGGCTGCAGCCGCGCCGGGCACACGCGCGCGCACTCGGCGCAGCGGATGCACGGCAGTTCGGGCGCGGCGTCGCGCAGGTCGTGCTCGGCCAGCACCAGCACGCAGTGGGTGGCGGCGCTCGCCGGCACGTCGTCGTGCGGCAGCGCGACGCCCGTCATCGGCCCGCCGGCCAGCAGGCGCGCGGCGCGCGCGGTGTAGCCGCCGGCCTGTTCGACCAGCCACGCCAGCGGCGTGCCGAGGCGCACTTCGAAGTTGCCCGGCTCGACGACGCCGGCGCCGGTGACGGTGACGATGCGCGCGGTCAGCGCCTCGCCGCGCGCCACCGCGCGCCACGCCGCCGCGGCGGTGGCGACGTTGTGGCAGACGATGCCGAGGTCCTGCGGCAGTCCGCCGGACGGCACCTCGCGGCCGGTCAGCGCCTGGATCAGCTGGCGCTCGCCGCCCTCGGGATAGCGCGTCGGCACCGCGGCCAGCGCGGCGC
Source organism: Mizugakiibacter sediminis (assembly GCF_000953855.2). Lineage (GTDB taxonomy): Bacteria > Pseudomonadota > Gammaproteobacteria > Xanthomonadales > Rhodanobacteraceae > Mizugakiibacter > Mizugakiibacter sediminis. The sequence goes on from NZ_DF970160.1 coordinate 74,797, forward strand.
CTTCGAACGGCGCTGCGTGCAGCGCGCTTTCCAGCGCGGCCAGCGCTTGCGGCATCGCCTCCTCGACGGCGATGAAGGTGCGCGCCGCGCCCAGCACGTGCGCCAGCAGCGCCGCGCCGGCGACGACTTCTTCGGCGCGCTCGCGCAGCAGCGCCTCGTCGCAGGCGACGTAGGGCTCGCATTCGGCGCCGTTGACGATCAACGTCGGCTGCGCGCCGGCGAGCTTGGCCGCGCTGGGGAAAGCGCCGCCGCCGAGGCCGACGATGCCCGTTTCGCGCAGGCGTTCCAGCAGCGCCGCGCGCGGTGCGTCGCGCCAGTCCTCGATCGGCGGCAGGCGTTGCTCGTCGTCGGCGCCGTCCGGCTCGATCACCACGCACGGGCCGGCGCGCGCGTCGGCATCCGCCAGCGGGCGCGCTTCGACGGCGAGCACCGTGCCCGAAGTCGAGGCGTGCACCGTCGTGCCGTGCGCGCCTTCGATGCGGCCGATCACCTCGCCGCGGCGCACGCGTCGGCCGGGTGCGACCACCGCGCGCGCGGCCATGTCGGCGCGCGCCGCCAGCGGAATCGCCAGTTGCGGCGGCAGCGGGCACGGCCGGATCGGCCGCGCCAGCGCGGCCTGCTTGCGCAGGTCGAGCCGCATGCCGCCATGGAAGCGATGGATGCGCATGGACGGCGATTCTCGCAGGTCGCGCTAGGACGCGGCGACCTGCGTGCGTGCCGCCGCCCCGGGGCGCGGCGGCGGCGTCCGGCCTTCCACCGGCGCCATCGCGATGCAGTCGACCGGGCAGGCCGGCACGCACAGCTCGCAGCCGGTGCACAGATCGCCGACCACGGTGTGCATCAGCCTGGAGGCGCCGACGATGGCGTCGACCGGGCAGGCCTGGATGCACTTGGTGCAGCCGATGCAGACGTCCTCGTCGATCAGCGCCACGGCCGGCGGCTTCTCGCGGCCGCAGGCGGGATCGATCGGCTTGGGCGCGCGGCCGAGCAGGTTCGCCAAGGCGCGCACTCCGGCCATGCCGCCGGGCGGACAGCGGTTGAGGTCGGCCTCGCCGCGCGCCAGCGCTTCCGCGTAGGGGCGGCAGCCGCCGTAGCCGCACTGGCCGCACTGCGTCTGCGGCAGCAGCGCGTCGATGGCATCGGCGGTGACCGGCGCCCGCGCCGCGCGCAGTCGGCGCTCCGCGCAGCGCAGCGCCAGCGCGAACGCGGCGCCGACCAGGACCAGCGTCAGCAGTGCGGCGAACATCAGCCCATGCCGGCGAAGCCGAGGAAGGCCAGCGCCAGCAGCGCGGCGGTGACCAGCGCGATCGGCGCGCCGCGGAACGGCGCCGGCACGGGTGCGGCAGCGAGGCGCGCGCGCATCGCCGCGAACATCAGCAGCACCAGACCGAAGCCGAGGCCGGCACCGAGGCCGAGCGCGACGGCGCCGACGAAGTCGAGCGGGCGCGTGGCAGCCAGCAGCGCCGCCGCCAGCACCGCGCCGTCGACGCCGAGCAGGGCGGGGCGCAGCTCCGCGGCGGTAGCCAGTGCCGGCGTTGCGCGATGAAGCAGGCGCGCGACCGCCACCGCCAGCCAGGCCGCCAGCAGGATCAGCGCGAACGGCCGCAGGAACGCCGCCTGCAGCGGCTGCAGCAGCGCGCGCTCGACGATCCAGCCGGCAGCCGCGGCGAGGGTCAGCGTCAGCGTCGCGACCAGCGCGCGCGCCGCCGCCGGCGCCAGCCGCGGCGGCGCATCCAGCCACGGCTCGACGCCCAGCATGCGCGCCAGCACGAAGTTGTCGGCCAGCGCGGCGCCGATCAGGATCAGCACGAAGTCGGTCATGCGGCAAGCGGCGGGTGCGGTTCGCGCGATTATAGGCGCCGCCGCCGGCGCGCCCGCGTTGCCCGCGGGCGCTTGCATGGCGACAATGGCGCCCCCATCCAGAAAGCCCCCACCGAGGACCGAACCATGCTCGACCCCATCACCCGCCTCGACGAGGGCGCGACGGCCGAGGCGGCGGAGAAGAAGTCGCCCGACATCGAGCAGCGCCTGTTCAAGGCGCGCACCATCCTGATCTACGGCGGCATCAACCAGAAGCTGGCCGAGCGCGTCACCGCGCGGCTGCTGGCGATGCAGGCCGAGAGCGACGCGCCGATCACCATCTTCATCAACAGCCAGGGCGGCCACGTCGAATCCGGCGACACGATCTACGACATGATCAAGTTCGTGAAGCCGGAAGTGCGCATCATCGGCACCGGCTGGGTGGCCAGCGCCGGCGCGCTGATCTACTCCGCCGCGCAGCGCAAGAACCGCTACAGCCTGCCGAACACGCGCTTCATGCTGCACCAGCCGTCCGGCGGCGCCGGCGGCACCGCCAGCGACATCGAGATCCACGCCCGCGAGATCCTGCGCATGCGCGAGCGTCTCGACCAGATCTTCGCGCGCGAAACCGGCCAGCCGCTGGAGTGCGTCTCCCGCGACACCGAGCGCGACCACTGGATGACCGCCGCCGAGGCGAAGGAATACGGCCTGGTCGGCAGCATCATCGGCAGCGCCAACGAACTGCCGTGACATGACGGCCGCGTCCGACCCCGGGCGCGGCCGCTCGCTGCGAGCCAGGATTACTTGACCGGCATGCCTGCTGCGGCGCCGCCGTCGACGTCGAGCAGGAACAGCTCGCTGCCGCCGGTGCCGGCGGACAGGATCATCCCTTCCGACACGCCGAAGCGCATCTTGCGCGGCGCCAGGTTGGCGACGAACACGACGTGGCGGCCGACCAGCTTGTCCGGCTCGCCGTAGGCGGCGCGGATGCCGGAGAAGATCTGGCGCTTGCCCAGCTCGCCGGCATCCAGTTCGAAGCGCAGCAGCTTGTCCGAGCCTTCGACGAACTCGCAGGCCAGCACCTTGCCGATGCGCAGGTCGAGCTTGGCGAAGTCGTCGATGCCGATCGTGGCAGGGGCTTCGGCGGCGGACGGCGTAGCGGGCTTGGCGGTGTCGTTCATCGGCTTCTTCTTGGCTTGCGGAGCCGCGGCAGGCGCGGCGGGTTGCAGCGATTCCTTCGAGGCTTCGACCATGGCTTCGATCTGCTTGGGGTCGATGCGGGAGAGCAAGTGTTCGTAGGAGCGGATCGACTGCGGCAGGCGACGCACGTCATCGAACGACGTTTCTCGCTCGATGCCGAACAGGTGTGCCGCACGGGCGGCGAATGCCGGCATGATCGGACGAAGATAAAGGCTCAGCACATAGAAGCACCACAAGCTATCCGAGCAAACCGCCTGCAATGCGCCGCGTTGCCTCTCGTCCTTCGCCAGCAACCACGGCTTGATGCGATCCCAACGTTGGTTGGCGTAGTCGGCAATGCGCATCGCTTCGCGCACGATTTCGCCGAAGGCGCCCTCCGCGAACAGCCGTTCCGCCGAGTCGCGGAAGGCACGCGCGGCGAGCACGGCAGGAAAATCTTCCGGCACTTCTGAATACGCGGCCAGCTTGCCGTCGAAGTACCTGGTGACGAACCCCGCCGCGCGGCTGGCGATATTGACGAACCTGCCCACCAGATCCGCATTGACGCGCGCGGCGAAATCCTCGAGGTTGAGGTCGAGATCCTCGACGCCGCCCGAGCTCTTGGCGGCGAAGTAGTAGCGGAGGAATTCCGGATTCAATCCCGCGTCGAGGTAGGTGCGCGCCTGGATGAAGGTGCCGCGCGACTTCGACATCTTCGCGCCGTTCACCGTCAGGTAGCCGTTGACGTGCAGGGCGGTCGGCACGCGGTGGCCGGAACCGTGCAGCATCGCCGGCCAGAACAGGCCGTGGAAGTTGGTGATGTCCTTGCCGATGAAATGGTGCAGCTCGGTGTCGCTGCCCTCGCGCAGGAACTCGTCGAAGCTGGCGGACGAAAGCCCGCGCCGCTTGCCTTCGTCGCTTTCGCACAGCGCCTTGAAGCTGGCGAGATAGCCGATCGGCGCGTCCAGCCAGACGTAGAAGAATTTGTCGGTCGTGTCCGGGATCGGGAAGCCGAAGTAGGGCGCGTCGCGCGAGATGTCCCAGTCGCGCAGGCCGCCGTCCAGCCATTCGCGCAGCTTGGCCGCGACGCCCGGATGGGCGACGGCTCCGCCGGTCTTGCGGCCTTCCAGCCATTCGCGCAGCAGCCCCTCGAACTTCGGCAGCTCGAAGAAGTAGTGCTCGGAATCGCGCAGCTCGGGCGCGGCGCCCGACACCACCGAGTAGGGGTTGATCAGGTCGGTCGGCGCGTAGGCCTTGCCGCAGACCTCGCAGTTGTCGCCGTACTGGTCGGGCGAGCCGCAGTTGGGGCAGGTGCCCTTGATGTAGCGGTCCGGCAGGAACATCTGCCGCACCGGATCGTACATCTGCCGGATGGTGCGCTTGGCGATGTAGCCGCCCTCGCGCAGCGCCAGGTAGATCTTTGTCGCCAGCTCGCGGTTCTCGGCGCTGTGCGTGCTGTGGTACCAGTCGAAGTCGACGCCGAACGCGGCGAAGTCGCGCTCGTGGCTGACCTGGATCTCGCGGATGAAGTCCTCGGGCGCGACGCCGGCCTTCTCGGCGGCGAGCATGATCGGCGTGCCGTGCGCGTCGTCGGCGCAGACGAAATGCGTCTCGCGGCCCATCATGCGCCGCGCGCGCACCCAGATGTCGGCCTGGATGTAGCCCACCAGATGGCCGAGGTGCAGATGGCCGTTGGCGTAGGGCAGGGCGCAGGTGACGAGGGCGCGGCGGCTCATGCGGGCTCCGGTACGGCGACGAATCGCGGATTATCGCATGGCGCGGCGCGGGGCATGCGGGGAGCGGACCCGGGGACGGCGGCGGCAGTCCCACGCTCCCGCCATTCCGGCGCAAGCCGGAATCCGGTGAAGCGCGTCGCGCGAAGCGCGCGAAACGGGCTTTGTGCGCTACGCGCGGTGTTTCGACCGGATTCCGGCTTGCGCGGAACGACGAGGGGCGTTGCGCCGATCCCGAGCCCCGCCGTTACCGCTCCCGCTCCCAGATCTGCGTGCGGCCCAGCAGCGAGAAGCCGATGAAGCCGCGCACCTTCAGCTTGGTGCCGCCGTCGATCAGGGCGATCTTGCAGCCGTAGGTCTTGCCGTTCTTCGGGTCGAGGATGTGGCCGCCGTCCCAGACGTCGTCGTCGCGGCGCATGTCCCACATGATGGTCATGCCTTCGACCGGCTTGTTGTGGCGCGCGCCCTCGCACTTGTCGCAGATGGGGTGCGGACCCTGGTCGGACTGCAGCACCTGCAGCACCTTGCCCTCCAGCACGCCGTTGTGTTCGGTGATCTCGACCAGCGACTTCGGCTTGCCGGTGACGTCGTCGATGGTCTTCCACACGCCGACCGGCGAATCGTTGGCGGCGAACGCGTAACCGGCGACGACGAGACAGACCGCGGCGAACCCGCCGCGTAGCAGCTTGCGCATGACCTCCCCTCCCATACGGTGGCGCACGTCGAGCCTGCCGCCGCGCGCGATGGGCGTCAAGCCTGACCCCGGTCAGGGCGCGGCGCGCGCGCCGCTGCTGGCATAATGCGGGGTTGCGACAGGAGTACGACGCATGGCGCAGGTGAACGAGGCACGGGTCCGCGAGCTGCTGGCCGGGGTGGTCGATCCCCACACCGGGCAGGACCTGGTGGCGATGGGCGCGGTGCGCGCGATCGGCGTGGACGGCGCGCGCGTGTCCGTGGACCTGCTGCTCGGCTACCCGGCGCGCAGCGTGCACGCGGCGCTGGCCGCGCAGGCGAAGGCGGCGCTGGAGGCCGATCCGGCGATCGAGGCGGCCAGCGTGTCGGTCGGCTCGCGCGTGCAGGCGCACAAGGTGCAGGGCAAGCTGGCGCCGATGCCCGGCATCAAGAACATCATCGCCGTGGCCTCGGGCAAGGGCGGCGTCGGCAAGTCGACGGTGGCCGCCAACCTGGCGCTGGCGCTGGCCGCCGAGGGCGCGTCGGTGGGCGTGATGGACGCCGACATCTACGGCCCCAGCCAGCCGCGCATGCTCGGCGTCGAAGGCAAGCCGACCTCGCCGGACGGCAAGAGCATCGAGCCGATGCGCAACCACGGCCTGCAGGTGATGTCGATCGGCTTCATGGTCGGCGAGGACACGCCGATGATCTGGCGCGGGCCGATGGTCACGCAGGCGCTGACCCAGCTCCTGAACGACACCCGCTGGCAGGACCTCGACTACCTGGTGATCGACCTGCCGCCGGGCACCGGCGACATCCACCTGACGCTGTGCCAGCGCGTGCCGGTCTCCGGCGCGGTGATCGTCACCACGCCGCAGGACATCGCCCTGCTGGACGCGAAGAAGGCGCTGAAGATGTTCGAGAAGGTGGAGGTGCCGGTGCTCGGCATCGTCGAGAACATGTCCACCCACGTCTGCTCGAATTGCGGCCACGAGGAGCACGTGTTCGGCGCCGGCGGCGGCGAGCGCATGGCCGCGCAGTACGGCGTGCCGCTGCTGGGTTCGCTGCCGCTGGACATCCGCATCCGCGAGCAGGCCGACGGCGGCACGCCGACGGTGGCGGCGATGCCCGCATCCGACCTCGCCGCGCGCTACCGCGAGATCGCCCGCAGGACCGCCGCGCAGTTGTCCCTGCAGGCGCGCAACAAGGCGATCCAGTTCCCCAAGATCGTCATCGCCAACACCTAGGACGGGTCGTGGCCCGCCGTCGCGCCGGCCGGTTTCGCCGTCGCTGCGACGCACGGACCCGGGCAGGAGCAAGCCGGCGCGGAGATGGCGGGCCGAGGCCCGCCCTACCAAAGCCGCGCGGGTTTGCGCCACAATCGCCGGCGGCCGCTCGCGGCCGTTCCCCCCCGAAAGCCACCGCCGGCGGCCGCGGCCGCCCCAGAGGGCGCATGAGCATCAAATCCGACAAGTGGATCCGCCGCATGGCGGAGCAGCACGGCATGATCGAGCCGTTCGAGCCCGGCCAGGTCCGGCACAACGGCGGCGACAAGCTGATCTCGTACGGCACGTCCAGCTACGGCTACGACGTGCGCTGCGCCGACGAGTTCAAGGTGTTCACCAACATCAACGCCACCATCGTCGATCCCAAGGCGTTCGACAGCCGCAGCTTCGTCGACGTGAAGTCGGACGTGTGCATCATCCCGCCCAACTCGTTCGCGCTGGCCCGCACCGTCGAGTATTTCCGCATCCCGCGCAAGGTGCTGACGATCTGCCTCGGCAAGAGCACCTACGCGCGCTGCGGCATCATCGTCAACGTGACCCCGCTGGAGCCCGAGTGGGAAGGCCACGTGACGCTGGAGTTCTCCAACACCACGCCGCTGCCGGCGAAGATCTACGCCAACGAGGGCGTGGCGCAGATGCTGTTCCTCGAGTCCGACGAGGAGTGCGAGGTGAGCTACAAGGACCGCGGCGGCAAGTACATGGGCCAGCGCGGCGTGACCCTGCCGCGTACCTGAACGGGCGCGCGGCGCGCTGCGCATCGCCGGCGCGCGCATGTACACTGCGGGTTTTCGCGGCCGGGCCGGCCCCGGCCGGCGCCCGCCGCGGGCGATCCGAAGCATCCAGAGGCAGGAGCAATCCGCGATGAAGTCCCTGAACCGCATCCTCCGTCCGTTCGCCGCCGCCGTCGCCTGCGGCCTGCTGCTGGCGCTCGCGGCTTGCGGCCCGATCCGCCGCGGCGGCAAGGAAACCGTGGACGTGCCCGCGCATTACGACATGGTGATCGCGGTCGCCAAGGACAACCAGTTCAACCTCGATGGCGCGATCCTCAACATCGACGACCTGATCGGCCACTTCCGCTACCTGGAAGACCAGAAGCAGCTGCCGAAGACCGTGCTGCTGAAGGACGGCGAGGACGCCAAGGTGAAGGACGCGCAGATCAACGCCTTCGCCAGCCTGCAGGTCACCTTCGGCTTCACCGGCTACATCGAGCACAAGGGCAGGCTGACGCTGCTGAAGGCGGTGGCGAGCCCCGAGGACGAAAAGCGGAAGTGAGTGCGGTGGGGCGGGAAATGCGGGAGTGAAGCCGGCCGCGGCGACCGTCGCCGACGTTTCCCGCTCTTTCTTTCCTCCCGCTCCTCACCCTCGAGCGCTCGCGCTCTTTCCTACGCCGTGGCGCCGGCCGCGATGCGCGCGTCCTCGCGCGTGGTCAGCGCCACGCGCACCAGCAGGCGCAGCGCGCGCAGCACGTCCTCGCGCGCCATGCTCGGCGCGTCCCGGTGGCGCACCGCCTGTTCCGGCAGATAGGGGATGTGCACGAAGCCGGCGCGCACGCCGCGCCGGCGCGCGGTCTGGTGCATCAGGCCGTAGAACACGTGATTGCAGACGTAGGTGCCGGCGGTCTGCGAGATCTCCGCGGGGATGCCCGCGCGCTGCAGCGCGGCCAGCATGGCCTTGATCGGCAGCGTGCTGAAGTACGCCGTCGGCCCGTCCGCGACGATCGGCCGGTCCACCGGCTGCAACCCTGCGTTGTCGGGGATGCGCGCGTCGTCGACGTTGATCGCCACGCGCTCGATGGAAATGCGTGAGCGCCCGCCGGCCTGGCCCACCGCCAGCACCAGCGCGGGCCGGTGCGCGGCGATCGCGCGGCGCAGCTCGACGAGCGAACGGCCGAACTCGGTGGGCAGTTGCGCGGCGGCCACGCGATGACCCGCGATGCGCGCGCCATGCAGCGCATGCACCGTCTCCCACGAGGGATTGAGCGGCTCGCCGTCGAACGGATCGAAGCCGGTCAGCAGCACGCAGGGCAAGCGCTTCGTCATCGGAACACCAGCAGGTACATCAGGGCCAGGTTGACCGCCAGCAGCGCCAGCGCGGTCGGCACCTGCATGCGGATCACGCCGTGCTGGTCGTCCAGTTGGAGCAGCGCGGCGGGGACGATGTTGAAATTGGCGGCCATCGGCGTCAGCAGCGTGCCGCAGTAGCCGGTCAGCATGCCGAGCGCGCCCAGCGCCGCGGGGTTGGCGCCGTGGCGGCCGATCAGCAGCGGCAGGCCGATGCCGGCGGTCAGCACCGGGAACGCGGCGAAGGCGTTGCCCATGATCGCGGTGAACAGCACCATGCCGAGGCCGTAGGCGAGCACGCAGGCGAGCCGGCTGTCGACCGGGATCGCGGCGGC
>NZ_DF970161.1 GCF_000953855.2 Mizugakiibacter sediminis
CGCAGGTCGAGGCCGCCGCGCGCTTGCGCGACAGCGCCGCCGCGCGCGAACGCCAGGGCCTCGCCGACGCCCGCGCCGGCCTCGCCGCCGAACTGGCGCTGCTGCAGCAGCGCGACGCCGCCGTGCAGCTCGATGCGCAGGCGCTCGGCGCCGACGTCGCGCTCACCAAGGCGCTGGGCGGCGGCTACCGCGCCGACGCCGCACTCGCCCATCGTTGATTTCCTGCATCCGCGGACCTCCCCCATGAACGCTGCTCTCGATCCCGCCCCGACGAACGGCAACGGCAAGCGCAAGCGCGTGCTGCTCGGCATCGCCGCCGTGTTCGCCCTGGCCGGTCTGCTCTGGCTGCTGCTCTGGCTGCTGGTGTTCTCCAGGCGCGAGGTGACCGACGACGCCTACGTCGGCGGCAACCAGGTGGCCATCTCGGCGCAGGTGCCCGGCACCGTGATCGCCGTGCTGGCCGACGACACCCAATGGGTGCGCGCCGGCCAGACGCTGGTGAAGCTCGACCCGACCGACGCCGCGGTCGCCCTGGCCAAGGCGAAGAGCGCGCTGGCGCAGGCCGTGCGCCAGGTGCGCCAGCAGCGCGAGCTGGCCGCGCAGTACGACGCCGCGGTGGCCGCGCGCGAGCAGGAGCTGCGGCGCGCCGAAGCGGATCTGGCGCGCCGCCAGCCGCTGCTGGGCGAGCAGGCGGTCGCACCCGAGGAGGTCGCGCACGCGCGCGAGGCGGCTGCCACGGCGCGCGCGCAGCTCGATCTCGCCCGCCGCCAGGCTGCCGCCGCGCACGCGCTGGTGGACGGCACCGACGTCGCCGGCAACCCGGCCGTGCAGCAGGCGCGCGCGGCGTTCCGCGAAGCCTGGATCGACGCCCAGCGCAATGCCGTGCTGGCGCCGGTCGACGGCTACGTCGCCCAGCGCAGCGCGCAGGTCGGCCAGCGCGTGCAGCCCGGCCAGCCGCTGATGACGGTGATCCCGCTGCATGCGCTGTGGGTGGACGCCAACTTCAAGGAAGTGCAGCTCGAGCACATCCGCATCGGCCAGACGGCGGAGGTGCGCACCGACCTCTACGGCGGCGACGTCGTCTTCCGCGGCCATGTGGTCGGCCTCGGCGCCGGCACCGGCAGCGCCTTCGCGCTGCTGCCGCCGCAGAACGCCTCCGGCAACTGGATCAAGGTGGTGCAGCGCGTGCCGGTGCGCATCGCGCTGGACGAAAGGCAATTGCAGGCGCATCCGTTGCGCATCGGCCTGTCCGCCACCGTCACCGTCGACACACGCGACCGCTCGGGCGCGGTGCTGGCGCGGCAACCGGCCGCGGCGCCCGTCGCCGAGACCGACGTCTATGCGCGCGACCTCGCCGACGCCGAGCGCGAGGCCGACGCCGTGATCCGCGCCAACCTCGGCGCCGACGCCCGCTGAGCGCCGCGCCATGCACCAGCCCGCCGCCAACGACGGCCGCGCCCCGCCGCTGCACGGCGGCATGCTCGCGCTGCTGACCGTCGCCATCGCCTTCTCGACGTTCATGGAGGTGCTCGACATCACCATCGTCAACGTCTCGGTGCCGGCGATCGCCGGCAGCCTGGGCGTCAGCCCCTCGGAAGGCACCTGGGCGATCAGCTCCTACTCGCTGGCCAGCGCGATCATGCAGCCGCTGACCGGCTGGATCGCCCGCCGCTTCGGCGAGGTGCGCACGTTCTGCGCGTCGGTGTCGCTGTTCGTAGTGTTCTCGATGCTGTGCGGCCTCGCCGCCAGCATGCCGATGCTGGTGGTGTTCCGCCTGCTGCAGGGCGCGGTGTCCGGGCCGATGGTGCCACTGTCGATGACCCTGCTGCTGGCGAACTATCCGAACGAGAAGAAGGGCCTGGCGCTGGGCCTGTGGGCGATGACGGTGGTGGTGGCGCCGATCTTCGGCCCGATCATCGGCGGCTGGCTGACCGACAACTACTCCTGGCCGTGGATCTTCTACATCAACGCCCCGGTCGGCGCGCTGGCGGCGCTGATCACCTGGACGCTGCTGCGGCGGCGCGAATCCGCCATCGCGCGGCAGCCGCTCGACGTGGTCGGCCTGGCGCTCCTGGTGATCGGCGTCGGCTGCCTGCAGTTCATGCTCGACAACGGCAGCGACAAGGACTGGTTCAGCTCGCCGCTGATCACGGTGCTCGGCATCGTCGCCCTGGTCAGCCTGACCTTCTTCGTCGGCTGGACGCTGACGGAAAGACACCCGGTGGTCGACCTGACCCTGTTCCGCCACCGCAACTTCGCCGTCGGCGTGCTGGCGCTGGCGCTCGGCATGTTCGGCTTCTTCGGCATCAACGTGGTCTACCCGCTGTGGCTGCAGACCACGCTCGGCTACACCTCGACCTGGGCGGGATTGGCGACCGCGCCGGTCGGCATCCTCGCCGTGGTGTTCTCGCCGCTGGTCGGACGCAACCTGCACCGGCTGGAGCTGCGGCTGGTGGCCAGCATCGCCTTCGTGGTGTTCGCGCTGACCGCGTTCTGGTTCGCGCGCTTCACCACCGACGCCGCGTACGCCGACCTGGTGGTGCCGCGCGTGATCCAGGGCATCGGCATCGCCTGCTTCTTCATCCCGGTCAACCAGATCATCCTGTCCGGGCTGGGGCCGGCGGAGATCGCCAGCGCCTCGGGCCTGTCCAACTTCTTCCGCACCATCGCCGGCAGCGTGTCGACCGCGGCGACGGTGACGCTGTGGCAGCACCGCAGCGACTACCACCACGCCGTCCTGGCCGAGCACGTCAACGCGGCCAGCCCGGCCGCGACCGGCTTCCTCGACCGCCTGGCGGCGCTGGGCGCGCACGGCCTGCCGGGTTACGGCGTGGTCGAGCAGGTGCTGACGCGGCAGGCGCTGACGCTGGCCGTCAACGACGTGTTCTGGCTGTTCGGCGCGATCTTCCTGGCGATCATCGGCGTGCTGTGGCTGGCGCGGCCGCCGTTCGGCAGCGCGGGGCCGGGCGCGCTGCACTGACGCCGCGCCCGCCTCAACCGGACGCCAGCAGCTTTTCCAGCGCCTTGCCCACCGCGGCGAAGCCGAAGCTGGCGGTGACGTGCGTGGCCGCGCCCAGGCCCGCGCCGCAGTCGAGGCGAAAGGCGTCGGCGCCGGAGGGGCGCACGCCGCAGACGCTGCCGTCGGGCTGCGGGTAGCGCACGTTCTCCAGCGAATACACCGCGGACACGCCGAAATAGCGGTCGGGATTGCGCGGGAAGCCGTGGTCCTGGCGCAGCTTCTTGCGGATCAGCGACAGCATCGCGTCGTGCTCGGTGCGCGAGAGGTCGCGCACGCGCACGGCGGTCGGATCGGTGCGTCCGCCCGCGCTGCCGACCACCACCAGCGGCAGCTTGCGCCGCCGGCACCAGGCGATGGTCTCCACCTTGACGCGGAAGGCGTCGCAGGCGTCCAGCACCAGGCCGTAGCCGCGGTCCAGCAGGACATCGAGATTCGAAGGCGTGAGGAACTCGGCCCGCGCGTCGATGCGGATGTCGGGATGGATCGCCCGCGCGCGTTCGGCCATCACCTCGACCTTGGCGCGGCCGTAGTGGCCGTCCAGCGCGTGCAGCTGGCGGTTGGTGTTGGAGAGGCAGACCTCGTCGGCGTCGATCAGGGTGAGCCGCCCCACCCCGCTGCGCGCCAGCGCCTCCACCGCCCACGAGCCGACGCCGCCGACGCCGACCACGCAGACGTGCGCCTGCGCCAGCCGGGCGACGCTGCCGGCGCCGTAAAGGCGCTCGATGCCCTGGAAACGTTCCGCGTGCCGCATGACCCAGTCCAACGAAATCCGGCGAGCGTAGCACGGCCGAGGCTTGCGCCGGCGCCGCCGCGGCCCCATGGTGGGTCCCGCCGCCCCTGGAAACCGCCATGCCCCGTCCGCTGGTCCGCCGCCTGCTCGGCTTCGCCGGGCGCCTGCGCCATCCGCAGCTGTTCGTGCTGATCGCGGCCCTGTTCGTGTTCGACCTGCTGCTGCCGGACCCGGTCCCGTTCGTCGACGAGATCCTGCTCGGCCTGCTCACCCTGGCCCTGGGCCGGCAGCGCATGCGAGCGGACCGGCCGTGACGCCGCCCCGAAATCGACGGAACACGAAAGAAATATTGTAAGCTACTAACATGAAAGGGGTTTGAAGGGCGCGTCCGCGATGATGGAAGTCCACCCTCCCCGCGCTTCAGGGATGCCGTCCATGCGCATGCTGTTCCTGTTCGCCCTGGGCCTCGCCATCGGCGCCTTCGCGGCGGTCACCGTCGCCGACGGCCTGCGCCGGCGCGACGCCTATCCGCGCGGCGTGATGAACGTGATGGCGCACCATCTGGGGCGGCTGCAAGCGGCGCTGCGCGCCGGCCAGTGCCCGGCGGCCGCGACCGCGCATGCCCTCGCCCGGCTGGACGCGGTCAGCGCCGAGATCGACGACGCCTTCCCCGACCCGATGCGCCACGACACCCAGTTCCGCAGCTACGCCGGGCGTCTGCACGAGGCCCTGGCGCCCGCCGCGAATGCGGCCGACTGCACGACGCTGGCGCCGCGGGTGGCCCGCGTCGCCGATGCCTGCGATGCCTGCCACCGCGACTACCGCTGAGCATCCGCAGGCCGGCACCGTGGCCTGCGGCACGGCAGGCCGACGGGGGACGCCGTTAGTATCCGCAGGCAGGGAGGACGCGCGCCGCGCGCACGCCCGGATGCGGCCGCGGGAAGGACCATGAACGCCGAGCTGGCACGACGCGAAACGAGGCAGCGCCTGCTGCGCCAGCTGCGGCTGGCGGGCTGGATGCTGCGCCGCGTCCTCGGCCGCCTGCAGAGCAGCATGTTCGAGCGCACGCGCTACTCCGAGCCGAAGATGGTGGCGATGGCGTGGGTGGGTGGGCTCGGCTTCCCGATGTACTACCTGGTGTGGACCGACCTGTTCCCGCAGCCCTACGAGAACCTGCCGCTGCGTCTGCTGGGCAGCGCGCTGTTCCTGCCGCTGGCGTTCGTGCGGCGCTGGCCGCGGCGGCTGCGGCCGTGGCTGCCGCTGTACTGGTACGCGACGATCACCTACGCGCTGGCGTTCTTCTTCACCTACATGACGCTGCGCAACGGCGCCAGCGCGCCGTGGCTGATGTCGCACCTCGCCGCGGTGTTCCTGATCCTGCTGCTGTTCGACGTGGCCGGCTTCGTGATCACCAGCCTGGTCGGCACGGCGCTGGCGCTGTTCGTGCTGGCGCTGACTCCGCACCCGCCGCTGGACGAATCCAACCTGATCGTCTACATCCCGGTGCTGCTGTTCGCCGTGGTCTGCGGCGGCGTCTCCAGCCTGTCGCACCAGATGACGCAGCAGGCGCGCGTCGACGCATTGATCGCCTCCTCCAACAACATCGCCCACGAGCTGCGCACGCCGCTGGCCTCGGTGCGCGTCGCCGCGCAGGCGGTGCGCCGCTACCTGCCGACCCTGCTCGAGGCCTACCGCGCCGCCCGCGCGGCCAATCTGGCCGTCCCCGAGCTGCGCCTGGCGCACCTGCAAGGCCTGGAAAAGGGCCTGGACACCATGGAGCGCGAGGTCACCCACGCCAACACCGCCATCGACATGCTGCTGGTGGCCTCGCGACCGATCGACGAGGTGCGCCCCGAGCGCGTGTCCGCCCGGCACTGCGTGCGCGAGGCGCTGGAGCGCTACCCGTTCGGCTCCACCGTCGAGCGCGACCGCGTGACCTTCGAGGACGACGGCACCGACTTCACCTTCAGCGGCAGCGAACTGCTGGTCGTGCACGTGCTGTTCAATCTCATCAAGAACGCGCTGCTGCACACCGGCCGCGCCGGCAAGGGCGAGATCAGCATCGCCCTGGACCGCCGCGGCGACGTCAACCGCATCGTGGTGCGCGACACCGGCCCCGGCATCCCCCCGGACGTGCTGCCGCGCATCTTCGACCGTTTCTACTCGCACTCGGAGGACGGCGGCCGCGGCATGGGCATGGGCATCGGTCTGGCCTATTCGCGGGCGGCGATGGAACGCATGCGGGGCTCGATCCGCTGCCACTCGCGACTGGGCGAATACACCGAATTCGTGCTTGAATTCCCCCGCGACGACGAGGTACCGCCGCCATGACGCCGGTGATCGCGGGACCGATCCTGCCCTTCCACTTCCCGACCACCACGATGTTCGTGGACGACCACGAGGAATACCTCGAGGTCGTGCCGTTGCTGCTCGACCCGATGCTGCACGTGCGCACCTACAGCTCGCCGCGGCGCGCGCTGGCGGCGCTGGGGACCAGCGCCAGCCGGCCGGTGCCGGGCGGCGGCTGGCTGTACCGCTGGAAGGACCAGCCCTCGCGCCGGCAGGAACTGGTCGCCCTCGACGTCGATACCATCCACCGCATCGCCTACGACCCCGAGCGCTTCGCCGAGGTCTCGGTGGTGGTGGTCGACCACGTGATGCCGGAAATGGACGGCGTGGCCTTCTGCCAGCGCCTGGACAACCCGCAGATCGGCAAGATCCTGCTGACCGGCCGCGCCGACGACGCCGTCGCCATCGAGGCCTTCAACGCCGGCATCATCGACCGCTTCATCCGCAAGAACGACCCGCACGCGATCCAGCGCCTCGGCAGCGCGATCCGCGAGCTGCAACACCGCTATTTCGAGCGCGCCGGAGCCTTCGTCGCCGAAACCCTGGCGCTGGGCGACTTCGGCTTCCTGCGCGACCCCGCCTTCCGCCGCGCCTTCGCCAGCATGACCGCCGACTTCCAGCCGGCGGAGAGCTACGTGCACTGCAACCCCACCGGGCTGCTGTTGCTGGACGCCATGGGGCGCGGCCGCTTCCTGCTGGTGCAGACCGACGACGACCTGCGCGCCCACTACGAGATCGCCGAGGAACTGGGGGCGCCGTCGGCGGTCCTGGCCGCCCTGCGCAACGGCGAGGCGGTGCCGTGGTTCGGCAGTAAAGACGGCTATTACACCCCGACTTTGGTCGACCCGGAGGCCTGCCTGTTCCCGGCCACGGCGGTCAAGGGCGATCGGTGGTATTACTACAGCCTGATCGACCAGGTGGAGCGTTTCCAGCTGCACATGGTCAAGCCATATCGCACCTGGCTCCGTGACCAGGACACTTTGGGGACGCGCGGCGACCCCACCGCCACGCGCTGACATCGCCTCTCGCTTTCGGCCGCACCAGGCACGGAGCGGCCAGCGTCCTGCCTCCGCTCGCAGGACCCGAATCATGGACGACTTTCCGCGATCCGCACCCGTGAGAGGACCACCACCATGCTCGACGTCATCGACCCCGCCCCGGCCGCGCCGGAGGCCATCGTTCCGCTTCGTCCCGCCACACCCCGCCCGGCTGCGCCGGCGCTGCCCGAACTGCTGCGCGAACGCGTGGAGCATTTCCGCCGCGAACGCGTGCAGCTCGCCTGGGGCGGCAAGCACATCATGCTCGGCAGCGTGCCCAGGGCCGGCGACCTGGTGCTGCAGAGCAACGACTATCTCGCCATCACCCGGCACCCGGAAATCGTGCGCGCGCAATGCGCGGCGCTGGAGAACGAGGGCAACGGCATGATGATGTCGGGCATCTTCCTGCAGCATGCGGAAGACCCGATGCGCAGGCTCGAACAGGAGCTCGCCGGCGCGATGGGCGCGGAAGAGGGCATGCTCTGCCAGTCCGGCTACAACGCCAACGTCGGCCTGGTGCAGTCGATCGCCGGCGAGCGCACGCCGGTGTACGTCGACATGCTGGCGCACGCCTCGCTGTGGGAAGGCGTGAAAAGCGCCGGCGCCCGGGCGGTGGCGATCCTGCACAACGACCCCGAGCACCTCGAGCGCCAGGTGCTGCGCAACGGCCCGGGCGTGATCCTGGTCGATGCCGTCTACAGCACCACCGGCGCGCTCTGCCCGCTGGCCGCCTACGCCGACATCGCCGCGCGCCACGACTGCGTGCTGGTGGTCGACGAATCGCATTCGCTGGGCACGCACGGCAGCCACGGCGAGGGCCTGGTGGCCAGTCTCGGCCTCGGCGACCGCGTGCACTTCCGCACCGTCAGCCTGGCCAAGACCTACTGCGCGCGCGCCGGCCTCATCACCTGCCCGGCCGGCTTCCGCGAATACCTCGCCAGCGAGTCGCTGCCGGCGATCTTCAGCTCCACCCTGCTGCCGCACGAGCTGGCCGGCATCGGTGCCGCGCACCGCGTGATCCAGGCCGAAGGCTGGCGTCGCAACCGCCTGCGCCAGGTCACCCAGCGCGTGCGCACGGCGCTGACCGCGCTCGGCTACCCGATCGCCAACGGCACCGAGCAGATCGTCGGCCTCGAGATCGGCCCGGAGCGGCTGACCATGCACGTGCGCGACGTGTTCGAGGCGCACGGCGTGTTCGGCTCGATCTTCTGCGCGCCGGCCACGGCCAAGAACCGCTCGCTGCTGCGGCTGACGCTGAACGCCGGCCTGAACGACGCCGAGGTCGAGCGCCTGATCGAGACGCTGGCCTCGATCCGCAACGAGATCGATCTGGTCGACTGGAGCGGCACGCGCCGGCAGCGGCGCGGCGGGGCGGCCACGCTGGACCACGTCGCCGTCGCCTGAGCGGAAGGCGGATCGCGTGCCGTCGCGGGCGGCGCCTGGCGCCGCCCGCGACGGATCCGCAGCCCGTCAGTCGATCTCCCCGGGCATGCCGCGATCGCGCTCGCGCATGCCGCCGCCCGCGGCGCCGCCGCCGGCGTCGGCGGGAGCGCGCTCGGGCACCGCGATCGGCTGTAGGCCCTTCGCGGCCAGCGCCGCGTTGACCTTGGCCAGGTCGCCCTGGCGCAGCGCCTCGAACGACTTGGCGACGTCGTCCATCTCGCGCTGCAGTGCCTCCACGCGGGCGAGCTGGTAGTCGGTCGGCCGGCCTTCGTAGCCGACGATCGCGCCGTACACCTGGTCGAGGTGCTCGCGCAGTCGCTCCTCGCCGGTGATGGCGCCGCCCTCGGTGGTGGCCACGACTTCCTTGCGGATCTTGTCCGCCTTGCCGGCGAGATCCGTCAACTGCTTCGCCAGCGCGGCGTCGTCCTTGGCCGCGGCCGCGCGCTGGCTGGCGCCGTCGCGCACGGCGACGATGCGATAGGCCAGGTCGGTCATGTCGCCGAACATGCGGTGCACGCGCATCGCCGCCTCGAACTGCGCCTTGCGGTCGGCCAGCGTGAACGGAGCGCGCGCGTCGAGGCCGACGTCGAGTTTCTCCGTGATGCTCTGCTCGCCCTTCACCAGCTTGACGGTGTAGGTGCCGGGCAGCACGCGCGGCCCCTGCGCGGCCGACTGCGCCAGCGCGGCGGCCGGCGGCACGCGCGGCGGCTTGACGCGCATGTTCCAGGTCACGCGGTTGATGCCGCGGCGCACGCTGCCGGGCAGCGTGTCGACCAGCTTGCCGTCGGCGTCGTAGATCTCCAGCTTGAGCTTGCCGAACAGGTGGCGGCTCTTCTGGTAGTAGGTGATCACCGCGCCGTCCGGCGGGTTGCGGCCGCGGAACTTGGCGTCGCCCTCCGGCCAGCCGCCGGACGCCTCGATGCGCTGCTGCACCGGACGTCCCGGCAGGAACGCCGCCTCGGACGCCAGCGTCTTCGCGTCGAGCGCGCGCAGCGGGGTGATGTCGTCGACGATCCAGATGCCGCGCCCGTGCGTGGCCAGCACCAGGTCCGAGGTGCGCGGCTGCACCACCAGATCGCGCACGGCGACGTTCGGGAAGTTGCCGCCCTTGAACTGCGCCCACTGGCGGCCGCCGTCGATGGAGATCCACAGGCCGAACTCGGTGCCCGCGAACAGCAACTCGGGCTTGACCGTGTCCTCCTTGATCACGTGCACGTAGCCGCGCAGGCCCTTGCCGTCCTTCGGCGAGACGATCGGCGTCCAGCTGCGGCCGTAATCGATGGTCTTGTAGATGTACGGCGCCATGTCGCCGAAGGTGTGGCGGTCGAAGGCGACGTAGGCGGTGCCGGCGTCGAAGTTGCCGGCCTGCACCCAGCTCACCCACGAGTGCGCGGGCACGCCGCGGATGTTCTTCGCCACGTTGGTCCAGGTCTTGCCGCCGTCGCGCGTCAACTGCACGTTGCCGTCGTCGGTGCCGACCCAGATCAGCCCGGCCTGCTTCGGCGACTCGCTGATGGAGTAGATCGTGGTGTGCATCTCCGCCGCGGAGTTGTCGACGGTGACGCCGCCGGACTGTTCCTGCTTCTGCTTCTCCGGGTCGTTGCTGGTGAGGTCGGGCGAGATGCGGTCCCAGGTCTGGCCGTGATCGCGCGAACGGAACAGGAACTGCGCGCCGATGTAGATCGTGCCCTTCTCGTTCGGGCTGAGCGCGATCGGCGTGTTCCAGTTGAAGCGCAGCTTCTCCTTGTAGCCCGCCTGCGGCTGGATCATGCGCACCTGGTGGGTGTGGCGGTTGATGCGGCCGATGAAGCCGCCCTGCGCCTCGGCGTAGATGTAGTCGGGATCGGACGGATCCTCCCACATCCAGAAACCGTCGCCGCCGTACATGTTCTCCCAGCGGCTGTTGGTGATGCCGCCGGGATAGGCGCTGTCGCCGACCCAGGCGCTGTTGTCCTGCAGGCCGCCGTAGACGCGGTACGGATCGGCGCCGTCGACGCTGACGTGGTAGAACTGCGAGACCGGCAGGTTGTCCTGCTTCCACCACTTGTTGCCGCCGTCGAACGACTGCCACAGGCCGCCGTCGTCGCCGGCGAACACGTGCTTCGGATTGCGCGGATCGATCCACACGGTGTGGAAGTCGCCGTGCGCGTTGCCGCTGACGTCGCCGAAGCTCTTGCCGCCGTCGGTGCTCTGGATCAGGTTGAGGTCGGGCTTGAACAGGCGGTCGGGATTGGTCGGATCGACGAACAGCGCGGCGAAGTAGAACGGGCGCCAGACCATGGCCTGGCTGTCGTCGCGGCGCTGCCAGGTCTTGCCGCCGTCGTCCGAACGGTACAACGCCGACTTGGTCGACTCGACGAAGGCGTAGACCACGTCCGGCTTCGACGGCGCGACCGCCACCGCGATGCGTCCGTACGGCTTGGCCGGGAAGCCGGCGTTCGCCTTCGGCGTGACCTCGCTCCAGCTCTTGCCGCCGTCGGCGCTGCGGTACAGGCCGCTGCCGCTGGGCGCATCCGGCGAGGGGCCGCCGGAGCGGAACGTCCAGCCTTTGCGGCGGAAGTCCCACAGCGCGGCGAACAGGACATCGGGGTGCTGCGGATCCAGGCTGACCGAGGCGCAGCCGGTGGACAGGTTCGGGCCTTTCAGCACCAGCTCCCAGTGCCTGCCGCCGTCGCGGGTGCGGTACAGGCCGCGGTCGGCCGAATCGCTCCACAGCTTGCCCGGCACGCAGGCGTACACGGTGTCGCCGTCGCGCGGATCGACGACGATCTGCGCGATGCGCTCGGAATCCGCCAGGCCCATGTGCGTCCAGGTCTCGCCGCCGTCGGTCGACTTGTAGATGCCGTCGCCGACCGAGACGCTGTTGCGCGTCCACGCCTCGCCGGTGCCGACCCAGACGGTGTCGGGGTGCTGCGGGTCGACCGCGATCGCGCCGATCGACTGCACCGGCTGCCGGTCGAACACCGGCTTGAAGGTGGTGCCGCCGTCGAGCGACTTCCACACGCCGCCGCTGGCGGCGCCGACGTACAGCGTGGTCTTGCCGTCCTTGGCGTCGACCGCGGCCAGCGCGGCGATGCGGCCGCTCATGGTGGCGGAGCCGATGTTGCGCGCGCCGAGGCCGGAGATGGCGCCGCCGTCGAAGTGCGCCTTGCCGGTCTCGGCCGCGGGCGCGGCGGCGGCGAACGTCAGTGCGGCCGCGACGGCCGCGATCAGATGGATGCGCATGGTCCGTCCCCCTCAGTGCTTGCCGCCGGCGCCGGCCGGGAATGCGAACATCGCGTCGTCCAGCGGCACGTTGGCCTCGGCCTTGTCGATGCTGATCTTCTGCTTCTGCGTCGTGCCCTTGGTGCCGGTCTCGATCGAGAACGGGAAGTACACGCCGGCGACCTTCTCGTAGTCGCCGTAGTCGGTTTCGGTCTCGACCGGCACGCCGCGCACGATGCGGCGCGCGACCTCGCGGATCTCCAGGAAGTAGTCGGGGTCGAGGTAGACCGTGTAGCTGTCGCCGTTCTTCAGCGTCACCTCGAGCTTGTGCGCCTCGGTGCCGTCGACGTCCTCGGTGCCGAGGTAGCGCACGCTGGCGCCGGCGGCCCTGGCGCCCTGCAGCACGCCGTCGATGTCGGCCTGCTCGGACAGCTCCTTGGCGTCGTCGGCGGACATCGTCGCCGGGTCCTTGCGGCCCTCGAACGGCTGGATCTGCCAGCCCTGCGCGCCGTCCCAGGCCTGCACCATGGTCAGCCCCTGCAGGCTGGCCTCGATGCGCAGGCGGTCGGGACGCTTCTGCATCTGCGCGTAGCCGAGCTGGTAGTCGCCACCGACCATCAGCGTGCCCTGCAGGCGCAGGGTCTTGATCGCCTGCAGCTTGTCGAGCCCGCCGCGCGCCTCGGCGTTCTTCGCTATCAGTTCGTCGGCGCTGAAGGCGTGCGCGGACGCGCTGCCTAGCAGCAACGCCAGCGCCGCGAGCCACATGCATGAACGCATCGATGCATCCTCCCCGTGCCGGGCCGTGCGGCCCATGACGCGCCCTGCGGCGCGGCTGCACCGCCGCCCTGCTCCCGGTCCCCGGCGGCGGATGTCGGGCCAGCATAACGCGGCCGCGACGATGCCGGGCATGGGACATTGGTCACGGGGCGGCGGCTCAGATCGAAACCTTGCCGCGCAGGATCTGCCAGAACATCACCCAGTCGCCGGCCAGGCTCCACAGCGGATGGCGGAACGTCGCCGGCCGGTTCTTCTCGTAGGCGAAATGGCCGATCCAGGCGAAGCCGTAGCCGGCGACCGGCGCCAGCAGCAGCCAGCGCGCCTCGCCGCGCAGCGCGGCCAGCGCGACGATCGCCAGCACCGCGCAACTGCCGATGAAGTGCAGCCGCCGGCAAGTGCGGTTGGCGTGCTCGGACAGGTAGTAGGGATAGAACTCGCGGAAGTTGGCGAATTCGGCCATGGCGCACTCTCCTTTTCGGGGAGACGGGAGACGGTCGAAGCGACGCGGCGCGAAGTCTCGTCGCGTGCCGCTGCGCCGGCGCGGCGCAGCCTTCGCAGCACGGCGGAGTCCGTTCCGTCTTCCGTCTTCCGTCCCCCGTTTCGCCGCTCACCGCTCCGGCAACGGAATGAACTCGTGTTCGCCCGGCACCGGGTCGAAGCGCCCCTCCTTCCAGTCGGCCTTGGCGGCTTCGATGCGCTCGCGCGAACTGGAGACGAAGTTCCACCAGATGAAGCGCGGCTCGCCGAACGGCGCGCCGCCGAACAGCATCACCCGCGAAGGGCGCCGCGCGCGCAGGCGCAACGGCACGCCGCCGAGCTGCACACCCATCTGCATCGCGGCGAGCGTCCGCGCGCCCATCTCGACCTCGCCGTCGACCACGTAGACGCCGCGTTCGGCGTGCCCGGCCGGCAGGTCCAGCGCGGCATCCGCATCCATCTCGCCGCCGAGATAGAACATCGGCGAGAACACGCGCACCGGCGCGCGCTCGCCGTAGGCCTCGCCGGCGATCAGGCGCAGGCGCACGCCGGCGCGCGTCACCTCGGGCAGCGTCGAGGCGTCGTGGTGGTGGAACTCGGGCGCGTCCTCCTCGTGCGCGCGCGGCAGCGCCACCCAGGTCTGAATGCCGTGCAGCGACCCGCCGGCGGCGCGCGCGTCCGGCGGCGTGCGCTCGGAATGCACGATGCCGCGGCCGGCGGTCATCCAGTTGACGTCGCCGGGGACGATGTCCTGCGCGCAGCCCAGGCTGTCGCGATGGCGCATCGCGCCCTCGAACAGGAAGGTCACCGTGGCCAGACCGATGTGCGGATGCGGACGCACGTCCAACCCCTGCCCCGGCGCCAGCCGGGCCGGGCCCATGTGGTCGAAGAAGATGAAGGGACCGACCAGCCGCGCGCGCATGTGCGGCAGCAGGCGGCGCACCGTGAAGCCGTCGCCGAGATCGCGCTCGCGCCCTTCGATCAGGATCGGCTGCGCGGCAGGGGCGTCGTTCATCGCCGGACCCTCGGTCGGATGTCCGTCATCATCGCGCTTTCCCGCTTCGCGCGATAGCTCGGCGCGGCTCCTCCGCTCACCAGCCGCGCAGGTACTGCGGTGGCGCCGTCAGCGCAGCGCCCAGCGCCTTGGCCGCGCGGCGCGGGAAGTACGGATCGCGCAGCGACTCGCGCGCCAGCAGCACCAGGTCGGCGTCGCCTTCGACGATCACGCGCTCGGCCTGCTCGGGCGTGGTGATCAGGCCGACCGCGCCGGTGGCGACGTCCGCCTCGCGGCGGATGCGCGCGGCGAACGGCACCTGGTAGCCGGGCGCGGCCGGGACCTGCACGCGCGGCAGCAGGCCGCCGCTGGAGACGTCGATCAGGTCGGCGCCGAGCGCCTTCAGTCGCCGCGCCAGCTCGACGCTCTGCTCGATGTCCCAGCCGCCGTCCGCCCAGTCGGTCGCCGAGATGCGCACCAGCAGCGGCAGCGTCTGCGGCCACACCGCGCGCACCGCTTCGACCACGGCGCAGGTCAGGCGCACGCGGCGGTCGAAGCTGCCGCCCCAGACGTCCTCGCGCAGGTTCGACAAGGGCGAGAGGAACTGGTGCAGCAGGTAGCCGTGCGCGGCGTGCACCTCGACCGCCTTGAAGCCCGCGTCCAGCGCGCGCCGCGCCGCCGCGCGGAACGCATCGACCACCGCCCGCACACCCGCCTCGTCGAGCGCGCGCGGCACGGGATGCCCGTCGTCGAACGGCAGCGCGCTGGGCGCCACCGGCGTCCACGCGCCCTGCGCGGCCTCCAGCGGACGGCCGCCGCGCCACGGCGCTTCCGTGCTCGCCTTGCGGCCGGCGTGCGCGAGCTGGATGCCCGGCACCGCGCCTTGCTCGGCGATGAAGCGCGCGATCGGCCGCCAGGCCTCGGTCTGCGCCTCGTTCCACAGGCCGGTGTCCCACGGCGTGATGCGCCCTTCCGGCAGCACCGCGGTCGCCTCCGCCATCACCAGCCCGGCGCCGCCCACGGCGCGGCTGCCGAGGTGCACCAGGTGCCAGGCGTTCGGCACGCCCGCCTCGGCCGAGTACTGGCACATCGGCGACACCGCGATGCGGTTGCGCAGCTCCAGCGTGCGCAGGCGCAGGGGCGAAAACAAGTGCATGCGCGACATCCTTCTCCGGTGCGAGGATCGGACGGATCTAGGGCCGTCACCCGCGGACGCAAGGGCTGGGCGCCGCGAACGCCGTGTTCGCCATGCGTCCGCATGCGTGCGGGGACCCCGCTTCGGCCCGCGTCGCCGGACGACGGCGATCATGCGACGGCTCAACGGCCTGCGCCGAGGCCGTCGCCGACCACCTCGCCCAACCACTGCGCGATGCGCGCGGCGACGGCGTCCGGCTGCCTCATCCAGGCGAAATGGTCCGCGGCCACGCCGAGCGTGGCAGCGTCCAGCGTGTCGCTGCGGCGCGGCGCCGCCGGCAGCTTGTCCAGCAGCCAGCGCAGCGAGGCCGCCGGGCCGAGCGCATCCTCGGCGAAACGCAGCGCGTAGACCGGATGCGTCAATGCGCGCAGCGCCGCCTCGAAATCGAACGCCATCCCCGCCACGGCGTAACGCCCGGCGCGCCCGCTGGCCGCCCAGTCGGCGATCACGCCGCGCGCCTCGTCGCCGGCGAAGCGGAAGCGGCGCCCCGGGTAGTGACCGCGCAGGCGCGCCACCAGCGGGAACAGCGTCTGCACGGTGCGCACCGTCCACGCCTGCGGCCGCGGGAAGGTGCGCCAGTACGGCGAACCCGATGCGGCCAGCACCAGCGCATCGGCGTCGCCGGGCGCCAGCGCCAGGCGCAGCGCGGCGAGCTGGCCGCCCAGGCTATGCCCGCCGATCGCCCAGCGCGCCCGCGGCAGCGCGGCGCGCGCGGCCGCGAGACTGGCCGGCAGGTCCAGCGTCAGCAGCTCGCGGTAGCCCCAGTCGCGGCCGCGCCGCGGTCGCAGGTCGCTGCTGGCGGTGCCGCGCCATTCGTGCAGCGCCACGGCGACGCCGCGCGCGGCCAGCGCCTGCGCCAGCGGCAGATAGCGGTGCGCGCCGACGCCCAGCGCCGGCAGCCACAACAGCGCGCGCGCCGCTGCGCCCTCGGCGCCGACCAGGCACAGGTCGGCGCGGGCGCCGTCGGACGCGTGCACGCTCAACGTCTTCACGGCACCGGGCAAAAGTGTGACGGATTCGGCAATGTCGGTCATGCGCGGCTGGGTGGCCCGTGGTCGGCATGCGAAACTCGCGGCGAACCGGCGCAGGTCGCATCCAGAACGCCGGAACAGGGGGATCGTGCCATGAATCAAGCCGCGCAGCGCCAGGAGGCCGACGTGCGCGCCCGCGCCCGTGACTGGGCACAACGTTTCGAACCGCTGCTGCGCGGGCCGTGGACGCAGGACGCGGCGCTGGCGCTGCACGAGGAACTGGACCGCATCGCCAACGCCGCCGACGCCGCCAGCGACGAGCCGCTGGCGATCGCCGCGGTCGAACTGACCGTCTACCTGTGCTATTTCGTCGAGGACGGCAACACGCCGGATGCGGCACAGATGGAAGCCATGCGCCGCATGGCCCGCGGCCTGGCCGGCGAGCGCGTCGAGCCCGCCGCGGCGGACGACGCGCCGGTGACGCTGACCGCGCCGGTCACGCTGGCGGCGCCGGTCGCCGGCGCCACCCTGATGTGCCTGACCGACGACCCCGCGCTGGTGGCGGAGCTGAGCATCGAACTGGCGCAGCACGACATCGGGCTGGTCGCCCACGCCTCCGCCGAATCGGTGCTGGCCGCCTCGCCCTTCGGCGGCATGCACGGCGTGCTCGTCGATGCCAGCCATCTCGGCGCGCTCGACACGCTGGCACGCCAGGGCGCGCGCCTCGCCGCCGAGGCGCAGCGTCCGCTGCTGATCGCCCTGCTGCGCGAGGCGCAGGTGGCGCAACGCATGCAGGCGTTGCGCGCCGGCGCCGATCACGTGCTGGCGGCGGACGCCGGCCTCGCCGCACTGGCGGCGCGCATCGCCCGCCTGCTCGGCAGCTGGAAGCGCGATCCGCTGCGCGTGATGGTGATCGACGACGACCGCAGCCAGGCGGTGTTCTGCGAGAGCGTGCTGCGGCACGCCGGGGTGGTGGCGCGCCTGCACTCCGACCCGCGCGAGGCGCTGGCCGACATCGGCGCCTTCGCGCCCGAGGTCGTGCTGCTCGACCTGTACATGCCCGAGATCGACGGCCTGGAGATGGCCGCGCGCATCCGCGAGCAGCCGGGCACCGAATTCACCTCGATCGTGTTCATCTCCGGCGACCACGAGGCCGACACGCGCTTCCAGGCGCTCGCCGCCGGCGGCGACGACTTCCTGACCAAGCCGGTGTTGCCGCGCCACCTGATCGCCGCGGTGGTCAACCGCGGCCGCCGCGCGCGGCAACTGCGCGCGCGCTTCGAGCCGGCCGGCTGAGGCGCGGCGCCGACCAACGCGCCGCGGCCCGCTCGCGCGGGCGTCAGTGCGCCGCCGGCAGCCGGTTGCGCGCGCGCACGTCGAGCTTCTGCACGCGGCCATCGTCGATGCGCCATACCCCCGCGGGCGTCGCCACCAGGAACGGCAGGCCGGCGCCGAGCTGCTGCGCGATCAGCGTCTCCGACGGCACGGGCGGCTGCGGCTGCGCGAGCTGCAGCACGCGGTAGGCGCGGCCGTCCGCGTCGTGCCGGGCGATGTGCTGGCAGCCGGCCGGCAAGGGCTCGGCATCGAGCGCGGTGACGGCGTCCGGCGCCATGCGGAAGCGGGTGTGGCCGCCGATCCAGACGGTGTCGGCATCCGCGCCGTGCGCCAGCGTGTAGACCAACCAGCCCTGCCCGTCCTCGGGACGCAGCACCGCGCTGCCCAGCGCCGGCGTGCACGGCTTCGCTTGCAACGCCAGCGCGGACTGGCGCGCGCGGTAGCGCGCGGCGAGGTCGTCGCGCTCGAGGTCGTCCGCGCGAGCGGCACGCACGCTGGCCTTGCCGGATGCATCGAAGGCGACCACCCACAACGGCACCGGCGCTTGCGCGCTGCCGCCGAGAAAGTACACGGTGCCGCCCTCGCGCCGCCCCGGCATCGCGATCCAGCCCTTCACGCCGGTGTCCTTGCCCAGATGGCCGGCCTTGCCGAGCACGTCGCCGGCCTTCCAGGCCAGGCGGTCCTGCAGGTAGATCTCGCGGCCGCGCGCTTCGGCGCGATGCAGGGCGGCCGCTTCGGCCGCGGCCGGCGCCACCGCCTGCGCCGTACCCAGCGCCGCGGGGTCGCCCATGCAGGCGGGCGCGCTGGCGTAGTCGAGGCACAGCGTCAGGCTTTGCTCGAAGGCGGTCCAGCGCGCCAGCTCGGCCTTCTGCAGCGGCGTCTTGCCGGGCTCGAACGGCGCGTAGCTGCGCGAGGCGCTGGCCAGCCAGACGCGCGTGCCGTCGCGCATCGCCTTCAGCACGGCGACCTCGCCCTTGCCGCTGCGCGCATCGCGCGGACAGTGCCACATCTCCAGCAAGGTCGGCGGCGCGGCATCCAGGCGCGAGCGCCCGGGCTGCGCCTGCAACTGCGGGCAGGTCGCCTCGCGCTGCTTGCGCAAGGCGGCGAACCAGTCGCCGAGCGGCTGGCCGGCGGGCGCCTCGGCGAGGCGGACTTCGAGGCGTTCGGCGGGATGCTTCGCATCCTCGTCCGCGCGCACGTAGATGCGCTCGTGGTCGCCGCCGGCGATCTCGCGATAGCCGGCCGGCACTTCCCACGCCGCCCACGGCGCGGCGGCGGCGAGCGCCGGCGCCAGCATGCCGGCCATCATCGCGGCCTGCGCGCAACGAAGCATCCGCATGGAGCATTCCTTCCGGCCTGCCGGCCCGCCGCCGGCGGCGGCAGCCTAGCAGAACGCGGCGGGCGCGCCCGTGCGCCGTCCACACCCCGGCGCGGGGGCGCTGCGGCGACGCGCCGCGCAAAAGAAACGCCCCGGGCAGCCGAGCTGCCCGGGGCGCGGGTGACCGGACGCGCGGTCGATCAGGCCGGGGTGACTTCGTCGGCCTGCAGGCCCTTCTGGCCCTGCACGACCTTGAAGCTCACCTTCTGGCCTTCCTGCAGCGTGCGGAAACCGGTGCCGGTGATCGCGCGGAAATGCACGAACACGTCCGGGCCGTTCTCGCGGCTGATGAAGCCGAAGCCCTTGGCCTCGTTGAACCACTTCACGGTGCCGATCTGACGATCCGACATGGGATATCTCCAAACGTTACGAGACTAGGCGGATATCTCGTGACAACCGCCGGCTACTGGTGTGCAGGTAGACACAGGGTGTGAAGCGATGGAGCGTGATCGGAGATCGGCGCTGCATCGGGCCACGATGCACTTGTGACCGTGCAAACACAGCGCGCGCACTATAGCCCAAGCTTTTCGAGAAATCGACCGTACCGGCGCGGCCTCGCCGTTCGCGAACGGGCGGCGGAAAATGCGCCGCGCAGCCGCCTGCGGAGCGCCTTCCGCCGCGCTGCATCAGCGCGGCGACGGGCGGCGCGCACGCCCTCCCCGGCCGCGCCGCAGCCGGCCCGCGGGCGCGTCCGGTCCACGCACCGGCGGACCGACTCCGGGACCCGCGGCCCATCGTTTCCCGTTCAGCGTGCGCGGACTAGACTGGGCATGCACGGACGCGCCGCGTCCGCCCCCGAGGAAATGGCCATGAACACGAAATCCCTGTTCGCTGCCGCGCTCGCCGTCGCGCTGGGCGCGGCCGCCGCCCTGCCGGCCTCCGCCGCGCAGGACGTGATCACCAAGAAGGACGGCAGCATGTACATCCGCTGCTACGACTGCGGCGTCGTACAGCAGGTCAGCTACACGGAGAGCAAGACCGCCGACCACGGCACCGCCGGCGCCGTCATCGGCGCGGTCGCCGGCGGCCTGCTCGGCCACCAGGTCGGCGGCGGCAAGGGCAAGACCGCGGCCACCATCGCCGGCGTCGCCGGCGGCGCCTACGCCGGCAAGAAGATCGGCGAGGGCAAGACCAAGGGCATGTACCAGATCAGCGTGAAGATGTGGGATGGCCGCATGGTCAACGTCAACGTCGAGGACGCCGCCAACCTGCGCCAGGGCGACATCGTGCGCGTGGACGACAAGGGCAACATCACGCTGGTGCAGCAGGGCTGAGCGGCGCGCCGTCGCGCGCATCGCGGGACCGGCCATGCGCCGGTCCCATTGCTTTGCGCGCAGGGGCGCTCAGGCCGCGCGGCGCGCCAGCGCCGCGCCGATGCGTTCCCGCAGGCCGCCGTCCAGCGGCGACACCGACGGTTCCGCCATGAATCCGCAGTCGCGCGGATTGATCACCAGCACGGCGTCGGCGGGCCCCGTGCCCAGCACCTTCCAGCCGGGCAACGCCAGCACCGGCAGCACCGGCACCTCGCCGACCTCCCTGGCCAGCCAGGCCGCCAGCCACTGCGCCTGCGTCCGCACTTCGCGCAGCGGCCGCACCTCCTCCCACACCGGGAACGCCAGCCGCTCGCCGTCGTAGCGCACCTCCGCCGAACCGCCCGGGCGCGCCAGCAGCCGGCTGCCGGTGGCGACGGCATAGACCGCGGCCGGCGCGATCACCACGTGATCGATGCGCACGCCGCCCTCGCCTGCGATGTCGTGCATGACCACGCAATCGCGCCGCGCGAGTTCGTGCAGGCATTGCGCGGTGATCAGCTCCGCGGTCAGCGCATGCTGCAACCGCCGGCGCAGCGCGAAGACGCGGGCGATGCCGGCCAGCCCGACCGCCAGCAGCGCTGCCGCCAGTCCCAGCGGCAGGATGTCGCCGGCGCCGGCCACGGCGTCGGTGCCCACCTGCGCGCCGCGCAGCCACAGCCACAGCAGCGCGAGCAGCAGCGCCGCGATCAACGTCGGCGCCAGCCAGGCCCACGCCCGGCGCTCCAGGCGGGCGATCTGCCGGCGCCGGTAGTCGCCGGGCGCCGGCGCCGGATGTCCCAGGGGGGAGGTCTGCGGGCGCAGCCGCGCCAGCGCCGCGAACACCGCGGCCAGCGCCACGGTGACGGCGAACGGTATCGCCACCGCCGCCGCCACCAGAGCCAGTTTGAAGGTGAGCATCATCCACTCCTTTGCGGCCGCAGCCGCGTGGTCTCGCCTCAGGATCCCGGCGTGGCGGCGGCGCCCGGCAAGGCGCGCACGCGCACGCCGTCGACGATGCGGTCGTCCGGCCAGGCGACGATGCGCTCGCCCGCACGCACGCCGGCGCGGATCTCGGTCGCGCCGCTGCCGCGCCGGCCGATCTGCACCGGCACGGCGCGCGCGCGGCCGCCGCGCACCGCGAACACCGTCCAGCGATCACCGTCGCGCACCAGCGCGCCGCTCGGCACCTGCAGGACGTCGGCGCCTTCGGACAGCACGAACTCCACCTCGACGCGGTAGCCGTCGCCGAGCTGCGCCCACTCGGCGTAGGGCGAGGTGAAGTCCAGGCGCACGTAGGTGCGTTGTTCCTCCACGCCCAGCGCCGACACCTTGGTGAACGCGCCCGGCTCGATGCGCCGCACGCGCGCCTCGAGCGTGTGCGCCCCGCCCCATTCGTGGATCAGCGCGCGCATGCCCGCGCGCAGCTTCACCGCGTCCGCGGACAGCGCCTGCACCTCGATCTCGAGGTCGCGCGGATCGCCGATCTCGAGGATCGCCTGCCCCACCGCCACCGGCACGGCGCTTTCCTGGTAGCGGCGGATCACCACGCCGTCGATCGGCGCGGTCAGCGCCAGCACCTGCCCGCCGCCGCGGCCCTCCAGCGCCAGCAGGCGCTCGTAGGCGGCGTGGCGCTGCGCGGCGGCGGCGAGTTCCGCCTGCGCGGCGTCGCGGCGCTGCGCCGCCTCCTCGGCACGGGCGGCGGCGGCGTCCAGCGCGGAGGGCGCGACCACCGCGCGCATGCCCTGCAGGCGCGTCAGGTCGCTGCGCGCCAGGCGCAGCGCGGTATCGGCCGCCTGCAGCGCGTGGCGCGCGGCGTCCTCGGCCTCGCCCGCCGCGTCGGTTTCCGCGCGCAGGCGTGCGCGCTGCGCGGGATCGTTCAGCGCCGCCACCGAAGGTTCGACCTCGGCGACCCTCTGGCCGGCGCGCACGGGGTCGCCCTCGCGCAGGGTCATGCGGTGCAGCATGCCGCCGACCGGCGCGGCCACCAGATAGCGGTGCTCCAGCCGCGTGCGCCCCTCTTCGACGAAGCTCTGCACGAACGGCGCGCGGCGCACCTCGGCCACCTCGACCGGCAGCGGCGCCGGGCGCAGCCACCACACGGCCAGCGCGGCCGCGGCCAGCAGCGCGCAGGCGATCAGGCTCCAGCGCACGATTCGCTGCTTCGCGTTCATTCCTGCGCCTTCAGTACCGCCAGCAGATCCAGCCGGGCGACGCGACGGTACACCGCCGCCGCCGACAGCGCGGCGGCGGCCAGCGTCGCCAGCGCGGCGATGGCGTAGGTGCCGCTGGTGAAGTGCACCGGGATGCGCATCAGGTCCGACTGCATCGCCGTGGCCATGCCCCAGCACAACAGCGCGCCGGCGGCGAAGCCGAGCGGCACCGCGGCGAGCACCAGCAGCCCCAGTTCGCCCAGCAGGACCGCGCCCACTTCGCGCTCGGTGAAGCCGAGCACGCGCATGGTGGCCAGTTCGCGCGAGCGCTCGGACAGCGCGATGCGCGCCGTGTTGTAGACCACGCCGAAATTGATCAGGCCGCCCAGCAGCAGCGTCACCAGCGTGAACACGAGGATGCTCTCGGCCATGGTGTCGAGGAAACTGCGCAGCGAGGCCATGCGCTCGCCCATGCCGGCCACGCGCGGCCTTCGTTCCAGCGCGTCCATCACCGCGCCCTGCCGCGCCGGCTCGGCGCCGAGCCAGGCGCCCGACACCAGCGCGCCGTCGCCCAGCGCGCGGTCGAGCGTGTCGAGGCGCATGTAGGCGCGCGCGCCGAGGTACTCGTCGACGGTGCCGGCCACGCGGAGAAGCAGCGTGCGCCGGCGGCCCTCCAGCACGTCCACGTCGACGACGTCGCCGACGCGCACGCCCAGCATGCGGGCGAGGTAGGCGTCCAGCAGCAGGCCGTCCGGCGGCAGCGCGACCGGCCGCAACGCGACGTCCATCGGCGTGCGCAGGCGGCCGTTCGCGGGCAGGCCTTCGATGGCGGTGCGGTAGCTGCGCGCGCGGTGGCGCAGGCGCACGCCCACCGCGCGATACGGCTCGACCGCGGTGACGCCGGGCAGCGCGCCCAGTTCGAACAGCGCGGCGCGCGCGGTCGGCTCGGTGAAGTCGACGGCGATGTCGTAGTGCTGGCCGACGTAGAACTCGACCTGCGTCAGATAGTCGATCGCGTCGTTCTGGAAGCGGCCGACCATCATGATCGAACAGCCAAGCGCCAGGCCGACGACGGTCAGCAGCGCCTTGAAGGGATGCCGTTCGAGCTGGCGCAGGATCATGCGCGTCGTCGGCGCGAACCAGCGCTGCAGGCCGAGGCGCTCGGCGAGCAGCGCGCGGTAGCGCTCCGGCGCCGGCGGCCGCATCGCCTCCGCCGGCGGCAGGCGCATCGCGCCGAACACCGCCTGCAGCGTGCCGGCGAACGTGGCGCCGAGGCTGACGCCGAGGCCGCTCGCCACCACGTCCGCGCCGACGCGGTAGTCGAGGAACGGGAAACGGAAGAAGTCGCGGTAGACGCCCGCCATCCAGTGCCCCAGCCAGGCGCCGCCGGCGACGCCGAGCAGCGCGCCGCCGGCGGCGATGAGGGCGACGATGCCGAGGTAATGGCGGGCGACGTCGACATCGGTGTAGCCGACCGCCTTCAGCACCGCCACCTGCCCGCGCTGCGCGCCGACCAGCCGCGTCAGCACCACGTTCAGCAGGAACGCCGAGACGCCGAGGAAGATCGCCGGGAACAGCAGCGCCATCACCGCGAGCTGGCGCAGCTCCGATTCGAGGTAGCGGTGCGAGAGCTGTTCGTCGCGCGCATAGGCGCCGATGCCGCCGTAGCGCGCCAGCAGCGCGTCCACGCGCTGCGCCACCGCCGCCGCCGGCACGCCCGGCCGCAGGCGCAGCGCCACCGTGTTGAAGGCGCCGTCCATGTCCAGCGCCGCCTCCAGGCCGCGTCGCGACGTCCACAGGATGGCGAAGCGCTTGAAGTCGGGAAACGCGCTGCCGGGGCGGATCTGGTAGACGTACTCGGGCGAGCTGGCCACGCCGACCACGCGGAACCACTGGCTGCGGCCGTGCACGATGGCCTGGATGCGGTCGCCCGGCCGGTAGCGGTGCGCGTCGGCGAAAGCGTCGCTCAGCACCGCCTCGTCGCGCGCGTTGGGCGCCGGCAGACGGCCGCGCCGCAGGTACAGCCGGTCCAGCACCGGCGCGCCCGCCACCGGCAGCGACTGCACCACCGCCCGCACCGGGTCGGCGAAGCCGGGCACGCGCAGCGTCGCCGGCGCCACCAGCCGCGTCTCCACCGCCTGCACGCCGTCGATCGCGGCGAGGCGCGCGGCCAGCGTCTCCGGCGCGCGCTTCACCGCGGCCCACATGTCGGCGAAGGCGTAGTCGGCATAGAAGCGCGCGCGCGTCAGTTCCAGCGAACGCCAGGTCGACTGCGACATCACCAAGGTGGCGACGCCGCTGGCCACCACCAGCGCGATCGCGATCGCCTGGCTGCGCAGGCGGCCGAGGTCGCGCAGCGCCTTGCGCGCCAGCGCGCTCACCACGACAGCTCCCGCGCCGGCGTGCGCGTCGGATTCGCTTCCGAGCTGGCGATGCGGCCGTCGGCCATGCGCAGCACGCGATGCGCCATGCGCGCGATGTCGGCGTTGTGGGTGATCACCACCGTGGTGGTGCCGAGCTCCGCGTTGACCCGCTCGATCACCTCCAGCACGCGCACGCCGGTGGGCGAATCCAGCGCGCCGGTCGGCTCGTCGCACAGCAGCACCGCCGGGCGCTTGGCGACGGCGCGCGCGATCGCCACGCGCTGCTGCTCGCCGCCGGAGAGCTGCGCCGGGAAATGGTCCAGGCGCTCGCCCAGGCCGACCAGCGCCAGCGCTTCTTCCGGCGTCATCGGCGCCTCGGCGATGTCGGTGACCAGGGCGACGTTCTCGCGCGCGGTCAGGCTGGGAATCAGGTTGTAGAACTGGAACACGAAGCCGACGTGGGTGCGGCGGAAGCGGGTCAGCGCGCGCGCGCCGGCGGCGGTGAGGTCCTCGCCGTGGTACCAGACCTGCCCGGCGGTCGGCACGTCCAGTCCGCCGAGGATGTTCAGCAGGGTCGACTTGCCGCTGCCGGAAGGGCCGAGCAGCACGACCAGTTCGCCGCCGTGGAGATCCAGATCGACGCCGCGCAAAGCGTGTACCTCGACCTCGCCCATGCGGTAGACCTTGGTGAGGCCGCGGGCGCGAAACACCAGCTCGGGCGACCCCGTCGACATGCGCCGACTATAGCCGCGCGGCACGACCGGGAATCGCCGCGCGCGCGCCGGCCGCGCGGTTTGTCTGATCTGCGTCAAACGCGCCGCGCCGCACGCCGCCGCCTAGCCGCGCATGGTGCCGGCGAGCAGCTTGCGCAGGTCGCGCAGCGCGCGCGTGTTCAGCACGTCGCCCTTCTCCAGCCAGCCGCGGCGCGCCTGGCCGATGCCGTAGCGCAGCACGCCGAAATCGGCCGGCGCGTGCGCGTCGCTGGACACGGCGACCAGCACGCCTTCGTCCCTGGCCATGCGGCAATGCGTGTCCAACAGGTCGAGGCGTTCCGGATGCGCGTTCAGTTCGAGGAAGCAGCCGCGCTGGCGGGCGTGGCGGACGATGCGCTCCATGTCGACGTCGTAGGGCTCGCGCTCGCTGAGCAGGCGGCCGGTCGGATGCGCGAGGATGCTGAAGCACGGCCGGTCCATCGCGCGCAGGATGCGTTCGGTCTGCTGCTTGCGCGACAGGTGGAAGGCGCTGTGCACCGCGCCGACCACCAGGTCGAGGCGCGCCAGCACCTTGTCCGGCAGGTCCAGCGCGCCGTCCTCGAGGATGTCGACCTCGATGCCCTTCAGCAGGGTGATGCCGCGCAGCGTGTCGTTGAGGCGATCGATGGCGTCGATCTGCTTGCCCAGCCGCGCGGCGTCCAGGCCGTGCGCCATGCTCACACGCTTCGAATGCTCGGTGACGGCCAGGTATTCGAGGCCGGCCGCGCGCGCCGCCGCGGCCATCTCCTCCAGCGTGCCGCGGCCGTCGGTGGCGGTGGTGTGCGCATGCAGGTCGCCGCGCAGGTCGTCGAGCTCCACCAGCTCCGGCAGCGCGTGCCGGCGCGCGGCCTCGATCTCGCCGCGGTCCTCGCGCAGCTCGGGCGGCACCCAGTCGAGTTCGAGGGTGCGGTAGACGGACGCTTCGGTGTCGCCGGCGATGCGCTCGCCGTCGCGGAACACGCCGTACTCGTTGATCTTCAGTCCGCGCTGCTGCGCCATGCGCCGCAGCTCGATGTTGTGCGCCTTCGAGCCGGTGAAGTAGACCAGCGCGGCGCCGTAGCTCTCCGGCGCGACCACGCGCAGGTCCACCTGCAGGCCGCTCTTCAGCACCACGCTGGCGCGCGTGCCGCCCTTGGCCAGCACGCGGTCGACCTCGTCGTAGGCGACGAAGCGCTCGGCCACCGGGCCGCCGTGCCGCGCCGACACCAGCACGTCGATATCGCCGACCGTCTCGCGCATGCGCCGGTAGCTGCCGGCGATCACGGCGTCCCGCACGCCGCGCGCGCCGCGCAGCCACGCGAGCAGCGCCTCGGCGTAGGCCGCCGCCTTCGCCAGCGGCATGCGCTGCTCGCGGCCGACGTAGGCGGACGCCGCCTCGAGGATGCGCTTCTCGCTGGTGGCGCCGAAACCCGGCAGCTCGCGGATGCGCCCGTCGCGCGCGGCGCGCAGCAGTTGCTCCGGCGTCTCGACGTGCAGCTCGCGGTAGAGCGTGCGCACGCGCTTCGGCCCCAGGCCCGGCACGCGCAGCAGGTCGGTGATGCCGGCGGGGAAGCCGCGGCGCAGGCGCTGCAGCGCGGCGCAACCGCCGGTGTCGAGGATCTCGCGGATCTTGCCGGCCAGATCCGCGCCGATGCCGGGGATGTCCTCGAGCTCGTGCCCGCGGCGCACCCACAGGTCGAGCTCCTCGGGCCAGCCCTCGATGGTGCGCGCGGCGTTGACGTAGGCGCGGATGCGGAACGGGTTGGCGTCCTGCAGCGCCAGCAGATCGGCGATCTCCTGGAACACGGCGGCGATGTCCGCGTTGTGGACGGCCATGGCGGCGCACCCGGCGGCGACGGCGTCAGGCTAGCACCGCGGCGGGAGGCGGCGCGACGGCGTCAGGGACGGATGTCGGGCGGCACCGCGATGCCGCCGCGGATCACCGCCTCGACCAGGCCGGGCGGCCGGTAACCGGCGTCGAGGCGCCAGCGCCGCCACACCGATTCGTCCACTGTCTCGTTGACGCCGCCGCCGACGGCGCGGTCGTACGGCGGCTTCAGCGCGCGGTAGAGGCCGTACATGAACTCGCGATAGGAATCGTTCGGCGTGGCGGCGTCGGCGCCGGGCGCCGGCTCGAACGGCGCGTCGAAGGCCAGCCCCGCGCGCATGGCCATGCGCTGCAGCCAGGCCAGCGCGAGGTCGGGCAGCGGATCGGGCCGGCGGCCGGCGCCATCCTGGCGGTAGCCGCCGCCGACGTCGGCATGCGCGCCGATGAACCAGCGCTGCTCGACTTCGGCCTGCTCCGGCTTCTTCTCCAGCACCGCCTCGCCGGCCGCGCCCTTGCGCGTCCACTTGGTCGGCGCGTAGTCGGCGCGGCGCTCGTTCAGCGCCATCGCGTGATAGGCGTACCGCACGATCTTGCTGAGCTCGGTGTCGTGGAAGCTGTAGCGCGCCCGCGCGCCGGGAAACCAGGACGCGACGTCGGGAATGCCGAGCGAGCCCACCGTGTCCCACACGCCGATCATGCGGATGCCGATCTCCACCGAATGCTGCGCGCGGAACGCCACCGCGCGCGGATCGTCGGGATGGATGTCGGCGGTGCGGTAGAAGTCGTACGCGCTCGCGATCTGCCTCGCGTCCAGGCGGCGGTCGGCGCCGGTCTCGAGCAGGCCGCACTTGCGGATCAGCCCGCCGAGGCTGCGCGCGGTATACGCGCCGCGGCTGAAGCCGAACAGGAACACCGCATCGTCCGGCTGCCACTGCTCGCACAGCCAGCGGTAACCCGCCTGCACGTGGTCGGACAGGCCCCAGCCGAACGCCCCGCCCAGCCAGTGCGTCAGACCGGGCTTCACGCCGACGCCGACAATGTAGCGGCAGAGCTGCGGCGTTCCCTGCGCGTCGCTGGCGGCGATCAGCCGCGCCAGGCGCTCGACGTTGGTGCCCGACTCGGCCTTGTTCCAGGTGCCGTCG
This sequence comes from Mizugakiibacter sediminis, assembly GCF_000953855.2. GTDB lineage: Bacteria > Pseudomonadota > Gammaproteobacteria > Xanthomonadales > Rhodanobacteraceae > Mizugakiibacter > Mizugakiibacter sediminis. The sequence continues at coordinate 28,416 of NZ_DF970161.1, forward strand.
AACAGCACCACGAGGTTTCTGCCCGGCATGGCGGCCTCCGCGGCGTCCGCGCTGGCGCGAATCTACGCCGGCCCGGCGGCAGCGCCAACTGGGTGACGTCCGACCCGCCGAACGGCGATATGCAGGCCAGTCAGCGTTCGCGCAGGCGGTGGCTGTCGGCGGCGCCGAGGTCGAGCCCATAGACGCGCTTGAGGTCGGCGACGCGCTTCAGCGTCGCCGCCGAGAACGGCGGCTTGTTCTCCAGTGCGTGCAGCGCCACGCCCTCGAGCAGATCGCCCAGCGACAGATCGAGGTATTCGGCCAGGCCCTTCAGCACCTTCAGCAGGCGCTTCTCCAGACGCACGCCGGTCTGTACGCGTTCCACCTCGCGGCGCGGCTCGTCTCGGTTCGACATCTCGGGCTCCTCGGTCGGCGTGGTCATTCCAGCCGTGCCGGCCGGATTGTTGATATGTTACCATGGTACATATCAACCACAGCAGGCCATCGCCATGCATCTCCTGCCCCGCAGCCTGGGCGCCGCCCTCGTCCTCCTTGTCTCCAGTGGGGCTACCGCCATGTCCCACGCCTCCGGCAGCCAAACCCGCACGTTCACCCTGCCCGCGCCCTGCGCGCGAGTGTTCCCCTACTTCACCGCCGAAGGCGAGCGTCAGTGGGCGCCCGGCTGGGCACCGGAGATGCTGAGCGGCGACCGCAAGCGCGGCAGCGCGTTCCGCACGCGCGCGCCGGACGGCCGCGTCACCACCTGGATCGTCAGCGCTTACGAACCCGCCACCCATCGCGTCAGCTACGCGCGGCTGGCCGAAGGTTCCAACATCGGGCTGGTGGACGTGCGCTGCGAGCCGGCCGATGCCGGGCGATCGCGCATCAGCGTCAGCTACACGCTGACCGCGCTCGGCTCGGAGGGCGACGCCTACGTGCGCGCCTTCCTCGACGACGCGGCCTACACCGCCTACATCGACGAGTGGCGGCAGCAGCTGACCGCGGCGCTGGCGCGCGAGCCGCGCTGAGCGGGTTCAGCCGCCCCACACCTCGCGGAACAGCCGCGCGAAGTTGCCGCCGAGGATCTTGGCGATGCGCGCGTCGCTGTGGCCGCGCTTCGCCAGCAGCGCGGCCAGCGTCTCGAAGCGCCACGGCGTGTTCGGGTCCGGCGCGGCATCTCGGCGCCCGGCCAGCGCGCCCATCTGCAGGAAACGGCGACGGTTCATGGTGACGGACATCGGTGCCCCCTTGCCGGCAACGGTTGACGATGCGGCGCCCCCTCAACCCCGGGCGCCACGCTGCAGCCAGACTTCCAGCCCCTGTGCGTTCAGCTCGATGTCGATATCGAGGAGTTCGCGCATCGTCGCATCGGCGAGCGTGCAGCCATGCGCACGCGCGCGATCGAGGTACAGCTCGGCCAGGGCGGCGACGAGGCGCGCGTGGCGATCGGGCGCCGCGGCATGTTCGCGGGCGAGGCGCACCATCGTGTCGATCTGCGCCTTCAGGTCTTCCGCCAGCCGCGGCACGTCGCCGACGCGACTGTAGTGGGTTAGGTACATCGCCTGCGGCGCGTAACCGAGCATGCGGTCGATCGAGGCGCGCAGCGCGTCCGGCTCGAACTGCACCGGCGAGGTGGTCGGCAGGACGAACGCGCCGCGCGCGGTGTCGAACTCGCGGTAGGACAGGCCGAAGGTGTCGCCGGGAAAGAACGCGCGGCTGCGCGCGTCCCAGATCGAGATGTGGTGGCGCGCATGGCCGGGCGTGTCGAGGCAGAGCAGCGGGCGGCCGGCGAGATCGATGACGTGGCCGTCCTCCGCCTGCACGACGCGCTCGGCCGGCACCGGCACCGGTTCGCCGTAGGAACGCCGCACTTCCTCCTCGCCGTACACCGCGGAGGCGCCGGCCACCAGCGCCGAGGGATCGATCATGTGCCGCGCGCCGCGCGGATGCACGATCAGCGTCGCGTTCGGCAACTCGCGCAGCAGCGCGCCGGCGCCGCCGGCGTGGTCGAGGTGCACGTGGGTCAGGATCACGTAGTCGACCGCCGACGCCGGCAGGCCTTGCGCGAACAGCGCGGCCAGCAGGCGCGGCACCGAATGGTTGGTGCCGACGTCGACGAAGGCGGCGCGGCCGTCCTCGACGATCAGGTGGCTGGCGTCGAAGCGCGGCCGGCAGAAGCCGGTGTCGATCGCGATGATGCCGTGTTCGGGCTGCATGGCTTGCATCCGGGGTGGCCGTGGACACGCATGATAGGCAATCCGCTGCGCTCAGCGCCGCACGGCGGCGACCGCCTTCAGCGCCGCGCGCAGCGTCGAGGCGAAGGCGCGCGGCTCGCAGCGGTGCAGCGCGACGCGCGGCGTGCCGTGCCAGTCCGCGCATGCGCGCAACGCCTGCGCCAGCGCGGCGGCCAGCGCCGCGTCCGGCGCGACGCCCTCCTCCAGATACAGCGCATGCACCTCGAACACGCCGTCGGCGCGGTGCGCCTTGGCGTCGAGGCGGCCGACCAGACGGCCGCGGTGCAGGATCGGCAGCACGAAATAGCCGTAGCGGCGCTTCGGCGCCGGCGCATAGCACTCCAGCGTGTAGTCGAAATCGAACAGCCCGCGGGCGCGCTCGCGGTCCCACACCACCGGATCGAATGGCGACAGCAGCGTGGTGCGCGTGGCGCGCAGCGCGCCGGCGGCGGCGCGCTCGGCCAGCGCGCGCTGCGCGGCGTGCACGTAAGCGGGCGCGTCCCAGCCGCGCACCGCGACGGGCAGCAGCTCGCCCGCGGCGATCAGCGGCTCGAGCTCGGCCTCCGTGATGCGGCGGCCGAGACGGAAATAGTCGGCGATCCAGCGCGCCTGCGCGATGCCGAGCGCCTGCACCGTGCGCAGGATCGAAGCGCGGCGCGCCTCCGCGGCGCTCGGCACCGGCAGCGTGGACGGGTCCGGATCGAGGCGCCCGAGCACGCGCTCGCGCACGTCGTAGACGCGCTGGAAGCGCTCGCGGCGCGCGACCATCAGCTCGCCCAGCGCGAACCACGCTTCCAGCCAGCGCTTCTCCGCCTTCCAGCCCCACCAGCCGCCGGCGCTGCCGTCGCTGCGCCCGAAGTCGGCGGCGCGCACCGGACCGCGTTCACGCACGTGCGCCAGCAGACGCTCCATGCTCTCGCGGTGCTCGGCGTGCATGCGCAGGGCGTGGCGATACGCCCAGTGCTGCGCGCGCGACTCGCGGTGCGCGCAGTGCAGCGGCCAGTCGGCCATCGGCGCGAAGCAGGCCTCGTGCGCCCAGCATTCGAACACCCTGCCCTCGGCCAGCAGCGCGTCCAGCCATGCCAGCGGATAGGCGCCGACGCGCGAGAACAGCACCAGATAGGGGCTGCGCGCGACCACGTGGATGGTGTCGATCTGCAGGATCTGCATGCGCGCGATCGCCTGCAGCAGCGTCTGCGGCGTCGCGCGGGCGCGCAGGCGCGCCGACAGGCCTTGCGCGGCGAGATGCAGCTGGCGCGCCTGCGCGAGTCCGAGCGTGAGGGTCGTGGCCATGGGGATTCCCGTCGATGCTTCCCGATGATCGCAAACCGTGCGGGCGATGTGACCGTGACGATCCGCGCTTGCCGTATGCTTCGCGCGACCCCGTACGGAACGCCCCGATGCGCACCCCTGCGACGCTGTACGCACTCGGTTGCCTCGCCTGCGCCCTGGCCGGCGCGCCTGCTCACGCCGGCGAGACGCCGCCGCCCGATCCGAAGGCCTGCACGGCGATCACCGCCGACGCCGAGCGCCTGGCCTGCTACGACCGCGCGATGGGCCGCTTCGCGCCGACCGCGCATTCGCCGCTGAGGACGGCGCCGCCGCCCGAATCGCCGCAGGACCCGCTGCGCTATGCGCGCACCGAACCGCTGCCGCAGGCGTCCGCGCCGCTGTCGCTGCTGGACAGCCGCTGGGAGCTGTCGCCGCAATCGAAGCTCGGCAATTTCCATCTGCGCGCCTACAAGCCGGTCTATCTGCTGCCCGCGTTCTACACCAGCAAGACCAACCAGACGCCGTCGAGCCCGGCCCCGGGCCACACCGTGACCCGATCCGAAGGTCTCGACAAGACCGAATCCAAGTTCCAGCTGAGCCTGAAGACCAAGATCTGGCAAGGCATCTTCGGCGACAACGGCGACCTGTGGATGGGCTACACGCAGACCTCGCATTGGCAGGTCTACAACAGCGACATCTCGCGGCCCTTCCGCGAGACCAACTACGAGCCGGAAGCCATCCTCGCCTTCCGCACGAACTACGACGCATTGGGCTGGAAGGGCCGCCTGTTCGGCGTCGGCGTCGATCACCAGTCCAACGGCCGCGCCGATCCGCTGTCGCGCAGCTGGAACCGCGTGATCTTCGACATCGGCCTCGAGCGCGAAGGCTGGACGCTGATGCTGCGGCCGTGGATCCGCGTTCCGGAAAGCCGCAGGAACGACGACAACCCCGACATCAGCGACTACATGGGCCGCGGCGATCTGCTGCTGGTGCACGACTGGGGCAGCGGCCACGAGCTGGCGCTGATGCTGCGCCACTCGCTGCGCGGCGGCGACCGCTCGCACGGCGCCATGCAGCTCGACTGGGCCTTCCCGATCAAGAACGAGCTGCGCGGCCACGTGCAGATCTTCAGCGGCTACGGCGAGAGCCTGATCGACTACAACCACCAGGCGACCTACGTCGGCGTGGGCGTGTCGATGCTGGAGTGGTACTGAACGCGGCGCGAAGTTCCGCGCCGCGGCACGACGCGTTCGGCCGCAATTAAGTTTGGCGACCTACAGTGTGGCGTGAGCGACGCGCCGCCTTCGGCGCATGCACGGAAGCACGGCGCGTCCTCCCTTTCCCATGACCGTTCATACGCACGGAGGTAGACCATGAACCTGTCGATCCGCCCGTTCGCCCTCGCGCTGGCGCTGGTCGCGCCGTTCGCCCATGCACAAGCCACGATGCCGGCGCCCGCCGCGACCGCCGCGCAGACCGCTCCCGCGAGCGCTGCGTTGCCGGCCCCGGCGGGCAGCGTGTCCGCGGCGCCATCCGCCGCCGCCCAGCCGCTGTCGACCACTACCCTGCAGACCGCCCAGGGCGAGGTGACGATCCGCTCGGTGATGCCGGCGGCGGGCAGCGCGCCGCCGCGGCCCGATTTCGCCGCGCTGGACACCAACCACGACGGCTCGATCAGCCCCGAGGAAGCCTCGGCCTATCCGCCGCTGGCCAACGAGTTCGAGCTCGCCGACGCCAACCACAACGGCAAGGTGTCCAAGGCCGAGTACGACGCCTGGCACTGAGTAGGCGCCGAAGGGCGGGCTCGTCCTGCGCGACGGCGCCGCCGATACAGACGCGAACACAGTCTGAACAAATCGGCCGACGTCATGCCCGCGAAAGCGGGCATCCAAGGAACACGGCAAATGGCTGGCACGCCGCTGCAGCGGCGTGCCCTTCCGGCCGCCTTCGGCGCTCGCCGCGGCATCCCGTCTCCGCAGAATGGCGGATCGTCCGGCGGCTCGCTGCGTCCGCCGCTCCGCACCGGCGGGACGGGACGCCTCGCCCCGCCGGCGCGGTTCACGCCATCACGACGGGAATCTTGCCGATCTTCGCCCGCCACTCGCGCGGGCCGGTCTGGTGCACCGAGGTGCCTGCGCTGTCGACGGCGACGGTGACCGGCATGTCGCGCACCTCGAATTCGTAGATCGCCTCCATGCCGAGATCCTCGAACGCGACCACGCGCGCCGCGCGGATCGCCTTCGAGACGAGGTAGGCCGCGCCGCCGACCGCCATCAGGTAGACGGCCTTGTGGTCCCTGATCGCTTCGATCGCGGCCGGGCCGCGCTCGGCCTTGCCGACCATGCCGAGCAGGCCGGTCTTCTCCAGCATGGTGCGGGTGAACTTGTCCATGCGCGTGGCCGTGGTCGGGCCGGCCGGGCCGACCACTTCGTCGCGCACCGGATCGACCGGCCCGACGTAGTAGATGAAGCGGCCGTCGAAATCGACCGGCAACTTTTCGCCGCGCGCCAGCATGTCGACCATGCGCTTGTGCGCGGCGTCGCGGCCGGTGAGCAGCCTGCCGTTCAGCAGCAGCACCTCGCCCGGCTTCCAGCTCGCCACTTCCTCGCGCGTCACCGCGTCGAGGTTCACGCGCCGGCCCTTGCCGGTGTCGTAGGTCAGCTTCGGCCAGTCCTCCAGCGACGGCGGCGCCAACGCCACCGGCCCCGAGCCGTCCATCACGAAGTGCGCGTGCCGCGTCGCCGCGCAGTTCGGGATCATCGCCACCGGCAGGTTGGCGGCGTGCGTCGGATAGTCCTTGATCTTGACGTCGAGCACCGTGGTCAGGCCGCCCAGGCCTTGTGCGCCGATGCCGAGCGCGTTGACCTTCTCGTACAGTTCGATGCGCAGTTCCTCGGCGCGATTGCGCGGGCCGCGCGCGATCAGCGCCTGGATGTCGATCGGTTCCATCAGCGCTTCCTTGGCCAGCAGCATCGCCTTCTCGGCGGTGCCGCCGATGCCGATGCCGAGCATGCCCGGCGGGCACCAGCCGGCGCCCATCGCCGGCACCGTCTGCAGCACCCAGTCGACGATCGAGTCGGACGGATTCAGCATCGCGAACTTCGACTTCGCCTCGGAGCCGCCGCCCTTGGCGGCCACGGTCACGTCGAGCTTGTCGCCCGGCACCACGCTGAAGTTGATCACCGCCGGCGTGTTGTCGCGGGTGTTGGCGCGTTTGCCGGCCGGGTCGGCCAGCACCGAGGCGCGCAGCGTGTTGCCGGCGTCGCGGTAGGCGCGGCGCACGCCTTCGTTGACCATGTCCTCGACGCTCATCGTCGCGCCGTCCCAGCGCACGTCCATGCCGATCTTCAGGAACACGGTGACGATCCCGGTATCCTGGCAGATCGGCCGGTGGCCCTCGGCACACATGCGCGAGTTGATCAGGATCTGCGCGATGGCATCGCGCGCGGCCGGCGACTGTTCGCGCTCGTAGGCGGCGGCGAGGCTCTTGATGTAGTCGACCGGGTGGTAATAGGAGATGTACTGCAGCGCGTCGGCGACGCTCTGGATCAGGTCGTCCTGCTTGATGACGGTCATGGCGGGTTGCCGGTGGGTGGAACGGGACCGCCGCGGCCCGGCCGCGGCAAACGCGCGATTCTACCGCGTCGCGGCCGCGGCCGATTCCGGCGGCGCCGCGGCCAGCATCACGCAGTCGCGGCCGGCGTTCTTCGCGGCGTACATCGCCGCGTCCGCGCGCGCGATCAGCGAGGCCGTGTCCTCGCCCGGCGCCAGTTCGGCGATGCCGATGCTGACGGTCAGCGGCCGCCCGCCGGCGTCGACGGCGATGCCGAGGCCGCGCAGCCGCCCGCGCGCGCGCCCGGCATAGCGCTGCGCCTGCTCCAGGTCGCAGCCGGGCAGCGCCACGGTGAATTCCTCGCCGCCGTAGCGGCCCACCTCGGCCCGCGGCTGCGACGGGTCGCGCAGCACGGCGACGAACGCCAGCAACGCGTCGTCGCCGGCACGGTGGCCGAAGTTGTCGTTCAGCGACTTGAAGCGGTCGAGGTCGAGGAACAGCACGCACAGCGGCTGTTCGGCGCGCGCCGCCTCGCGCACGCGCTGGCGCAGGCGCTCGGTCCAGGCGCGGCGATTGAGCACGCCGGTGAAGGCGTCGGCGTCGGCCTGCGCGCGCGCCAGGTCGAGATCGCGGCGCAGGTCCAGCGCGCGGTGCGCCAGGCCGAGCGACAGCACCGCCGCCTCGAACGCCGCCGCGGCGATGCAGGCGTCGTTGATCCACAGCACGTCCGGCAGCGCGCCGGAGGTCTGCGCGCTGTCGATCGCGGTCAGCACCAGCAACGGCGTCCAGCCGGCCAGGAAGAACCGCGCGTAGCGCGAGCCGCGCCAGGCGCCGACGAGGCTGGCGGCCAGCGTCAGCAGCGTGCCGACGATCAGTGCCGGATTGATCGCCGCGCGCACCGCGGCGCGCGGCGCCTCCGCCGGCAGCAGGGCCAGCAGCGACAGCGCGGCGACGGCGGCGCCGAACGCCATCAGCGCCCGCCCCAGCCGCGGCGCGTAGCGGCGCAAATCGGCGAAGCGCGCGAGGAAGGCCATGGCGCAGCCCACCGCCAGGCCGACCGCCACCCGTCCCCACAGCAGCGGCGAGGCGGCGATCGTCTCGATGCCGAGCGGGCGCACCGCATAACCCGACTGGATCGCCTGCACCACCAGGTAGCCGAGCATGTAGCCGGCGTACAGCACCAGGGTGGCGTCGCGCAGGATCGCGGCGAACGCCAGGCCCATCAGCGCCATCGCCAGCATCACGCCGAAACAGGCGCTGACGAACGCCAGCCAGCGCGTGTCCTCGCGCTGGAAGGCGCGCTCGCTCGTCAATGCGAACGCCATCGGCCCCGACATGGTCGGATACGGTTCGATGCGCAGGCGCAGCGGCTGGCCGGCGGCGGGCGGATGCGCGATGCGGAAGGCGATGCGACCGTGCGCGTGCAGCGCGCTGGCGTCGGAGTCGTTCAGCGCGCCGGCCTGCGGTTCCGCATCGTCCAGCAGCGCGATCGTGCCGAGCGGCGGGTGCCGCACCACCAGCACCCACGGCGGCGCGGGCCAATGGCCGCCGGCGGGAAGCAATTCCACCAGCGCGCCGTCGGGATGGCGCGGAAACGCCTGCAGACGCGCCGGATCGAAATCGTGCCAAACGGCGGGGACGGCGGGGACGGCGGCGGCGGCCCAACGGCCCTGCAGCACGACTTCGGCCGCCTGGCCGCGGCACGCGAACAGGGCGACGGCCAGCAGCAGCACGGTCATGAATCCGCGGCGTCCCGCCAACGTCATCGCCACGACTTCACCCCGGCCGTCTCCCCACGCCCGCGTCGTCCGTGCGCGTTCGACGGAGATCGCGTCGCCGCCTATCGTAGCGCAGCCTCGTGCCGCCGCCCCTCCGGCGTGACTATCGTCATGGGCCGGGCCGCGCGGCGCCGCGCTAGCCTTGAACGGCCCCCCGTCACGGAACCCATGCCGATGCCTCATGCCTTCAGTCGTTTCGCCGGCCGCGCGCTCGCGGCGGCCGTTTTCGCCGCCGCGGTCGGCGCGGCGGCCGCGGCGGACGCCGATGCGCCGCTGTACGGATTCGGCGCCGCCGGCGCCGCGGCGCAGCGCAGCCTCGAAGCGCGCTTCGACGCGCAGTTGAATCCGGCCGACCTGCGCGCCTGGATGCAGACGCTGGCCGCCGAGCCGAACCAGGTCGGCTCGCCGCACGACAAGGCCAACGCCGAATACGTGCTGCAGCAGTTCCGCGACTGGGGCTGGGACGCGCGCATCGAGACCTTCGACGTGCTGTATCCGACGCCGAGGTCGGAGACGCTGGAGCTGGTCGCGCCGACCCGCTACACCGCCGGCCTGAAGGAGCCGCCGGTGGAAGGCGATGCCTCCTCGGCGCGCACCGCCGGCGCGCTGCCGCCCTACCTGATCTACGGCGGCGACGGCGACGTGACCGCCGAGCTGGTCTACGTCAACTACGGCATGCCGGACGACTACGAGGAACTGGCGCGCCACGGCATCGACGTCAAGGGCAAGATCGTCATCGCCCGCTACGGCGCCGGCTGGCGCGGCCTGAAGCCGAAGCTGGCGTACGAACACGGCGCGATCGGCTGCATCATCTATTCCGATCCGCACGACGACGGCTACGGCCCCGGCGACGTCTATCCGAAGGGCGGCTGGCGCCCGCCGGAAGGCGTGCAGCGCGGCTCGGTGGCCGACATGCCGATCGCCTCGGGCGATCCGCTGACGCCCGACGTCGGCGCCACCAAGAACGCCAAACGGCTGGCGATCAAGGACGCCAAGACGATCCTGAAGATCCCCACCCTGCCGATCTCCTACGCCGACGCGCAGCCGCTGCTGGCCGCGCTCGGCGGCGACACCGTGCCGGCGAAGTGGCGCGGCGCGCTGCCGATCACCTACCACTTCGGCCCCGGCCCGGCCAAGGTGCACCTCGCGGTGCAGTCCGACTGGAGCCGCAAGACGCTGTACGACGTGATCGCCACCCTGCCGGGCTCGCAGTATCCCGACCAGTGGGTGATGCGCGGCAACCACCGCGACGGCTGGGTGTTCGGCGCCTGGGATCCGTTGAGCGGCCACGTGGCGATGATGGCCGAGGCGAAGGCGATAGGCGCGCTGGTCAAGTCCGGCTGGAAGCCGAAGCGCACGCTGGTCTACGCCAGCTGGGACGGCGAAGAGGCCGGCCTGCTCGGCTCCACCGAATGGGCCGAGACGCACGCCGCCGAACTCAAGCGCAAGGGCGTGCTGTACGTCAACTCCGACACCAACGTGCGCGGCTTCCTCGACATGGGCGGCAGCCATGCGCTGCAGGGCCTGATGAACCAGGTCGCCGCCGACGTGCGCGATCCGGAAACCGGCGTCAGCGTGCTCGAGCGCAAGCGTGCGAAGATCGAGGTCGACGGCTACGCCAAGGACGCCGGCGCCGAGCAGAAGGCGCTCGCCAAGCGCGTGGCCGACGGCGAACTGCCGCTGCAGGCGCTCGGCTCCGGCTCCGACTTCACGCCGTTCCTGCAGCACCTCGGCATCGCCTCGCTGAACCTCGGCTTCGACGGCGAGGACGAACAGGCCGGCGTGTACCACTCGGTGTACGACACCTTCGAGCACTACGTGCGCTTCGGCGATCCCGACTTCGCCTACGGCGTCGCGCTGGCCAAGCTCGCCGGCCGCGCGGTGCTGCGCGTGGCCGACGCCGACGTGCTGCCGCTGCGCTTCGGCGACGTCGCCGACACCTACGGCCGCTACGTCGAGGAGCTGCACAAGCTGGCCGACGACGAGCGCGAGCGCAGCGTCGCGCTGGACCGCCTGCTCGATGCGCACGCGTTCACGCTGGCCGCCGACCCGAAACATGCCAGCGCGCCGCCGCCGCGCGAGGACGCCGTGCCCTACCTCGACCTCGCGCCGCTGGACAACGCGATGGTGCGCCTGCGCGCCAGCGCCAAGGCGTTCGACGCCGCCTACGCCGCAGCGGCGCAGAAGGACCTCGCACTGGCCGAGGCGCAGCGCAGCCGCGTCGACGCCCTCCTGCAGGGCATCGAGCAGACGCTGATCGATCCTCGGGGCCTGCCCGGCCGGCCCTGGTACAAGCACATGATCTACGCGCCCGGCCTGCACACCGGCTACGGCGTGAAGACGATGCCGGGCGTGCGCGAGGCGATCGAGGAACGCCACTGGGACGACGCCAACCGCTACGCCGCCGTGATCGCCAAGGCCCTCGACGGCTACAGCGCCCGGCTCGACGAGGCGACCGCCGCGCTGGGCGGCCGCTGATCCCCGCACGCGCGCCGCGGCACGCCGTCGCGGCGCATCGTCGTCACCCGCCACGCGCTACCCTTGCGCGGCACGCGCGCCGCGTCCGCGCAAGGGAGGGCTATCCATGGCCGTGCATGCCGCCATGCGCCGCGCAGTCCGGCCGGCGCTGGCCCTGTCCGCCGCACTGCTGCTGGCCGGCTGTCTGTACCACGGCGTCGTGCGCCGGCCGCTGCCCACGCGCCTGTTCGCCGCGCCGCAGCCCGGCGATGCGCGCGTGCTCGTGGTCGTGCTGCCGGGACGCGGCGACAGCCTCGCCGCGCTCGAACGCTCGGGCATCGTCGCGGCGGTCCAGGAAGCGTGGCCGAACGCCGACGTCGTGCTCGCCGGCGCCGGCATGGCGTATTACCGCGCCGGGCAGATGCCGAAGGTCCTGCGCGAGGACGTGATCCTGCCCGCGCACGCGCGCGGCTACCGCGCGCTCTGGCTGATCGGCGCCTCGCTCGGCGGCATGGGCGAGGTGCTGTATGCGCGCGATCATGCGTCGGAGATCGACGGCATGATCATGCTGGCGCCCTATCTCGGCGAGGCCCGCATGGCCGATGCGATCCGCGCCGCCGGCGGCCTCGCCGCGTGGGACCCCGGCCCGCCGCCGCCGGGCATCGACGGTCGCAACTACCAGCGCGAGCTGTGGCGCACCGTGCAGGGCTGGCGCGCACGGCCCGGCTTCGCCGCCCGCGTCTGGGTCGGCTGCGGCAGCGACGACGCGTTCGCGCGCAACCTGCCGGCGCTGCGCGCAGCGCTGCCCCCGGGCCACGTGATCGAGCAGCCCGGCGGGCACCGCTGGAGCGTATGGGTGGCGTTGACGCGGCGCCTGCTGCGGCGGATCGGCGATCCGCTCGCGCCTGCGAAAGACGGCGCGCGCGACGCGCGCCGCGACGCGCTTCAGTGATGGTGGCCGCCGGCGCCGTGCACGTGGCCGTGCAGCACTTCCTCGACGGTCGCCTCGCGCACCTCGGTCACCTCGATGGCGAAGTGCAGCGTCACACCGGCCAGCGGATGGTTGCCGTCGACGGTGACGTCGTCGCCGTCGATGCGGGTGACCACCACCGACAGCGGGCCGTGCTCGGTCTGCGCGCTGAACTGCATGCCGGGCTCGAGCTGCATCACGCCCTGGAACGCCGCGCGCGGCACCACCTGCACCAGCTGCTCCACGCGCGGGCCGTAGCCTTCCTCCGGGGCGACCTCGACGTCGAAGGTGTCGCCCGCGCGGCGCCCCGCCAGCGCCTTCTCCAGGCCCGGCACGATGTTGCCCGCGCCGTGCAGATAGGCCAGCGGTTCGCGGCCCGCGGACGAGTCCAGCACCTCGCCGGCGTCGTTGGTCAGCGTGTAATGGAAGGAAGCGACGCAGCGCTCGGCGATCTGCATGGAAAACCTCGGGGAAATGGCTGGGGGCCGCGCTCGGCGCGGAAGCGGAAGCGATGGAGGAACGGCTAGGCTAGGCCACGGCGCCGCGCCGCGCAACCGTGGACAGGCGCGCATTCATTCCGGACCGACCCGCAGCCACAGCTCGGCGGCGCGCTCGTCGTGGAACACGCGCACGTCGAAGCCGGCCTCGCGGGCGAAGATCTCGCCGTGCTCCACCTGCGGCACGTGCGCCAGATCGGCCTCGACGTAGGCCACGCGCACGCCCTCGAAACCTTCGCCGCGCAGCAGTTGCACCAGCTGGAACAGCTCCGCCGGCGGCGGCGGCTCGCCGCTCATCGTGTCCACCACCAGCAGCCGCCGCGGCCGGCGCGCGCGCACTTCCGCGGCGATCGCCCGCCAGTAGGCGAGCGTGGTCTCCAGGGTGCCGTTCACGCCGGCGACCTCGGCGCGCAGCACGCCCCGCCGCTGCACGAACGCCAGCCGGAACGGCGGCGCGGGGTCGTTGGATTCCATGCTCATGGCCCCATGGCAGTCGCCGGCCGGGCGTCGAGGGCGTGCAGCAGTTCCGCATCGCGCGCGTAGACGTCGGGCTTGTAGGCGACGCGGCCGTCCGGCAGCACGTGCACGGTCCAGTACGCCAGCAGCAGCGGCACCGGCCTGGCCAGGTGGACGGTGCGCGTCTCGCCGGTGGCGATCGCCGCATCGATCGCCGCGCGGTTCCACCGCTGCGGATCGTCGAGCAGGCGTTCCACCAGTTCCAGCGGGCGCTCGACGCGGATGCAGCCGGAACTGAAAGCGCGCTGCCCCGCGCCGAACAGCTCCGTGTGCGGCGTGTCGTGCAGGTACACCGCATACGGGTTGGGAAAGCGGATCACCACGCGGCCCAGCGAGTTCCATGGGCCGGCGTCCTGGCGCAGCGTGATGCCCTTCGGGTTCTTCCAGTTCACCCGTTCCGGCGGCACCTCGCGGCCGCCGGCGTCCAGCGCGCGGAAGCGGTTGGCGGCGAGGTAGCCCGGGTTGCGCCGCACCTTCGGCAGGATGTCCTCGCGCAGGATCGTCGGCGGCACCGTCCAGGTCGGGTTGAAAGTGACGTAGGTGATCTCCGACTTGAACTCCGGCGTGCGCCGGTACGGGCGGCCGACCACCACGCGCGAACGCCATGCCGGCTGCGCGCCCTTGAAGTAGGTGATGCCGTAACCGGCGATGTCCACCAGCACGAAATCGCCGCGGATCTGGTGCAGCAGCCAGCGCGCGCGCTCCAGGTTGACGCGCAACTGCGCGATGCGCGCCTGCACCGGCACGTTCAGCGCCGCGCGCGTGGCGGGTCCGACGGCGCCGTCCGCGTCCAGATACTGCTCGCGCTGGAAGCGGCGCACCTCGGCGGCCAGCGCCGCGTCGAAGAAGTCCTCGCCCGCCCCGCCCCGCGCCGGCGCCGCCGCATCGCCCGCCGCCGCATCGACGGCGAGGCGCCGGCGCAGCAGCGCCACGCGCGGGTCGCGCACGCCCTCGCGCAGCGTCGGCCCCGCGGGAATGGCCGGCCAGCCGCCTTGCGCCGCGATCGCGCGCAGGCGGCGCAGCGCCTCGCGCAACCAGCCGTACAGCGGATGCTGCGGACGCGCCTGCGCGAAGGCGTCCTCGATGCGGCCGCCGTCCACCGCCGCCAGCGCCGCCTGCAGGCCCTGCTCGCCGTCGAGGTCGCGCGGCTCGACGTTCCAGCGCGGGTCGAGGCTGCGCGGATCGACCTTGCCGCGGTAGAGGTGCAGCAGCGCGGTGAGGTAGGCGCGCGTCGCGCGCAGGTCGGCGTCGGCGCGCGCGGTCGCGTCGTCGGCACCGGCCACATCCGCCGCTGGCGCCCGGGCCAGCGCGTCGACGCCGTAGTCGCGCGGGTCGAGGCCGTCGCCGGCCAGCCGGCGCAGCGCGGCCACCAGCGCGTCGCGACGCCCCGGCGCCTCCCAGGCCGGCGCGAAAGCGCGCCGCTGATAGAACGCCATCAGCCCGTCGGCCAGGCGCACGCCGTTCACCGGCGGCGCGGCCGCGGCGACCTCCTGCGCCTGTTCGAGACGTTCGCGCAGGCGCTCGCCGACCCCGCCGCCCGGCGCTTGCGCGACGGCGCCCGCGGCAACGCCCAGCAGCGCGACGACGCCGGTCATCCGCAACAGCCTTCCGATCCCGCGCACCTGCCGCTCCTGCGTGCCGCCGCGCCGCGATGTGAACCGCGTTAACGCAATTTGAGCGGCTCGTCCCTAGCATAGCGCGCCGATGCCCAAGACCTCGCTCCCCTGGCGCCGCCTGGCGCCCGTGCTGCTGGCGTGTTTTTGCGCGCCCGCCTGCGCCGACGACACGCTGGCGCAGGCGCTGAGCGCCGCCGCGCCGAACGCCGACCCCGCCGTGATCGACCTCGCCGTGCGCGCGCAGGACTGCGCCGTGCGCGAGGGCGAGCCGGCGCCGCAGCGCCTCGCGGTGATCGACTACTCGCGGCCTTCCACCGTGCCGCGGCTGTGGGTGTTCGACCTGAACCGGCAGAAGCTGCTGTTCGAGGAACTGGTGGCACACGGCCGCAACAGCGGCGACAACCTCGCACGCAGCTTTTCCAACGCGCCGGGCAGCCTCGAATCCAGCCTGGGCCTGTTCCGCACGCTCGACACCTACAGCGGCCGCAACGGCTATTCCCTGCGCATGGACGGGCTGGAGCCCGGCGTCAACGACAACGCGCTGGAGCGCGCGCTGGTCATCCACGGCGCGCCCTACGTCAGCGCGGAGACGGCGCGGCGTCAGGGCCGCCTGGGACGGAGCTGGGGCTGCCCGGCGGTGCGCCCGGCGGTCGCGCGCCGACTGATCGACACGCTGAAGGGCGGGCAGATGGTGTTCTCCTACTACCCCGACACGCGCTGGCTGCGCGCCTCGCCGTACCTGCGCTGCGACGGCCGTCCGCTGGCGGCCGCCGCGCGGCCGCGCAGCTCCGGCCGCAGCGCCGCCGCGCGCTGAGCCGCGCGACGCTGTCACATCCGCCGCCGCCGCGGCGTCCTGGCGGCGGAATTCCCGGAAGCCCGGCCATGGACACCCCGTTCGAACGCCACCGCGAGCGCCTGTTCGGCCTCGCCTACCGCATGCTCGGCACGCGCGCCGACGCCGAGGATGCCGTGCAGGACGCCTGGCTGCGCTGGCGCCAGGCCGACCAGGCCGCCATCCAGGACCCCGAGGCCTGGCTGGTCACCACCACCACGCGGCTGTGCATCGACCGCCTGCGCAGCGCGCGCCGCGAACGCGAAGCCTATGTCGGTCCCTGGCTGCCGGAACCGCTGGCGGCGGGCACGGTGGCGTCGCCGCAGGACGCGGTCGAACTGGCCAACGACGTCTCGCTGGCGTTCCTCGCGGCGCTGGAACGGCTGGCGCCGGAGGAGCGCGCGGCGCTCCTGCTGAAGGACGTGTTCGACTACGACCACGCCGCGATCGCCCAGCTGCTCGGCAAGAGCGAAGCGGCGTGCCGGCAGATCGTGCATCGCGCGCGCGAGCGCGTGCGCGGCGAACGGCCGCGCCGCGCGGTCGACCGCGCCACCCACCGCCACCTGCTGGAACGCTTCCTCGACGCCGCCAGCCGCGGCGACCACGACGCGATCGTCGAGCTGCTGGCCGCCGACGCGCGCTTCACCGCCGACAGCGGCGGCAAGGTCCCCTCAGTCAAGCGCGTGCTGTTCGGCAACGAGCGCATCGCCCGCCTGTTCCGCGGCGTCGCCCGCCTGGTCGGCGGGCGCTTGACCTGGCGCATCGCCGAGATCAACGGCGAGCCCGGCATCGTGCGCGAGCTGGACGGCCAGGTGCATTCGGCGCTGTGCGTGGTCTGCGACGGCGAGCGCATCGTCGAGATCCTGCAGGTGATGAATCCGGACAAGCTGCAGGCGCTGCGCTAGGGCTGCTCTCGCTGTCGGCCCGCATCCCTTCGACGCGTCGGTGACGCCCACGCCGCATGGAGCGGAGCATCCCAGGCGTCACATCGCGCCTTGCGGCGACGTCCACGCGGGGGAAGGCGGCCGCCGCGGCCGCCACGATCGACCGACCATGACACCCCTGCTGCCACCCATCGAACGCCCCACCAACCCGCTGCTGCGCCTCCTCTACGCCTGGTCGCGCCGCCGCTACGGCAAGGTGCTCGCGCCGCTGAAGGTGATTTATGCGCGCAAGCCGCGGCTGGCCGCGCTGGCCGGTCGCATCGTGCGCACGCAGGAGCGGCTCTCGCTGGAGCCCGAGCTGCGCCTGCTGGTGCAGGCACGCGCCTCGCAGCTGAACGGCTGTGCGTTCTGCCACGACGTTGCGCTGGCCCAGGCGCTGCAACGCAAGCTCGGCATGCAGCGCTTCCTCGCCCTGGATGGCAGCGGCGACGCGGCGCCGTTCAGCGCCCGCGAACGCGCCGCGCTGGCGCTGGTCGAGGACGCGACGCTGCGCCGGCGCATCTCGCCGGCCACGTGGCAAGCGGTACGCGCCCACTTCAGCGAGACCGAGATCGTCGAACTGGTCTGGCTGAACGCCGCGGAGAATTACTTCAACCTGCAGGCCGCCGTGCTGGAAGTCGGTTCCGACGGCCTCGCCGCGGCGCTGGAAGCCGCCTGAGGGACGCGGCCGCGGCGGCGTGCCGGGGCGCCGCGGCCGCGCGTCGACGGCCGCGGCATCGCCGGGCCGGCCGCGGCGATCGGCGCGATCGACGCGCGCAACCGCATCGTCGTCGGCATGCGGGCGCCGGTCCCGGCCCGGGCCGGCGGGAAGCGGACGCGGCCGTCGCGCCGGCCGCGCCCGCCGCCGCTCAGCGGGCGACGTTGTCGGTAGCCTCGATGAAGCGCGCGACGTTGTCGTGCAGCTCCTTCAGCGACGCCTCGTGCGCGTACACCATGTGCCCCGACGGGTAGTACGCCATGGAGATGTTCTTGCGCAGGCTGTCCGGGATCGGCAGGTGGTTCAGCTCGTACTCGGCGGCGAAGAACGGCGTCGCCAGGTCGTAGTAGCCGCCGTTCATGAACACTTTGAGGTCCGGGTTGTACTTCATCGCCACCGCCAGGTCCGGGATCACGTTGGTCGACTGCTGCAAGGCCTCGTGCGCGCCCGGCGCCTTGTGCGAGAAGTCCCAGTGGTCGATGTCGGCGAACAGCCGGTAGCTCTGCCCCTGGCCGAACTTGAGCTGCTTGCGCACGTAATCGTTGAACGCCGAAACGTAGGCGGAGCTGATCGCCGCCGACTGCGGGTCGTACTCGGCCTCCTTGCTCAGCGGGTCCATCGTCGGCCCGGAGAAGCGCGTGTCGAGGCGGCCGGTGGTGATGTCGCCGTCGATCTGCAGTTCGTGCTCGAACATGCCGCCGCTGACGCGCAGGTCCGCCTTCAGCAGATAGTCCACCGGCAGGCCGGTGTACCGGTGCAGCCTCTCGGCCACCGCCTGCCTGCGCGAGGCATCGAGCGTGGAACCGGCCAGCAGCGCCTGCGCGTAGTCACCCAGCGCGAACTGCTCGACCTCCTTCAGGAACGGCTCCAGCTGCGCCGGCTGCTGCGGCAGCTTGTGGTGATACCAGGCGGTCGCGGCGAAGGTCGGCAGGCCGAGCACGTAGGGCAGATCCACGCCCGGGTTGTTCTCCGGGCCGTCGATGCTGGTGTCGAAGCTGAGGATCTGCGAGAGCAGGATCACACCGTTCAGGTCGACGCTGTCCTCGGTTTGCAGCACGGCCGCCAGCGCCGCCGAGCGCGTGGTGCCGTAGCTCTCGCCGAACAGGTATTTCGGCGAATTCCAGCGGCCGTACTTGGACAGGAACTGGGTGATGAACTGGGCGAACGCGTGGACGTCGCCGTCGACGCTGTAGAACTCCTTCTTGCGCTCCTTCATCAGCGCGTCGCGCTTGTCCTTGTCGCCGGCGTCGGCGACCAGTCGGCTGAAGCCGGCGCCCGGCGCGTCGATGAACACCAGGTCGCTCGCGTCCAGCAGGCTGTAGGCGTTGTCGACCAGCTTGTAGGGCGCGGGCGCGGTGTGCGTGTCGTCGGCGGTGACCACGCGCTTCGGTCCGAACGCGCCCATGTGCAGCCACACCGTCGCCGAGCCGGGGCCGCCGTTGTAGAGGAAGGTGATCGGACGCTTGCCGGCGTCCGCGCCCTTCTTGAAATAGGCGACGTAGAAAAGGCTCGCCTTGGGCTCGTGCTCCTCGTCGCCCTTGCCGTGCAGCACCAGCGTGCCGGCCACCGCCTTGTAATCGACGCGGCGCCCTTCCACCACGATCGAACCCTCCGACTCGGATTGCTGCGGCTGGGTCAGCGCGGCCTCGGGTTTGGCCGCTTCCGCGGCCGGCTCGGCCTTGTCCTTGGCGAAAGCAGGGGTGACGGCGGCGCAAAGCGCGGCGATGGCGATGCAGAGCGGAAGCCTGCGCATGGAGACTCCTTCGGTGGCATGCGTGGAAACCGACGCGCATGGACTGCCCTTGCGCGCGACAGTTCCGCAGCATGAGCCATGCGCCCCGGCGCGCTCATGCGCCGGAAGTCACCCGCTGCGCGGATTCCGCGGCAGGCGAACGCCGGACGCGGCCGCCGCGCTTCGATGCGGTAACCTGAAGCACCGCCGCATCCGCCGCACCAAGGCAACGCCCCGCCTGCATGGACACCTCCGCCGCCGATCTCTGGACGCACGCCCAGCGCCTGCTGGCGCAACGCCGGACCGACGACGCCCGCCGATGGCTGCAAGCGCTGGTCGCGCGCGAACCCGGACACGCGGCGGCGCACGCGCAATTGGGCGGCATGGCGCTGGCGCGCGGCCGCCTGCGCGCCGCCGCGGCGCATGCGCTGACCGCGAGCGCGCATCTGCCGGCCGATGCCGACGTGATCGGCGCCATCGCGCAGCTCCTCTACCACTGCGGCGAAAGCCGCGCGGCGATGGCCTGCCTGCAGCATCCCGCCATCGCGGCCGCCCGCGACGCCCCGACGCTGCAACGCCTGGCCGGCCTGCTGCAGATGCTCGGCGACCAGCAAGGCGCGCTGAGCCTGCTCGACCGCGCGCGCGACGCCGGGGCCGACTCCGCCGAGTTGCGCTACGCCCGCAGTCTGCAGCTCACCTTCTGCGGCCGCCTCGACGAGGCCGAAGCCGAACTGCGGACATGCCTGGCCCGCGCGCCGGCCCTCGGTCGCGCTTGGTACGACCTGGCGCGCCTGCGCCGCCACGCCGCCGACGACGACCTGCCGGCGCGGATCCGCGCCAACGCGGCCGCGGTGCCGCCGGGAAGCGATGACCACGCCGCGCTGGAGTTCGCGCTGTTCAAGGCGCACGACGATCTGGACCAGCGCGAGGACGCATGGACGGCGCTGATGCGCGGCTGCGCGCTGAAGCGCGCGCGCGTCGACTACGACGCCGCGCGCGAACGCGCGCTGTTCGACGCCCTCGTCGCCCGCTGCGACGCGCGCTTCCTCGCCGCCGCGGACGCGCCGCGGCACGACGGTCCGACGCCGATTTTCATCGTCGGCCTGCCGCGCAGCGGCACCACCCTGCTGGAACGCGTCCTCGCCGGCCATTCGCAGGTGGCCGCCGCCGGCGAGCTGCCCGATTGGCCGCGCCAGTTGCAATGGGCCGCCGATCATCGCGCCCACGAAGTGCTGGACGGCACGCTGCTGGCGAAGCTCGACGGCGCCGAGTTCGCGGAGATCGGTAGGCGCTATCTCGACCGGACGCAATGGCGCGCCGGCGGCAAGGCCTTCTACGTCGACAAGCTGCCGTCCAACTTCCTGCTGGCGGGATTCATCCATCGCGCGCTGCCGCATGCGCCGATCGTGCACCTGGCGCGCGAACCGCTGGACGCCTGCTTCGCGATCCTGAAGACGTTCTTTCCGCACGCGTATCCGTACAGCTATGCGCCGGCAGACATCGCCGCGCACTACGCGCAGTACCGGCGGCTGATGGCGCACTGGCACGCGGCCATGCCGGGGCGCATCCTGGACGTGTCCTACCGCGCGCTGGTCGAGGACCCCGCCGCCACCGCCGCGGCGGTGCTGGCGCATTGCGGCCTGGCGCTGGAACCGGCCTGCCTCGCCCCCGAGCGCAACCCCGCCGCCGCCGCCACGCCCAGCGGCGCCCAAGTGCGCGCGCCCATCCATCGGCATGCGCTGCGGCAATGGCGTCGCTACGAGACGCCGCTCGCGCCGCTGCGCACGGCGCTTGCGCCCTGGCTCGACGCCGGCGCCGGCCCGGGTTGAGGCGGCGCTCCGCCGCGCACCGCACCCGAGGTTCAGCGGTGCCGGCGGCGGTCGTCGTCGCGGTCGCGGTGCCGGTCGTGACCGCCGCGCCAGCGGTGGCGGCCGTCGTAGTCGCGGTAGTAGAGGCCGATGCCGAGGGACGGCCCGTAATAGCAGCACCACGGGTCGGAGTACGGCGCGGAGTAGTAGGCGGGACCGATGTCCTCGTAGATCACTTCGCCGCGACGATGGTAGGCGTCGCCGTAGTAGCCGCCGCGCACGTAGCCGTAACCGGGGTCGTAGACGCAGCCCGCCAGCGGCGCGAGCGCAGCGGCGAGCAGGAGGGGAAAATACGTGCGTCGCATGGCGCACCTCCCGCGGAGGTCACGCCTGCAGGTTGGGGCCGCCGGCTTGAATGCGGCCTGAGCCCGGTCTGAACGCCGCGATCAGCGGCGGCGGCCGCGCAGTTCCGACTTCAGGCCGACGCGGATCGAGGCGTTGCCGTGGAACGAGCCGTCCAGCGCGGCGATCGCGGCGCGCGCCTCGTGGCCTTCCATCTGCACTTCGGCGAAGCCGCGGCACTCGCCGGAGAACAGGTCGCGCGCCAGGCGCAGGCCGTGCACGCGGCCGTGCGCGGCGAACATCGCGGCGAGCGCCTGCTCGGTCATCTCGCGCGGCAGGCCGCGCACGCTCAGGGTCAGCATGTTGCACCTCCGGAAAAAAAGACGCCGGGCGGACGAGTCCGCCCGGCGTCCTGGACAACCCCAGGGGCTCAGGCCACCTGGACCTGGTCGGCCTGCAGGCCCTTCGGGCCCTTGACCACCACGAAGCTCACCTTCTGGCCTTCCTGCAGCGACTTGAAGCCGTTGCCCTGGATGGCGCGGAAGTGCACGAACAGGTCCTCGCCGCTCTCCGGGGTGATGAAGCCGAAACCCTTGGCGTCGTTGAACCACTTGACGGTACCGATCTTACGATCCGACATGACTAACTCCTTGAAACACAAACGATGAATGAACGAAGAAACGCAGCCGCGGGACGTCCGGGCCGGTACTGGGGTTGCAGGGAGTGAGCGAGGCGAATCGATGAAGCGATCGGAGGGATCAACCGCATCGGGTCACAATGCACCGTGACCCTAGCAATCACAGCGGGCGACACCTTACACGGTTTCGCGGCGAAAAGCGAACGCGCCGCGCGGCTGCGGTTCAGCTTGCGCGGCGCGCGCCTGCGCGTCAGAGGCTGCGTCCGTCGACGTGCACGACCTGCAAGGCGCCCGGATCGACGCCTTCGAGGCAACGCACGTTGACCGCCGCCCGCGCCGCGCCGGTCTTGTCGGTGGCCTCGCCGAACGGCGCGCAGCCGCAGTTCGGGCAGAAGTGGTGCTGGATGACGTGCTTGTTGAAGGTGTAGGTGGCCATCGCCTCGGCCGGCGTCTTCAGCCGCAACTGCTCGCGCCCGACGAACCACAGCAGGTAACCCTTGCGGCTGCAGTGCGAGCAGTTGCAATCCATCACCTTGCCGATCTCGCCTTCGACCTCGAAAGCGATGCGTCCGCAGTGACAACTGCCTTGGTAGATCATGGCGGTCTTCCGTACAGGGAAACGTGCCGCGCTGGATAGCAAAACCGGCCGCATGCCGGCAAGACCGGCGCCATGACCGGCGCGCGCACCTGCTAGCATGGCGCGGTTCGTTCCAGCCGCACCCCCATGCACTGCGCCTACCACGCCGCGGGCCGCTGTCGTTCCTGTACGCGCCTCGACATGCCCTACGCCGACCAGCTCGCGGCCAAGGACCGGCACTGCCGCAGCCTGCCGGCCGCGCACGCGGACGTCGTCTGGCTGCCGCCGGTCGCCAGCCCGGAAGCGGGTTTCCGCAACAAGGCCAAGATGGTCGTCGGCGGCAGCGTCGACGCGCCGCGGCTGGGCATCCTCGACGCGGCCGGCGGCGCCGTCGATCTCTCCGCCTGCCCGCTCTACCCCGCCGCGCTGCAGGCCGCCTTCGCGCCGGTCAAGGCCTTCATCGGCGCCGCCCGCATCGCGCCCTACGACGTCGCGCAGCGCCGCGGCGAACTGAAGCACGTGCTGGCGACGCTCGCCCGCGACAGCGGCGCGCTGATGCTGCGCTTCGTGCTGCGTTCGCGCGAGCCGCTGGCGCGCATGCGCCGGCACCTGCCCGGACTGCTGGCCGCGCTGCCGGCGCTGCGCGCCGTCTCCGCCAACCTGCAACCGGTGCACCAGGCGGTGCTGGAAGGCGACGAGGAGATCGCGCTGACCGCGCAGCAGCACCTGACCATGCGCGTCGACGGCCTGCCGCTGCACTTGCGCCCGCGCAGCTTCTTCCAGACCAACGACGCGGTCGCCGCCGCGCTGTATCGACAGGCACACGAATGGGCGCGCGAACTGGCGCCCGCCGAAGTCTGGGATCTGTATTGCGGCGTCGGCGGCTTCGCCCTGCGCTGCGCCGACGGCGCGCGCGCGGTGGTCGGCGTCGAGACCAGCGCCGAGGCCGTCGCCAGCGCCGAGCGCAGCCGCGACGAGCTCGGCCTCGCCCACGTGCGCTTCGTCGCCGCCGACGCCACCGCGTTCGCGCTGGGCGCCGCTCGGGCCCCGGATCTGGCCGTCGTCAATCCGCCGCGGCGCGGCCTCGACTCCGCGCTGTGCGCCTGGCTGGACGCGAGTCCGGTGCGCGCGGTGATCTATTCGAGCTGCAACGCCGAGACGCTGGCGCGCGACCTCGCGCGCATGCCGCGGCTGCGCCTCGCGCGCGCCCGCGTGCTGGACATGTTCCCGCACACCGCCCACTACGAGGCGGTCACGCTGCTGGTGCGCGCGTGAGCGTCGACGCCGTCCGCGATCGCGTCGCACTCGCCGTCGTCGGCGGCGGCCCGGCCGGGCTGATGGCCGCGGAGACGGCGCGCGCGGCCGGCGTCGAAGTCGACCTCTACGAAGGCATGGGCTCGGTCGGCCGCAAGTTCCTGCTGGCCGGCAAGGGCGGGCTGAACCTGACGCACGGCGAACCGTTCGATGCCTTCGTCGCGCGCTACGGCGAGCGCAGCGCCGCGGTACGGCGCTGGCTGGAGGCTTTCGATGCCGACGCGCTGCGCGCCTGGGCGCGCGGCCTCGGCGTGGAAACCTTCGTCGGCAGCTCGGGGCGCGTGTTCCCTGCCGACCTCAAGGCCGCGCCCTTGCTGCGCGGCTGGGTGCGCCGCCTGCGCGAACGGGGCGTGCGCTTCCACGTGCACCACCGCTGGCTGGGCTGGGATGCGGACGGCGCGCTGCGCTTCGCCACGCCCGCCGGCGAGCGCCGCGTGCAAACCCACGCGACCGTGCTGGCGCTGGGTGGCGCGAGCTGGCCGGAGCTGGGCGCCGACGGCGCGTGGACGGCGATCCTCGAAGCCGCGGAGGTGCCGGTGGCGCCGCTGCGGCCGTCGAACTGCGGCTTCGAGGTCGGCTGGAGCGCGCACTTCGCCGAACGTCACGCCGGCGCGCCGGTCAAGCCGGTGGCGATCGCGTGGCGCGACGGCGAGGGCCAGGTGCTGCGCCGCCAGGGCGAGTTCGTCGTCACCGCCGCGGGCGTCGAGGGCAGCCTGATCTACGCGCTGTCGGCGCCGCTGCGCGACGCCATCGCGAAGCATGGGCAGGCGGAGATCCGGCTCGACCTCGCCCCCGACCGCGAGGCCGCGTGGCTGGCGGACGCGCTGGCGCGTCCGCGCCGCGGCCGCTCGCTGAGCGAACATCTGCGCCGCACGATCGGCTTCGCCGGCGTGCGCGCCGCCCTGCTCTACGAGCGCCTGCCGCGCGAGACGCTGGCCGATCCCGCGACGCTGGCCGCCGCGATCAAGGCGCTGCCGCTGACCCTGCAGCGCACGCGCCCGATCGCCGAGGCGATCAGCACGGCCGGCGGCGTGCGCCTCGAGGCGCTGGACGAACACCTGATGCTGCGCGCGCGTCCCGGCACCTTCTGCGCCGGCGAGATGCTCGACTGGGAAGCGCCGACCGGCGGCTACCTGCTGACCGCCTGCTTCGCCGGCGGACGCATCGCCGGCAACGGCGCCGTCGCCTGGCTGCGCGCGCGGACCCGAGGCGGCGTCAGAACGGCGGCCGCGCCAGCTGGTCGAGGAAACGCGCCAGCAGGCGCGGCTCCATCGCCAACGTGAAGGCGACGCCGTAGGCCGCGCCCCACAGGTGCGCGCTGTGGTTGATGCTGTCGGTGCCGCGTCGGTCCATGTAGATCGAATAGCCGACGTACAGCACGGCATAGAGGATCGCCGGCAACGGAAAGAAGAACACGAAGATCGTCGCCCACGGCTGCACCAGGATGAAGGCGAACAGCACCGCCGACACCGCGCCCGACGCGCCGAGGCTGCGGTAGCCGGAGTTTTCGCGGTTCTGCGCGTAGGTCGGCAGGATCGACGCCACCAGCGCGCCGGCGTAGAACAGCAGGTAGCCGGGGCCGCCCAGGTAGCGCATGTACAGCCCCTCCATCGCGCGCCCGAAGAAGTACAGCGTGATCATGTTGAACAGCAGGTGCTGGCCGTCGGCGTGCACCAGCCCGTAGCTGAGCAGACGGTAGTACTGGCGCTGCCGCGCGATCGCCGGCGGCCACAGGATCAGGCGCTGCAGCAGTGCGTCGTTGCGGAACGCGAGGAACGAGACCGCGCAGGTCGCGGCGATGATCAGCAGGGTGAGGCTCATGGGGGATCCTGCGGCCGAATCGCCCCTCTTTTAACCGATCGCGCCGGCCGTCGCGACCCGTCTTGCCATCGCCGCCCGCACCGACCACACTCGGCCGAGGTTCGTGCGCCTCGGGGGAGGCGGCCATGTGCCTGATCGCAGTCCGGTCGGCGGCGGGGGCCGCGCACCGGGCCATCGTCCACGCCCGGCGGACGCGCCGATGAACGCGCGCGCGCCGCTGCCGCTGCAACATCTGCAGGCTGCCGCCCTGCTGCTGCGGCACGGGCGTTTCGAGCAGGCGCGCGATCTGCTCGAGCAGACCCTGCGGATCGAGCCGCGCCTGGCGGAGGGTTACGCCCTGCTCGCCGCCGCGCTGCGCGCGCTGGGCGACATCGCGGGCGTCGAACGCGCGCTGCGCCGTGCCGTGACGATGGAGCCGCAGCGCATTCCGCCGCGCCTGGCGCTAGGCGAGCTGCTGACGGAAACGGGGCGGCACGCCGAAGCCGAAGCGCTGCTGCGCGAGGCCCTCGCCGCCAGCGGCCGCCATCCGCGCGCCGTGGTCGCGCTGGCGCGCCTGCTGCTGGCGCGCAACCGCGCGGACGAGGCGCTGGCATTGTGCGCGGCGCATGTCGACGCGCGTCCGAGCGCCGAACTGCTGAACGAATACGGCCGCGCGCTGCAGGCCCTGCAGCGCATGGACGAGGCGTTGGCGGCGTTCCGCCGCGCGACCGAACTCGAACCGGCCAACGGCGTGCTGGAACACAATCTGGCGGCGGCACTGGAAGCGGCCGGTCGCCATGCCGAAGCCGCCGCGGCGGAGCGACGCGCGCGCGCCAAGGGCGTCGACGCGCCGCAGGCCTGGTTCGTCCTCGGCTGCGCGGAACTGGGCACAGGCCGTTACGACGAAGCGGAGGCCGCGCTGCGCGAGGCGGTCCGCCGCGCACCCGCCTACGTCGACGCCCAGCGCGAGCTGGCGCAACTGCTGTGGATGCGCAGCGGCGACGCCACGGCCGCCTGCGCCGAACTCGACGCCGCGCTGCGCCGGCAGCCGGACGCGCAGCCGCTGCTGGCGCTGAAGTCCGCGCTGCTGACCGCCGCCGGCGACCACGCCGCCGCCTACGCCACGCTCGCCGATGCCGCCGCACGTGCCGACGCGGGGCTCGAATTGCACTCCGCCGCCTGCGCGGCCGCCCTGAGCCTCGATCCGGAACGCGCCGTGCGCCACGCCGAGCGCGCGCTCGCGCTCGCACCCGACGAGGCCGAGGTCGCGGCCATGCTGGGCGACGCGCTGCTCGCCGCAGGCCGCGCCGCCGACGCGGAAAGGGTGGCGGCGACGGCGCTGACGCGCTCGCCTTTCGAGCAGCACCTGCTCGCGGTGCAGGCCACCGCCTGGCGCCTGCTCGGCGATCCCCGCTACCGCGAACGCTGCGACTATGCGCGGATGGTGCGCAGCTGGACGCTGGACACGCCGCCCGGCTGGCCGGACCTGCCGCGCTATCTCGCCGACCTGGCCGCCGGCCTGCACCGCCTGCACGGGTTGCACACCCATCCGGTGGGGCAGTCGCTGCGGCACGGCACGCAGACCACGCAGAACCTGCTGCTGAGCGAGGATGCGGCGGTCCGTGCGTTCTTCCAGGCCATCGACGGGCCGATCCGCCGCCACCTCGCCGCGCTGGGGGCGGGCGAGGATCCGCTGCGCTGCCGCAACACCGGACGCTATGCGCTGCGCGGCGCCTGGTCGGTGCGGCTGCGCGCGCACGGGCACCATGTCGACCATGTGCACCCGCAGGGCTGGCTGTCGTCGGCCTGCTACATCGACCTGCCGCCGGCCATGCGCGACGGCGATCGCGCCGGCTGGCTGCGGTTCGGCCAGCCCGGCCTGCGCACGCGCCCGCCGCTGGAAGCGGAGCACTACGTCCGCCCCGAGCCCGGCATGCTGGTGCTGTTCCCCTCCTACATGTGGCACGGCACCCTGCCCTTCACGGGCGAGGGGACGCGCCTGGTCGTCGCCTTCGACGTGATCCCGGCCTGACTCGCATCGCGCGCGACTCGTGCGGCGCCTGAACGCGCCGGTCAGGCCGCGGGCACCGGCGCGATCGTCTTCGCCATCGCCTGCAGCGTCTCGCCGCCAGCGCCGGCGAGGATGGCCTCGAGTTTCGCCTCGCCCCGCTCGTCCAGCAGTTCGAGCAGCACCTTCTCGAGCTGCAGGTTGAACAGCGCCAGGATGCGCGCGTGCGCGCCGTCGGCCAGTCCGACCTGCTGGCTCGCGGCATCGACCTGCGCCAGCCCCGCTCGCTCGAGGATGCCGATCGCCGCGCGCATGAACATCAGCCGCGCCGGCTCGACGCGCGGCGAATAGCCGAGCGCCAGCGACACCGAATAGCCCGGCGGCGGTTGCGACAGATCGCCTTGCTCGAACACGCGCCGGCAGGCGGCGAGATCCTGCGAATTGAACACGCGGCAGGCCAGCGGCCGCGCTTCGTACACGCCGCAGCCGCCGTCGTCCTGCAGGAACACGCACGGAATGCGCTGGCGGATGCGGTCCGCGTCGGTCGCGTGCGCCGACAGCTTCGCCAGCACGGACCGGCAGCGCTCGAGCAGCGCCGCGCGCTGCTCGGCGGTCCACGCCCGGCGGACGTGCTCGACCAGCGGCGCCGCCTCGAACACGCTCATCGCCACCGTCTGCACACAGCACCAGTGGCAGCCCTTGCGACAGGCAGGGCGACCGCCCTGCGCTGCGATGGCGGCGTAAGCGCGATCGACCGTCTCGGCGGCGGCGCGGCTGAGCCCGCTCGCGTTCGCCGGCGTCGGTTCTTTCAGGAAACGTGCTTCGGCACGCTCGATGTCGCGCAGCGCGCCGCCCGTTCCCGTGTTCGCAGTCGTCATCGGCCGCCCCGCCGGCGTGTTGGCCCTCGCGCGACCGATTGTCGAAAGCCGGTCGTCGCCGGTCAAACGCCGCGCCCTGCGCCGCCCGAACGATGCCGCCGTCGCGAACGCCCGTTGCGGCCAGCGGAAACGCGTTGCGCGTGCGTGCGCATGCCGTCTCCCATCGTTCCTTGCGTCGGCGCCATACGGACGCAACGGCGCGGCGAGCGGCCGCCGCGCGCCTCCGCCGTCGATGTGCGCGTCGCGCGGGGTGTATGCTGCCGCGTCACGTATGCGATCCATCGCGAGCCTCGGGAGATCGCCTTGCGCACCACGCTCCTTCCCTTGCTGCTCTCCGTCCTGGCGCTGGCGGCCTGCCAGCCGACGGTGACGACCAGGCCCGGCCCCGCGCCGCAACCCGCCCCCGCGCCGGCCACACCGCCGCCTGCCGCGCCCGCCCCACCGCCGGCGCCG
>NZ_DF970162.1 GCF_000953855.2 Mizugakiibacter sediminis
GCGCGCGCGGCCTGCTGCACGACGTCGACGCCGACGCGGCGCCGGCCGCGCCGCTGCGCGAGACCGCGCGGATGGCCGCGGAGGTGCGCGCGCGCTACCTGGCGCATCGGCGGTCATGGCAGGAAGACGGGAGCCGGGGGACGGGAGACGCGGCGCCGCCGTAGCGTTGCCTTGGAGCGTCGGCGCGACTACGGGCCGGGCTGCGTCGCGGCGTGCGTCGCGTGGATGCCGTCTCCCGCCTCCCGACTCCCTTCTCCCGTTCCGAAATCGAACCCGCACGCCCGCGCGATCGCGGTCACGCGCGCGCACAGCGCCTCCAGCGCCTCGCTGCGCGGCGCCACGCGCGGGCGCGCGTCCAGCGTGCAGGTGAGCGCGCGCGCCAGCAGTTCGGCGTGCGCCTCGCGCAGCGCCGCCGCCTGCGCCGCGTCCAGCGCGCCGGCCTCGGCACAGGCGGCGATCAGCGCCGGCGTGGCGGTGTGGCGCAGCAGCGCGGGCGCCGCCGCCGCGTGCCGCAGCAGCAGGCCCTGCAGCAGGAACTCGATGTCCAGCAGCGCGCCCTCGCCCTGCTTGAGGTCGAGCTGCAACGCGTCGGAACGATCGCGCTCGGCGCGCCAGCGCGCGCGCATGGCGACGACCTCGTCGCGCACCGCCGCGGCGTCGCGCGGCCGCGCGAGGATCTCCGCGCGCGCCGCCTCGAACGCGATGTGCAGCGCGGCATCGCCGGCGATGCCGCGCGCGCGCACCAGCGCCTGGTGCTCCCAGGTCCAGGCGCGCTCGCGCTGGTAGGCGGCGAAAGCGTCCAGGCTGGTGACCAGCAGGCCCTTGGAACCGTCCGGACGCAGCCGCGTGTCCACCTCGTACAGGCGGCCGCCGCGGGTCAGTGCGGTCAGCCAATGCACCACGCGCTGCGCGAGGCGCTGGTACCAGTGCACGCCGTCCAGCGGCCGGCGGCCGTCGCTGGTCGCCGCCGCGCGCGCGCCGTCGTAGACGAACACCAGGTCGAGGTCGGAAGCAAAGCCGAGCTCGGCGCCGCCGAGGCTGCCGTAGCCGAGCACGGCGAAGCCCGTGCCGTCGCCCGGCAGGCGGCCGTGTTGGGCAATCAGTTCGCGCTCGGCCAGCGTCAGCACCGCGCCGACCACCGCCTCGGCGACGGCGGCGAGCCGTCGCGCGGTGGCGGGCGCGTCGGCGCGGCCGTCGCGGAAGGCCAGGCCGAGGCGGAACGCCAGGCTGGCCTTCAGCTCGTTGAGGCGTTCGAGCTCGCCCTCGGGATCGCGTTCGTCCAGCGCGGCCAGCGCCTGCTTCAGTTCCTCGGCGATGTCGGCGCGGCGCAGCGGCAGGCGGTCGATGCGCGGGTCCAGCACGTCGTCCAGCAGCAGCGGCTGCGCGATCACGCGCTCGGCGAGGAACGCGCTCTCGGCGAACAGCGCGGCGAGGCGTTGGCGCGCCGCCGGCTGCTCGTCGAGCAGGGCGAGGTAGGCCGAACGCCGCGCCACCGCCTGCAGCAGCCGCGCCAGGCGGGTCAGGCAGGCCAGCGGCGCGGCGCTGGCGCGCGCCGCGGCCAGCAGCGGCGGCAGCAGGCGGTCGAGCCGCTGCGCGGCCTGCGCGCTCATCGCCCGCAGCGCCGCCGAACCGGCCAGCCCGGCCAGCACGTTCAGCGCTTCGTCGCCCGGCACGAAACCGGCGGCTTCCAGCGCCGACGGCTGCAGCGTGTCGGCGCGCGCCGACCGCCAGAGCGCGGCATCCTGCGTCGCCGGCGCCTGCGCGCCGGCGCCGGGCAGCACCACCGCGGCGAATTCCTCGGCCACCGCGGCGCGGTGCGCGGCCAGCTCCCCGGCCAGCGCCTCCCAGCCCGGGTAGCCCAGCGCCAGCGCGACGCGCTCGCGCGCCAGCGCGTCGGCCGGCACGTCGTGGGTCTGCGCGTCGCCGAGCATCTGCACGCGGTTCTCCAGCCGGCGCAGGAACAGGTAGGCCTCGCGCAGGCGCTTGGCGCGCGCGGCGCCGATCAGGCCGCGCGCCTCGCAGGCGCCGAGCGCCGGCAACAGGCCGCGCGCGCGCAGGCCGGGCTCGCGGCCGCCGCGGATCAACTGCAGCAGCTGCACGATGAACTCGACCTCGCGGATGCCGCCGGGGCCGAGCTTGAGGTTGTCGGCGAGATCCTTGCGCGCCACCTCGGCGTCGATCAGCGCCTTCATCTCGCGCAGGCCGGCGAACGCGGTGTAGTCGAGGTAGCGGCGGTAGACGAACGGCCGCAGCAGTTCGCCGAGACGCTTGCCGGCGACGAGGTCGCCGGCGACCGGCCGCGCCTTGATCCAGGCGTAGCGTTCCCAGTCGCGGCCTTCGCGCTGGTAGTACTGCTCCATCGCCGCGAACGACAGCGCCACGCGGCCGGCGTTGCCGAATGGACGCAGGCGCAGGTCGACGCGGGCGACGATGCCGTCGTGGGTGGGCTCGGCCAGCAGGCGCACGAGCTGGTGGCCGAGGCGGGCGAAGAACTCGCCGTTGTCCAGCGGCCGCGCGCCGTCGGTCTGGCCCGCTTCGGGGTAGGCCAGCACCAGATCGACGTCGGAGGAGAAGTTCAGCTCGGCGCCGCCCAGCTTGCCGAAGCCGAGCACGATCAGCCGCTGCGCGACGCCGTCGGCGTTGCGCGGCACGCCGTAGCGGCGCTCCAGCCCGCGCGTCGCCCAGGCCAGCGCGGCCTCGATCAGCGCTTCGTACAGCGCGCTGGTCGCGGCCAGGGTGTCGGGCAGCGGATCGAGGCCGTTGACGTCGCGGAACACGAGGCGCAGCGCCTCGGCGCGGCGGAAGCGGCGCAGCGCCGCCATGAACGCGGCCTCGTCGGCTTCCGCGCCGGGCAGCAGGCCGAGGCGCGCGGTGGCGTCGGCGGGATCGCGCAGGCGCGCCAGCCCGGCGGGCGCCAGCAGCGCCGGCTCGCGGCGCAGCGTCTCGTAGGCGAAATCGCTGGCCAGCAGCAAGCGGCGCAGACGTTCGGCCACGCCGGCGTCGTCGTGCAGCGGCACGCCCGCCTCGCGGCAGCGCGCGGCGAGTTCGGCGTAGCGGTCCTCGATCAGCGCGGCGATCGCGCGCGGCAAGTTGGGCGCCATGCGGGCATTGTGGCAGCACCGCGGTCCGCTCCAGAAGCAGCGCGCGCGGCTGACGCACGCCGCGCGAGCGCTCCGCCGAAGCCGGTTCGGGGTGATCGCGACGATCAGCGGCGCGCCCCACGGCGTCGAGACGGCAGCGAACTCGATGCGCCCGTGGGCGCGTGCCGGCGCCGGGTGGGGCAGTCGCACCGCGAACACGCGCATCGGCGGCATCGGCCCGTTCGTGCGCACGGCGCCGTGGCCGTACCCGACGATACGCGGCGCGCGCCCGACGCCGCCTGGATCGTTCGCCGCGCGCAGGTCGCGGCCGCTGCGCAGGTCCAGCACCGTCGTGCCGCCGTCGCGGGGAGCGCGCCATGCAGCGGAAAAACAGCGGCCCGCCGAGTTTCCCCGGCGGGCCGCCCCTCCCCCACGCACCGACGTGCGTGTGACATCTTTTTAACCCATGTGCCGGCATCTGCCACGCCGCACCGCAACATAACCGTCATCGCGGGGCAATCAACGCTTCGTTCATGACGGTCTGGCTACAGTGCGCCCCTTCCGCATGACGGCCGGGGTGCGGCGTGCGTTCCAGCCTTCCGCCATCGCGAATGCGCCATTCCCGCCTCGAAACCGTCGAGCGCTGGGCGCTGGCGCCGCTGCTGGGCACGGCCTTCGTGCTGTGGAGCGCCCTGCTGGACGGCGCGGCCGGCCTTTCGCCCGCCTCGCTGCTGAGCGCGCCCGAGGCACCGCTGCGGCTGCTCGCCAACGCCCTGCCCGGCCTGCTGCTGGCCCTGCTGCTGTTCGCCCTGACCCGGCGCGCCTTCGCCGCGCTGGGCCTGGCGCTGCTGCTGGAGGCGCTGCTGTACGCCGCCAATGCGCTGAAGCTGGCCAACCTCGACACGCCGCTGATGCCGGCGGACTTCCGCCTCCTCGGCCAGCTGGGCCAGGGGGCGGGGCACCTGCTCGGCCGCTACGTGCCGCCGGTTCTGGCGCTGACGGCGCTGGGCCTGCTGGCCGGCGCCTTGCTGCTGCTGCGCTACGAACCGCCGCTGCTGCCGCGCCGCCGCCTGCCGCGGCTGGCGCTGGCCGGCTTCGCCTTCACCGCGCTGGCGACGCTGTGCGCCGGCGTGCCGGCCTGGCGGCAGGTGTATGCGCCGCAGCGGCTCGGCCTGCAGCCCTGGTCGGCGTCGATGACGGCCCGGCACGCCGGCCTGGTCAGCACGCTGGCGATGTACCGGCTGGAATACGCCGGCCGCCGCCTTGCGGCCGATCCGCTGGCGGCCGAAGCGCTGATCGCCGCGCACGCCCCGACGCTGCGCGCCGAGATGGACGCCGCGCCGCCGGTCGAACGTCCCGACATCGTGGTGGTGCAGAGCGAATCGTTTTTCGATCCCGGCCGCCTGCGCGGCGTCGACGGCGCGGCGCTGGTGCCGCATCTGGCACGGTTGCAGCGCGAAGGCGCCGGCGGCCGGCTGCACGTGCCGACCTTCGGCGGCGGCACCATCCGCACCGAGTTCGAGGTGCTCACCGGCCTGTCGCTGCGTTACCTGCCGGACGTGCAGTTCCCCTACCTGCAGATCCACGGCAAGGCCATCCCCGGCCTGGTGCGCACGCTGCGCGAACACGGCTACCTCACGATCGCCGTGCATCCCAACGACGCCGGCTTCTGGAACCGCAGCGCCGCCTTCAAGGCGCTCGGCTTCGAGCGCTTCGTCGCGCTGTCCGCCTTCCCCGCCGACGCCCCGCGCGACGGCCTCTACGTCGCCGACCGCGCGCTGACCGACGAGGTGCTGGCGCAGCTCCGCGACGACGGCCCGCCGCGGTTCGTGTTCGCGATCAGCATGGAAGCGCATGGCCCCTATGGCGACAGCCCGGGCATCGACGCCGCCGCGCGCGACGCGATCCCGGTGCCGGCCGGCGTCGAGGGCAGCGCCAGGCGCGAGCTGCAGAACTACCTCTATCACCTGCGCCACGCCGACGCCGAACTGGGCCGGCTGGCCGCCGCGCTGGCGCAGCGCCCGCGGCCGACCCTGCTGCTGTTCTACGGCGACCACCTGCCTGCGCTGGTCGACGCCTACCGCGCGCTCGGCTTCGTCGACGGCGGCGACATGCTGCGTCAGACGGTGCCGTGGCTGCTGATCGATCCGCGCCATCCGCAGGAGGCGCCGCGCCGCGACCTCGCTTCGTGGATGCTGCCGGCGCTGCTGCTCGATCGCGCCGGCATCCGCGACGATGCCTGGTTCGCCTTCCTGCGCACGCTGCCGCCGCAGCTCGCCGCGCTGACGCATGCGCCCGACGCGGCGCCGTCCCCGCCCGGCGGCGAGTTCGACCGCGCCATGGCCAGCGTGGTTTCGCTGCGCCTGCGCGGACGTCTCGATCCGCTGCTGCCGCAGCCGCCGCCGCATCATCTCGCCGCCGCGCCGGCATCGCCGCCGGCGCCCAGAGCCGAGCCGCATAGCGGCTGACCCTTCGCGACGACGCACGCCACGCGCAATGGGAAAAAGCAAAGCCCCGCATCGCTGCGGGGCTTTGCCGTGATGCCTGCGAGGCGGCGGAGGCCGGGGAAGGCCTCCGCCCGGCGGCAGCCCGGGCCGGGCCCGGGACGACCGGCGAGGACCGTCGATCAGAAGTCCATGTCGCCCATGCCGCCCGGCGCGCCGTGGGCGTGCTTCTCGTCCTTCTTCGGCAGCTCGGCCACCATCGCCTCGGTGGTGATCATCAGGCCGGCGATGGAGGCGGCGTTCTGCAGCGCGGTGCGCGTCACCTTGGTCGGATCGAGGATGCCCATCTCGACCATGTCGCCGAACTCGCCGGTGGCGGCGTTGTAGCCGTAGTTGCCCTTGCCTTCGGCCACCTTGTTCAGCACCACCGACGGCTCCTCGCCGGCGTTGGTGACGATCTCGCGCAGCGGCGCTTCCATCGCGCGCAGGGCGATCTGGATGCCGAAGTTCTGGTCCTCGTTGGCGCCCTTCAGCGACTTGATCGCGGTCAGCGCGCGGATCAGGGCGACGCCGCCGCCCGGCACCACGCCTTCCTCGACCGCCGCACGGGTGGCGTGCAGGGCGTCCTCGACGCGCGCCTTCTTCTCCTTCATCTCGACCTCGGTCGCGGCGCCGACCTTGATCACCGCCACGCCGCCGGCCAGCTTGGCCACGCGCTCCTGCAGCTTCTCGCGGTCGTAGTCGGAGGTGGTCTCCTCGATCTGCGCCTTGATCTGCTTGATGCGCGCCTCGATCGCCTTGGCCTCGCCGGCGCCGTCGATGATCGTGGTGTTCTCCTTGGAGACCACCACCTTCTTGGCGCGGCCGAGATCCTTGATGCTCGCCTTCTCGAGCTGCAGGCCGACCTCCTCGGAGATCACCTGGCCGCCGGTCAGGATCGCCATGTCCTCCAGCATCGCCTTGCGGCGGTCGCCGAAGCCCGGTGCCTTCACCGCGCACACCTTGACGATGCCGCGGATGGTGTTGACGACCAGCGTGGCCAGCGCCTCGCCCTCGACCTCTTCCGCCACGATCAGCAGCGGCTTGCCGGCCTTGGCCACCGCCTCGAGCACCGGCAGCAGCTCACGCACGTTGGAGACCTTCTTGTCGTGCAGCAGGATGTACGGGTCTTCCAGCTCGGCCTGCATCGACTGCTGGTTGTTGATGAAGTACGGCGACAGATAGCCGCGGTCGAACTGCATGCCCTCGACGACGTCGAGCTCGTTCTCCAGGCCCGAGCCGTCCTCGACGGTGATCACGCCCTCCTTGCCGACCTTGTCCATCGCCTGCGCGATCAGCTTGCCGATCACCTCGTCGCCATTGGCGGAGATGGTGCCGACCTGGGCGATCGACTTGGAGTCGGAGGACGGCTTGCTGAGCTTCTTCAGCTCGTCGACGGCGGCGGTGACCGCCTTGTCGATGCCGCGCTTGAGGTCCATCGGGTTCATGCCGGCGGCGACCGCCTTCATGCCCTCGCGGATCATCGCCTGCGCCAGCACGGTGGCGGTGGTGGTGCCGTCGCCGGCGTTGTCGGAGGTCTTGGAGGCGACCTCCTTGACCATCTGCGCGCCCATGTTCTCGAACTTGTCGGCCAGCTCGATCTCCTTGGCGACGGACACGCCGTCCTTGGTGATCGTCGGCGCGCCGAAGCTCTTCTCGAGCACGACGTTGCGGCCCTTCGGGCCCAGCGTGACCTTGACCGCGTTGGCCAGGATGTTCACGCCCTTGACCATGCGGACGCGGGCGTCTTCGGAGAAACGGACTTCTTTAGCTGCCATGGAACGTATCCTCGAAACGAAATCGTGGGTGTGGGAGTGATCGCCGCGCGCGGCGCAGCGGCGGGGCTCAGCCCTCGATCACCGCCATGATGTCTTCCTCGCGCATCACGAGGAGCTCTTCGCCGTCGACCTTGACCTCGGTGCCGGAGTACTTGCCGAACAGCACCTTGTCGCCCTTCTTCACGGCGATCGGACGCACCTTGCCGTCCTCGAGGATCTTGCCCTCGCCGGCGGCGATCACCTCGCCGCGGATCGGCTTCTCGGTCGCGCTGTCGGGGATCACGATGCCTCCCGCGGACATGCGCTCCTCTTCCATGCGCTTGATGATCACGCGATCGTGCAGCGGACGCAGTTTCATAGAACGACTCCACCAAAGTAGCTGTTGAGAAAGGGGTGCCCCGGTTGTTGGCACTCACCGGGAACGAGTGCTAATTGTAGCCGGGGCGCGGCGTCTGACAAGCGCCGTCGCCCCGCGCGAGGGGTGGGGCGGCAGGCCGCCGCTTTCAAGGGAGCGGCCCGCTCGCGGCCGGGCCGGGGCATCGCCCTCCGCGCGGACCGACCGGCGCCGCGGCTGTGCTAGGCTCGCCGGCCGATGAGCGCCGTGGTCGTCCTCTGCACCTGCCCCGACGCCGCCAGCGCCGAGCGCATCGCCCGGCGCCTGGTGGGCGAGCGGCTCGCCGCCTGCGTCAACCGCATTCCCGGCGTGCGCTCGACGTACCGCTGGCAGGGCGAGGTGCGCGACGACGTCGAGGAACTGCTGGTGATCAAGACCGAGCGCGCGCGGCTGGAGACCCTGACCGCCCGCCTCGTCGGGCTGCATCCCTACGAGCTGCCCGAGGTGATCGCGCTGGACGTCGTCGCCGGCCACGCGCCCTATCTCGCCTGGCTGGAGCGGGAGAGCACGGCGTCGTAAGCGCGCCCGCCCCCATCCGGTCCCGCTGCGGTAACGATCGACGGAGCTGACGATGATCCTCGCCCGCCCGGGCCGTGCGGCCCTCGCCCTGCTGTGCCTCCTCCTGCCGGCCTTGCCCGCGGGGGCGCAGGACGACCACCTGCTCGAGGTCACCGACGCCTTCCGCCTGACCGCCTCGATCGAGGCGCCCGGCCGCGCGCGCCTGCACTGGCAGATCGCCCCGCACTACTACCTCTACCGCAGCCGCATCCACGTGAAGACCTCGACGCCGGGCGTGACGCTGGGCGAACTGGCGCTGCCGGACGGGCTGAAGAAGCACGACGAGTTCCTCGGCGACGTCGAGGTCTACCACGACCGCATCGACGCCGCCCTGCCCTACACGGTCGACGGCGCGGCGCCGGCGACGCTGACGCTGGCCGTGCAGTTCCAGGGCTGCCACGAGGTCGATCCGAAGATCTGCTACCCGCCGTACACGCAGCAGCTCAGCCTGCCGCTGCCGGCCGCGCCGGCCGCCGCGCCCGGCGGTCTGGCGGAGGCGCTCGGCCAACTGGGCGGCGCGAGCCGCACGGACCATGACGAACTGCCGCTGCCGCCGGAGCAGGCGTTCGCCTTCGAGGCGATCGCCGCCGCGCCCGACCAGTTGCTGCTGCGCTGGCGCATGCCGAAGGGCTACTACCTTTATCGCGACAAGACCACGCTCAGCCTGCCCGCTGCCGACGGCATCGCGCTCGGCGCGCCGCAGTGGCCGGCGCCGACCCTGCACGCCGACCCGCAGTTCGGCACGGTCGCCGTCTATTTCGACGAGGTCGACGTGCCGGTCGCGCTGAGCGGCCGCCGCGCCGCCACGCAAACGCTGACGCTGCAGGCCAAGTTCCAGGGCTGCCAGGACGGCGGCATCTGCTATCCGCCGATGACGCGGCAGGTGCGCATCGCGCTACCGGCCGCGGATGCGGCGGCGGCCGCCGCGCCGGCGGCGGACTCGGCCGCCGCCGGCGGCCAGTCCGAGGAACAGCGCCTGGCCGGCGCGCTGCAGCAGCGCGGGCGCTGGCTGGCGCTGCTGAGCTTCTTCGGCTTCGGCCTGCTGCTGGCGTTCACGCCGTGCGTGTTCCCGATGATCCCGATCCTGTCCGGGCTGATCGCCGGCGCCGGCACGCGGCTGTCCACGCCGCGCGCGTTCGCGCTGTCGCTGGTGTACGTGCTCGCCTCCAGCGTGGTGTTCACCGCCGCCGGCGTCGTCGCCGGCCTGGCCGGCGCCAACCTGCAGGCGGCGTTCCAGCAGCCGTGGATCCTGTGGGGCTTCGCCCTGCTGTTCGTGCTGCTGGCGCTCAGCATGTTCGGCTTCTACGAGCTGCAGCTGCCGGCCTCGTGGCAATCCAGGCTGGCGGCGGTCAGCAACCGCCAGCAGGGCGGCTCGCTGGCCGGCGTGGCGGTGATGGGCGTGCTGTCGGCGCTGATCGTCGGCCCCTGCGTGGCGCCGCCGCTGGCCGCGGCGGTGCTGTACATCGGGCAGACCCGCGACCCGCTGTTCGGCGGACTGGCGCTGTTCCTGCTCAGCCTCGGCATGGGCGCGCCGCTGCTGGCCTTCGGCACCGCCGCCGGGCGGCTGCTGCCGCGCAGCGGCGCGTGGATGGAGACGGTCAAGGCGGTGTTCGGCGTGGCCTTCCTCGGCCTCGCGGTCTGGATGCTGTCGCGCATCCTCGATCCGCTGTGGATCATGCTGATGAGCGGCGCGCTGCTGGTCGCCTGCGCGGTCTATCTCGGCGCGCTGGAGCGCCTGCGCGAAGGCGCTTCCGGCTGGGCGCGGCTGTGGAAGGCGCTCGGCCTGCTGCTGCTGATCGCCGGCGCCGCCGAGCTGATCGGCGCGGCCGCAGGCAGCCGCGACCCGCTGCAGCCGCTGCGCGGCCTCGGCGGCGGCGCGCCGCCGCAGGCGGTCGCGCTGCCGTTCCACGCGGTGAAAGGCGTCGACGGCGTCGACCGCGCGCTGGCCGACGCCGCCGCGCAAGGCAAGCCGGTGATGCTGGACTTCTATGCCGACTGGTGCGTGAGCTGCAAGGAAATGGAGAAGTTCGTCTACACGAAGCCGCAGGTGCAGCAGGCGCTGGCCGGCTACGTGCTGCTGAAGGCCGACGTCACCGCCAACGACGACGCCGACCAGGCGCTGCTCAAGCGCTACGGCTTGCTCGGCCCGCCGGCGACGCTGTTCTTCGGCAAGGACGGGCAGGAACGCCGCGGGCTGCGCCTGATCGGCTACGAAGACGCCGCCGCGTTCGCCGCGCGCGCGCAGCGCGCGACGGAGGGCTGAGCGATGCGCGACCGCGCCGGCCTGTGGATCGTCGCCGTGGCGCTGGCGGCCGGCCTCGCCGGCATGCTGGCCGGACGCTGGTGGCAGACCCGGCAGCCGCCGGCGCCGCCGGGCGTGGCGGTGCTGACGCCGGGCGACCGCCGCGCCGATCTCGCCCTGCCCGACCTCGACGGCGCCACCCGCCGGCTGTCCGCCTGGGACGGCAAGCTGGTGCTGCTGAATTTCTGGGCGACCTGGTGCGGCCCCTGCCGCGAGGAAATGCCCGCGCTGGAAAGCGCCCAGCGGCGCTACGGCGGCCGCGGCCTGCAGGTGGTCGGCATCGCGCTGGACGAGCCGGCCGCGGTGCAGGCCTATCTCGGCGAGGTGCCGGTGCGCTACCCGATCCTGATCGGCCTGGGCCACACGCCGGATCCCTCGCTCCTGTTCGGCGACACCCGCGGCGCGCTGCCGTACAGCGTGCTGATCGGCCGCGACGGCCGCATCCTCCGGACCAAGCTGGGCGGCTTCACGCCGGCCGAGCTGGGCGCGTGGATCGAGGGATCGCTGTAAGCCCGTCAAACGTCGCCGAACAGCGGCGATCTGGACAAGATCGACCCAGGCGCGCACACTTCGCGCCTCGTCGCCCGCCGCCGGCGGGCCCTGGGGGCTGATCTTGGCCGCAATCCTCGTCCTGCACGGACCGAACCTCAACCTGCTCGGCACGCGCGAGCCGGAGGTGTACGGCCGCGCCACCCTGGCCGAGATCGATGCCGCGCTGGTCCGCCGCGCCGAAGCCGCCGGCCACCGGCTGCAGAGCTTCCAGTCCAACGCCGAGCACGCGCTGATCGAGCGCGTGCACGCCGCGCGCGGGGACGGCACCGCCTTCATCCTGCTCAATCCGGGCGGCTACACGCACACCAGCGTGGCGCTGCGCGACGCGCTGCTGGCCGTGGCGATCCCGTTCGTCGAGGTGCACCTCTCCAACGTGCACGCGCGCGAGCCGTTCCGGCGGCATTCGTATTTCTCCGACGTCGCGGTCGGCGTGATCGCCGGCTTCGGCGCGGACAGTTACCGGCTGGCGCTGGAGGCCGCCCTGGCGCGGCTCGGCGCCGCCGGTCGATGACGTTCTCCCATCCCGTCGCGCCGCCTCCGGCGGCGCACCATCGAAAGAAGGCCTGTTTATGGACCTGCGCAAGATCAAGAAGCTGATCGACCTGCTCGAGGAATCCAACCTCGCCGAGCTGGAAATCAAGGAAGGCGAGGAGGTGGTGCGCCTCTCGCGGGTGCCGAAGGGCGGCATCACCGTGGCCGCGCCCGCCGCCGCGCCGGTGATGGCGCCGGCGCCCGCCGCGGCGCCGGCGGCGGCGGCCGCCGCCGCCGAGGACATGCCCGCGGCCGTCGCCACGGCCTCCGGCAAGCAGATCCCCGAAGGCCACATCGTGCGCGCGCCGATGGTCGGCACCTTCTACGCCGCCGCCACGCCGGACGCCGCGCCGTTCGTGCAGGTCGGCCAGCAGGTCAAGGCCGGCGACACGCTGGGCATCATCGAGGCGATGAAGATGTTCAACCAGATCGAGGCCGACGTCTCCGGCACGGTGCTGGCGGTCCTCGCCGAGAACGGCCAGCCGGTCGAGTTCGACGAACCGCTGTTCGTGATCGGTTGAACGAAGGCGCCCCCGCATGCTGGACAAAGTCGTCATTGCCAACCGCGGCGAGATCGCATTGCGCGTGCTGCGCGCCTGCCACACGCTCGGCATCCGCACCGTCGCCGTGCATTCCACCGTCGACCGCAACCTGAAGCACGTCGCCATGGCCGACGAGGCCGTGTGCATCGGCCCGGCGCCGGCGGCGGAGAGCTACCTCAACATCCCGCGCATCATCGCCGCCGCCGAGGTCACCGACGCGCAGGCGATCCATCCGGGCTACGGCTTCCTCTCCGAACGCGCCGACTTCGCCGAGCAGGTGGAGAAGTCCGGCTTCATCTTCATCGGCCCGACCCCCGAGGTGATCCGCCTGATGGGCGACAAGGTCGAGGCGATCAAGGCGATGAAGGCGGCCGGCGTGCCGTGCGTGCCGGGCTCCGACGGCCCGCTGCCGGAAGACGCCGCCGAGTGCGTGAAGATCGCGCGCCGCATCGGCTACCCGGTGATCATCAAGGCCGCCGGCGGCGGCGGCGGCCGCGGCATGCGCGTGGTGCACACCGAGGCGCACCTCGGCAACGCCATCGTGATGACGCGGCAGGAAGCCAAGGCCGCGTTCGGCAACGACCAGGTGTACATGGAGAAATTCCTCGAGCACCCGCGCCATGTCGAGATCCAGGTGCTCGCCGACGGCCAGGGCAACG
Organism: Mizugakiibacter sediminis; assembly: GCF_000953855.2. Taxonomy (GTDB): domain Bacteria; phylum Pseudomonadota; class Gammaproteobacteria; order Xanthomonadales; family Rhodanobacteraceae; genus Mizugakiibacter; species Mizugakiibacter sediminis. Next base: position 12,880 of record NZ_DF970162.1, read on the forward strand.
CCATCCACCTGGGCGAGCGCGACTGCTCGATGCAGCGCCGCCACCAGAAGGTGGTCGAGGAGGCGCCCGCCCCCGGCATCACGCCCGAGCAGCGCGCCGAGATCGGCCGCGTCTGCGTCGAGGCCTGCCTGCGCATCGGCTACCGCGGCGCCGGCACCTTCGAGTTCCTCTACGAGGACGGCCGCTTCTACTTCATCGAGATGAACACGCGCATCCAGGTGGAGCACCCGGTGACCGAACTGATCACCGGCGTCGACCTGGTGCGCGAGCAGCTGCTGATCGCCGCCGGCGAGAAGCTGTCCATCCGCCAGGAGGACGTCACCATCAACGGCCACGCCATCGAGTGCCGCATCAACGCCGAGGATCCGGACACGTTCCTGCCGTCGCCCGGCCTGGTGAAGCTGTTCCACGCGCCCGGCGGCCCCGGCGTGCGCGTCGACACGCACCTCTACTCCGGCTATCGCATCCCGCCCAACTACGATTCCATGATCGGCAAGCTGATCGTGCACGGCCGCGACCGCGCCACCGCGATCGCACGCATGCAGATCGCGCTGGCCGAGATGGTGGTCGACGGCGTCAAGTCGAACCTGCCGCTGCAGCAGCGCATCATGAGCGACGGCGGCTTCCAGCAGGGCGGCATGAACATCCACTACCTGGAAAAGCGCATCGCCGAGCAGCGCGAGAAGGCGATTGGCTTGGGCTGAAGCGCTTGCGAGCTGACTGAACGTCAGCTCGCGCTTCAGCCCAAGGCCGAAGGCAGGAGCCGAAGGCGGGAGCGACTTGGCGAGGCATGGATGCCGAGCCTAGTCGCCGGGTCCGGTGTGCTCGCCACCTCATAACCATGCCCTTCCTCGAACTCTCCCTCGTCACCCGCGCCGGCCAGCAACCGCGCGCCGAGCAGGCGCTGGAGGACCTCGGCGCGCAGGCGGTGACCCTGCTCGACGCCGAGGACCATCCGATCCTCGAACCCGCGCCCGGCGAAACGCCGCTGTGGCCGCAGGTGCGGCTGCAGGCACTGTTCGCCGCCGACGCCGACCGCCGCGGGCTGACGCTCGCGCTGTGCGAGCTGCTGCCCGAACTCGCGCCCGACCAGCTCGCCTTCCGCGAGGTCGCCGACCAGGACTGGGAACGCGTCTGGATGGATCGCTTCCAGCCGATGCGCTTCGGCCGCCGGCTGTGGATCTATCCGTGGAACGTGGAGCCGCCCGTCGACGCCGGCGAGGCGGTGGTCGTGCGCCTCGACCCCGGTCTCGCCTTCGGCACCGGCACGCATCCGACCACCGCGCTGTGCCTGGAGTGGCTGGACGGCCTCGCACTCGCCGGCAGGACCGTGCTCGACTACGGCTGCGGTTCCGGGGTGCTGGCGATCGCCGCGCTGAAGCTGGGCGCGGCCCGCGCGATCGGCATCGACAACGATCCGCAGGCGCTGACCGCCAGCCGCGACAACGCCGAACGCAACGGCGTCGCCGCGCGCCTCGCGCTGCACGCGCCGGACGCCTGGGACGGCGCGCCCGCCGACGCGCTGGTCGCCAACATCCTCGCCGGCCCGCTGGCCGAGCTGGCGCCGCGCTTCGCCGCCGCCGTGATCCCCGGCGCGCCGATCGCGCTGTCCGGCATCCTGCGCGGGCAGGAGGACGAACTGCTGGCGCGCTACGCCGAATGGTTCGAGGATCTCGAGGTCGCCGCGCGCGAGGACTGGGTGCGCATCGCCGGCAGGCGCAAGGCCGACTGACGCCCGCGCGCCGCTCCGTCTCCGCGCTCGACGTCGCCTGCTCGCGGGCTCCTACCCCGCCATCCCGCAGGCGCGACGCGCCCCGCCTCCCCGCTCCCGTAAACTGTCCCCATGTACACCCAGTGTCCCGAATGCCTCACCGTGTTCGCGCTGGACGCGGCCTCGGTCGCGCAGGCGCACGGCAGCGTGCGCTGCGGTCACTGCACGGCGGTGTTCGATGCGCTCGCCACGCTGACCGAGGCGCTGCCGCCGGAACCGTTCGACAGCCTGCCCGCGCACACGCCGACGCCGGCGCCGCCGCAGCTGGTGGAACCGGTGTACCGGCCGCAGCCGTTGCAGCCCAGCCTGTTCGCGCCCGCCGCGGCCGAGCGCGGCGCCGCCGCGCCGGCGTTCGCGCGCCGCGCGCGCGCGGCGCACGGCGGCCATCCCGGACGCTGGGCGGCCGGCTGCGCGCTGCTGGCGCTGGCGCTGGCGGCACAGCTTGCCTGGGCGCAGCGCGACGCGCTGGTCGCCAACGACACGCTGCGGCCGTGGCTGGCGCGCACCTGCCGGACGCTGCACTGCACGCTGCCACCGGTGAAGGACGTGCATCGGCTCAGCCTGGTCTCGCGCGACATCCGCCCGCATCCATCCGTGCCCGGCGCGCTGATCATCAGCGCCACGCTGCGCAACGACGCCGACTTCACGCAGCCGTATCCGGTGCTCGGCATCACTCTCTCCGACCTCGACGAGAACCGCGTGGCGATGCGCCGCTTCCTGCCCGCCGAATACCTCCGCGACCCGAAGCTGCGCGCCGCCGGGCTGGCGCCCGGCGCCGAAGCGGCGCTGGTGTTCGAGGTGGAGGATCCGGGCAAGAACGCGGTCGCCTTCGAGTTCAGCTTCGAATAGCGGCTGCAAGTGCGCGTCGCGCCTGATGCGCGCAAGACGGCGCAGCGGGCACTTAAAAACCGCCGGCGGCGGCGCTACACTTCCCGCCTTCGTTCGACATCGACCACGGGAATCGCCTCCGCGACGACCCGCGACGAATCATCACCACGCCAAGGGGGAGTGCCGCCGTGAACGCCGTCAGCCAGCTGCGCGCCGAAGCCCAAGGCGATGCCTCGCTGGAGCCCGCGCTGCGCGATTGCGTGACGCGCGCCGTGCGGCGCTATCTGGCCGACCTCGACGGCACCGAGTGCAGCGAAGGCCTGTACGCGCTGGTGATGCGCGAAGTCGAGAGACCGCTGCTGCGCGAAGTGCTGGCCTGGCACGGCGGCAACCAGAGCCGCGCCGCCGCCGCGCTCGGCATCAACCGCGCCACCCTGCGCAAGAAGCTGGCCCAGCACCGCATCGGCTGAACGCGCCGCGCGGCCGCTATAATCGCGGACCCTTCGTCTCCGCCGCGGCCCGCCTCATGTTCGACGCCACCCTCGTTCCCGTCCGACGCGCGCTGCTCAGCGTCTCCGACAAGACCGGCCTGGCCGACCTCGGCCGCGGCCTGGACGCGCTCGGCGTCGAGCTGATCTCCACCGGCGGCAGCGCCAAGGCGTTGCGCGAGGCCGGCGTGCCGGTGCGCGAGGTCAGCGAGCTGACCGGCTTTCCCGAGATCATGGACGGCCGCGTGAAGACGCTGCATCCGAAGGTGCACGGCGGCCTGCTCGGCCGGCGCGGCACCGACGACACGGTGATGCGCGACCACGGCATCGAGCCGATCGACCTGCTGGTGGTGAACCTGTATCCGTTCGCGGCGACGGTGGCGCGCCCCGACTGCACGCTGGACGAGGCGATCGAGAACATCGACATCGGCGGCCCGGCCATGCTGCGCGCCGCCGCCAAGAACCACGAGCACGTCGCCGTGGTCACCGATCCCGCCGACTACGCCGGCCTGATCGAGGCGCTGCGCGCCGACGGCGGCACGCGCCTGGCGCTGCGCCGCCGTCTCGCCGCCAAGGCCTACGCGCACACAGCGCGCTACGACGGCGCCATCGCCGACTGGCTGGGCGCGCGCGCCGACGACACGGAACGCAGCGCGTTCGGACCGACCCTGCACCTCGCGCTGCGGCGCGCGCACGGCCTGCGCTACGGCGAGAACCCGCACCAGGGCGCCGCGCTGTACCTCGAGGCCGATCCGCCGCGCGGCGTGGTCGCCACCGCCCAGGTGCTGGCCGGCAAGGAGCTGAGCTACAACAACTACGCCGACGCCGATGCCGCGCTGGAGTGCGTCAAGGCGTTCGGCAAGGCGCCGGCCTGCGTGATCGTCAAGCACGCCAACCCGTGCGGCGTCGCCCTCGGCGGCTCCGTGCTGGAGGCCTACGACCGCGCCTACGCCTGCGATCCGACCTCGGCGTTCGGCGGCATCATCGCCTTCAACCATCCGCTCGACGCGGAAACCGCCGAGGCGATCCTCAAGCGGCAGTTCGTCGAGGTGGTGGTCGCGCCGGAAGTGGGCGAGGCGGCGCTGGCGGCGTTCGCGAAGAAGCCGAACGTGCGCGTGCTGGCCAGCGGCGCCTGGCCGGAGCAGCCGGCGCCGGCGCGCGACTTCAAGCGCATCGCCGGCGGCCTGCTGGTGCAGGACGCCGACCGCGACACGCTGCTGATCGACGATCTCAAGGTGGTCAGCAAGCGCGTGCCCGACGCCGCCGAGCTGCGCGACCTGCTGTTCGCCTGGCACGTGGCGATGTTCGTCAAGTCGAACGCGATCGTCTACGCCAGGGACGGCCGCACCGTCGGCATCGGCGCCGGGCAGATGAGCCGCGTGGTCAGCGCGAAGATCGCCGCGCTGAAGGCGCAGGAGGCGGGCCTGGAGGTGCGCGGCAGCGTGATGGCCTCCGACGCGTTCTTCCCGTTCCGCGACGGCATCGACGCCGCCGCCGCCGCCGGCATCCGCGCGGTGATCCAGCCGGGCGGCTCGATGCGCGACGCCGAGGTGATCGCCGCCGCCGACGAGCACGGCATGGCGATGGTGTTCACCGGCGTGCGCCACTTCCGGCACTGAGACGGGGCTCGGGATTCGGGAAGAGCGTCATGCTTTCGACCCCCGCTCCCCCAAGCTTCGCTTGGAGGAACGGGTCGGGTGAGGGGGGCCCGATTCCACGGCACTCCCCGCACTTGCCGGAGGAGCGGCCGTGGCCGCGACCGGAACGCTGGCGGCCCCGGCCGCTCCTACAGGGATGGGCGCCATCCCGGTCGGCTGGTTTCAGCCGCCGCCGCCTTCCTGCTGCTGTTCGACGGTCTTCGCCGGCTTGCCCCACTGGTAGATCGTGTAATACACCGGCGACACCGGACCCTGCTTGGGATCCGGCGTCAGCTTGCCGTCGCCGCGCGTGTCCATGAAGGTCTGCGGCACGCCGTGCTTGGGGATGATGCGGATCATGTAGATGCGCCCGCCGGCGCGGTACTCCTCGACGGTGTCGCCGTTGTCCTGCCGGCGCACGCTCACCGTCGGCGCCGGCTGGCCGCGCGCGTCGCGCGGCGCGGGCTCGGCGGCGGGCGCCGCGGCCGTGGCCGGTGCGGCAGGCTTGACGCCGGGTTCGTCCATGCCGGGCGGCGGCGGCACCGGCGCGGGTTGCGGTTCGGCGGACTGCGCGTGCAGCGACGCGGCGGACGCCAGCGCCAGCGCGCCGGCAAGCATCAGGGGCATGCGTTTCATGACGACCTCCGAAGGGACGCTCCGAGCTTCCCCCGTGCGGCCAGCATAGCAGTTCCGTTCGCGCATTCGCGCCGGCGCCGCGCGCGTGCGGGACGCATGCGACAATCCGGCGCATGCCCACCCTGATCCTGATCGACGGTTCGAGCTATCTCTACCGCGCCTTCCACGCGCTGCCGCCGCTGTCCAACGCCGCCGGCGAGCCCACCGGCGCGCTGTTCGGCGTGGTCAACATGCTGCGCGCGACGCTGAAGGCGCAGCCGGACTACGCCGCCTTCGTCACCGACGCGCCCGGCCCGACCTTCCGCGACGAGCTCTATCCGCAGTACAAGGCCAACCGCCCGCCGATGCCGGACGACCTGCGCGCGCAGATCGAGCCGATGCACGCGATCGTCGAGGCGCTGGGCCTCCCGATCCTGCGCGTGCCCGGCGTCGAGGCCGACGACGTGATCGGCACGCTGGCCAGGCAGGCCGCGTCGCAGGGCATCGAGGTGATCGTCTCCACCGGCGACAAGGATTTCGCGCAACTGGTCGGCCCGCACGTGCGCCTGGTCAACACCATGACCAACACCACGCTGGACGAGGCCGGCGTGGCGGAAAAGTTCGGCGTGCCGCCCGCGCGCATCGTCGATCTGCTGGCGCTGATGGGCGACAGCGTGGACAACATCCCGGGCGTCGAGAAATGCGGGCCGAAGACCGCGGCCAAGTGGCTGGAGCAGTACGGCTCGCTGGACGGCGTGATGGAACACGCCGGCGAGATCGGCGGCAAGATCGGCGAGAATCTGCGCCGCGCGCTCGACCACCTGCCGCTGTCGCGCCGGCTGGCGACGATCAAGACCGACGTCGCGCTGGAGTACGCGCCCACCGACCTGGTGCTGCGCCCGCGCGACACCGGCAAACTGCGCGCGCTGTACACCCGCTACGGCTTCGCCACCGCGCTGAAGGAGCTCGAGGGCGCCACGGTGGCCAACGGCAGCGACGCCGGCGCGGCCACGCTGCGCGAAGCCGCGCACGCCGCCGAGGAGGCGCCGCACGCCGCGCTGGGCGGCCCGGGCAACTACGAGCTGGTGACGACGCAGGCGCAGCTCGACGCCTGGCTGGACAAGCTGCGCCGCGCCGCGCTGATCAGTTTCGACACCGAAACCACCTCGCTGGACCCGCTGCGCGCGGAAGTGGTCGGCGTGTCGTTCGCGGTCGAGGCCGGCCACGCCGCCTACGTGCCGCTGGCGCACGACTATCCGGGCGCGCCCGCGCAGCTCGACCGCGCCGCCGTGCTGGCGGCGCTGAAGCCGCTGCTGGAGGACCCGGCGAAGCCGAAGCTCGGGCAGCACGCCAAGTACGACATCAACGCGCTGGAGAAGTACGGCATCGCGGTGCGCGGGCTGGCCTACGACACCATGCTCGAGTCCTACGTGTGGAACGCCACCGCCACGCGCCACGACATGGACTCGCTGGCCAAGCGCTACCTCGGCGTCGACACCATCCACTACGAGGACGTCGCCGGCCGCGGCGCCAAGCAGATCCCGTTCAGCCAGGTGGACCTCGACAGCGCCTGCCGCTACGCCGCCGAGGACGCCGACATCACCCTGCGCCTGCACCTCGCGCTGTGGCCGAAGCTGGAGGCGACGCCGACGCTGCGCCATGTGTTCGAACGCATCGAGATGCCGCTGGTGCCGGTGCTGGCGCGCATGGAGCAGCGCGGCGTGCTGGTCGACGCGGCGGAGCTGAAGCGGCAGACCCAGGACCTCGCCAGGCGCCAGCATCAGGCGCAGCGCCGCGCCTACGAGGTGGCCGGCCGCGAGTTCAGCCTGGATTCGCCGAAGCAGTTGCAGGCGATCCTGTTCGACGAGCTCGGGCTGCCGGCGGCGGTGAAGACGCCGACCGGCCAGCCGTCCACCAACGAGGAGGCGCTGGAGGCGATCGCCGACCAGCACGAGCTGCCGCGCCTGATCCTCGAATACCGCGGCCTCGCCAAGCTGCGTTCGACCTACACCGAAAAGCTGGCGGAGATGGTCAATCCGCGCACCGGCCGCGTGCACACCAGCTACCACCAGGCGGTGGCGGCGACCGGACGGTTGTCGTCGTCGGACCCCAACCTGCAGAACATCCCGATCCGCACCGAGGACGGCCGCCGCATCCGCCGTGCCTTCATCGCGCCGGACGGCTGGAAGATCCTCGCCGCCGACTACTCGCAGATCGAACTGCGCATCATGGCGCACCTGTCCGGCGACGCCGGCCTGCTGGCCGCCTTCCACGGCAACCAGGACGTGCACCGCGCCACCGCCGCCGAGGTGTTCGGCCTGCCGCAGGACCAGGTCGACGCCAACCAGCGGCGCGCCGCCAAGGCGATCAACTTCGGCCTGATGTACGGCATGAGCGCGTTCGGCCTGGCGCGCCAACTCGGCATCGGCCGCGCCGAGGCGCAGGACTACATCGCGCGCTACTTCGCCCGCTATCCCGGCGTGAAGGCGTTCATGGACGCCACCCGCGAGCGCGCCGCGCGCGACGGCTACGTCGAGACCGTGTTCGGCCGCCGCCTGTACCTCGAGGACATCCGCGCGCGCAACCAGGCGCGCCGCGCCGGCGCCGAGCGCGCGGCGATCAACGCGCCGATGCAGGGCACCGCCGCCGACATCATCAAGCGCGCGATGATCGCGGTGGACGCCTTCCTCGCCGGCCGCGACGACGCGCACATGCTGCTGCAGGTGCACGACGAGCTGGTGTTCGAGGTGCGCGCCGACGCGGTGCAGACGATCGCCGAGGCGGTGCGCGCGCGCATGGCCGGCGCGGCCGAACTCGACGTGCCGCTGGTGGTCGACATCGGCGTCGGCGCCAACTGGGACGAGGCGCACTGAGCCCGGCGCGGACACGGCCGGCGATCCGCCGACGGCCGCCGATCGCTAAGTTTTCGTTGAAATGAACGCCGGGTAAATCCTTGCCGCGAACGCCCTGGAACTTCACGCCGGCGTCCGCATCTAAGCCGTCGGGTGCACGCAACGGCGCCCGGCTCACTCACCTCCCTGAGTGAACCCACCGAAGTCGGATCCCTCCCCAGATTCGGCTTCACCCAGGCCCCGAGGGCTCCCCCCTGGCCCTCGGGGCATTCTCTTTTTTGCGCGATGCGATTTTTGCGGCACACTCGCTCCCGACCCGCAGGGAGGCCGCATGTCGCGCTTCATGATCTACGGCGCCAACGGCTACACCGCACGGCTGATCGCGCGCGCCGCCGTCGCCCGCGGCCTGAAGCCGCTGCTGGCCGGCCGCAACCGCGAGGCGCTGGACGCGCTGGCCGGCGAGCTCGGCCTGCACCGCCGCCTGTTCGCGCTCGTCGGCGCGAAGTCGATCGAGGGCAGCCTGGACGACGTCGAGCTGGTGCTGAATTGCGCGGGACCGTTCTCCGCGACCTGCAAGCCGCTGCTCGAGGCCTGCCTCGCCCGCGGCGTGCACTACCTCGACATCACCGGCGAGATCGACGTGTTCGCCTGGTGCCATGCGCAACACGCGCGCGCGCGCGAACGCGGCGTGGTGGTGGCGCCCGGCGTCGGCTTCGACGTGGTGCCGACCGACAGCCTGGCGGCGTTGCTGAAGCGACGTCTGCCGCGCGCCGACGAACTGGTGCTGGCGTTCGAGGCCTCCGGCGGCATCAGTCCCGGCACGGCGCGCACCGGCATCGAAGGCCTGCGCGCCGGCGGCCGCATCCGCCTGCGCGGCGAGCTGACGGAAGTGCCGCTGGCGTGGAAGGTGCGCAGCTTCGAACGCGACGGCCTGCCGCGCACCGCGGTGACGGTGCCCTGGGGCGACGTCTACACCGCCTACGTGTCCACCCGCATTCCCAACATCGAGACCTACATGGTGCTGCCGCCGGCGACGATCCGCCGCCTGCGCTGGCTGCGCTGGGCGCGTCCGCTGCTGCGCCTGCCGGCGGTGGAGGCGTTCGCCAAGCGGCGCGCCGGCGCCGCGTCCGGCCCCTCCGCCGAGCGCCGCGCGCGCAGCGGCTGCTACGTGTGGGGCGAGGCGCGCGCCGCCGACGGCAGCGAGGCGAAGCTGGCGCTGCGCACGCCGAACGGCTACGCGCTCACGGTCGAGACCGCCTTGGGCATCGCCGCGCACGTGCTCGCCGCCCGCCCCGCCGGCGGCTACTACACGCCCTCGCAGCTGATGGGCGCGGAGTGGGTGCTGTCGCTGCCGGGCGTGCAGCTGATCGAGCCGGCGCGCGGCGCGCCCGGTTCCTGAGCCGGCCGCGCTCGCGTACCATCGGCCGCACGACGACCGAGGAGCGTGCGATGCGCATCGCCATGTTCGTGATCGGCCTGTTGCTGGCGCTGGGCGGCATCTGGGTGGTGGCCGGCGGCGGCACCTACAAGCACACCGAGACCGCCGCCAAGCTCGGCGACCTCGAGATCAAGACCACTACGGAGAAGCCGATCCCGGCGCCGGTCGGCTACGGCCTGATCGCGGTCGGCGGCGTGCTGCTGCTCGGCGGTGCGCTGAAGAAGCGCTGAGCCTGCAAGAACCCGAACCGCCTATCTGACGTCATGCCCGCGCAAGCGGGCATCCACGGCGATGCCGCACGCCTCGAAAACGGATGCCCGCTTGCGCGGGCATGACGGCGTGGAGGCACCTCGCCCCGAGGGAAAGCGACCGCGCGCTACGGCTGCCGCGCTGCGGCGCTGGCCGCGTTGCCGCTGCCGGGCGCGGCCATGATCGCAGTGCGCAGCGCCTCCGCGGTTGCGTCGCCGCCGAAGCGCAGCGCGCCGTCCGTCCGCGTGCGCAGGCCGAGCGCGGCGTAGGTCGGCGCCAGATCGGGAAACGCGGTCGCGCCGGCGAACCTGGCGTAGTCGCGCGTGAAGAGGTCGGTGCCGGTCAGCGTATCCAGCTTCGCCACGAACGCCTGCGGCGTCCACGCACGGTGGCTGGGCAGGCAGCAGTCGCGGAAGCGCGCCAGCGCCACGTCCACGCTCAGCCGGCCGCGGCTGTGCCGGCGCAGCGCGGCGTCGACGTCCAGCCAGTAGGCCGTGCCCGCCCAGTACACGCGCATGAACGCGCCGAGATCCATCATCCGTTCCGACACCTCGGCGAGCGGCATGCCGGCGTGCGCGTCGGCGCGGCCGCGCGCGAAACCGGCATCCAGCCGTTGCCAGGCGCTCTCCGCGGAAATCAGGCCGGCGCGCGCGCGCAGCACTTCCTGGTAGTAGGTCGCCAGGCCTTCCGCCAGCCAGCGGCCTTCGTCGCCGAGATAGGGGTGGAACAGGTGCGACAGCTCGTGCACGGCGATCCAGTCGCGCGCGAACGCCTCCGGCGGCGCCGCCGGATCGACCAGCAGCGTCAGCGCGTGGCCCTGTCCGCGCGTCGACTGGCCGAACGCCACCGCGTCGTCGCCGCGGCGGCGCGACACCGGCACCACCAGCACCTGCACGTCGGGGATCGGCAGACGGCCGTAGGCGTCCAGCACCGCCTGGCTGACGCGCGCCAGCCAGGCGCGCAGCGCCTGGCGCTGCGCCGCCGTGCCGCCGTCCAGCAGGGCGACGCGCAGCGTGCCGCCGGGCAGCGTCACCGGCATCTCGCGGAAGCGGCCGACCGCCGCCATCGCCGCCCAGTCCAGCGGCGTCAGCGCGATGCGGTAGCGCTGCACGCCGCCCTGCGCGGGCAGCGGCTGCCACGGCACGGACAGCGCGTAGCCGGGCGGCAACGTCACCTCGGCGTCGGCCCGGTCGGCATCCTGCGGTTGCAGCAGCCACAGCGTCGGCGCCGCCAGCAGGTCGTCGCCGCGGCGCCAGCCGACGTCCGGGCGCTGCGTCGCGGCGATGCGGCCGAGATCGGCGCGGTAGCGCAGGCATTCGCCGGCGCGCCAGTCGCGCGCGGTCCAGCCGCCGTCGCCGCGCGCGACAGGCGCGCCGCCGTCGCGCGCGAGGCCGCTGACGTAGCGCGGCGCGTCGTCGTCGGCGACGAGGCGCAGCGTCGCGTGCGCGGCGTCGTCGCACAGCGTCACCGCCATCGATGCATCGGCGGCGTCGTAGCGCAGGCGGTAGTGCGCGCCGGCCGCGGCGGCGACCGACGGCAGCAGGCTCGCCAGCAGCAGGGCCGGAAAACGCGCGCGCATCGTTCCCAAGGATCGCACGGAGGCGGAGAAGGTTCCGCGGCCGCCGTCGCCGCGCCGCTACAATTCGCGGATGGACGTGTCCCACCTGCTCGACCACCTCAACGATGCCCAGCGCGAAGCGGTCAGCGCGCCGCCCGGCCACTATCTGGTGCTGGCCGGCGCCGGCTCCGGCAAGACGCGCGTGCTGACGCACCGCATCGCCTGGCTGACCGAGGTCGAGCGCGTGCCGCCGTGGGCGATCCTCGCCGTCACCTTCACCAACAAGGCCGCCGGCGAGATGCGCGCGCGCCTGGAGGGCCTGATGCCGCACGGCACGCGCGGCCTCAGCGTCGGCACTTTCCACGGCATCGCCCACCGCCTGCTGCGCCGGCACTGGCGCGAGGCGAAGCTGGCGGAGACGTTCCAGATCCTCGACGCCGACGACCAGCAGCGCCTGGTCAAGCGCGTGATCGCCGGCCTCGGCCTCGACGAGGCGCGCTTCCCGCCGCGCCAGGCGGCCTGGCAGATCAACACCTGGAAGGACGAGGGCCGGCGGCCGGATGCGATCGAGCACCACCAGCATCCGGTGACGAAGGCGCTGCTCGACATCTACCGCGCCTACGAGGACGCCTGCCGGCGCGCCGGCCTGGTCGACTTCGCCGAGCTGCTGCTGCGCTCGCACGAGCTGTGGCTGACGGAACCCGCGCTGCTCGCGCACTACCGCGAGCGCTGGCGGCACCTGCTGATCGACGAGTTCCAGGACACCAACACGCTGCAGTACGCCTGGATCCGCGTGCTCGCCGGCGCGACCGGCCAGGTGTTCGTGGTCGGCGACGACGACCAGGCGATCTACGGCTGGCGCGGCGCCAAGGTGGAGAACGTGCAGCAGTTCCTGCGCGACTTCCCCGGCGCGAAGACCATCCGCCTCGAGCAGAACTACCGCTCCACCGCCACCATCCTGAAAGCCGCCAACGCGGTGATCGCGCGCAACAGCGCGCGTCTCGGCAAGCAGCTGTGGACCGCCGGCGACCCCGGCGCGCCGATCGCGCTGTACGCCGCCTACAACGAGCAGGACGAGGCGCGCTTCGTGATCGAACGCGTGCGCGAGTGGATCGCCGGCGGCGGCAAGGCCGGCGACCTCGCCATCCTGTACCGCTCGAACGCGCAGTCGCGCAACTTCGAAGAGCAGCTGATCCAGCACGACGTGCCGTACCGCGTCTACGGCGGCCTGCGCTTCTTCGACCGCGCGGAAATCAAGGACGCGCTGGCGTACCTGCGCCTCGCCGCCAACCGCCACGACGACGCCGCGTTCGAGCGCGCGGTGAACACGCCGCCGCGCGGCATCGGCGAGCGCACGCTGGACGCGCTGCGCCGGCGCGCGCGCGCCGCGCAGGCCTCGCTGTGGGAGGCGGCGCTGCAGGAACTCGCCGGCGGCGAGCTGGGCGCGCGCGCGAAGGGCGCGCTGCGGGGGTTCCTCGCGCTGGTCGAGGGGATGGCGCGCACTTTCGCGGGGCTCGGGACGCCGTCCCCGGGTCCCGCGCTCTCCCTCGCCGAGCAGATCGAACACGCCATCGCCGTCAGCGGACTGCGCGAGTACTACGAAAAGGATGCGCGCGGCAGCGCCGAGTCGCGCGTCGAGAACCTCGACGAACTGGTCAACGTCGCCAGCCGCTTCGAGCCGACGCCCGACGACGTCGAGGCCGGGCTCTCCGAACTCGCCGCCTTCCTCGCCCACGCCGCGCTGGAGGCCGGCGAGGGCCAGGGCGAGGCCTACGACGACTGCGTGCAGCTGATGACCCTGCACTCGGCGAAAGGGCTGGAGTTTCCGGTGGTGTTCCTGGTCGGCCTGGAAGAAGGCCTGTTCCCCAGCCAACGCTCCACCGAGGAGGAAGGCCGGCTGGAGGAGGAACGCCGCCTCGCCTACGTCGGCATCACCCGCGCGCGCCAGCGCCTGCTGCTCACCTACGCCGAATCGCGCCGCCTGCACGGCGCGGAGATGCTGACGCGGCCGTCGCGCTTCCTCGCCGAGATCCCGCCGGAACTGCTGGACGAGGTGCGGCCGCGGCCGAAGGTCAGCCGTCCGCCCTACGCCGGCCGTTTCGCCGGAAGCGAGCCGCTGGAAGCGCTGCCGCTGCGCCTCGGCCAGCGCGTGCGCCACGCCAGCTTCGGCGAAGGCGTGGTGGTGGCGGCCGAAGGCTCCGGCGCGCACACGCGCGTGCAGGTCAACTTCGAGGACGCCGGCGCCAAGTGGCTGGTGCTGGCCTATGCCAACCTGACCACGCTGTGACGCCGCCGCCGCAGGACGCGGCGGCAACGCTCATGGCTGCCTGGCGTAGTCGATCTGCATCGTCTTCGCTTCCTTGCCGCCGTGCGTCTCGTACCATTCGAAGACGTAGTGGCCCGGATCGACGATGCGGATCACCTCGCGGACCGGCACCTTGGCTCCCGGCTTCATCGGGTCGTCCATCTGGCCGCGGAAGGTGTAGGTGTTGGCGGCGGCATCGTAGCTGCCCCAGCCCAGCCACAGGCCGGTCGACATGCTGTCCATCCAGGTGTTGAAGTAGCGGCCGCGCAGGTTGTCGAAACCGAGCACGCCCTCGCCATGGAAGGGCTGGTCCATGTACATGCCTTCGTAGCGCGTGCGGATGTAGCGGCCGTCGTAAACGGCCTCGCTGCTGGACTTGCCCTCGCTGGTCTGCGGCGGCGCCTTGGGGTCCATCCATACCTTCGAGGTCGTCTTCCAGTCGCCGACGAAATAGGCGAGGCGACGATGCTCGGCGCGCACTTCGCCCATGCGCCGATAGGCGTCGGCCATCGCCTTCTGCTGGGCGTCCGCAGGCGTGGCCTGGGGTTTGTCGTCGGCGAGGGCGGCGGCGCTCAACACCAGGGCGATGCAGCCGGCGACACGCAGGGTCGTGTTCATGGCTCCTCCCGTGGCCCGACAGGGGCACGCCATCGTACGCCCGTGCGGCGACGGGTCGATGGCCTAGACAGGTTTCGCCGGCACGGTGCCGGGACGCGTGTGCGCCGCCGGCTCCCACGCCGCCAGCGCGCGTTCGGCGCGTTCGCGGCCGAGCGCGATCATCTGCTCGGCGCGGTAGAACTCGTACACCGCGCAGGCGTTGCGCGGGATCTCGATCAACAGGTCGGGGCGGTGCGCGGCCAGCTTCAGCTGCGCCAGATTGTCCTGCACCAGGTCGAGCGCGCGGCCCATGATCTCCAGCCAGCCGGTCTCGCGCTCGCTGCCGGCGTGGCTGCCGATGGTGCGCTCGACGAATTCGGCGATCTTCTGGCGCAGGCCGTTGTGCTCGCCGCGCGCGCTGGCCTCGCGTTGCGGCGCCAGCGCCTCCTCCGGGCCGTTGACGCTGACCGCGACGATGTAGTCGCTGGGCTCGCGCAGCAGCGGCGTCAGCGGCACCGGGTTCATCAGCCCGCCGTCGACCAGGCGGCGGCCGTCGAGCTGGTGCGGGCGGAAGATCGTCGGGATGGCGATCGAGGCGCGGATGGCGTCGAACAGCGGGCCGCGCGTCAGCCACACCTCGCGCTGGCGGTCGATGTCGGTGGCGACGGCGGTGAAGGCGATCGGCAGCGCCTCGATGTCGATCTCGCCGATCAGCTCGCGCAGCACGGCGATGATGCGCTCGCCCTTGATCAGGCCGCCGCCGGACAGCGTCCAGTCGACCAGGCGCAGCACGTCCATCTTCTGCAGCGCACTGACCCAGTCGCGGTACACGCCCAGGCGGCCGGCGGCGTAGGTGCCGCCGATCAGCGCGCCCATCGAGCTGCCGGCAACGGCGACGATGTCGAAGCCGGCCGCCTCCAGCGCCTCGATCACGCCGATGTGCGCCAGCCCCTTGGCGCCGCCGGAGCCGAGCGCCAGCGCTACCGTCGGCCTGCGCGCCGATGCGCCCGCCGTGGCGGCGGAATCCGTGGAATCGTTCATGTCCGGCATCCTCGTCCCCTGCCGCCGAATCGCGCCTGAAGCCTGGCAGCAAGCGACGACGACGCGCTTCACTGCGGCGGCTGCGCGTAGCCGTCCAGGGCCAGCTTCAGCAGGATCTTCATCTCCTCGCGCAGCGGCAGCGGCGCGATCACCTCGGCGTCGGGGCCGTATTTCATCACGTCCATCAGCAGCTCGCGCGAGTTGGAGTACGGCAGGCGCAGCTCGTAGTGGCCGTCGGCCAGCCACTGGCCCTGCTGCTGCGAGTGCCAGTGCTCGTCGGCGACCCAGCGCGCCGCGCGCGGCGAGAAGCGGATCGTCGCCCACGCCTTCGGCTTGCCGGCGAAGATGCCGTAGCTGGAGGCGAGGATCTCGTCGAGCTCGGCGGCGGCGCGATCCTCCGCGCGCTCGTCCAGCGCGCGCGCCTCGGCGATGCGGTCGACGGCGAAGCTGCGCAGCGCCTCGCGCTGGTGGTCCCAGGCGTCGAGGTACCAGTTGTCGCGGTAGTGGGTGAGCCGCTGCGGCGAGACGGTGCGCCGGGTCTCCGCGTCGGTGGTGCGCGCGCGGTAGCGGAAGCTCAGGCGCTTGCGCTCCAGCACCGCGCCGGCGACGGTGCGGAACACCTGCTGGTCCAGCTTGCGCGCGCCGTAGGCGATCACGCGGATGCGCTCGACCGGCAGCGCCTTGCCGCTGGCGTGGTCGCTCAGCAGGCGCTCGATGCGCGCCTTGAACGGCGCCAGCGCGCCGGCCAGCACGCCGGGATCGCTGCGCCCGATCAGCTCCTGCAGCGCCATCAGCGCGGCCAGCTCCTCGCTGGTCAGCCACAGGCCGGGCAGCTCGAAGCGCTCGGCCTCGCCGGCGGCGTAGCGGAACGCGCTGGCCTCGCCGTCGCCGGCGCTCTCCACCGGCGCGCCCAGCGCGTCGCGCAGGAAGGCGATGTCGCGGTAGACGGTGGCGCGCGAGCAGGCCAGATCGTCCTTCAGCCGCGGCAGCGGCACCGGATAGCGCGCGGCCTTCAGGATGCGGTGCAGGGTGAGGATGCGCTCGTAGCGGTCCATGGGCGTCCGTTGGCGCGGCCGGCGGGCCGGGGCTAGCATGGGAACGGGGACGTCTAGTGTGTCATAGCCGCGGCCGCGCGCCGCAAAGGGAGGTTTCATGCACGCGCTCGTCCGTTGCGCCGCGCTCGCCCTGCTGCTGGCGGCCGGCGCCGTTCACGCCGACCCCAAGGCCGAGCTGCACCAGGCCTTCACCCGCTTCCTCGCCGCGAAGAGCTTCCGCGCCGAGCTGAGCGACCTCGACCGGCAGCGCACCGTCGCACACATGGAGTTCGTCGCACCCGATCGCTACCGCGTGCAGGTCGAAGGCGCGCCCGGCGACCAGGTGATCGTCGGCGACACCGTCTACATGACGATGAACGGCCACACCATGCGCGTGCCGATGCCGGCCGCCGGCCTGACGCGCCGCTATCGCGACCCGGACGTGCTGGCGCAGACCGAACGCAGCCTCCGCATCGAGCGCGTCGGCAGCGACCGCATCGACGGCGAGGCCGCCACCGTCTACCACTACACCGTCGACGCGCCGCACCCGGCCGATGTCAAGCTGTGGATCTCCGACAAGAGCGGCCTGCCGCTGCAGATGCAGACCACCGGCACGGCGATGGGCCAGACCCATCACACGCAGATCCGCTACCGCGACTACGACGACGCCTCGATCCGCATCGAGGCGCCGAACTAGGGATGCTCCGCCCCGTTCCGCGCGGGCCGGGCCGAGGCGGGCCGGCCGTGCCGCGCGGCCGATCCGCTAACATCGCCGCATGCCGCTGCCATCGAACCTCGACGCGCCGACGGGCGACCGCGTCGTCACCACGACATGCTACATGTGCGCGTGCCGGTGCGGGCGAGCCGGCGCGTCGACGCGATGCAAAGTAATGCATCGCGTGCGCCGGCGAGCGCCCGGCCGGGGATGGCCGGGCCGGCGCCCCGCTCCAGGGAGGGGTCGGAGCGAGCGAAGCCACCCACTCCGGACGCGCACATGCCGCACCGCTCGTTGAAACCGGATGCGCCCGTCGGCGACCGCGTCGTCACCACGACGTGCTACATGTGCGCGTGCCGGTGCGGTATCCGCGTGCACCTGAAGGACGGCCGCGTCCGCTACATCGACGGCAATCCGGCCCACCCGGTCAACCGCGGCGCGATCTGCGCCAAGGGCGCGGCCGGCCCGCGCCAGCACGATTCGCCGGCGCGCCTGCGCAAGCCGCTGCTGCGCACCGGACCGCGCGGCGCCGGCGAATTCCGCGAGATCGAATGGAGCGAGGCGCTGGCGCTGGCGGCGAAATGGCTGGGCGACATCCGCAAGCGCAACCCCGACGAGCTCGCCTTCTTCACCGGCCGCGACCAGTCGCAGGCGCTGACCGGCTGGTGGGCGCAGCAGTTCGGCACGGTGAACTACGCCGCGCACGGCGGCTTCTGCTCGGTCAACATGGCCGCGGCCGGCATGTACACCCTGGGCGGCAGCTTCTGGGAGTTCGGCGAGCCGGACTGGGAGCACACCAAATACCTGTTGCTGTGGGGCGTCGCCGAGGACCACGACTCCAATCCCATCAAGCTCGGCCTCGGCAAGCTGAAGGCGCGCGGCGCCAAGATCGTCGCCATCAACCCGGTGCGCACCGGCTACGCGGCGATCGCCGACGAATGGGTGCCGATCCGGCCCGGCACCGACGGCTTGCTGATCGGCGCGCTGCTGCACGAGCTGCTGCGCCACGACCGCATCGACCTCGACTATCTGGTGCGCTACACCAACGCGCACTGGCTGGTGATCCGCGCGCCCGGCAGCGCCGACGACGGCCTGTTCGCGCGCGACGCCGAAGGCCATCCGCTGTGCGCGGCGCGCGACGCATCCCTCTCCCCCGACGCCGTCGGGGAAGAGGGCGGCGCGAGGGAGCCGGTCGCGTCCGCGCTGCGATGGCGTCTCGAGCGCGCCGACGCGGTGGGCATCGCGCCGGTGATCGTCGGCGAGTACGCGCTGCCGGACGGTCGCACCGCGGTGCCGGCGTTCCAGCTGCTGGCGCAGCGCTTCCTCGCGCCCGAGTACGCGCCGCAGGCGGTCGCCGAGCGCTGCGGCGTGCCGGCGGCGACCATCCGCCGGCTGGCGCAGGAGCTGGCCAAGGTCGCCTTCGAGCAGGCGATCAGCCTGCCGCAGCACTGGACCGACGCCTGGGGCCGCGAACACGCCGACATGCTCGGCCGACCGGTGGCGATGCACGCGATGCGCGGCATCGGCGCGCACGCCAACGGCTTCCACACCTGCCGCATGCTGCATCTGCTGCAGATGCTGCTGGGCGCGATCGACACGCCGGGCAGCTTCCGCTACCAGCCGCCGTATCCGAAGGCGGTGCCGCCGGCCAACCGCCCCGGCCGCGCGCGCCGCGACGACGGCGCGCTGGACGCCAATCCGCTGGGCTACGTGCACGCGCCGGCGGACCTGCTGGTCGACGCCGACGGCCGCCCGCGGCGCATCGACAAGGCGTTCTCCTGGGAGCACCCGCTGGCCGCGCACGGCATGCTGCAGACGGTGATCCGCAACGCCTGGGCCGGCGACCCGTACCGCATCGACACGCTGTTCCTGTTCATGGCCAACATGGGCTGGAACTCGGCGATGAACACCGCCGAGACGCGGCGCATGCTCGCCGACCGCGATCCCGCCACCGGCCGCTACCGCATCCCGCACATCATCTACGTCGACGCCTACGGGTCGGAGACGGTCGACTACGCGGACCTGGTGCTGCCCGACACCACCTACCTCGAGCGTCACGACGGCATGTCGCTGCTGGACCGTCCGATCAGCGACGCGGACGGCGCCGCCGACGCGATCCGCGTGCCGGTGGTGGCGCCGGACCGCGACGTGCGCCCGTTCCAGGACGTGCTGCTGGAGCTGGGCGCGCGCCTGCGCCTGCCCGGCATGGCCGACGCCGACGGCGCGCCGGTCTACCGCGACTACGCCGACTACCTGCAGCGCCACCAGCGCGCGCCCGGCGTCGGCCTGCTGGCCGGCTGGCGCGGCGCGGACGGCACGGCGCACGGCGTCGGCGCGCCCAATCCGCGCCAGCTCGAGGCCTACGCCGCGCACGATTGCCACTGGCGCCTGCCGGTGCCGGCCGCGGGGCGCTACTACAAGATGGCCAACCGCGACTATCTCGAATGGGCGCGGGCGCTGGGCTTCGTCGGCAGCGCCGCGCCGATCGTGCTCGAGCTGTACAGCGAGACGCTGCAGCGTTTCCGCCTCTCCGCGCAGGGCCACGGCGCGGTGCGGCCGCCGGCGCGCCAACGCGCGCGCGTCGAGCGCTACTTCGATCCGCTGCCGTTCTGGTACGACGACATCGAGGCCGACGGCTCGTCCGCGGAGCGGGGCGGAGAACGCGGGCACGCCGAATGGCCCCCTTCCGCCCTTGGGGCCCCTTCCCCCGCACGCGGGGGAAGGGATGAGAAGGCATATCCGCTGCACGCGATCAGCCAGCGGCCGATGTTCATGTACCACGCCTGGGGCTCGCACAACGTCTGGCTGCGCCAGATCGCCGCGCGCAATTGCCTGTACCTCCACCCCGCCACCGCCGCCGAACACGGCGTCGCCGACGGCGACTGGGTGTGGCTGGTCTCGCCGCAGGCGCGCATCCGCGTGCAGGCGCGTCTGCACGCCGGCACCGCGCCCGGCGTGCTGTGGACCTGGAACGCGATCGGCAAGGGCAAGGGCGCGTGGCGCCTCGCCGCCGACGCGCCGGAGAGCCGCGACGGTTTCCTGCTCAACCACCTGATCGGCGAACTGCTGCCGCCGCGCGACGGCGCGCGCTACGCCAATGCCGACCCCGTCACCGGCCAGGCCGCGTGGTACGACCTGCGCGTGCGCCTGGAGCGCGACGCCGCGCCCGAGGTGCCGGGACACCGCATCGAGCGCGCCACGGGGTCGGCGGCATGAACTGGCAGGCCTGGGCCACGGTGGCGGTGATCGCCGGCGCGATGGCGCTGTTCGCCAGCGAGAAGATGCGCATCGACGTGGTCGCGCTGATCGCGCTGGCCGCGCTGATGGCGCTCGGCATCCTCGATCCGCACGAGGCGCTGGCCGGTTTCAGCAACGAGGCCACGGTGACGGTGGCGGCGATGTTCGCGCTCAGCCTCGGCATCGAGCGCTCCGGCGCGCTGGAGCCGCTGGCGCGGCTGCTGGCGCGCATCCGCCGGCCGTGGCTGCTGACGCTGGCGCTGATGCTGGCGATCGCGCCGATCGGCGCGTTCGTCAAGAACGTCGCCCTGGTGGCGACGTTCCTGCCGCTGGCGCTGCGCGTGTGCGCACGCACCAGGACTTCGCCGGCGCGCGTGCTGCTGCCGATGGCCTACGCCGCGCAGATGGGCGGCGTCTGCACGCTGCTCGGCACCTCGTCCAACCTGTTGGCCGACAGCCTGGCCCAGCGCCACGGCCTGCCCGCGTTCGGCGTGTTCGAGTTCACCGAACTGGGCGCGCTGCTGGCGGTGGCCGGCATCGCCTACCTGATGCTGGTCGGGCGCTGGCTGCTGCCGCGCCACGTCGACGCCGAACAGCCGCAGGCGCTGGACATCGGCAGCTACGTCACCGAACTGCGCGTGATGCACGGCTCCGCGCTGGTCGGCACCACCATCGCGGCCGCGCGTCTCGGCGAGCGCTACGGCGTCTATCCGCTGGAGCTGCTGCGCGGCGACCGCCGCATGTGGGAGCCGCGCGCGCAGGAAATCGCCGTCGGCGACGTGCTGCTGGTGCGCGGCGACTGGGACAAGATCGAGGACTTCCGCCGCCGCGCCGGCCTGCAGATCGCCCCGGAGCACCGCTACGGCCTGCCGGGCGGCGGCGCGCCGGTGCTGGCCGAGGTGATGGTCGCGCCGGCCAGCCGGCTGGAGGACCGCACGCTCGCCGAGGCGCGCTATCCGTGGGGTTACGCCGGCACCGTGCTGGCGATCCACCGCCGCGGCCAGGTGCTGCGCGAGAAGCTGGACGACGTGCGCCTCGAGGTCGGCGACGTGCTGCTGCTGGCGGTCGACGAGCGCGACCTGGCCAAGCTGCGCGCGGACGAGCAGGTGGTGGTGCTGAGCGAACGCGAGGACGCGCGCCGCGTCTCGCGCCGCGCGCTGGTCGCGGTGGCGATCATGGCCGGCGTGGTGGCCGTCTCCGGGCTGAAATGGCTGCCGATCCCGTTCGCGGCGATCTGCGGCGCGGTGGCGATGGCGCTGACCGGCTGCTTCGGCCGCAAGGACGTCTACGAGGGCATGGACTGGAAGGTGATCGTGCTGCTCGGCGCGATCCTGCCGCTCGGCACGGCGATCGAGAAGACCGGGCTGTCGCACGCGGTGGTCGGGACCGGCATGGCGCTGTTCGGCACGCACGGACCGTTGTGGGCGCTGCTGATGGTGTACCTGCTGACCGCGCTGCTGACCGAACTGATGGGGCACAACCCGTCGGTGGTGCTGATGGTCGGCATCGCCTTCCAGGTGGCGCAGTCGCTCGGCGTCGACGCGCGGCCGTTCGTGGTAGCGGTGGCGTTCGCCGCCGCCACCTCGTTCGCCACGCCGGTCGGCTATCCGACCAACACCATGGTCTACTACGCCGGCGGCTACCGCTTCACCGACTTCATGAGGGTGGGCATTCCGCTGATCGCGCTGTTCTGCGCGCTGTCGATGTGGCTGATCCCGCACTTCTGGCCGTTCCACCCATGACCGCGCTGCCGCCGCCCCCGCCGAAGAAGCTCGGCCTGGTGATCGACCTCGACACCTGCGTCGGCTGCCACGCCTGCGCGGTGGCCTGCAAGTCGTGGAACGACGGCGGCGCGTTCGGCCCGTTGCCCGACGCCGACCCGCTGGGCGCGGCGCCGGACGGCGTGTGGTTCAACCGCGTGCATACCTACGAGGTGACGGGACTCGGAACAGCAGGCGCGGCCTCGGAGCAACGCAAGGCGGACGACGGCGGCAGGCCGGAAATTCCCACGGCTGCCACGGCGCACTCCCGAGTCCCGCCTGCGCTCACCATCCACTTCCCGCGCTCCTGCCTGCACTGCGAGACGCCGGCGTGCGTGCCGGTGTGCCCGACCGGCGCCAGCTACAAGCGCGCCGAGGACGGCATCGTGCTGGTCGACGCCGACAAGTGCATCGGCTGCCAGCTGTGCGCCTGGGCCTGCCCGTACGGCGCGCGCGAGTTCAGCGCGGCGCGCGGGGTGATGCAGAAGTGCACGCTGTGCGTCGATCGCATCTACGACGACAGCCTCGCGCCGCAGGACCGCCAGCCGGCCTGCGTCGCCGCCTGCCCGACGCGCGCGCGCCATTTCGGCGACCTCGGCGATCCGCACTCCGAGGTATCGAAGCTGGTCGCCGAGCGCGGCGGTTTCGCGCCGCTGCAAGAACTTGGCTACGCGCCGGTCAACCGCTACCTGCCGCCGCGGCCGCACCGCGACGACGGCGCGCACGCGGCCGCGGAAACGGCCGAGGCGCCGCTCGACGGCGAGGCGCTGCCGCCGCTGCTGCGCTGGCTGGACCGACTGTTGTCGCGCTGAGGCCCCCGTGCGCTCGCCACTGCAAGGAGTCGCCGCCATGCCGTCCGTGCCGTCGCTTTCCGTCTCCGTGGCGCCGGAGCGCTGAACGATGCGCCCGGCGCTGTCCATCGTCGTCTTCACCGTGCTCGCCGGCGCCGGCTACGGCGTGTGGACCTGGCTGGGCGTGCTGCTGGCGCTGCGCGCCTATCCGCCCGGGCGCAACGCGACGCTGCTGCCGCTGGCGCTGGGCTTCGCGCTGGTCAGCGCCGGCCTGGTCGTCTCGCTGCTGCACCTCGGCCAGCCGCAGCGCGCGTGGCGCGCGCTGACGCAATGGCGCACGTCCTGGCTGTCGCGCGAAGGCCTGGCGGCCCTGCTCACCTATCTGCCCGCGCTGGCGCTGGCCGGACTGGTGCGCGGCGACGCGTCCTTCCTTCCCGCCCGCCTGGTCGGCGCGCTGCTGGCGCTCGGCGCGCTGGCCACGGTCACCTGCACCGCGCGCATCTACACCTCGCTGCCGCCGATCCCGGCCTGGCGCGATCGCCGCGTGCTGCCGCTGTTCCATCTGCATGCGCTGCTGTCCGGCGGCCTGTGGTTCGCCGGCGGCGCGCAGTTCGCCGTGCGCAGCACGGCCGGCGTCGCGCTGGCGTTCGCCTGGCTGCTGGCGGTGGTCCTGCTGCTCGCCGCCAACCTGAAACGCGCCTACTGGCGCGCGCTGGACGCCGCGCCGGCGCCGGCCGACGCCGGCCGCGCCAGCGGACTCGCCGCGCTGGGCACGGTGCGTGCCTTCGAAGGCCCGGCCACCGAGGCCAGCTACGTCACCCGCGAGATGGCGTTCGCGCTGGCGCGCAGGCACGCGGCCCGGCTGCGCCGCATCGCCGCCGTGCTGGCCTATTCGCTGCCGTTCCTGCTGCTGTGCGTGGCCGCCTTCGACATGACGCTGCGCCCCTGGGTCTTGCCGCCGGCGGCGATCGCCTGCACGCTGGGCCTGCTGGTCGAGCGCTGGCTGTTCTTCGCCGAGGCGAAGCACGTGGCCGCCGCCTACTTTCCCTGAGCGGCCGGGTTCACCGCCGATTCAACGCGTGCGCCTAGCATCCCGCTTCCCTGCTCCCCGACAGACGACACGACATGAAACGCACCACGCTTGCCCTCGCCCTGCTGCTCGCGCTGCCGCTGGCCGCGGCCGCGCAGGACGCCAGCTCCACCGACACCGCCGGCGACGCCGGCAACGGCGGCTGGTCCGGCAGCGGCGAGTTCGGCTACGCCGCCGCGCGCGGCAACTCGCGCTCGGAGAACTTGAACGCCAAGCTCGGCCTGAGCAAGGAAACCGACGTGTGGAAGGACAACTTCTTCCTCACCGCGCTGCGCGCCAAGGGCGACACCAGCGTGACCACCCTGCAGAACGGCCAGGTGGTCAGCGAGGACCGCTACACCACCACCGCCAACCGCTACGACGCCGGCGCCTCGCTGGGCTACAAGTACAGCCCGCGCGCCTACCTGGTCGGCGCGCTGCGCTACGCGCACGACGACTTCGCGGCGAACCGCTGGCAGGCCGCGCTCTCGCTGGGTTTCGGCTACATCGCGCTCAAGAACGGCCGCACCGAGCTGTCGTTCGAAATCGCGCCCGGCTACAAGCGCTACCGGCCGGCGGATTTCTTCGTCACCGACGCCACCGTGACGCCGCCGGTGACCACGCTGGTCCGCCCCGGCTCCAAGGGCGAGCCGATCGTGCGCGGCCTGGCCAACTGGAAATACCGTCTCACCGCCAGCACGCGCTTCGAGGACACCGTGCTGGTGGAAGCCGGCACCGACAACCGCTACGCGCAGAACGACGCCGGCCTCGCGGTCAGCATGACCGAGAAGCTGGCGCTGAAGATCGGCTACCAGGTGCGCTACAACAGCGACACTACGCCGGGCACGAAGAGCACCGACCAGCTGTGGACGACCAACCTGGTCTACAGCTTCTGAGGGCGGGAGACGGGAGACGCAGCGCAGCGCGTGCCGAGCGCATGCTCCCGCCGCCTGGCCGGCGTAGCGGACCGTTCGGCGGCGGATCGGGATCCGCGCTACGGGGCTTCGAGGAACTCGGCGGCGCCCTGCGCGAACAGCTGCATCGCCACGGCACGGCCGAGCGCCGCCGGCGCCTCGCCTTCGGCGTGCGCGCGCAGCAGCCTGCCGCGCGCGGCGTCGCCGACCAGGCCGTACAGGGCGAGGCCGCGCTCGCCGAGCACCGCCCACGCCGCCACCGGCACCGTGCAGCTTCCGCCCAGCGCCTCGTTCATGGCGCGCTCGGCGGCGGTGGCGCGACGGGTGTCGGCGTCCTCGAGCGGCGCCAACAGCTCCTGCACGCGGCCGTCGCCGGCGCGGATCTCGCAGGCGATCGCGCCCTGCCCCGGCGCCGGCAGCCAGTGCGGCGCGTCCAGCCGCGCGCGGATGCGCGCGGCCAGCCCGAGCCGCTCCAGCCCGGCGCAGGCCAGCACGATGGCGTCGTAGTCGCCGGCGTCGAGCTTGGCGAGCCGCGTGTTGACGTTGCCGCGCAGGTCGAGCAGCACGAGGTCGGGACGCAGCGCGCGCAACTGCGCCTGGCGGCGCAGCGAGGAGGTGCCGACGCGCGCGCCTTGCGGCAGTTCGGCCAGCGTCGCCCAGGCGTTGCTGACGAAGGCGTCGGCGGGATCGGCGCGCGCCAGCACCGCGCCCAGCGCGAAGCCGGGATCGAGCTCCGCCGGCACGTCCTTCAGCGAGTGCACGGCGAGATCGGCGCGGCCCTCCAGCAGCGCCACTTCCAGTTCCTTGAGGAACAGGCCCTTGCCGCCGATCGTCGCCAGCGGGCGGTCGAGGATCTGATCGCCGCGCGTGGTCAGCGGCACCAGTTCGACGGCGAGGCCGGGATGCGCGGCGCGCAGGCGCGCGGCGACGTGTTCGGCTTGCCACAGCGCGAGCGCGCTCTTGCGCGTGGCGATACGCAGGGTTTCGTGGGTCATCGGACGATTGTCCGATGAAATCAGCTTTCGCGCAGCAGCCGGCGCAGCGCCGGCAGGTTGCGCCGGCTCACCTCCGGCGCGGCCTCGGTGCCGGCCAGGCGCGCGACGATGCGGCCGTCGGCGAGCGTCTTCAGGCCGAGCAGGCGTTCCACCGGCACCAGGCAGTTGCGGTGCAGCCGCGCGTAACGCTCGGGGTGCGCCTGCTCCAGCGCCTTCAGCGAATCCTCGATCAGCAGCACGCCGCCGCTGTGGTGCACGGCGACGTACTTGTCGTCGGCGAGCAGGTAGATCACCTCGTCCAGCGGCACCCGCTTCAGCTCGCCGCCCATGCGCGCGGCCAGGTAGGCGCGCGGCGCGCCGGCGCCGCCGCGCAGGGCCTCGGCGCGCTTCAGCGCCTCGCGCAGGCGCTCGACGCGCACCGGCTTCAGCAGGTAGTCGGCGGCGTGCAGCTCGTAGGCCTCCAGCGCGTGCGCCTCGTAGGCGGTGCAGAACACCACCTGCGGCGGCGCCGGCAGCGCGGCCAGGCGGCGCGCGATGCCGAGGCCGTCGTGGCCGGGCAGCTCGATGTCGAGCAGCAGCACGTCCGGCTTCAGTTCGGCGCAGGCGGCCAGCGCCGCCTCGCCGTCGCCGACGCTGCCGACCAGCTCGGCATTCGCGCACTCGCCGAGCAGCGCGGCCAGGCGCGCGCGCGCCAGCGGTTCGTCATCGGCGATCAGGATGCGCATCGGGCAGCCGCAGCGTCACCACGAAACGGTCGTCGTCGCGCCTCACCTCGACGGCGGCGCGCGCGCCGAAATGGTAGCCGATGCGCCGGCGCACGCTGTCGAGACCGTGGCCGTGGCGCGCGGTGCCGGCGCCGCCGTCGGGCGGCAGCGGGTTGGCGATCTCGATCACCACCGCCCCGCCTTCCACGCGTCCGGAGAGCCGCACCACGCCGCCGTCCGGCCGCGGCTGCACGCCGTGCAGCACGGCGTTCTCGACCAGTGGCTGCAGCAGCAGCGGCGGCAGCGGCAGCGCGCGCGGCAGCGCGTCGAGATCCCGCTCGACGCGCAGCCGCTCGCCGAGGCGCAACTGCTCGATGGCGAGATAGCGGTCGACCAGGTCGAGCTCCTCGCCGAGCGAGCCGACGCGGCCGTCGGCGCCGAGCGCGGCGCGGAACAGTTCGGCGAGGTCCTCCACCGTGCGCTCGGCCGCGTCCGGATCGACGCGCACCAGCGCGGCCACCGTGTTCATGCTGTTGAACAGGAAATGCGGGCGGATGCGCGCCTGCAGCGCTTCGACCTGCGCGCGCGTCACCGCGGCGAGGCGGGAGCGCCACTGCTCCAGCACGTAGAAATAGCGCAGCAGCGCCGCGCCCAGCAGCGCCGCCAGCACGGTGTTGCCGGCGACGAAACGCGGCGCGCGCTCGGGCGTCAGCGCCATGTCGAGCGCGTGGTCCAGCCACCACACGCTGGCGCTGGCCGCGGCGACGATGGCGACGATCGCCAGCCACGCCGCGAGGTAGGCGCGCGTCGGCGTCAGGCGCCGCAGCCACGGCGTCAGCTTGCACAGCGCGACGGTGACCAGCAGTGCCAGCCACACCGCCAGCAGGCTGGCCGTCGACAGCGCGCGGAAGGACGCCGGCGAGGCCGGCGCCAGCGCCATCACCAGCACCACCAGCTCGGCCACGCCCACCGCCGCGGCCAGCGCCGGCAAGCCGCAGAACTGCGGCAGGCGCGTTTCCTCGGCGACATGCCGTGGCCCGCTCACGCGCACCTCCAGTGAACCACGCTCTTCCCCTCCACCCGCCGCCCTCGGCGGCGCGCGCCGGCCGCCGCCCGCGCCGAGCATACCCAACCCGCTCAGGCGAAGAGGTGCGCGGATAGCCAGTTCCTGAGATCGGCGATCTCCCGCGCGCAGACCTGGTGCGCCATCGGGTAGTCGTGCCAGTCCACCGCGTGCCCGACCTCCTCGAGGTATTCGCGCGAACGCGCGCCCAGCGCCAGCGGCACGATCGGGTCGAGGCTGCCGTGGCCCCAGAAGATCGGCACGCTGGCGTTGCCGGTGCTGGATTCCACCGCAGTCGTCTCCATCAGCGGCAGGTAGGTGGACAGGGCGACGATGCCGGCGAGGCGTCCGGCGTGGCGCAGGCCGGTGGCCAGCGCGATCGCGCCGCCCTGCGAGAAGCCGGCCAGCAGCAGCCGCTGCGAGTCGATGCCGCGCGCATGCTCGCGCCGCATCAGCGCCTCGACCTCCGCGATCGAGGCGCGGATGCCGGCCTCGTCCTGGCGCGCGCCGAGATCGAGACCGGCGATGTCGTACCAGGCGCGCATCGGCATGCCGCCGTTCAACGTGACCGGACGCACCGGCGCATGCGGGAACACGAAGCGCAGCGGCGGCCAGTCCGGCGGCACCAGCTCGGGCACGATCGGCTCGAAGTCGTGGCCGTCGGCGCCGAGACCGTGCAGCCACAGCACGGCATGGCGCGGATTCGGGCCGGTCTCGATCTCGACGCAGGGCAGCATGGCGGCATCCGGGGCGAACATGACCCCGCATGGTGCCGCAAGCGCGCGGAAGCGGAAAGCGTGCCGCGCCCCGGCGTACAGCGACTTCCGGCCCGTTGCCATGCGGCAGTCCTTGGCTATGCTCGCGGCTTTCGTCCGGGAGGAACCCCATGCGCTGCCGCCACGCCACCGCCGCGCTCGTCGCCCTCGTCGTCTTCGCCGCCGCCCCGCTGCACGCCGCGCCGGTTTCGCCGCCGCTCACGCTGGAACGCATCATGGCCGACCCCGACTGGATCGGGCCGCCGGTCGAACAGCCGTACTGGAGCGCCGACGGGCGCAGCCTGTACTACCAGCTCAAGCGCAGCGGCAGCTCCATCCGCGACCTCTACCGCATCGACCCGGTCAGCGGCGTCGGCGGCAAGGTCGACGACGCCGCGCTGGCCGACGCCGACGGCGGCCCCGCCGTCTACGATCGCGCACGTACGCGCGCCGCCTTCGTGCGCCACGGCGACGTGTTCGTCCGCGAACTCGCCAGCGGCCGCCTGTTGCAGGTGACGCGCACGCCGCAGCGCGAGGCGGCGCCGCAGTTCTCCGCCGACGGCCGCGCGCTGCAGTTCCGCGTCGGCAACGACTGGTTCGTCTACACGCTGGCCAGCGGCGTGACCGCGCCGGCGGCGGTGCTGAAGGCCGAAAAAGACCCCGAGGCCAAGCAACCCGACGACCTCGAGCGCCTGCAGCTGCGCCTGTTCAAGACGTTGCGCGAAGCCAGGGCCGACCGCGACGCGCAGCGCGCACGCGAGCAGGCGCTGGACCAGGCCGACCCGACGCGCGTGGCGCGCCCGTTCTATCTCGGCGACGACGTGCAGGTGATGGACACCGAGCTG
Organism: Mizugakiibacter sediminis; assembly: GCF_000953855.2. Taxonomy (GTDB): domain Bacteria; phylum Pseudomonadota; class Gammaproteobacteria; order Xanthomonadales; family Rhodanobacteraceae; genus Mizugakiibacter; species Mizugakiibacter sediminis. Next base: position 42,141 of record NZ_DF970162.1, read on the forward strand.
TCGCCGAACGGCCGCTGGATGCTGGTGGTCACCGCGCCGAAGAACGCCGCCGAGGGCCGCAAGCCGGAGCTGATGCGCTACGTCACCGAGTCCGGCTACGCCGAGACCGAGAAGACGCGCACCTATGTCGGCCGCGACGCGCCGGCGCCGCAGAGCCTGCGCCTGCTCGATCTCGCGGCGCACGCGAGCTATCCGCTGCCGACCGACGTCCTGCCCGGCATCAAGGACGACCCGCTGAAGGCGCTGCGCGACAAGGCGATCGCCGCGTTGCGGAAGGACGGCCACGCCGACGAGGCGAAGGCGCTGGAAGCGCCCGCGCTGCGCCCGGTGCGCATCGTCGCCGACGCCGAGGACGGCGGCGGCGGCGGCATCGTCTGGAGCGAGGACGGCGGGCAGCTCGCCGTCCAACTGCGCGCGATCGACAACAAGGACCGCTGGATCGCCACGGTCGACTTCGGCAAGCATGCGCTGGTGCCGCAGCACCGCCTGCACGACGACGCCTGGATCAACTGGAACTTCAACGATTTCGGCTTCCTCAAGGACAACCGCACGCTGTGGTACCTGTCCGAGGAAAGCGGCTGGTCGCAGCTGTACGTGAAGACGCCGGATGCGCGCAACGCGCGCGCGCTGACCGCGGGGACGTTCGAGGTTTCGCACCCCGTGCTGTCGCCGGACGGCAAGTGGTTCTACCTGCGCAGCAACCGCGAGGCGCCCTACCGCTACGACGTCTATCGGCTCCCCGCCGACGGCGGCGCGCTGACACGCGTCACCGCCTACGGCGGCATGGACGATTTCGCGCTGTCGCCGGACGGCGCGCGTCTCGCCGTGCTGCACTCCTCGCCGTACGTGCCGCCGCAACTCGCGGTGGTGAACGCGGACGGCAGCGGCGCGCGCGAGCTGACCGACACGCGCACGCCGGAATACAAGGCCTATACCTGGGTCGAGCCGCAGTACGTCGAGGTGCCGTCGGCGCACGGCGCCGGCGCGATCCACGCCAAGTTCTACAAACCGGCCGACTACGACGCCTCGAAGCCGCACCCGGCGGTGATCTTCGTGCACGGCGCCGGCTACACGCAGAACGTGCACTCGAGCTGGCCGTACTACTTCCGCGAGCAGATGTTCCACAACCTGCTGCTCAAGGAAGGTTACGTCGTGCTCGACATGGACTACCGCGCCAGCGAGGGCTACGGCCGCGCCTGGCGCACGGCGATCTACCGGCAGATGGGTCATCCGGAGCTGGAGGACCTGCTGGACGGCAAAGCCTGGCTGGTGAAGCGCCAGGCAGTCGATCCCAAGCGCGTCGGCATCTACGGCGGCAGCTACGGCGGCTTCATGACGCTGATGGCGCTGCTGCGCGCGCCGGGCGAGTTCGCCGCCGGCGCGGCGCTGCGGCCGGTGACGGACTGGACCTCGTACAACCACGAGTACACGTCCAACATCCTCGACGACCCGCGTCTCGATCCCGAGGCCTACCGCATCAGCTCGCCGATCGAGTACGCGGAGAACCTGCGCGATCCGCTGCTGATCTGCCACGGCCTGATCGACGACAACGTGCTGGCCGGCGATTCGATCCGCCTCTACCAGCGCCTCATCGAGCTGCACAAGGACGACTTCTGGCTGTCGCTGTATCCGCTCGACCGCCACGGCTTCGTGCACGCCGATGCCTGGTACGACGAGTACCGGCGCATCCACGAACTGTTCACGCGCTATCTCGGCCCGGCGGACTGAAACTCGCGCCGGCGCCGCCCCCGCGGCGCCGGCGCACCCGGGCCGCAATCATTTTTTCCTTTTACCTGCAAACAGTTGCTTGACTTTCGTGAGAGCGTGGTCTAGCTAGGGCTCGCTGTCCACCCCCTGAGGTAGCACCCATGACCATGCGCCGCGCCATACCCCGCTCCCACGAGCACGACCTGCTCGTGCTCGTTTCCCAGGTCCGCAGCGAGATGCTCGGCCGCGTCGAGCACGAGCTCGCCGAGGTCGGCGTCGAGAATTACATCGTGTATGTCGGCCTCAAGCGCCTTGGCATGCAGGGTCCGATGACGGTCGCCGAGTTGGCCGCCGCGCTGCGCCAGGACCGCGCCACCATGCGGCGCACCTGCGCGCAGCTCGAGCGCCAGGGCCATATCCGCCGCCTCGCCGGGACGCGCACGGCGCGCTACGGCCTGACGGACGGCGGCCGCGCGCTGCTCGCCCAGGCGCAGGCCCGCGGCGACCAGGCGCTGAAGCGCTGCGTCGCCGGCGCCAGCCCCGACGAAGTCGTGCAACTGAGCGGCGCGCTCGGCCGCTTCCTCGGCCATCTGCGCAGCGCGGCCTGACCGGCTTTCCTTCGAACCCCGCCCTGCGCGGGGTTCTTTTCGATGCACAAATTGCATTGACAAATATAAACGCGTCCATAGAATACGCGGCATGGTCACCGCCCCCTCCCCGACGCCGCTCTCCGACAGCAACCTCGGCGCCCTGCTCTGCCAGGTGCGCAACGAGCTGATCGGCCGACTGGAGCGCGAACTGGCGGCGCACGGCTACGAGATGAATTTCTCGCAGTACCTGGCGCTGAAGAAGCTGGCCGCGCACGGCCCGATGAGCGCAGGCGAACTCGCCCGCACGATCAACCTCGACGCCGGCGCCACCACGCGCCTGCTCGACCGCCTCGAGGCCAAGGGGTATCTGCGCCGCCAGCCGCACGAGCAGGACCGGCGCGCCCTGCGCATCGCCCTCACCGAGGCCGGCCAGGCGCTGTGGTCCGACATCCACGCCTGCGGCGAACGCGCGCTGGCGGAAGCCACGCGCGGTCTCGCGCCGGACGAGCACGTCCGCTTGCACGCGATGCTGAGCGGCATCCTCGCCACGCTTCGCGGCGGCAATTGAGTATTCCGCAATTTCTGCCCAGGCAAACGACATGCGTCCGCGTACCCCCGCCTTCACGCTCGGCCTGATCCTCGCCCTCGCCGGCTGCGCCAGCACCGGCGGCCTCGAACCTTCCGGCAGCGCGCTCGATCCGGCGCAACTGCATGCGGAACGCAGCCTGGCCGACGCGCCGCTGCGCGCCGACGGGCCGGCCGCCGACTGGTGGCGCGTCCTCGGCGACCCGCAGCTCGACGCACTGATCGACGAGGCGCTGGCCGGCAACCCCGGCCTCGCCGTCGCCGATGCACGCGTGCGTCTCGCCCAGGCCGCGGCCGGCGCCGCCGATGCCGCGCGCAAGCCGGAGCTGACCGCGAACGCCGGCTCCTCCGGCATCCGCATCCCCGAAACCGTGATCGAGCCGCCGCTGGGCGGCCACTACAGCGCGCTCAACACGCTGTCGCTGAAGTTCGGCTACGGCTTCGACCTGTGGGGCGGCAAGCGCGCCGCCTGGGAAGCGGCGCTCGGCGAGGCACGCGCCGCCGAGGTGGATGCGCAGGCCGCGCGCCTGCTGCTGTCGGCGGACGTCACCCGCGCCTATCTCGCGCTGGCCAACGCCTACGAGCGGCTGGACCTCGCCCGCGACGAGCGCACGCGCGCCGAGCGCACCCTCGAGCTGACGCGCCAGCGCGTGCAGGCCGGCATCGACAACCAGCTGCAGCTCAGGCAAGCCGAGGCCGCGGTACCCGCCGCCGAGCAGCGCCAGGCCGCGGCGCAGCAGGACATCGACACGGCGCGCGCCGCGCTGGCCGCGCTGCTCGGCCGCGGCCCCGACCGCGGGCTCGCGATCGAACGCCCGCGGCCGCTCGCGCCCGCGGCGCTGGCGCTGCCGTCCAACGTGCCGGCCGATCTGCTCGGCCGCCGTCCCGACGTCGTCGCCGCGCGCTGGCGCGTGCAGGCCGCCGGCAAGCGCATCAAGACCGCCAAGGCGGCGTTCTATCCGAACCTCAACCTCGCCGCCGCCGTCGGTTTCGCCGCGCTCGGCACCGACGGCCTGCTGACCGCGCCCAGCCGCTACTACCAGTTCGCGCCGGCGCTGTCGCTGCCGCTGTTCGACGGCGGCCGCCTGCGCGCCAACCTCGCCGGCGCCGACGCGCAGTACGACGTCGCCGTCGCGCAGTACAACCAGACCCTGGTGAACGCGCTGCGCGACGTCGCCGACGGCGTCGCCGCCCTGCGCGCGCTGGACGCGCAGGTCGACGCGCAGCAGCGCACGCTGGACAGCGAGCGCAGCGCGTTCGACCTCGCCATGCAGCGCTACCGCGCCGGCGTCGGCAGCTACCTGGAAGTGCTGACCGTGCAGCAGCCGCTGATCGCCGCCGAACAGCAGCTCGCCGCGCTGCGCACCGCGCGGCTGGACGCTTCCGTGCAACTGATCGAAGCGCTGGGCGGCGGTTTCCGCGCCGGCGCCGACGCCCCGCCCCCCGCCGTCGCGCAGACCCGCGCGGCGGCGCCGACCCCCTGAGGCCCGCCCATGACCACCGAGAACTACGCCAAAGACGCCGCCGCAGCCGCCGCGCCGCAGAACGGGCGTCGGCGCTTCCTGATGCGCCTGCTGTTCGCCGTGATCGCCGTGGCCGCGATCGGCTCCGGCCTGTGGTACCTGTTCGTCGGCCGCTGGAACGAGACCACCGACGACGCCTACGTGCAGGGCAACGTCGTGCAAATCACGCCGCAGATCTACGGCACCGTGGTCAGCATCGGCGCCGACGACGGCGACCTGGTGACCAAGGGCCAGGTGCTGGTCAAGCTCGACCCCAGCGACGTGCGCGTCGCGCTGGAGCAGGCCAAGGCCAACCTGGCGCGCACCGTGCGCCAGGTGCGCGGCCTGTACAGCAACGTCAGCGGCCTCGAGGCCGACGTCGCCGCCAAGCAGGTCGCGCTGGACAAGGCGCGCGCCGACTACGCGCGCCGCGAAGGCCTGGCGAAGAGCGGCGCGATCTCCGCCGAGGAGCTGGCGCACGCGCGCGACGCGCTGGCCGCCGCGCAGAGCGCGCTGGCCGCGGCGCAGCAGCAGCTCGGCGCCGGCCGTGCGCTGGTCGACGACACCGTGATCGCCTCGCACCCCGAGGTGCAGGCGGCGGCGGCCGCGCTGCGCAAGGCCTATCTCGATTCCGTGCGCACCACGCTGGTCGCGCCGGTCACCGGCTACGTCGCCAAGCGCACCGTGCAGGTCGGCCAGCGCGTGCAGCCCGGCGCCGCGCTGATGGCGGTGGTGCCGCTGAACCAGGTCTGGGTCGACGCCAACTTCAAGGAAACCCAGCTCGAGCACATGCGCATCGGCCAGCCGGTGACGCTGACTTCCGACCTGTACGGCAGCGGCGTCGAGTTCCACGGCAAGGTCGAGAGCCTCGGCATCGGCACCGGCAGCGCCTTCGCCCTGCTGCCGGCGCAGAACGCCACCGGCAACTGGATCAAGATCGTGCAGCGCGTGCCGGTACGCATCGCGCTCGATCCGCGCGAGCTGGAGAAGCACCCGCTGCGCATCGGCCTGTCGATGGACGTCGACGTCAACCTGCACGACCGCAACGGCCCGCTGCTGGCGCAGCAGCCGCCGCGGCAGCCGGCGTTCAGCACCGACGTCTACGACGGCCACGAAGGCGAGGCCGACGCGCTGATCCGCAGCATCGTCCACGCCAACGCCAGCGCCAGCGCGGGTCGCCACTTCGCCCAGCGCGACTGAACGGCGCGCGCCGGGATCGTCCGCCGCGCCGTGGCGGACGATCCCTCCCCCGGCCCACCCTCGACCCGCCCCTCGCGACGATGAGCGCCCCCGAATACCGTCCGCCCAACCTGGCGCTGACCACGATCGGTCTGTCGCTGGCGACGTTCATGCAGGTGCTGGACCTGACCATCGCCAACGTCTCGCTGCCGACCATCGCCGGCAACCTGAGCGTCAGCGCGCAGCAAAGCACCTGGGTAATCACCTCCTTCGCGGTCAGCAACGGCATCGCGCTGCCGCTGACCGGCTGGCTGACCCGCCGCTTCGGCGAGGTGCGCCTGTTCGTGATGGCCACGCTGCTGTTCTCGCTGGCCTCGTTCCTGTGCGGCATCGCGCAGAGCATGGGCATGCTGGTGGCCTTCCGCGCGCTGCAGGGCGCGGTGGCCGGGCCGATGTACCCGATCACGCAGGCGCTGCTGATCTCGGTGTACCCCGCGCACAAGCGCGGCCAGGCGCTGGCGCTGCTGGCGATGGTCACCGTGGTGGCGCCGATCGTCGGCCCGATCCTCGGCGGCTGGATCACCGACAACTACAGCTGGCCGTGGATCTTCTTCATCAACGTGCCGATCGGCATCTTCGCCAGCACGGTGATCGCCGCGCAGATGGCCGGCAAGCAGGAGCGGACCGAGCGGCCGAAGATGGACTACGTCGGCCTGATCACCCTGGTGATCGGCGTCGGCGCGCTGCAGATCGTGCTGGACAAGGGCAACGACGAGGACTGGTTCAACTCGCCGTTCATCGTCGTCACCTCGATCGTCTCGGCGATCGCGCTGGCGATCTTCCTGATCTGGGAACTGACCGACAAGGATCCGATCGTCGATCTGAAGCTGTTCCGTCACCGCAACTTCGCCGCCGGCACGCTGGCGCTGGTGCTGGCCTACGCGGCGTTCTTCTCGATCGCGCTGCTGATCCCGCTGTGGCTGCAGCGCCAGCTCGGCTACACGCCGACCTGGGCCGGCTACGCCAGCGCGCCGCTGGGCGTGCTGCCGGTGATCCTGACGCCGTTCATCGGCCGCTACGCGACGCGCTTCGACCTGCGCTACCTGGCCGCCTTCGCCTTCGTCGTGATGGGCGCGACCTGCTTCATCCGCGCCGACTTCAACCTCGAGGTCGATTTCGGCCGCGTCGCCATGGTGCAGCTGCTGCAGGGCCTCGGCGTGGCGTTCTTCTTCATGCCGGTGCTGACCATCCTGCTGTCCGACCTGGCGCCGCGCGAAATCGCCTCCGGCTCCGGCCTGGCCACCTTCCTGCGCACGCTGGCCGGCAGCTTCTCGGCCTCGATCACCACGCTGCTGTGGGAACACCGCGCGATCGCGCACCATGCGCAGCTCACCGAGCACATCACCGCGTTCGATCCCGGCACGCAGCAGGCGATGGCCACGCTGGGCGGCAACGATCCGACGCGCGCGGCGATGGTGTTGAACCAGGTGATCACCCAGCAGGGCTATCAGATCGGCTTCAACGAGGTGTTCCACGCGCTCGGCTGGGTCTTCGCCGGCCTCGTGCTGGTGGTGTGGCTGGCGAAACCGCCGTTCGCGCCCAAGGCGGGGCCGGCCGCCGGCGGCGGCCACTGAGCGCCGCCCGCACGCGCCGCGCAGGCGCGCGCGTGCGGGACGCTGCTGCCGGCGCCTATTTCACCGGCGCCATCAAGTGCTGGTACGGCGTGCCTGCCCACATCACGTAGGGCGCGGCCGTGTCGGGGTCGGCGCTCTTCGGGTACTGGTCGTAGAAGCTCGCGTCGGCGCCGACGACCATCACGTGCGGTCCGGTCTTGATCCAGTGGTTGCTGGCGGTGGGCGCGGTCGCGTACGGATCGGTGTTGCTGGCGTCGGTGCCGCCCGCCAGCATGTACATGAAGCCGATCCTGCCCGCCGGCGGCGGCCGGTGCGCCACCCAGGCGTCGACCCAGGCCATCGCGTTGGCGTCCATGCACATCGGGTCCGGTCCCGGCGTCGCCGGATTGTCCGGCATGCAGGTGAAGCCGTTGCGGCCCTCGCGCAGGGTGCGCATCTTGCCGGCGGCGTCCATGACCACGATCTTCGCGTCCTTGGCGACGCGCGCCGGCGCGGCGCGCATCGCGCTGGCGATCATCTCGGCATCGGTCATGGCTTTCTTCTTCTCGGCGGCCAGCCCGCTGGACGCCAAGGCCAGGGCGATGGCCACGGCGGCGTAACGGCCGATCGAACGTGTGGCGTTCATATTCCCCTCCTTTCGAAGTTGCGATGCGTCATCCCGGCGTCCTGCCGTGCGCACGCCGCCTGCCGCCGGGTGCCCCGGCGACACGCGGACGCGCATTCGTCCTGAAGGGTGTGGCGCGGTCGCTGCGGCCGCGCGGGCCGTTGCCGGGGCCGACGGCGCGGCCGCCGGGCCGGACGGGCGAAAGGAGGATCGGGGTTCGCCGCGCGAACGGCGGCAAGCGGACGATGCGCGGGCGAGGCGGCGCGCGCCGCCCGTGGCGCCGGCGCGCGTCGACGCGCCGATCCCGACCACCCGGCGACGGCTGCCGGCACCCATAGCAGACCTCCTGCCTGGCCCGAACCCGGGCCGGGAAGCCCCGCATGCGGAGCGCCAGTATGGTCCCGCGCCGCGGCGGCGGCAACGGCTGCGGCGCGGCTCAGAACGCCACGCCGGCCATCAGCATGGTCTCGCCGTGGTTCGGCTTGCGGAAGTCGCCGTTGGAGATGTGCCGCAGCATCAATTGCCAGTGGCGGCCCTGCCAGCCCAGCGTGCTGACGAATTCGTAGGGCGTGCTCAGCGCGTCGGTGCGCCCGGCGGTGGCGGCGAGCTGGAAGCCTGCATAGAGATCGCGCCACAGGTACAGGCGCGCGCCGCCGGCGCCCAGCCAGACGGTGCGGTCGAGGCGGTCGCGCGGATCGTCGCCGCGCGCGTCGACGTGGCCGAGCGCGAACGCCGGCGCCCACGCCAGCTTCCACAGCGGCTGCCGCTCGCCGATCCACTCGGCGAAGGCGACATCGGTCCAGTGGTGGCGCAGCGTCACGCTGCGCCCGAAGGAGAACTCGAGGTGCGCCGCCCGCGCGGGCGGCGCGGCGCCCAGCGCCAGCAACGCGCACAGCGCGACGGCGCCGCAGGGCGCGCGTCGCCGGGCCGTTGCTGGATGGGCCGCCTGCATCGGGCGCTTCCTTGTCGCGGCCGCGACTGCACGGCCGCGACGTCATCATAGCACCGCCCGCGCACGGCCCGCCGGCACGCTCCGATTCAGAAATCCACGCCGGCCAGCAGCATGGTCTCGCCGAGGTTGGGTTCGCGGGTGCTGCCGTTGGAGATGTGCCGCAGCATCACCACCGCGCGACCGCGCCGCCAGCCCAGGCTGCTGACGAATTGCTGCGCGCTGCACAGCGCGCCGGTATGCGGCGTCGCCGCGGCGAGCTGGAAGCCGACGAACAGGCCGTGCCAGAGATCCGGCAGGCGCACGCCGGCGGCGGCCACGCCGACGTCGTGGTCGAGCCGCTCGCGCGGCGTGCCGCGCGCCTCGATCCAGCCGAGGCCGACATCGGGCTGCCAACGCAGCGCGTGCCACGTGCGGGTCTCGCCCAGCGCCTCGAAGAACACGGCCTTGGTCGAGCGCTGGCCGGAAGTCCAGCTGGGGCCGGCCAGCAGCTCGAACTGCGCGGCCTGCGCATGCGCGGACGCGAACAGCGCGGCGGCGACGAACAACGCGGCCGCGCACCGGCCGCGCCGGCGCGTCCGCGAGAGAGTAGCGTCGAAGGACATCTGCACTCCTGCACATGGAACCCTCCGGTCTGCGGCCCCGCCAGACGAGCCGCGCCCCTGCGCGGCCGCGCTGGAGGTGGGTCGTGAGCGGCGCGTCCACAAGAGGCGGGTGACGGCGACGCAGCGTTCGCCGTGCGCGACGATGCGCGCGGCGCGAAGGAGCGATGGGTGCGCAGGATGACGGCGCGGAGGCGCCGCCGCGGCGCATCCTCCGCCGCGGGCGGAGGATGCGCGGGAGGGTCAGGGCGCGAGCGGTTTGCGGTGCGCGGCGCGCAGCCTGGCGTTCAGCGCCGCGAGGTCGTGCGTCTCGAGGTCGTTCCAGGCGGCGAGCGCGCCGTCGAGCTTCGCCGTCAGCGCGGCGTAGCCCGCCTGCGCGTCCGGCGAGGGCGCGGCGTCGGCGCCGCCGTCGACCGCGTTCATCAGCTGCGTCAGCGCCTCGGCCAGGAAGCGGAAGCTGGTCGTGTCGGTCGGCGGCATTGCCCAGGCGTTGTGCGGGTTGGGCGCGTCGACCAGGCCGCTCGCGGCACGCAGCTTCGCATCGAAGTCGTCCAGCGCCGCGGCGAGGTCGCCGTCGGCGTCCTTGCGCGCGGCGCCCGCCGCCTTGTGCAGTTTCTCGGCCTCGTGCTGCGCGGCGGCCAGCCGCGTCTGGGCGGCCTCGACCTTGCGCGCCAGTGCGAACTGCGCGGCGTAGGCATCGGCCGGCAGCGTGACGCGCGGATCGGCCCGCACGTCCAGCGGCTGGCGGTAGCGCTTGCCGTCCACCGTCAGCTCGACGGTGTAGCGCCCCGGCGGCGCCCACACGCCGTCGGCCCAGACGTCGCCCTGCGCCAGCGCGGCCGGCGCCGCGTAGCGCAGCGGCCAGACGAAGCGGTGCATGCCCGGCGTGGTCGCCAGCGTCGACGGCACCGGCAGCCACTCCGGCGCGGCGCTGCTGGTGGCGGGATCGCGCTTGGGCGGCGCGTCGGCGCTGGAGTAGCGGCGCACCAGGCTGCCGTCGGCGGCGTAGATCGCCAGTTCGACGGGCTTGCGCGGCGTCTTCGCCAGCACGTAGTCGAGGCGCGCGCCGAACGGCGGGTTCTCCGCGGTCGGCTCGTCCTTGGGCAGCGGCGTGCCGGTGAAGCTCGCCGGCCGCACGCGGATCGCGGCCGAGGGCTCGAACAGGCGCGTGCCGGGCCTGGCGTCGGCGGCGAGCTGGCGCAGCGGCGCGGCGTCGTCGAGGATCCAGAAGCCGCGGCCGTGCGTGGCGATGACGACGTCGTCGCCGTGCACGTCGATGTCGCGCACCGAGGTGCGCGGCAGGTCGAGCTGCAACGGCTGCCAGCGGTCGCCGTCGTCGAAGGAGACGTACATGCCGAGTTCGGTGGCGGCGTACAGCAGGCCACGCTGCCGCGGGTCCTCGCGCACGGCGTTGACGAAGTCGCCGTCGCGGATGCCGGCGACGACGAGCTGCCACGACTTGCCGCCGTCGCGCGTGCGGTAGATGTAGGGCTTGCGGTCGTCGAGGCGGTGGCGGTCGACCGCGGCGTAGGCGACGTCGCGGTCGAAGTGCGAGGGCTCGAGGATGCCCACCTTCGACCACGGCGTCAGCGCCGCCGGCGTCACGTCCTGCCAGTGCGCGCCCTCGTCGTCGCTGCGCCAGATCAGGCCGTCGTCGGTGCCCACCCACAAGAGCTTCGCGTCCAGCGGCGAGGAGCCGATCGCGTAGATCACGCCGCGGCGCGGGCCCTGGCCGAGGTTGTTCGCCGCGGTGACCGCGTCGAGGTTGGCCGGCACGCCGGGATCCTCGCGCGTCAGATCGGCGCTGATCGCGGTCCAGTGCTCGCCGCCGTCGGCGGTGCGCCACAGCCTCTGATTGCCGAAGTACAGCACGCGATGGTCGCGCGCGTTGAACGCGAGCGGCAGCGTCCAGGTGCGGCGGTACAGGTCCGGCTGCGCCAGCGTCGGATCGACCGCGCGCGTCTGCTCGGTGCGCAGGTCCAGCTTGTCGACGGCGCCGCCGTAGACGATGTCCGGATCGTCCGGATCGGGCGCGATCATGCCGCTCTCGCCGCCGGCGGTGACCTCGCGGAACTGCTCCATGCCGATGCGGCCGTGGTACGGCGCGATGCTGGGCAGGCCGACCGCGCCGGAGTCCTGCTGCGCGCCGTAGACGCGGTACGGGAAGCGGTCGTCGGTGCTGACGTGATAGAGCTGCGCGGTCGGCTGGTTGTACCAGCTCGACCAGGTCCTGCCGCCGTTCAGCGTGACGATCGCGCCCTGGTCGACGCCGAGGATCTGCCGGTCGGGGTTCTGCGGATCGATCCACAGTTCGTGGAAATCGTCGCCGGTGGGATCGCCCTTCAGCGCGAGGAAGTGCGCGCCGCCGTCGTCGGAGCGCAGCATGATGGTGTTCATCGCGTAGACGCGGTCGGGGTTCTTCGGGTCGGCGGCGATGCGGCCGAAGTACCAGCCGCGCTGCCAGATGCGGTCGTCGCCGCTCATCTTGCGCCAGGTGGCGCCGGCGTCGTCGGAGCGGTACAGGCCGCCCTCGTCGCCGTCGACCAGCGCGTACACGCGCGTCGGCGCGGCGTCGGAAATGGCGATGCCGATGCGGCCGACCTTGGCGGGGAAACCGTGGCCGGCGATGCGCGTCCAGTGCTCGCCGCCGTCGGTCGACTTGTACAGGCCGGAACCGGGGCCGCTGGCCGGCGGATAGACGTTCCACGGCGTGCGCCGCGTCTGCCACAGCGCGGCGTAGAGCGTGTCCGGATGGCCGGGCTCGAAGGCGAGGTCGATCGCGCCGGTGGCGTCGTCGGGGCCGAGCACCTTCCGCCAGGTCCTGCCGCCGTCGCGCGTGCGGAACACGCCGCGCTCGGCGTTCGGGCCGTAGGGATGGCCGAGCGCGGCGACGAAGGCGACGTCGGCGTCGCGCGGATCGACCAGGATCCTGCCGATCTGCTGCGTGTCGGCGAGGCCGCGATGCGCCCACGTCTTGCCGCCGTCGGTGGACACGTAGACGCCGTCGCCCTGGGCGATGTCCGAGCGCATGTCGGCCTCGCCGGTGCCGACGTACAGCATCTTCGGGTCGGACGGCGCCACCGCGATCGCGCCGATCGAGCCGACCGGCTGGCCGTCGAAGATCGGCTCCCAGGTGCGGCCGGCGTCGTGCGTCTCCCAGACGCCGCCATTGACCGCACCGAAATAGAAGTGCTGCGGCTGGCCCGGCACGCCGGCCACGGCCAGCACGCGGCCGCCGCGGAACGGGCCGAGCAGGCGCCAGTGCAGGCCCTGATACAGCGACGGATCGACCGCCCCCGCGGCGGTCCACGAGATGACGACGAGCACGAGCGCGGAGAGCAGGCGACGCATGGGCGACTCCGGGGAGGCACGCCGCGGACACGGCATCCGCCGATCATAGCCGAGGCCGCCGCTACGGCATGGGCAGGAAGCCATGCCCGCTCAGGGCACGGGCGCCAGCTCGAGATCGCCGAACCAGGCGGTGGCCACGCTCTGCGTGTTGTCGGTATCGCTGGCGACGGCGATGCCGATCACGCGCGGCGCCGGTTTGCCGAAGGCGGCGCGGTAGTCGGCGGCGAGGTCGCGGCGCTCGCGGCGCCACCGTCCGGCGTGGGCGTCGCCGCTCTCCAGCACGATCTCGCGCACGCTGGCGATGAACGGATCGGCGGCGATGGTGCCCGGCGCGCGGCGGTTGTCCCAGACGTAGCACAGCGCCGCGTTCGGCAGGTCGGCGCCGAGCACGCGGCGCGCCACCTTGAGCTTCCAGCGCGTGGCGAGACCGAGCGCGTCGTCGGGCACGTCGAAGAACACGTAGACGCGCGCCGCGTAGTCGTCGCCGGAGCGGCGCTGCGGCCGCGCCGCGGCGACGGCGTGGTCGACCTTCCAGCGCCACGCCAGCACGCTCGCCGCCGGCACGTCGAGCGCATGCGCCAGCGCGCCGGCGCTGCGCACGGCGTCGGCGCGCAGCACGGTGGTGCCGGCGTCGTCGACCAGCGCGAAGCGCGTGCGCGCCGGCTTGCGCGACATCCGGTAGTAGCTCCAGCCCGGCGGCAGCGCGGCGCCGACGGCGGACGTGGAAAACCGCAACGCCAGCGTGTCCGCGGCGGCGGCGCCGGCCACGGCCAGCAGCAAGAACAGCAACGCACCTTTCATCGTGGCAGGGACCCGAAAGCGCGGCGCGGCTGACATTCCTCACTTCCGCGCGCGCCGCGGAACCGGCAGCATCGAAGAATCAGGACGAGAGTCTCGCATGAACGCCCCTGCCTCCCGCCACCAGCTCACCACCGGCCCGGTCGGCCGCACCCTGCTGCTGTTCGCGCTGCCGGTGCTGGCCGGCAACGTGCTGCAATCGCTGAACGTGTCGGTCAACGCCATCTGGATCGGCCACTTCCTCGGCGAGGCGGCGCTGACCGCGGCCTCCAACGCCAACATCGTGCTGTTCTTCCTGCTCGGCGTGGTGTTCGGCGTCGCCATGGCGGCGACCATCCTGGTCGGCCAGTGCGTCGGCGCCGGCGACTGGGACCGCGCCAAGCGAGTGGTCGGCACCAGCGCCGCCTTCTTCGCCGCCATCTCGCTGGCGGTGGCGCTGGCCGGCTTCGCGCTGGCGCCGCAGGTGCTCGGCTGGATGCGCACGCCGGTCGATGCGCAGCCGTACGCGATCGCCTACCTGCGCATCATCTTCCTCGCGCTGCCGTTCATGTACTTCTACACGTTCCTGATGATGACGCTGCGCGGCGCCGGCGACTCGAAGACGCCGTTCCTGTTCCTGCTGCTGTCGGTGGCGCTGGACATCACGCTGAACCCGCTGCTGATCTTCGGCGTCGGCCCGCTGCCGCGCATGGGCATCGCCGGCTCGGCGCTGGCGACGCTGACCGCGCAGCTGACCAGCCTGGCGGCGCTGCTCGCCTGGCTGTACCGCCGGCGCCATCCGCTGCGCCTGCACCGCGGCGAGGCGCAGTACCTGCGCCTCGATCGCGAGATCCTGCGCGCGCTGGTGGTCAAGGGCGTGCCGATGGGCATGCAGATGGTCGTGATCTCCAGCTCGGCGCTGGTGATGATCAGCCTGGTCAACGCCTACGGCTCGCAGACCACCGCCGCGTTCGGCGCCGCCTCGCAGCTGTGGACCTACATCCAGATGCCGGCGCTGGCGATCGGCGCGGCGGTGTCGTCGATGGCCGCGCAGAACGTCGGCGCGCAGCGCTGGGACCGCGTCGCCCGCACCGCCGGCGCCGGCGTGCTGTTCAACTTCGCGTTGACCGGCACGCTGGTGGCGGTCGTCTACCTGTTCAACCGCGCCGCGCTCGGCATCTTCCTGCCGCACGACGCCGCCGGGCTGGCGACCGCCCAGCATCTCAACGCGATCGTGGTGTGGTCGTTCCTGTTCTTCGGCGTCGGCTTCGTGCTGTTCGGCGTGGTGCGCGCCACCGGCGCGGTGGTGCCGCCGCTGGTGATGCTGTTCGTGTCGCTGTGGCTGGTACGCATCCCGTTCGCCGAGCTGCTGCAGCGGCGGCTCGGCGCCGACGCGATCTGGTGGAGCTTCCCGCTCGGCTCGCTGACCCTGCTGGTGATCGCCTCCCTCTACTACCGCTACGGCGGCTGGCGCGAGGCGCGCATGCTGGCGCCGGCGCCGGCCGGCGGCGCCTGAGCGCGCGCGCCGGCCCGGCCGCCGGCGCGCGCGGCGTCGTTCACTTCGCCGCTGTCGTCGCCGCGCGCAGCGAGGGCAGCAGCGGCGCCAGGTCGACGGTCCAGATGTTGTCGCCGCCGTTGTTCCAGTCCTGCATCTGCCGCAGGCCGGCGGCATTGGCCGCGACGTCCTTCGGATGGGCGGGCGCCACCACGTGGCCGCTGGTGAGGTAGAGCGTGTGGCCGTCGGGCCCGAGCCGCACCTCGTCGATCGGCGCCAGCGCATTGATCTCCGCGTCGAGCGGCACCGGCGCGCTTCAGCCCGCGCCGTCGCGGAAGGCGACGAACACGTCGAGGGTTTTCGACGCCGGCGGGCGCGTCGAGGAGAACACGATGAACGACTGGTCCGGCGCCACCGCCGGATCGACGTCGGACCACGCGCCGCTGCTGAACGGCAGCGGCTGCGGTGCGCCGTAGGCGCCGTGCGCGTACGGCGCGCGGTACAGGCGGAAGTGGCCCTGCGCACCGGTCGCCGCCATGAAGTACAGCGTGCCGTCGGCGGCGATCGCCGGGCTGAACGTGGCGTCGGAGAAATTGATCGCGTCCGGCAGGCGCACCGCCGCGCTCCAGCCGTCGCCGCGGCGATCGACGCGCCACAGGCTGCCGCCCTTGCCGGCGTGCACCTGGCCGCCCCAGTGCCCGTCCGGCGCGCGGCCGCGGTCGTCGGCTGGACGGCTGGAGGCGAAGATCAGGTAGCGGCCGTCCGGCGACATCGCCGGCTCGAGATCGCGCCAGCGCCCGGAGAACGGCGCCAGCACCGGCGGCGACCAGCGCGCGCCGTCGAAGTGCGACGCGAGGATGTCGTAGTCCTCGTGGTTGCTGCGGAAGAAATACACCGTGCGGCCGTCCGGCGTGAACGTCGCGGCGGCGTCGTTGGCCGGCCCGGAGATCACGCCGGGCGCGAACACCTGCGGCGGCGCGGACACCGCCGGCGCGGCCGGTGCGGCGACGGCGGTCGCGACACAGGCGCCGACCAGACGGGCGACGACGGGGGTCACGCTCATGCGCGGTGCTCTCTGCGAATATCGGGTGGGGCCGCTGCATCTGCGCACGGCGGCGCACGAGGGCGAAGGGGTCAGGGCGACGCCGCGGCGCGGTGCGCGTCAAGCCACGGCGCCAGCGACACCGACCAGAGGTTGTCGCTGCCGTTGTTCCAGGCCGCGCCCGGCGCATGCGCCTCGCGACGCGCGCTGTAGAAGTAGACGCTGCGGCGATCGGCGCCGAGCTGGCTGCCCATGGCGTAGCCGGCGTCGTTGACGCGATCGCCCAGGTCGATCGGCGCGCTCCAGCCGCCACGCTCGCGAAAGGCGATGGCGAGGCGCAGCGGCGCGCGGCTGCCCGCGGGCACGATGCTGAAGACGATGAAGGATTCGTCCGGCGCGACCGCGGCGTCGCGGATCTTCGCGCCCGCCTCGCCCAGGGCGACGCGCACCGGCGGCAAATAATCGCCGTCGCGGTACTGCGCGCGGTAGAGACGAATGACGCCGTCGGCCGGATCGCGCGCGTCGAAGTACACGCTGCCGTCGCCGGCGACGCTGGGGGCGAACGTCATGGTACTGGTGTTGATCGCGTCCGGCAGGCGCACCGGCGCGCCCCAGCCGTCGCCGTGGCGATCGACGCGCCAGAGGTTCATGCCCCTGCCGACATATCGTTTGCCGTCGGTGCCGAGCGCGTCGAGCGGCGCGCCGCCGACGACGATGGGACGGTTGGAGACGAACAGCAGGAACGATCCGTCCGGCGCCATCGCCGGATCGAGGTCGCGCCAGCGTCCGGAGAACGGCGCGACGCGCGGCCTCGACCACGCGCCGCCTACGCGATGCGAGACGAAGAGCGTCGAACGCTGGCCCTCGCCGCGCGCGAACACCACCGTATCGCCATCCGGCGTGAACGCCGCGGCGCCTTCGTCCTGCGCACCGGAGATCACCCCGGGCGCGAAGATCTGCGGCACCGCGGCTGCCGTCGTCGCCGCGTGCGCGGCCGTCAGCACGAGCGCCGCCCCCAGCCCCACGCCGGCACGCCAGATGGCAGCATCGCGTTTCGTCACGGCGATCTCCTTCATGGTGGGCAAACGGCAGCGGCCTCGCTCATTCGGCCGGCATCTCGTTGAGCAGGATGTACTCGCGTTCCCGCGCTTCGACGCGGCCTAGCTCCTTGGAGCTCAGCGTCACCGGCCGCTCGACCATCAGCTCGTCGCTGGTGACGACCCCGTGGCGGAACGTGGTGTAGCCGTACCAGTGCGAGCGGCCGGGTTGCACCTTCACCGCGTAGTTCTTGTCGCCGCGCTTCAGCATCACCTGCAGGCGGTCGCCGAGATAGGCACCGTCGCCCTCGCCTTCGCGCTTCAGCGTCACGCGGTGGGCGAGCGGGTCGAGCGCCACCACCGTCACCGTTTGCCGGCCGGGCGTGCCGAGTTCCCACGGCGAATCGATGTCGACTGTCCAGTGCTGACCCACCCGCAGCGCGGCGGGCGGCGCGCCCCACAGGCGCGGGTTGTAGATCAGGCCGCTCGCGTCCCATTGGGGCGCGCAGGCGCCGTCGAGGCACGCGGTCGCGCCTGCGTCGCGCAATTCCAGCATGCCGCCGCCCTCCGAACGGCCGTCGTAGCGGTAGTCGAGGCGCAGGCGCGGGCGATCGGTGGCGCTCTCCACGGCGCGGTAAGTCGCCGTGCCGCTGGTGCGCCCGACGATGTCCTCGAAGCCCGGTGCGCGGATGGCGAACGTCCGCGAGAACACCTGGTCGATGCGGTCGCCGGCCTGGAATGCGGGCACGAGGTAGGCCGATGCGGGCACGGGTGGGTCGGCGCGCGCATCCGTGAGCGCGAGCGTCAGCAGCAGTGTGGCGGCGATGGCTCGTCGCATCGCTCTCCCCTTGCAGAATTCGTCGCTGGGTCGCGCCGCGGGGCACGGGCGACGCAAGGTATCGGGATTCGTCATGGCGAGCTGCGCCGGCAGTCGAGCGTGTCGACGTCGATCCAGCGGCCATCGGCCCCGCGGCGCGCATAGGTGACGCGATAGGCGGCGAGGCCGCGGCGCTCGAAGCTGAAGCGGTCGGCGGCGGTATCGCCGTCACCCAGCCAGACCAGCGCGCCACCCTGCCAGCCCATCGAGGCATAGCGGCGCGCGCCGGCGAAGTTGTCGAACACGTGGGCATCGAAGCGGCCGGCGTGTTCGTCGTAACCCCACAGCTCCAGCGCGTGGAACGCATGCGGCGGGCGGTCGTCGTGGCGCAGGCGCAGCCAGCGGCCGTCGAGCGTCACGTCGAACACCTCGCGCGAGGCGATCGCGGCGCCGCTGCGCAGGAAGCGCCCGGCGCAGTCCCAGGCGCCGACGAAATAGGCCAGCGGCTGCAGCGCCGGCGCCAATGCCCCGCGCAGCGCCGGCGGCGATGCCGACAGCGCGGCCGACGTCTCCTGCGGTTCGGCGGAAACGACGCCGGGGCCGATCAGCTCGCCGGCGCCCGCGCGCGCCGCGATCAGCGCCAGGCCGCAGCAGGCGATCCGGCCGAATCCGCGCAGGCCCATGCGATGCCCCTTCTCGTCGCGGGCTCATCGCCCGGCGCCGCAATTTGCGGGCGGCGGGCGGGCGGCGCATCTGCAACGTGACGGCCGGCGCGCGCGACGGGACGAGCGGTCGTTGCGCGCAGACGAACGCTCAGCGCAACCCCAGCAGGGCGCGCGCGCCGGCGCGGAAGCGACGGCTGAGATCGAGGCGCGTGCCGTCGTGCAGGATCACCTCGGCGTTCCCGCCGAACAGCGGATGCACCTCGCGCACGCGCTCGACGTTGACGACGATGCCGCGATGGATGCGCAGGAAGCGCGCCGGGTCCAGCGCCGCCAGCAGGCCCTGCAGCGTCTCGCGGTGCAGGAACGCCGCGCCGGCGGCGTGGATGCGCACGTAGTTGCCGTCGGCGCGGATCCAGTCGATGTCGGCCACCGCCAGCACGCGGCTGTGCTCGCCGACGCGCACGGCGAGGCGCTGCCGGTAGCGCTCGCCCGTCGCGGCAGCCTCCGTCTCGCCCTGCGCGTGCAGGCCGCGCCAGTGCTTCTTCACGCGTGCCATCGCCTGGTCGAAGCGCGCCTGGTCGATCGGCTTCAGCACGTAGTCGATGGCGTCGGCGTCGAATGCGCGCAGCGCGTGCTGGCCGTAGGCGGTGGCGAACACCACCAGCGGCAGCGTCTCGCGCGACAGCGCGCGCAGCAGCTTGAAGCCGTCCATGCCCGGCATCTGGATGTCGAGGAACAGCAGGCCGGGCTGCAGGTGGCGGATCGCCTGCAGCGCCTCGGCGGCGTTGCCGCACTCGCCGACGACCTCCACCTCGGGATGCGTCGCCAGCGCCTGGCGCAGCGCGAGACGCGCCAGCACTTCGTCGTCGACCAGCAGGGTGCGGATCGGCGGCGCGCTCACGGCGCACCCTCCGCGTACGGCAGGCGCAGCTCGGCGCGCGTGCCGCCGCCCGGACGGCGCGAAAGCTGCAGCCGCGCGGCCTCGCCGAACAGCACGCGCAGCCGCGCGCGCGTGGTGCCGAGGCCGAGGCCTTCGGCCGGCGCCGGCTGCGGCAGACCGAGGCCGTCGTCGTCCACGCACAGTTGCAGATGATCGCCGTCGCGGCGGGTGACGATGTGCAGGGTGCCGGGACCCGGCTTGTTCAGCAGGCCGTGGCGCAGCGCGTTCTCCACCAGCGGCTGCAGGATCATGTTCGGCACGGCCGCGCGCACGGTGTCGGCGGCCACGTCCATGCGCACGATCAGCCGGTCCTGGAAGCGTACCTGCTGCACGCCGAGGTAGCAGTCGAGCAACTGCAGCTCGCGCGCCAGCGGCACCTGCTGCGCGTGGCGCTCTTCCAGGGTCAGGCGCAGGAAATCGCTTAGGCGCGCGATCATCAGCCGCGCCTGCATCGGATCGGACAGCGCCAGCGCGGAGATCGCGTTCAGCGTGTTGAACAGGAAATGCGGCTGCAGCTGCATGCGCAGCGTCTGCAGCTGCGACTGCACCAGCTGCGTTTCCAGCTGCGCGCTGCGCAGGCGCTCGTCGCGCAGGCGCCGGCGCGTTTCCAGGCCGCGCAGCGCGGCAAGCAGCACCCAGTAGGTCAGCCAGCCGAGGTGGAGCTTGTAGGCGAACTCCAGGCGCGCATAGGCGGCGAACGTGGTCGCCGGTGCGTGCCCCGGCCCGCACAGCCACCAGAAGATCGCCAGCATCGCCAGCGACTGCGCCAGCGCCAGCGCCAGCGCCAGGCTGCACGGCAGGTGCAGCGCCCAGAACCGCCGCCAGCCGGCGGCGCCGAGACGGCCCAGCCAGGCGACCAGCGGCGTCAGCGCCATCCACAGGTAGAAGTTGCCGAAGTTCCACACCGCCAGGCGCAGCCACGCCGCCTCGTGGCCCTCGCTGATGCTGCTGATGCCGTTGCTGACCGTGTAGGAGAGCGCAAGCAGCGTCCAGAAGGCGAACGCCAGCGTCCAGACACCGAACCGTCGTTGCAGGGAGCGGTCGATCACGCGGCCCTCGTTTACGCAGGTCCGCCGGCGCGCGGCGCCGGCCCATCGCGGCAGTCTGCGCATCGCGGCGCCGCAAGGGAAGTGACGTTCGAGCGAGCGACCGCTCGCGGACGCGGAGCGGCCGCTCGTCACGCATCCGCCACGCCCGTCACGCGAGCGATGCGCGCGGATCGCGCGTGCGCCAGGGCGGCGCGGCGGCGTGTCGAGGCCTGGCCGGCGGCGCATCCCTCCGCCACCTCGCTGGCGGTCCGCGGCGGCGTCGCCGTCCTGTCCTTCTACGATCCCAGGCTGGGGCCGCAGCGGGGCGTGCGCTCCTCCGACATCTTCGTCTACGGCGCCGACGGCCGCTGGTACGCGCTGTACTCGCAGCACGGCACGGTCGGCCAGGGCTGACCGCGACGATGCGGCGCGGCCGCATGATAAAATCGGCGCGCATCCCGCGGCGGGCCCGGCCCGCCGTCTCCCCGCCCCTGCCGACCGCCGCGCCCGCCGATGTTCGCCGTCAAGTGGATCCTGCTCGCCGTCCTGGTGGCCTCCGCCGTCTACGTGCATTTCCGCGGGCGCGTGCGCCATCGCGTGTTCCGCCAGATCACCGACCACTCCACGTTCATGGCGCCGATCAACGTGGTGATGTACGCCTGCTCGCGCGTGCCGAACACGCCGTACCTGCCGGTGGACACGCTGCCGGAGCTGGCCACCCTGCGCGCGCACTGGCGGGAGATCCGCGAGGAAGCGCTCAAACTCGCCGAGGCGCAGCGCATCAAGGCCTCGGACCAGTACAACGACGCCGGCTTCAACTCGTTCTTCCGCACCGGCTGGAAGCGCTTCTACCTCAAGTGGTACGACGTCGACGCGCATCCGTCGGCGCAGCAGTACTGCCCGCGCACGGTCGAGCTGCTGCGCGGCATTCCGTCGATCAAGGCGGCGATGTTCACCGAGCTGCCGCCGGGCAGCCGCCTGACCAGGCACCGCGACCCCTACGCCGGCTCGCTGCGCTTCCATCTCGGCCTGATCACGCCGAACGACGACCGCTGCTACATCGACGTCGACGGCCAGCGCTACAGCTGGCGCGACGGCGAGGGCGTGGTGTTCGACGAGACCTACATCCACTACGCCGCCAACGAGAGCGCGCAGAACCGCATCATCCTGTTCTGCGACGTCGAGCGCCCGCTGAAGTACCGCTGGGCGGCGGCGTTCAACCGCTTCGTCGCGCGCCACCTGGTCGCCGCCGGCGCCGCGCCCAACGACGAGCGCGACCGCACCGGCGGCATCAACAAGGCGTTCAAGTATTTCTACGCCGTGCGCCTGAAGGGCAAGGCGCTGAAGGCGAAGAACCGCACGGCGTACTACGCGCTGAAGTGGCTGCTGCTGGGCGGCCTGCTGGCGCTGATCTTCCTGGCCTGAATCCGCGCCGCCCGTCCGCCATGGCGAAGCGCATCACGCGCGGAACGTGACCGCCGCAATAGTTTCGGCCATGTCCGCGCGCTAACGTGCGCGGGCGCCGCCGGTTGCCGGCGGCGCGGGGGGAATCGCATGGAAGAGCTGCCACACCCGTCATCGGCCCGCGCCCGCCACCGCGGGCACGGAGGCGTTCGCGCCCGTGCGCGCCGCGCGCGGAGGTCCCGCGCATGAGGTCGCCGCTGCCGCGCATCGGCGCGCTCGCCGCCTGCCTGCTGCTCGCCGCCTGCGCGCTGCAGCCGCACAAGCCCAGCGCCGCCGAACAGGCCGAAGCCTGGCGGCGGACCGCCGAGGACGGCGTGGTCTACGCCTACCCGCTGCTGCTGATGGAAGCGACGCGGGCGGCGCAGACCGCGGTCGCCGCGCCCGACGAGGACCGCGCGCCGCCGAATCGCCTGCGCCTGCAGCGCGACCTGCCGGACGCGCGCACCGCCGACATCGTCTATCCCAACGTCGACGCGCTGTACGTCAGCGCCTGGCTCGATCTCGCCGTCGAGCCGCAGGTGCTGGTGGTGCCCGATCCCGGCAGGCGCTTCGTGATGCTGCCGCTGCTGGATGCGTGGAGCGAAACCTTCGCGCGGCTGGACGCGCGCGGCAGCGGCCGCGGCGGCCGCGCCTACGCCCTGGTCGGCCCCGGCTGGCAGGGCACGCTGCCCGACGGCGTGCAGCGCATCGACGCGCCGACCGCGACGGTCTGGCTGCTCGGCCGCATCGGCGTCGACGGCCGCGACGACCTCGCCGCCGCGCGGCGTCTGCAAAACGGCTTCCGCCTGCTGCCGCTGTCCGCCTGGGGCAAGCGCTACCAGCCGCCGAAGCGCGTGCCGGTGGACGCCGCGGTCGACGCGGCGACGCCGCCCGCCGCGCGCGTCGCGCGGATGGACGCCGCCGCGCTGTTCGGCAGCCTGGCCATGCTGTTGCACGACAACCCGCCGCGCGACGCCGACGCGCCGCTGCTGACGCGGCTGGCGACGATCGGCGTCGTGCCCGGCAAGCCGTTCGATCCGGCGGCGCTTCCCGCCGCGCAGCGCGACGCCGTCGAAACCGGCGTACGCGACGGCCTGCTGCGCGTCGAGGAAGCCGGACGCGCGCCGCGGCAACGCAGCGTCAACGGCTGGAGCTACGCGCTCGACGCCGGCCGCTACGGCACCGACTACCGCCAGCGCGCGGCGATGGCCGCCGCCAGCCTCGGCGCCAGCGCGCCGCAGGACGCGGTGTATCCGTTCGTGCGCAGCGACGCCGCCGGGCAGCCGCTCGACGGCGCGCACCGCTACGTGCTGCACTTCGACAAGAGCGCGCTGCCGCCGGTCGACGCGTTCTGGTCGCTGACCGCCTACGACGCGCAGGGCCGCCTCGTCGCCAACCGGCTGGAGCGCTACGCGCTGGACAGCCGCGACCGCCTGCGTTTCAACCGCGACGGCTCGCTCGATCTGTACCTGCAGCGCACGCCGCCGCCGTCGCCGGCCAAGCGCGCCAATTGGCTGCCGCTGCCGGAAGGCGCCTGCGCGCTGATCCTGCGCCTGTATTCGCCGCGGCCGGAGGTGCTGGACGGCCGCTGGACGCCGCCGCCGATCGGCCGCGCCGACTGAGCGCGGCGCCGGCATCCGGCGTCGGAAACCGCCTACGCCTCGCGGCGTCGCGCGACCGACGCGCGGCCCCGCGCCGCCGCGCTAACCTTGCCGCGCATCCACGACATGGAGGTCGATCATGCGCGCCGCCGTCCTGCTCGCCTGCCTGCTGCTGCCGATCCTCGCCGAGGCCGCCGACACCGTGCGCATCGGCACGCGCATCGTCGAGGTCGGCGACTCCGCCGCGCTGTTGCGCGACGTCGCCGGCGAGCCGCAGTCGCGCCGCGCAGCGCGCGCCGACGCCGAACGCGGCCGGCGCCGCGACGGCGGCGAGCGCTGGACCTACCGCGAGCGCGGCCGCACGCTCGACTTCGTCGTCCGCGACGGCGTGATCGTCGCCATCGAGCGGGATCGGCGCTGAGCGGCCGCGACGCGCGCAGCCGACGCGACTGGATCGCCAGCCCCGGGTCGCCTTCCCGCATGCGCCGCTCCGGCCGTGGCCGCTCGCCCGGCTGCCACAGCGGCACGCGGTGCATCACGCGGTGGCGCAGCGGATGCCGCGCCGGCAGGTTGTGCTCCAGCGCCTCGGCCGGACGCGGGGCCGGCCCATCGGAGGAGCGCGATGGAAGATGCGGTCCGGCAGTTGCGGCACGTGCTGCCGGAGATCCACGACATGCCGAAGCCGCAACTCGCGCGTCAGCAGGAGGCGCTGGCGCCGCAACGCGAGCACTTCGCCGTGCTGCAGCGGCAGGTGGAGCAATGGCAACCGCCGACGCCTTCGGGCTCGCCGTGTACCTCGATGCGCAGTTGGCCGCCTCGGCAGGAGGCGGTTCGAACGGTCATGCTGTTTCTCGCTCGTCGGGCTTCGCAGGCTGAGCGCAGTCCGCGCGCCATGCGCGCAGCCGTCGCGATCGCCGCGGTCAGGTGAGCGAGGCCATGGCCGCGCGAACGCTTCGTCACCGGTCGATCGCGCTGCTGTCGTACGATGGCGCCCCTTTCCATGTGCGCGGATCGATGGCGGCTTCCCTGCATGACCTGCTGGCGGCGCTCGAGCGGGATCGCTCGCTGGACGCGCCCGACCGCTTGCGCGAACGCATCGAGGCGCTCGATCGTCTCGATGCATCGCCGGCGGGCAACGCGACACACGCGGGCGGCGCAGCCTCCGGCGACACGGCGGCGACACACCTGCGCGCGCGGGTGCTGCATGCGCGGCTGGAGTCGGCGAACCGGAGGCTGTACGACGAAATCCGCATGGCGATCCGGCGCGGCGCAGGACGCGAGACCCTGCTGCGCTGGGCGCGCGCGCTGGCAGATGCGGAGCCCATGAATGGCAGCGCTCGCGGCGACAGCTACGACGCGCTCGACGAACTGGTCAGCGGGGTGTTGCGACTCGAAGCGCCGGAGACCGAAGTGGCCGCGCCGCCGAACGGGATGGTGTTCTATCAGCCCACCCCGGCGCGGCACATCTTTGCGCTGATCGAGCGTGCCGCGCTGACCGGACGCGACGTGCTGGTCGACCTCGGCGCCGGCCTCGGCCACGTGCCGCTGCTCGCCGCCATCTGCGCCGGCGCGCGCGGCATCGGCATCGAGCGCGAAGCCGTCTACGTCGCCAGTGCCCGCCGCTGCGCCGAAGCGCTGAACCTCACCCATGTCGCCTTCCTCGAGCAGGACGCCCGCGACGCCGATCTGTCCAAAGGCACGGTGTTCTACCTCTACACCCCGTTTACCGGCGGCATTCTGCGCGCCGTGCTCGACGCGCTGCGGCGCGAAGCGGAGGGACGCGCGATCCGCGTCTGCACGTTCGGCCCCTGCACGCCCGTGGTGGCCGCAGAGCCCTGGCTGGCAGCCGACGATGCGACGAGCATCGACACGCTGGCGCTGTTCCGCTCCCGCTAGCGCGCGGCAAAGCCGGATGGTTGAGCACCAGGTCATCCGCCAGCGCCAACCCGCCGGGTGGGTTGAGCGCAGCGATACCTCGCGCGTACCGCATCCGGATCGACGGGTTTCGCCGCGCTCAACCCGTCCCGCGCGGGGCGGTGGCGAAGCGCAGGCGGGGGCCGCGCGACGTCAGTGCGCGGCTGCGCTGTCCGGCGGCGGTCCCAGCAGGAACACCAGCGGCCGGTCCAGGCGCGCCGCCCAGGATTTCTCGCTGTGGTCGGCGCCGGGGAAGGCGAGGCTCTCGAAGTCGGCGGGGCCGTAGCCTTTGGCGCGCAGGATCGCGTCGACCTTGGCCTGGCGGTCGGCGTAGAGCGCGTCCAGCGTCTGCGTGCCGTGGTCGAAGTAGATGCGATGCGCGCCGGGCGGCGGGAAGTGCGCGGCGATGTAGGCCTGGAAGGCGGCGGGGCCGGGGTTGGCGGGGTCTTCCTGCAGCGAGGTGCCGGGCCAGTGCGTGGACATGCAGGCGGCGCCGCCGAACACCTGCGGATACTCGGCCAGCGCGTACATCGACACCAGCGCGCCCATGCTGGAGCCCATCGTGAAGGTGCTCTGCGGACGCGGATCGACGGCGTAGTGATGGTCGATGAAGGGCTTCAGCTCCTCGACCAGGAACTCGAGATAGCGGTCGGCATAGGGCGGCTGCGGCAGCAGCGGCGCCTCGCCCTGCTTCTGCTTGTAGAGATGCGTCTGCTGCGCCGGCGTCAGCGCTTCCCACGGTTTCTGCGGGAAGTACTCGCTCATGCGCAGCGGGCCGGCGTTCCAGATGCCGACGACGATGAACGGCCGCACCTTGTGCTGCGCCATCAGCGCGGACGCCACCTCGTCGACGCGCCACTCCTGGTGGTTCCAGGTGTGCGCGGCGTCGAACAGCATCTGGCCGTCGTGCATGTACAGCACCGCGTAGGGCGCCTGCGCGGGATAGCCGGGCGGCAGCCACACGTCGACGTTGCGCGCCGGCACGTACTTCGAGGCGAAGTCGGCGAGGCGCTCGACGCGGCCGGCGCCGACCTGCGGCAGCGGCACCGGTTCGGCGGCGGGAGCGGTGAACGCGACGGCGAGCAGCAGGGCGGCGAGGAGCTTCATGGCGTGAGGACCATCGGTTGGGTCGAGCGCGGCGAAACCCCGCGCGCATCGCCTCCGGGGCGATGGGTTTCGCCGCGCTCGACCCATCCCACGCGGCTGCGCAAGACAAACGGGCGCGATGCGCTTGGCCCCCTCTCCCCGCGGGGGAGAGGGGAAGAGCTTCGCGAGGGTGCGGCGTGCCCATCGAACGTCAGCATGCACGGCACCGCTCAGCGAACGTCATCTTGCACGGCGCCGCTCACCTCCAGGCGCAGCGCCGCGGGGCGGTCGCGCAGCTTCGCCTCGACGGCGCCGTCGCGCACGGTCCAGGCGGCGTCGGCGCGGTCGAACTGCTCGGGGGCGACGCGCGGCAGCGGCGTGCCGTCCAGCGCGACCGCGCGCGCGTCGCGCGTGCCGACCAGGCGGAAGACGAGATCGCGCGGCGCGCCGCGGTAGCGGCCCTCGACGGCGTCGGCGCCGACGGTGATCGCGTCGCCGCTGCGCTGCTGGTGGAAGGCGCGGCGCGCGTAGACGCCGCGCGTGTAGGCGAGCGAGCCGCCGTCGTCCTCGTACAGCGCGCCGTCGGAGGCGGCGGCCGGGTAGACCTGCACGGTCAGCGGCTGGCCGGCCATCTCGCCGGTGTGCTGCACCACCGGCTGCAGGAACAGGAAGGCGCCGGCGCGCACGTACACCGGCGGGTCGTCCAGCGTCACCGGCACCTCGATCGCGGCGCCGCCGGCGACGCGCGCGCCGCTGCGGAAGTCGTACCAGTCGCCGGCCGGCAGGTACACGCGGCGCGTGGCGGCGTCGGGATACAGCACCGGCGCGATCAGCAGATCGCGGCCGAACATCGCCTCGTCGTCCAGTGCGTAGGTCTGCGCGTCCAGCGGGAATTCGAGGAACAGCGGGCGCAGCGCCGGCACGCCGCTGCGGCTGGCGTGCTCCATCACCGTGTACAGCGTCGGCAAGAGGCGATAGCGCAGCTCGATGGCGTGGCGGTTGTACACCTCGTGGCGCGCGCCGAACGACCACGGGTCCTGGTCGGGCGTGGAGATGTCGGTGTGCGCGCGCATGAACGGGTAGAACACGCCGAGCTGCAGCCAGCGCGTGAACAGTTCCGGCGAGGGATAGCCGACGAAGCCGCCGATGTCGGCGCCGACGAACGGGAAACCGGACAGGCCGAGGTTCATCAGCATCGGCAGCGACTGCCGCAGCGCCGGCCAGTCGGCGGTGTTGTCGCCGGTCCACACCGCGGCGTAGCGCTGGCCGCCGGCGAAGCTGGCGCGCGTCAGCACGAACGGCCGCGTGTCCGGGCGCAGCTTGGAGAGGCCCTCGAACGTCGCGCGGCTGTACAGCATGCCGTAGACGTTGTGCACCTCGCGGTGGTCGGTGGGATGGCCGTCGCCGTCGAAGCGCACGTCGTCGGGCATGGTGCCGGCCGGGCGCAGCCACACCGCCGGCTCGTCCATGTCGTTCCAGATGCCGGCGACGCCGGCGTCGAGCAGCGCGCCGTAGTGCTTGCCCCACCAGGCGCGCGTGGCGGCGCGGGTGAAGTCGGGGAAGGCGCTCGGCTGCGGATCGTGCGTCGACAGCGACGGCCACACCGGCCCGGTGAACAGCGAGCCGTCGGCGTTGCGCACGAAGTGCTTGCCGGCGATGCCCTCGTCGAAGATGCGATAGCCGCGCTCCGCAGGCGGGTGCGGGTCGACGATGGTGACGACGTGAAAGCCCTGCTTGCGCAGGTCGTCGAGCATGCGCCTGGGATCGGGGAAGCGCGTGCGGTCCCAGGTGAACGGCTTGTAGTCCTGCTGGTAGTCGATGTCCAGCCAGAGCGTGTCGGCGGGGATGCGCTTGACGCGCAGCGTGTCGGCGACGGTGCGCAGGCGCAGCTCGGGGAAGTAGCCCCAGCGCGACTGGTGGTAGCCGAGCGCCCAGCGCGGCGGCAGCGGCATGCGCCCGGTCAGCGCGGTGTAGCGCTCGATCACCGCCTTGGGATCGGGGCCGGCGATGAAGTAGTAGTCGAGGTCGCCGCCGGTGGCGCCGAAGGCGAGCCGGTGCGGATCGTCGCGGCCGACGTCGAAGCTGGAGCGATACGTGTTGTCGAGGAAGATGCCGTGCGCGCGGCCGTCGCGCAGCACCAGGTAGAACGGCACCGACACGTACAGCGGATCGGTGGCGCCGTCGTAGTTGCCGGAGTCCGAATTCCACATCGCGTAGTGCATGCCGCCGAGGTTCTGCGCGCGCTTGTCGAGACGGCCGGTCTTCTCGCCGAAGCCGTAGACGTGGTCGGCGTCGCCGAGCTGCTTCCATACGCGCACCGTCGCGCCGGCGTGGGCCATGCCCTGCTCGGCGTCGTCGGCGTCCAGCACGCGACCGTCCTTGTCGTAGAAGGCGATGCGCAGCGGTTCACGCTCGATGCGCACGCGCAGCGCCGGCGTGCCGAGGTCGACGTGCGTCGCGTCGCTGTCGACGCTTACCTGCGGATCGCCCAGCGCGCGGTCCACCACCGCCCACGGATCGGCGCGGCCGAAGCTGCCGGAAGGCGCATAGCGCACGCGGATCACCTCGGGCGACAGCGCGGTGACGGCGACGATGCCGCCGTCGGCGTGCAGCACCACGCCGTTCCGTTCCTGCTCGATCGAGACGACGTTGCCGACCGACCGCCAGCCGGCGCGCGCCGGCGGCGCCGGCACGAACAGCAGCGACACGAGGATCCATACGAAAACACGAGGCATGGCGGGCTCCATCAAGGACCTTGGCCGCGCTGGATGGCCGTGGCGAGCACGTCCTTCCCGCGCAGCACGGGGAAACGATCGGGCACGAAGGCGGGCGGTGCGGCGAAATGCAGCGTGCCGAGGCGCGCGGCTACGCCGGGCTGCACTTCTACGCCGGCGAGCGGGCGGCCGTCCAGCGTGGCGCGGCGGCCGTCCCAGCGCAGTGTGCGCGCCGCGCCGGCCAGCGCGAAGGCGACGCGGCGGCGGCTGCCGTCGGCGGCGAGCAGGTCGAGCGTGACGCGGCGCGGCGTCGCCGGCAGCGGCGCGAAACGCCAGCGCCACGCCTCGCCGTTGCGGTCGACGACGAGATCGAGCGCCTCGTCGCGGCCGTAGGGCAGGCGCGCGGCGACGTGCGTCCACGCGCGCGGCAGCGCCGGCACGAAGGCGAGCGTGCCGTCGAGCAGGTCGGGGCGGAAACCGAGGTAGTCCTGGTAGGCGTTGCGCGCGAACTCGGCGACGCTCCACGCCTGCGCGTAGGTGCCGGAGGGCACCGGATCGCCGTGCGCGTCCGGCAGCGCGTCCAGCAGCTCGCTCATGCTGCCGCGCGTGCCCAGGTGCAGGATCTGGTCGGCGAGGTTGCGGCTGAGCGCCCACGCCAGCTGCTGCTGGCCGAACGCGGCGAGCGCGGTGACGGTGAAACCGGCGTTCCAGCCCCACACCGTGCCGTTATGGTAGGCGGCGTCCTTGTGGTAGTGCGCCGGGTCCTGGTGGCGCGGGTGGAAGTACGGATCGGCCGGGTCCAGCGAGGCGATGCCGTAGGGAAACAGCAGCGCGGACACGGTGCGGCGCAGCACGTCGGCCTGGATCGTCGCCGGCACGAACGGCGTGAACGGGATCGAGGCGAGCAGCAGCGCGTTCGGACGCAGGCGCGTGTCGCGCGTGCCGTCGACGCGCAGGTGGTCGGCCATCGTCGTGCCGTCCCAGAAACGACGCAGGAACGCGTCCCGCGCGCGCCGCGCCAGCGCGGCGTAGCGCTGCGCTTCCGCCGTGTCGCCGTCGCGGCGCGCCAGCGCGGCGCCGATCTCGAGCACCGTGTACCACAGCGCCTGCACCTCGACTGCGCGGTTGCCGCGCGGCGACCACGCCTGCCGGCCGGCGATGCGCGCGTCCATCCAGGTATCGGCGTCGCCGTGGGTGAGCAGGCCGTCGGCGTCGACGTGGTGGCGCAGCGCGCCGTCGACGTAGCGGCGGATCAGCGTGCGCAGCGGCGCAACGTAAGTTGCGTCGCCGCTGTAGCGCAGGTAGAGGTCACCGGCGCGGATCATCCATGGCGTGCCGTCGACGGTGTTGTAGATCACGCCGTCGCGGGCGACGCGGTTGGGAATGCGGCCTTCGTCCGGATCGGCCGGATCGCCGTGCTTCTGCCGCGAGGCGAAGGCGTCCAGCACCGCGCGCGCCTCCGCGAAGCGGCCTTCCACCAGCAGGGTGCCGGGCAGGGCGATGAAAGTGTCGCGGCCCCAGTTGTCGCGGAACCACGGCAGCCCGGCCCAGATGCCGGCGCCGAATTCGTCGACGACGAAGCTCTGCGCGCTGGCCTCGGCCCACAGCAGTGCGCGGTTGTAGGCATCGTCCGGCGTGTGCAGCCAGGCGCGCGTCAGCACGGCGCGGCGCGCGTCGAGTTCCGCCCGCCAGCCGTCCTGCGCGGCCAGCGCGCGCGCTGCGGCGATCGCTGCCCCGGCGCTGGCGGCGAAGGCGAGATGCACGGTGAACTGCGAGACTGGCGCGGCGCTTTCGATCAGCGGCGCCAGCGTGCCGGATGCGAGCGTCAGCGCCGGCGCGCGCGTCGGTGTCGCCGCTTCGGCGTCGAGTGCTTTTCCCTCCCCCCCGCGGGACGAGGACAGGGCGAGGGGGACGCGCGCAGCGCGTGCTTCTTCGCCCGATCGCGACGGCCGTCCTGCGGACGGCACCCCCTCACGCCGACCCGCGCCCCGCGGCGGAGCGGGGGAAAAGACCGCGGTGGCGGCAACAGCACCCGCCGGCAACAAGCGCACGCGGAACGGCGCGTCGGCGCTGACGGCGACGAACGGCAGCGGCGTCGCATCCGCGTGGCCCGCGCGCGGCGCGATCAGCGCGATGCCGTCGCGCATCGTCAGCGTCACGTCGTCCGCGCGGCGGTTCCACAGCGGCAACACCGCCAGCGTCGCCGCGCGCGCGCTTTCGACGCGCAGCGACAGCGCGTGGCGGTGCGCGTGCAGCATCAGCGCCTCGTGCGCGCCGGCGTAGTCGGCGCGGTCGCCCCAGGGTTCGATCGTCGCGCTCTGCGCCCGCGTGCGGTCGAGCAGGCGGCCGTCGACGAAGCTGGCGCGGTCGGCCAGCAGGGAGACGTCGCCGATGCGGTAACCGACGCCGCCGCGGTAGGCCGCGGTGTAGCCCTCGTAATAGCCGTCGAGGTTGTCGGTGGCGACGAACTGCGCGCGCTCGCCTGCCGGGATGCGTATCGCCATGAAGTCGAACAGCGTGGCCGCATCGGGCGGCGCGTCCAGGGGTGCGGCGTCCGTCGCCGGCGCCGGCAGCACCAGGGCCAGCGCGAGCGCGCCGCCGATGATCTTGCCGCCGCGGATCCCGCCCATCGCGCTCCCCGTCGCGGGCCGCCGCGGCCCGGTTGCGCATCGCCCTTCCGCCACTGGCGCCGGTCCGCGTTCCGTGCTACACCGGCGCGCGCCGGCGCCGCCCGACGCGCAAGCTAAACCGATTCCGCAGCAGGCCGAAAGGTTGCAGCGATGAATACGTATGCGCCCCCATCGGTGGACGGCGCGGCGCGCGGTTAAGCTTTGCCGGGCCGCATCGCTGCGGCATGCGTCCCGCACGAGGCGGGCGCGCAGCTTCGGGAAGGACGCATGAGCAAGCATCCCTGGTGGCGCGGTGCCGTCATCTACCAGATCTACCCGCGCAGCTTCCAGGACACCGACGACAACGGCGTCGGCGACCTGCCCGGCATCCTCGCGCGGCTCGACTACGTGGCCAGCCTCGGCGTCGACGCGATCTGGGTGTCGCCGTTCTTCCGCTCGCCGATGGCCGACTTCGGCTACGACATCGCCGATTACCGCGACGTCGACCCGCTGTTCGGCACGCTCGCCGACTTCGACCGCCTGGTCGAGCGCGCGCATGCGCTCGGCCTGAAGGTGATGATCGACCAGGTGCCCAGCCATACCTCGATCGAGCACGCCTGGTTCAAGGAGAGCCGCGAGAGCCGCGACAACCCCAAGGCCGACTGGTACGTGTGGGCCGACGCCCGGCCGGACGGCACGCCGCCGAACAACTGGCTGTCGATCTTCGGCGGCGTCGCCTGGCAGTGGGAGCCGCGCCGTCGCCAGTACTACCTGCACAACTTCCTCGCCTCGCAGCCGGACCTCAACTTCCACCACCCGGAGGTGCGCCGGGCGACGCTGGACAACCTGCGCTTCTGGCTGGACCGCGGCGTCGACGGCCTGCGCCTCGACGCGATCAACTTCTGCTTCCACGACCGCCTGCTGCGCGACAACCCGGCCAAGCCGCCGGAGCTGCGCGTCGGCCGCGGCTTCAGCCCGGACAACCCGTACGCCTACCAGTACCACCTCCACAACAACACGCAGCCGGAGAATCTGGCCTTCCTCGAGGAGCTGCGCCGGCTGCTGGACGAGTATCCCGACGTCGCCGCGCTGGGCGAGATCTCCGCCGAGGATTCGCTGGCGACGATGGCCGAGTACACCGGCCCGAAGCGCCTGCACATGGGCTACAGCTTCGAGCTGCTGACCGACGACTTCTCCGCGCGGCACGTCCGCGACACCGTCGAGGCGCTGGAAGCGCGCATGACCGAAGGCTGGCCGTGCTGGGCGATCTCCAACCACGACGTGCAGCGCGTCGCCAGCCGCTGGGGCGGCGCCGACGCGCCGGCCCACGCCGCCAGCGCGCTGACCGCGCTGGCCTGCTCGCTGCGCGGCAGCGTGTGCGTGTTCCAGGGCGAGGAACTCGGCCTGCCCGAGGCGGAGCTGCCGTACGAGCAACTGCGCGACCCCTACGGCATCGCCTTCTGGCCCACCTTCAAGGGCCGCGACGGCTGCCGTACGCCGATGCCGTGGACCGACGCCGAGCACGGCGGCTTCAGTCGCGCCACGCCGTGGCTGCCGGTGCCGGAGGCGCACCGCCGCCGCAGCGTGGAGGCGCAGGAGCGCGACGCCGAATCGCCGCTGCAGCGCTTCCGCACCTTCATGCGCTGGCGCCGCCGGCATCCGCCGCTGCTGTGGGGCGGCATCCGCATGCTGCCCGGCCCGGAGCCGGTGCTGGCGCTGGAGCGCGAGCTGGACGGCGCGGCGATCCGCGCCTACTTCAACACCTCGAACCGCGCCTGCGCGTTCGCGCCGGCGCTGCCGGCGAACGCGCGCGTGCTGGACGGCCACGGCCTGGCGGCCGGCACGCTCGCCGGCGGCGAGCTGCGCCTGCCGGCCTTCGGCGCGCTGTTCGTCGCCCTGGACTGAGCCGGCGTTCCGCGCGCGGATCTTCCGCCCTCCCCGGCGGGGCGAGGACCGCGTAATGGGGACGCGTGAAGCGCCTGTCCGTGGTCTGCCGCGCAAGGGCGAGCCGTCCTGCGGACGGCACCCCCTCGCCCCGACCCGCTCCCCGCTGGAGCGAAGGGGGCCAGAGGCGCAGGGTTCGAGGCGTCCAGCGATGCGCCGGCCCGCAACGCGACGGGCGCCGCAGGCGCCCGTCGTTTCGTGCGCGGTTACTGGCCGATGCGCCGCAGCGGATGGCCGTCCATCAGCCTGCGCTCGATGTGTTCCAGGCTGACGCCCTTGGTTTCCGGCACCACCGCCAGCGTGATCAGCAGGAACAGCAGGTTCAACGCGGCGTACAGCCAGAAGGTGTTGCCCGGGCCGATCGCGTTCAGCAGGGTGAGGAAGGTGGCGCCGACGATCATGTTCGCCACCCAGTTGGTCACGGTGGAGGCGCCGACGCCGAACTCGCGACCCTTCAGCGGCTGGATCTCCGAGCACAGCGTCCACACCAGCGGACCGGCCGACATGGCGAAGCCGACGATGAACAGCAGCAGCATGCCGACGGCGGCGAGCTGCTCGGCGCGCGTGTCGATGCCGAGGTGCATCAGCGTGCCGACGATGCCGAGGCCGGCGGCCATGGTCACGCAGCCGGCGTAGAGGATCGGCTTGCGGCCCCAGCGGTCGACCAGGGCGATGGCGATGAAGGTGGCGAGCACGTTGGTCAGGCCGACCGCGGCGGTGAACCACATCTGCGCGTGCACATCGTAACCCATGCTCTGGAAGATGCGCGGCGCGTAGTACATCACCACGTTGATGCCGGTGAGCTGCTGCATGATCTGCAGCAGCACGCCCAGCCCGACCGAGCGGCGGAAGTGGCGGTTCTCCAGGAACAGGTGCCAGCCGCGCTGCGGCGTGCGCAACTGCGCCTCGATGTCGGCGACCTCGCGGCGCACCGCCTCGGCGTCGCCGCGCAGGCGCTGCAGCACGTCGGCGGCGTCGCCGCCGCGGCCGCGCATCAGCAGCCAGCGCGGGCTCTCCGGCAGCACCATCACGCCGAGCAGGAACAGCGCGCCGGGAATCGCGATCACGCCCAGCATCCAGCGCCAGCTGCCGGTGTAGCTGAAGGCGGTGTCGGAGAGGAAGGCGACGAAGATGCCGATGGTGATCATCAGCTGGTAGGTGGAGATCATCGCGCCGCGGATGTGCCCGGAGGCGACCTCGGCGAGATACAGCGGCGCGGTGAACGCGGCCACGCCGATCGCCAGGCCGAGCACGGTGCGCGCGACGATCAGCGCCTGCGGCGAGCCGGCCGCGGCGCACATCAGCGAGCCGGCGACGAACAGCGCGGCGGCGAGGATCAGCGAACGCTTGCGTCCCAGCGCCGCGGCCAGCCAGCCGGCGCCGAGCGCGCCCACCGCGGCGCCCAGCATCATGCTGCTGACGATCCATTCGATCGTGTGGTCGTCGACGGCGAACTCCGCCTGGATCAACGGCGTGGCGCCGGAAATCACGCCGATGTCGAGGCCGAACATCAGCCCGGCCAGCGCCGCCAGCACGCAGATGAACACGGCGGCGGTGCGCGGTTGCACGTGGACGGTTTGCGCGACGGTACTCATGGACACTCCCCCGGCTCAGGCGCTCCGCCCCCGCGGAGCCGCGTTTGCCGCCGGCGGCCGAGAACGGCGCCGGCGGGGCCGACGGGGCATGCTGCCACAGGCGCGGCGGCCGCCGTCAACCCGGCGTCGCCATGCGCATACGTATGCGGCCCGCGATCCGGCGCCTCAGCGCACGCGGATCAGGCGGAAGCGCGTCTGCAGGCGCCAGCCGACGCCGTCGTCGTCGAGGCCGTGGGCTTCCCAGGTGAACGCGTCCGCGCCGACCTCGCGGAAGCACCAGCGCTGCGGACGGTCGTCCCAGTAGCCGGTCTGCACGATGTCGTCGCCGATGCGGCGGCCGACCAGGTGCACGTGCGCGCCGCGCCGTGCGTTGAACCAGTCGACGCGCCACAGTTTCGCCGTCGCATCGAACACGCGCAGCGTGGTGCCGTACATGATGCGCCGGCGCGTCGCCGCGGCGGCGTCCGGCACCAGCCAGACGTCCTGCACGGCGCGGCCCTCCAGCGCCCAGCCGAAGTGCACCTCCAGCGGGCCGACCTCGTCGCCTGCGGGGTGCGGATCGCGGTACTCGCCGCGCCAACTGCCGATCAGCCGGCCGTAGGTGGCGGCGTGCTCGCCGAGGTCGGGATGCGGGCCGGCGGCGAACAGGCGCTCGGACAAGGCGGGGGCGGTCATGGCGTCTCCTGCGGCGGAACGGATGCCACGAAGTCTTGCGCCACGGCCGCCCCGGCGCTTGGAAAATCTTGCGCGATGCGCGGTGCCGCAAGCGGGCAAGATCTGAGGCTGCCAACGGCCTGGACGATGGGCACACTTGAGGCTCTCGAGCCATCGCGCCCCGCACATGCCCGCCGCGACCGACCCGTCGACCCCCCGGACGGCCGGGGTGATTCCGCCGCCGGTGCTGTTTTTCGCCGCGCTCGCGCTCGGATTTGCGCTGCACCGCCTCTGGCCGCAGCCGCTGTTCGCCGATGCGACCGCCGGACGCGTCGCCGGCGTCGCGCTGATCGCGCTGGGCGCCGCGCTCGGCACGTGGATGATGTTGCACTTCCGGCGGGCCGGCACGCCCGTCTCGCCCCTGCGGCCCACGCGGCGGCTGGTCGTCTCGGGGCCGTACCGCTACAGCCGCAATCCGGACTACATCGGCCAGGCGCTGATCTGCGCCGGCATCGCGCTCGCCGCGAACGCCGCATGGGCGCTGCTGATGCTGCCGCCGGCGCTGCTGCTGGTGCGCCATGCCGTCGTCGCCCGCGAAGAGCGCTATCTGCTGGCGCTGTTCGGCGAGCCCTATGCCGCGTATTGCCGGCGCGTGCGCCGCTGGATCTGAACCCGGGGCGCCGCATGCGCGGCGTGCGGACGAACCCGCACGCAACCCTTCGATTACCATCCGTCCCGGCGACCCTCCGGAGCGACGACGGCATGCACTGCCACCTGCGCATCGCGCGGCCCGTGAGCGACCTCGAGCGCGCGCGCACCATGTACTGCCGCGGCCTCGGGCTGCGCGTCGTCGGCAGTTTCGAGAACCACGCCGGATTCGACGGCGTGATGCTCGGCATGCCCGGCGGCGCGTTCCATCTCGAGTTCACCCGTTGCCGCACGCACGCCGTGGCGCCGGCGCCCACGGTCGAGGACCTGCTGGTGTTCTATGTGCCGTCCGCGGCGGAGTGGGAAAGCCGGTGCGCCGCCATGCAGGCCGCGGGCTTCGAGGCGGTCGCCTCGTTCAACCCGTACTGGGAAGCCGACGGCCGCACCTTCCGCGACCGCGACGGCTACCGCGTGGTCCTGCAACGCGGCGACTGGCGCAACGCCGAGGCGGCGTGAACGGCGACGCGCATCGTTTCCGCACGCATCGGACCGATCGGGGCGTGGCCGTCACCCCAAGCGCCGCCCCAGCTCGCGCAGCAGCGCCGCGCCGTCGCCCTGCCAGGAGGCGCCGTGCATGCAGGCGAGCGTGGTCGGCTGCAGCGCGGCGAGGCGCTCCAGCGTCGCCGTCGTGTCGGGCGCGTGCGCGTAATAGTCCATGCCGCGCCGCGCCGCTTCGCTGGGTTCGAGGATGTCGCTGGTGGTCAGCGGCGCGTGTTCGGCGCCGAACTGCGTGAACAGGTCGCCGCAGAGCAGCGTGCGCGTGCCGAGGTCGGCGAGGAAGCCGCAGTCCCAGCCGTGCGGCAGGTGCGGCGTGTCGATCCAGCGCAGCGTGTGGCGGCCGAGCGACAGCGTCTCGCCATCCGCCAGCGCGCGCGCGGGACGGTCGGCGTAGTCGCCCATGCAGACCAGCGCGCCGATCCGGCTGCACACCGGCTCGGCCCGCGGGGCGACGGCGAGGAAGTCGTTGAGCGCGCCGCATTCGTCGGGCTCGAAGTGCGAGAACGCCACGTGGCGCAGGGATGCGACCGGCAGCACGCACGCGATCGCCTCGCGCGTCATGTCGAACAGCTTGCGCGGGCCGGTGTGGAACAGCAGCGTCGCGTCGTCGGCGATCAGGAACTGGTTGAAGGTGAAACCGCCGGGCATGACCTCGGGCGGGATGGCGGTGCTGATGCGGTAGATGCCGTCCGCGATCTCGTCGATGCGGGTGCGGCCGTCGGTGTTGGGAACGTTCATGAGCGGGCCCTGGGCGAAGCCTGGCAGAGGGTTTCCAGCAGGGCGACCAGGCCATCGCCCGCCAGCGCGGCGGCCCGGACGCGGGAACGCCGCTCGGTCAGACGCTTCCATGCGGGGTAGTCGAGCAGCAGCAAGGCCGCGTCGAGAAAAGCCGGCGTGGCGCGGTAGTCGGGCGCCGCCGCCTGCGTCAACAGCTCGCGCAGCGCCGCCTCGCCGCGGTCGAACACCGCACGCAGCTCCGGCACACGTTCCGCCTCGCCCCAACCGAGGCGCATCCACGGCGCCAGGTATTCGAGCTGCGCGTACACCGCCGCGGCCAGCTTGCGCAGCCGCTGCGCCGCGGTGCGCCCGTCGGCGAAGCAGGCGGCGTCGACCGCGGGCGCCCGCCGCTGCACGTGGCCGGTGCAGCCCTCGATCAGCACGCCCAGCTCCGGGAAGTGGTTGTAGACGGTCTGCGGCGACACCCCCGCCTTCTCCGCGATCATCGCGTAGGACGTGCCGGTGGCGCCGTGCTTCGCATGCAGGTCCACCGCCGCGCGCACGATGCGCTCGCGGGTGGCGGCTTCCGCTTCGGCGCGGCGCAGCTTGGTGTAGGGGCGGCGGTTCATGGGCGGCTCGCTCACATTATTGGATTTATCATCCATCCAATTAATTTGCGTGTCAAGTCGGCGCGCGCACCCCTCCGGGTTGCTGCCTGCCGACCCACGGTGACGAGGCGAATGCCGCTGGACGCGGGGCGCCCGCCGCGCAAACTCTCCGACGCGCGGCGGCGCCGCGTCGTGCCGATCCTCGTACCATCCCGACATGATCCGACTCGTCCCTCTCGACCTGCCCAATCTGCGCCGCCTCGCCGCCGGCGAGCCGGGCGACTTCGCCGGCATGACGGTGCACGAGGGCGGCCCGCCGCCGCGGCACGTCGCCGCGCGGGCGCTGGCGCAGCTCGAGGCCGGCACGCCCGCAGCGTGGTGTGTGCCGTACCTGATCGTGCCGGCGTCGCGCGATGCGGTCCTCGGCGGCTGCGGCTTCAAGACCGCGCCGGTCGATGGCAGCGTCGAGATCAGCTACGGCGTGGCGAAGAGCCAGCGCGGCCGCGGCATCGCCACCGCCGCCGTCGGCGAGCTGTTGCGACTCGCCGCCGACAGTGGTGTCGTGCGCGAAGTCGTCGCGCACGTGCTGCCCGACAACGTCGCCTCGTCGCGCGTCGTCGCGCGGCTCGGCTTCGCGCCGGGGCCTGCGTTCGTCGACACGGACGGCGCGACGGTGGTGCGCTGGGCGTGGCGACTGGCGGGCGGCGGATCGGAGCGGCAGCGCGGGAGCGGATTGAACGACGCTCCGTAGGGTGGGCTTCAGCCCAGCATCGCCGGGTCATGGAGTGCAAAGGCGGTGGGCCAAGGCCCGCCCTACGGGGATGCATATGTTTCGGCACCGGGTCACGGTAGCTTCGTAGGATGGGTCGAGCGCAGCGAAACCCATCGCGCGGATGGCACGAACGTCGGGTTTCGCCGGCACTCGACCCAACCTACGCGATCGCGGACGTCCGCGCGGGGTCACGGCAGCGTGATCACCGCGGTGTCGTCCATCACGCGCGGATCGTCCGCGCCGCCGCCGCCGAACGTGCCGGCGCCGGGTGCGGGCGTCAGCGGACGGAAACCGCCGTCGTAGTCCCAGGCGGCGAGGTAGAAACGTGCGCCGGACAGCGTGGCGGGATGGCCGAGCGCGGCGGCGGGAATGGTCAGCGTCAGCGTGCGCGCGCCGAGGTCGGCGCGCAGTTGCGGCGCCGGTCGCAGCGGCGCGCCCTCGTCGGTCGGCGAGGCGCCGTCGCTGCCGAAGCCGGCCACGCCCCAGCCGCTGGCGCGCACGCGGTAGTGCCAGCGCATGCCGCCGGGCAGCGTCGCGTGCTGCAGCGGCAGCACGGCGGCGCCGCCGGCGCGCCGCGGCAGTTCGACGCACAGCGTCAGCGCGACGTGATCGAAGCCGTTGGGCGCATTCCAGGCGTCGATCAGGTCGCGCAGGCGCACCTCCACCTGCAGCGCGCCGCCGGAGCCGCGCACGGCGACGTGGCGCAGGTCGGCCGGATGCAGGCCGCGCCAGCTCGCTTCGTCGGGATAGGCGTAGCGGCCGCGCGGCCCGCGGTCGTCGCCGGCGGGATCGTCGATCTCGGCCAGCGTCGTCCACCTGCGTTCGACGCGGAAGCGTTGCGGCGCCGAGGCCGCGCGCGCGTCTTCCGCCCACGCCACCACGCGGTGCTCGGCCGCCGGATCGATCATGTCGGCGGTGGACAGCGTCGCCTGCCAGCGGCCGTCGGCGCCGGGCGTGACGGGCGTGGCGTGCGCGAGGTCGCCGTCGACCACCAGCACGAAATGCGCGACGCCGCGCGCGCGGCCGCGCAGCACGAGGTCGCCGCGCAGCGGCGCCGCCGGCAGCGGGTCGATCGACAGCGCCGACGCCGACGCCGGCGCCGCCGCGACGCCGCGCGCGCGCAGCCACACCCTGCCGCTGCGCGCGGGCAGCACGAGGTCGACGCGGCCGTCGGCGCCGACGACGAGATCCTGCGGCGCGCCGTCGATGGCGAAGGCGCCCGCGAGGCGCGTGCCCGGCGGCAGGCCGGTGTCGAGATGGTCGAGCAGCGCGGGCGCGTCGGCGGTGTTGAAGGCGACCAGCGCGCGCGCGGCGCCGTCGTCCATGCGCCAGGCGAGGCCGCCGGGGCCGGCGGCGCTGGCGTACAGCACGGTCGGATCGCCACGCCACAATACGGCGTGACTGCGGCGCAGCGCGATCGCGCGCTGCAGATAGCGATACAGCGGCGCCTCGGCGTCGAAGTGGTCGCGGCCGCCGGCGCCCCAGCCGCCGGCGAACATCGCCGCACGCTGTTCCCTGAAACCTTGCTCGGTGCCCTGCCAGATCACCGGAATGCCGGGCAGGGTCATGATCGCCAGCAGCGCCTGCTCGAGGCCGCGCGCGTCGCCGACGGCGAGGAAGCGGTCGACGTCGTGGTTGTCGACGAAGCTCGGCATCAGGTGCGGACGCGCGTAGCGCCGCATCATGCTGGCGATGCGCCAGCCGAGTTCGGCGGTGGGCCGGCCCTGCGCGAACACCGCCAGCGTCGAGCCGTACAGCGGGAAGTTCAGCATGCCGGGCAGCAGGTCGCCGTGCGCGTCGCGCAGGTAGGCGTCGATGCGGCGCTCCTGCGCGTCGTCGTAGGCGCGGTCGATGCCGAAACCTTCGCCGAAGGCGAAGAAGCCGCGGCGTCCGCTCGCGGCGGCGACGCGGCGCACGCCGGGCGCCGCGGCATCGTCGCTGTCGAGGAAGTCGCGGAAGAACGCCGGCGGCACGTAGAACGCGGTGTCGATGCGGAAAGCGTCGACGCCGACCGCGCGGATCCAGTAGTCGTAGCTGTCGCGCAGCGCGCGGCGCACCAGCGGATTTTCCGTGTCGAGGTCGTCCAGCCCGGCGAGCTGGTAGTCGTGCTGCTGGCGCGGGTCGCGGAAGTCGGTGATGTCCGGCGTCCAGTGGTAGATCGCCGCGCGCCGCTCGGCGGGCACGCGCGCGTCGTCCAGCGAGAACGGCCACTGCGTCGGCCGCGGGTGCGGGCGCGAGTCGGGGTTCATCGCGAAGTGGCGCGCCGGATCGCGCGCATCCCAGCCGCCGCGGTAGCCGAAGAAGTTGCCGACGTGGTTGACCACGATGTCCTGCACCAGGTACATGCCGCGCGCGTGCAGGCCGTCGGCGAGGCGGCGGTAGTCGTCCAGCGTGCCGAAGTGAGGATCGACCTGCTTGAAGTTCTCCGCCCAGTAGCCGTGGTAGCCGCCGTAGTCGATGCTGCCGTCCCACCACTGGTTCGCCACCGGCGGCGTGATCCACAGCGCGGTGACGCCGAGGCCCTGGATGTAACCGAGGCGGCGCGCCAGCCCGCACAGGTCGCCGCCGCTGAATTTGCGCGGATCGGCGGGATCGTACTCGCCGCGGTGCTGGTCGTCGTTGCTGCGGTCGCCGTCGTCGAAGCGGTCGATCATCGCTTCGTAGATCACCTGTGCGCGCCAGTCGGGCGAAGGCACCGCGGCGGGCGGCACGGGCGCGGCCGCGAGCGCGCAGGCCGCGCGCGCCGACGCGGGCCAACCCGGCGCGCCCAGCAGCGCGGCCGCGGCAAGCAGAAACGATGCGCGGCGCGCGCGCGCGGCGACGGCTTGCAACGGCACTCCTCCCTCGATCGCGCCGCGTGGCCGCCACGAAGGCTTTCGTTGGCTTCGGCCCGCGCCGCTCGATGCCCTCACTATGCGGCGCGCCGCCACAAGTCGTGACACGTCGGCCGGCCACCGGCGCATGAATACGTATGCAGAACCCGCGCCGGCGATTTCCGCGCGGCTACCATCTGCGCCGTCAAGTGTGACACGCCCGCGTCGATCCGAGGCCGGGCCGGTTCGTGGACGACAAAGCGCCGCCGCGCGCACAAACCATGTTGGGGAGGGGGTACATGTTGATTCTCAAGCGCAACCTGCTCAGCGCAGCGTTGGCCTCCGCGCTGCTGGTGGCAGCCACCGGCGCGCAGGCGCAGAACGCCGAGGCGCCGGCGCAGACGGCCGACCAGGCGCAGAACACCAAGCAGACCGACGGCGCCGACGCGGCGCAGGCCGCGAAGAAGCGCACGCAGGAGAAGTCGACGACCGAGCTCGGCGCGGTCAAGGTCACCGGCTTCCGCGCGTCCGTGGAGAGCGCGATCGCGACCAAGCGCGACAGCTCCTCGATCGTCGAGGTGGTCACCGCCGAGGACATCGGCAAGCTGCCGGACGTCAGCATCGCCGAGAGCCTGTCGCGCCTGCCCGGCCTGACCGCGCAGCGCGTCGACGGCCGCGCGCAGGTGATCAGCATCCGCGGCCTCGGCCCCGACCTCAGCACCGCCCTGCTGAACGGTCGCGAGCAGGTCACCACCGGCGACAACCGCGGCGTCGAGTTCGACCAGTATCCGGCCGAGCTGCTGAGCGGCGTGGTGGTCTACAAGACGCCGGACGCGACGCTGATCGGCCAGGGCCTGGCCGGCACCGTCGACATGCGCACGGTGCGCCCGCTCGATCAGAACAAGCGCGTGCTGGCGGCGAACGCCCGCTACGAGTTCAACGGCCAGGAATCGCTCAATCCCGACGTCAGCAACCACGGCTACCGCGCCAGCGCCACCTATGTCGACCAGTTCGCCGACCGCACCTTCGGCGTGACTTTCGGCGTCGCGCTGCAGTCGACGCCGACGCAGGAGCAGAAGTTCAACGCCTGGGGCTATCCCAACTACGGCTCCAGCACCGGCCCGTTCGTGATCGGCGGTTCGAAGGACTACGTCTCCTCGAACAAGCTGAACCGCCTCGGCATGCTCGGCACGCTGGAATTCAAGCCGTCGGAGAACTTCCACAGCACGCTGGATCTCTCCTACTCCGACTTCGACGAGGCGCAGCACCTGCGCGGCATCGAGTTCCCGCTGCAGTGGTCCTCGGCCGTGCTGCAGCCGGGCTACGTCGTCAACGACGGCATGGTCACCAGCGGCACCTTCGACAACGTCAAGGCGGTGGTGCGCAACGACTACAACCGGCGCAAGGCCAAGCTGTACAACGCCGGCTGGAACAACAAGTTCACCATCAGCGACAACTGGACCGGCGAGACCGACCTCAGCTGGTCGCGCGCCACCCGCCGCGACATGGAGCTGGAGTCGTACACCGGCACCGGCTACGTCGGCTCCGGCGCCACCGACTCGCTCGGCTTCACGCAGACCAAGGACGGCTATTTCTGGTTCACGCCGACGCTGGACTACGCCTCCAGCCAGTTCGTGCTGACCGACCCGCAGGGCTGGGGCTCCGGCGCGCAGCCGAACCCGGTGGTGCAGGCCGGCTTCATCAACGCGCCGCACACGGTGGACGAGCTGAAGAGCCTGCGCCTCAGCGCCGACCGCTACTTCCAGTCCGGCCCGATCTCCGACATGGTGATCGGCGTCAACTACAGCGACCGCGACAAGCAGCGCAACATCGACCAGGACTTCCTCACCCTGCCGAACGGCGCCACCAGCGCGCCGATCCCGCAACAGGCGCTGCTGGGCGAGAACGTCGGCCTGAACTTCCTCGGCATTCCCTCGCAGGTCACCTACGACCCGCTGTACCTGCTGAACAACGGCTACTACGACCTGCTGCCGGTGGCGCTGTCTTCGTTCGCGGTGCCGCAGGACTGGAAGGTCAAGGAGAAGGTCAGCACCGGCTACATCAAGTTCAACATCGACAGCACGATCGGCTCGGTGCCGGTCACCGGCAA
This sequence comes from Mizugakiibacter sediminis, assembly GCF_000953855.2. GTDB lineage: Bacteria > Pseudomonadota > Gammaproteobacteria > Xanthomonadales > Rhodanobacteraceae > Mizugakiibacter > Mizugakiibacter sediminis. The sequence continues at coordinate 86,431 of NZ_DF970162.1, forward strand.
CTTCGGCCTGCAGGTGGTGCACACCGACCAGTCCTCGCAGGGCTCGCGCGTGCAGACCGGCACCAGCAGCACCGGCAGCACGCAGGCGGCGTTCATCCCGGTCGAGGACGGCACCACCTACAACCACTACCTGCCGAGCCTGAACCTGATCTTCAACCTGACCGACCAGACCAAGCTGCGCTTCGGCCTGGCGCGCACGCTGGCGCGTGCGCGCATGGACCAGTTGAACGCCAGCCTGGTGCTGAACCACGACATCACCAAGCTGACCTCGACCGACCCCAGCCAGTCGTTCTTCAGCGCCACCGGCGGCAACGCCCGCCTCAAGCCGACCATCGCCGACGGCATCGACCTGTCGCTGGAGCACTACTTCGCCGACAACCGCGGCTACGTGTCGGGCGCGGCCTACTACAAGAAGCTGCGCGACTTCGTCAATCCGTTCGACAGCTACATCACCGACTTCTCGGCCTACGTCAACGACTTCCTCACCCCGGCCCAGCAGCAGCAGCTCGGCACCACCAAGGGCTTCATCGCCGCGCCGACCAACAACGGCCGCGGCAACATCAAGGGCCTGGAAGGCGCGGTCAGCATCCCGCTGGACATGGTGACGTCGTGGCTGAACGGCTTCGGCTTCATCACCAGCGCGTCCTACACCAAGAGCTCGGTGACGCTGGGCGACAATCCGAACCCGATCACCGTGCCCGGCCTGTCCAAGTGGGTGATCAACAGCACGCTGTACTACGAGCGCGACGGCTTCCAGGTGCGCGTCAGCCGCCGCCACCGCAGCGAGTTCCTCGGCGAAGTGCAGGGCATCAGCGCGACGCGCATCCTGCGCGAGGTCAAGGGCGGCAGCATCTACGACGCGCAGATCAGCTACAGCTTCAACGACGGTCCGCTGGCGGGCCTGACCATCCTCGCTCAGGCGAGCAACCTGACCGACGAGCCGTTCGTCACCTTCAACCCCGGCTATCCGCGCCAGGTCATCGACTACCAGACCTTCGGCCGCACCTACCTGATCGGCGCGTCCTACAAGTTCTGAGCGCCGACCTCGGCGCCGTCCCCTGCACCCCCGTTGCCACCCACGACGGGGGTTCTTTTTTTCCCGACGCGCCGCGGAGCGGCCCGACGCCGCCCGCGGCGCCGCCGAGGACGGAGGCAACGGTCCATGAGCGATGCCCGGATCAAGCGCGTGGTGATCGTCGGCGGCGGCACCGCCGGCTGGATGGCGGCGGCCGTGCTGGCGCGGGCGCTGGGGCCGGCGGTGGAGATCCGGCTGATCGAGTCCGAGGAGATCGGCATCGTCGGCGTCGGCGAGGCGACCATCCCGCAGATCCGCCTGCTCAACCCCTTCCTCGGCCTGGACGAGAACGCGCTGCTGCGCGCGGTCAACGGCACGATCAAGCTGGGCATCCGCTTCCACGATTGGGGCCGGCTCGGCGACCGCTACTGGCACGCCTTCGGCGACCTCGGCCTGCCGCTCGGCCTGCTCACCTTCCATCACTACTGGCTGCGCAGCCGCGCGCGGAGCGACGCGCCGGACCTGTGGGCGTATTCGCTCAACGCCGCGGCGGCCGCGGCCAATCGCTTCGCGCGGCTCGACCGCGTCGGCGACACGCCGCTGACCGGGCTGCGCTACGCCTACCACTTCGACGCCATGCTGTACGGCCGTTACCTGCGCCGGCACAGCGACGCGCGCTCGGTGCGGCGCATCGAGGGCAAGGTGGTCGACGTGCAGCTGCGCGGCGAGGACGGCTTCATCGAAGCGCTGCGGCTGGAGAGCGGCGAGACCGTCGCCGGCGACCTGTTCATCGACTGCTCCGGCTTCCGCGGCCTGCTGATCGAGGGCGCGCTGAAGACCGGCTACGAGAACTGGCAGCACTGGCTGCCCTGCGACCGCGCGCTGGCGCTGCCGAGCGCACGCGTCGAGCCGCTGCGCCCGTACACGCAGGCGCTGGCGCGCACCGCCGGCTGGCAATGGCGCATCCCGCTGCAGCACCGCACCGGCAACGGCCACGTCTACTGCAGCCGCTTCATCAGCGACGACGAGGCCGCCGCGCAGCTGCTCGCCAATCTCGACGGCGAGGCGCTGGCCGAGCCGCGCCCGCTGCGCTTCGTCTCCGGCATGCGCCGGCAGGCGTGGAACCGCAACTGCGTGGCGCTGGGCCTTGCCTCCGGCTTCATGGAGCCGCTGGAGTCGACCAGCATCCACCTGGTGCAGTCGGGCCTGAGCCGCCTGCTGGCGATGTTCCCCGACCGCCACTGCGATCCGGCGCTGGCCGCCGAGTACAACCGGCAGACGCGCTTCGAGTACGAGCGCATCCGCGACTTCATCGTCCTGCACTACAAGGCCACCGAGCGCGACGACTCGCCGTTCTGGCGGCACTGCGCACAGATGCCGGTGCCGGACACGCTGGCGCACAAGCTCGAGCTGTTCCGCCGCACCGGCAGCGTGTTCCGCGAGGCGGATGAGCTGTTCACCGAAGCGGGCTGGCTGCAGGTGATGCTCGGCCAGCGCATCGCGCCGGCGCGCTACCACCCGCTGGCCGACGGCCCCAGCGCCGCGCAGCTCGACGAGTTCCTCGGGCAGATCCGCGCGCTGGTCGCGCACGCCGTGTCCACGTTGCCGGACCACGCGCGCTTCATCGAGCAGCAGTGCGCGGCGCCGCTGCCGGCGTGAGCGTCAGCGGGCGCGCGCCGGCAGCGCCGCGACGTCCGTGCGCTGCGCGTCGGCGTCGCCGCGCAGCGCACGGCGCAGACGCGGCGCCGTCATCGGCACCGACAGCATCGTGCTGGCCACCGCCATCAGCAGCAGCGCGGTGAAGCAGGCGCCGCTGATCAGCTGGCGGTCGAACAGCACGTCGACGAAGATGATCATGATCAGCGCCTTGGTTTGCAGCAGCCAGCCGATGATCCAGGCCTCGCCGCGCCTCCAGCCGAGCAGGCGTCCGGCGAGGTACGCGCCGGCGAGCTTGCCGCCCACCGCCGCGAGCAGCAGCAGCGCGGCGGCCGCCAGTACCGCGGCGCCGCCCATCGACCACTGCGTGCGCAGGCCGGTGCTGAGGAAGAACACCGGCATCAGCACCAGCAGCACGTGCTCGCGCAGCAGGTCGAGGCGCTGCTGCGCGAACCAACGGCGCTCGATCACCGCGCCGGCGAGGAAGGCGCCGACCATGAAATGCAGCCCGGCGCGGTCGGCGGCATAGCTGCAGGCGGCCAGCCAGATCAGGCCGACGTACCAGCGGTCGGCCTCGGCGAGGCGCCGCATCAGCGCGCGGAACAGCCCGGCCGCGGGCGCGAACAGCAGCAGGAACGCCGCCTGCCGGCCGACCCGCTCCCAGTCGACCAGGATCAGCGCCAGCACGCCCCAGATCGCCACGTCGTCCAGGCTGGCGTAGCGCAGCACGCGCTCGCCGAGTGGCGTGCGCAGGATCGCCAGCTTCTCCATCAGCAGGATCAGGATCGGCAGCGCGGTCACCGCGCAGGCCATGCCGACACCGAGCACGAACTGCCAGCGCATCGCCGCCGGACCGATCCAGCCCCCGCCCGTGGCGAGCAGCGCGAGCGCCGCGCCGCTGCCGGCCAGCAGCGGTGCGCCCAGCGCCAGCGCCGCGGTGGTGCCGCATTCGCGCCGCTGCCGCCACACCTGGCCGAGATCGAGCTCGATGCCGGCGGTCCACACGAACACCATCACCGCCCACCACGCCAGGCCGTTCAGCGCCTGGATCACCGGCGGCGGAAACAGCGCGGCGTAGACCTGCGGCCACGCCGCGCCGAGCACGCCGGGACCGAGCAGAATGCCGGCGAGGATCTGCACCACCACCAGCGGCGCGACGTAGTCGGTGCGCGCCAGCCGCCAGAGCAGGTACGGCAGCGCGAAGATGACCGTCATCGCGATCAGGAAGACCTCGGTGGTGTTCATCGGCGTCGCATCGCTCGGCGGACCACGTCCGCGCCCTCGGGCCACGCGGCCATGATGGCGAGGCGCGCCGCGGCCTGCGCGGCGCCGCGCGCATGAATACGTATGCGTGCCGGGGTGCGTGCGCGGCGGGCTCGCCCTACCATGGCGCGTCGCGCCGGCCCCGCCGGCGCCCTACCCGCACCGGCGCCGGGCGCGCCGGGCGCGCGCGACCGGGGAGGTAGCGATGACGGCCAAGCCGACGATGTCGTTCTGGCAGATCTGGAACATGTGCTTCGGCTTCCTCGGCATCCAGTTCGGCTTCGCGCTGCAGAACGCCAACGTCAGCCGCATCTTCCAGACGCTGGGCGCGTCGATCGAGCAGATCCCGCTGCTGTGGATCGCCGCGCCGATGACCGGCCTGATCGTGCAGCCGATCATCGGCCACTGCTCCGACCGCACCTGGACCCGGCTCGGCCGCCGCCGTCCGTACTTCCTGTGGGGCGCGCTGCTGGCCGGCGCGGCGCTGCTGCTGATGCCGAACGCTCCGGCGCTGTGGATCGCCGGCGGCCTGCTGTGGATCCTCGACGCCTCGATCAACGTGTCGATGGAGCCGTTCCGCGCCTTCGTCGCCGACCAGCTGCCGTCGTCGCAGCGCGCGCGCGGCTACGCGATGCAGAGCTTCTTCATCGGCATTGGCGCGGTGGTCGCCAGCCTGCTGCCGTGGCTGCTGGCCAAGGCCGGCGTCGCCAACACCGCCACGCCGGGCGCGGTGCCCGCCACCGTGCACTACGCGTTCTACCTCGGCGCCGCGGCGCTGGTGGGCGCGGTGCTGTGGACGGTGACGCGCACGCGCGAGTATCCGCCGGAGCAGTTGGAAGCCTTCGCGCAGGCGCAGCCGGCGCCGCCGCGCGCGGCGGCGGCGCCGAAGGCGCGCGAGGCGTGGCCGTGGCTGGCCGCCGGCGGCGGACTCGCCGCCTGGATCGCGCTGGCGCAGCTCGCGCCCGAGCTCTATCTGCTGGCCGGCGGCCTGCTCGCCTACGGCCTCGCCCTGCTGGTGCTGGCGCGCGTGCGCCGTGGCAACGCCTTCACGCAGATCATGACCGACCTGCACGCCATGCCCGAGGCGATGCGCCGCCTGGCGGTGGTGCAGTTCTTCTCCTGGTTCGCGCTGTTCGCGATGTGGATCTACACCACCGCGGCGGTGACCGAGGTGCACTTCGGCAGCAGCGATACCGCCTCCGCCGCCTACAACGCCGGCGCCAACTGGGTGGGCGTGCTGTTCGCCGCCTACAACGGCTTCGCCGCGCTGGCGGCGATCGCGATCCCGCGCATGGTGGCGCGCATCGGCCTGCGCTTGAGCCACCTGGTCAACCTGTGGATCGGCGCCGCCGGGCTGCTGTCGTTCCTGTTCATCCGCGACCCCGACTGGCTGCTCGCCTCGATGCTCGGCGTCGGCTTCGCCTGGGCCTCGATCCTGTCGCTGCCCTACGCCCTGCTCGCGGACAGCCTGCCGGCGCGCAAGATGGGCGTGTACATGGGCATCTTCAATTTCTTCATCGTCATCCCGCAGCTGCTGGCGGCGAGCGTGCTCGGCGTGCTGCTGAAGGCGTTGTTCCACGGCCGGCCGATCGGCGCGCTGCTGGTCGGCGGCGTGAGCTGGCTGATCGCCGGCCTGTGCGTGCTGCGCGTGGCCGAGCCGGGGCTGCGCCGCGCGCCCGCCGGCCTCGCCTCGCAGGAGCCGCGCGCGTGAAGGCGTGGCGGGTGCCGGCGCTGGCGGCCGCGCTGCTGGCGTGCGCCGCGCACGCCGCGCCTGCCGCCGAGGCCGACTACTACGGCACGCTCGAGCCGTTCGCCGCCGACGCGATCTACTTCGTGATGACGGACCGCTTCGTCGACGGCGATCCATCCAACGACCACCGCGACCAGGGCGGCGCGCACCGCACCTTCGACATCCCGGTGCCGGGCCCGGACGGCGAGAGCGCCAACATCGGCTACCTCGGCGGCGACTTCAAGGGCATCCTCGACAACGCCGGCTACATCCGCGGCATGGGCTTCGGCGCGGTGTGGATCACGCCGATCGTCGACAATCCCGACGAGGCCTTCACCGGCGGCGCGCCGGTGCACTGGGGCAGCTTCTGGACCGACCAGGGCAAGGCCGGCTACCACGGCTACTGGGGCGTCAACTTCTACAAGCTGGACGAACACCTGCCGAGCGCCGGCCTCGACTACGCGCAGTTCACCGCGAAGATGCACGCCGCCGGCCTGAAGGTGGTGCAGGACATCGTGGTCAACCACGGCTCGCCGGCGTTCTCGATGCCGGAGCGGCAACCGCAGTTCGGCCAGCTCTTCGACCAGAACGGCACGCTGATCGCGGACGCGCAGAACCTGCCGCCGTGGCGGCTCGATCCGCGGCGCAACCCGCTGCACCGCTTCTACCACGCCTACGAGGACGTGGCGCAGCTGTCCAACATCGACGAGGCCAACCCGGCGGTGCTGGACTACTTCGCCGGCGCCTACCTCAAGTGGATCGGCGAGGGCACCGACGCGTTCCGCATCGACACGCTCGGCCACGTCTCCACCGCGTTCTGGCGGCGATTCGCCGCGCGCATCCGCGCCGCGCACCCGGGCTTCTTCATGTTCGGCGAGGCGTTCGACTACAACCCCGACGCCATCGGCAAGTACACCTGGCCCGAGAACGGCGGCATCGACGTGCTGGATTTCCCGCTGCGCGGGCGCATCGCCGAGGTGTTCGAGCATGCCGGCAGCGACTACGCCAGGCTGCTGGACGGCCTCTACCTGACCAACGGTCCCTACGCCAACCCGTACGAGCTGGTGACGTTCTACGACAACCACGACATGAAGCGGCTGGATGCCGGCGACGCCGGCTTCATCGATGCGAACAACTGGCTGTTCACCGCGCGCGGCATCCCGGCGCTGTACTACGGCTCGGAGACCGGCTTCATGCGCGGCCGCGGCGAGCACGCCGGCAATCGCAACTACTACGGCCAGGCGCGCATCGACGCGGCGCCGCGCAGTCCGATCTACCGGTCGCTGGTGCGCATCGCGCGGCTGCGCGCGGCGACGCCGGCGCTGCAGCGCGGGCTGATGCTGCCGCTGCGCTTCGCCGGCGACCAGGCGGCGTTCTACCGCGTCTACCAGCACGGCGGCATGCACCAGGTCGCGCTGGTGCTGCTGAACAAGGGCGACGCGCCGACGCGTTTCCGCGTCTCCGACTACCTGCAGGCCGGCCGCTGGCAGGCGGCGCTGGGCGGCCGCAGCGTGCGCGTGCGCGACGGCGGCGCGCTGGAGGCGACCGTGCCCGCGCACGACGTCGCGGTGTATCTGCTGGACGCGCCGGTGGCGCGCGCCGACCTCGCCGCGCAGCTCGAGCGACTGATGGCGGAGAAGGGCCATCCGGCGCAGTAGGTGACGCGACGGGCGCCTTGCGTCTTGCCCCCCGCTCCCCGCCGGGGAGAGGAAAGATTCCGTTGCGGCATTTCGTCGCTGCGGAGCATCGCCGCACGCACGCGAGGCACGACCGCCAGGTGCCGTTACGCCGCGCTGCGCGCGCCGCAGGAGCGGCGGATCACCAGCTCGGCGGGCAGCATGGTGCTCTCCACCGGCTCGCCGCGGATCTGCTTCAGCAGGCGCTCGACCAGCAGCTCGCCGGCCAGCTTGGTGTTCTGCACCACCGTGGTCAGCGGCGGCGTGGCGAAGCGCGCCATCGGGATGTCGTCGAAGCCGGCCACCGACACTTCGGCGGGCACGCGCACCCCGGCGTCGTCCAGCGCGCGCATCGCGCCGATCGCCAGCAGGTCGCTGGCGGCGAACACGGCATCGAAGGCGACGCCGCGCGCGCGCAGGTCGCACAGCGCGCGGTAGCCGACCTCCTCGGTGGAATCGGTGGCGTCGTCGACGTGCAGCGCCGGGTCCACCGGCAGGCCGGCGGCGCGCAGCGCGGCGCCGTGGCCGAGGTAGCGGTCGAGGAATTCCGGGCAGTGCGCGGAGGCGTTGCCGATGAAGGCGATGCGCCGGCGGCCGAGACCGAGCAGGTGCTCGGTCATCAGGCGCCCGCCCTGGACGTTGTCGCAGCCGACCGAGATGCCGGGCTGGCCCTCGACCACCGCGCCCCAGCGCACGAAGTGCGTGCCCTGCGCCTCGAGCTTGCGCAGGCGGTCGCGCGAGACCAGATAGTCGCCGTAGCCGAGCAGGATCAGGCCGTCGGCCTTGTGCGCGTCCTGGTAGTCGGCGTGCCAGTCCTCGGAGAGCTGCTGGAAGGAGATCAGCAGGTCGTAGCCCTGCCGCGCGCAGGTGCGCGTGATCGAGCCCAGCATGGACAGGAAGAACGGGTTGATCAGCGAGTCGTCCGAGGTCGGGTCCTCGAACAGCAGCAGCGCCAGCGTGGTGGCGTGCTGGCGGCGCAGGCTGGAGGCGTTCTTGTCGACCTTGTAGTTGAGCTGCTTGGCGATCGCCTGGATGCGGCGTCGCGTGTCGAGGCTGACGGAGGGGCTGTTGCGCAGCGCGCGCGACACCGTCGACTGGGACACGCCGGCGTGGTAGGCGATGTCGAAAGAGGTGGCCTTGCCTTTCATCCGCGTTGCGCCGTGTCTGCGCCCGCCCCCGCGCCGCGTCCGGGACGGACGCGTCGACGGAGCGGAACGCGGCCAGCGCATAGGTTTAACCGGTGGAGACCGGCCAAGGCATGCGGCGGCGCAGCATCAGGTCGGGCGCAGCGCCGCGGCGGCACGCGCGGCGGCGCCGATCGCGGCCCAGTCGCGCGCGGCCAGCGCCGCCGCCGGCACCATCCAGGAACCGCCGACGGTGATCACGTTGGGCAGCGCGAGGTAGCGCGGCGCCGCGGCCGCGTCGATGCCGCCGGTGGGGCAGAAGCGCGCCTGCGCGAACGGGCCGGCGAAGGCGCGCAGCGCGCCGACGCCGCCGGCGGATTCCGCCGGGAAGAACTTGAAGCGGCGATGGCCGTGCTCGAGGCCGCGCATCAGCTCGCCGGCGGTGGCGATCGCCGGCAGCCACGGCAGCGGCGCCTGCGCGGCGGCGACGTACAGCGCCTCGGTGGCACCGGGCGAGATGGCGAAACGCGCGCCCGCCGCCGCCACCGCGTCGAAATCGCGCGGCGTCAGCACCGTGCCGGCGCCGACGACCGCCTGCGGCACCTCGGCGGCGATGCGGCGGATCGCCTCCAGCGCGGCCGGCGTGCGCAGGGTGATCTCCAGCACCGGCAGGCCGGCCTCGACCAGGGCGCGCGCCAGCGGCACGGCGCTGTCCGGGTCGTCGATGCTCAGCACCGGCAGCGCCGGCGCCGGCGCCAGCAGCGCGTCGATGCGCTCGGCGCTCGCCGCGGGCGTCCACGCCTTCATGCGCGCGCCTCCGCGGTCTCGGGCCGGCGCAGCGCCATCGCGGCGCCGAGCAGCCCGGGCTGGGGATGGGTGACGACGTGGATCGACACCGATTCGAGATAGGCGGCGAAGCGGCCCTTGGCGAGGAAGCGCTCGCGGAACGCGCTGGAGCGCAGGAACGGCACGAAGCGCGGCACGATGCCGCCGGCGATCATCACCGCGCGCGCGCCATGGATCAGCGCGATGTCGCCGGCGACGCTGCCGAGCACGGCGCAGAAGCGCGCCAGCGCGCGCCGCGCGTGCACGTCGTGGCCCGCCAGCGCGGCGGCGACGATCGCCTCCGGCTCGCGCAGCGGCAGGCGCTGGCCGGTGGCCGGCTGGCTGGGCACGCCGCGCAGCACGGCGTCGATGTGCGAGAGGCCGTCGCCGCTCAGCAGGCGCTCGGTGGAGGTGCGGCCGTAGCGCGTGGCGATCCAGCGCGCGATGTCGTGCTCCTCGTCGCCGAGCGGCGCGAAGCTGGCGTGGCCGCCTTCGGTCTCGATCACCTGCCAGCCCTGGCCGCGCGCGCCGACCAGCAGCGCCACGCCGAGGCCGGTGCCCGGACCGAGCACGCTGATCGGCCCGCGCGACGGCGCCTCGGTCGGGCCGTGCAGGGTGACGCGCTCGTCCGCCGCCAGCTCCGGCACCGCCCAGGCGATCGCGCCGAAATCGTTCAGCACGCGCAGCTCGTCCAGTTGCAGCGCGTGCTGCAACTCGCTGCGGCTGAACGACCAGGCGCGGTTGGTCAGGCGGATCTCGTCCGCGCCGACCGGCGAGGCCACGGCGATCGCCGCGCGACGCGGCTGCGCGCTGACGCCGGCGAGATAGTGCTCGGCGGCGTGCTGCAGGCTGCCGAACTCGGCGTTGCGCAGCACCTGCGGCTGCAGCAGCTGCGGCTGCGGCGCGGCGGGATCGGTCAGCGCGAAACGGGCGTTGGTGCCGCCGATGTCGGCGATCAGGGCGAGTTCGCTCACGAGTCCCATGCCTCCCCGACGAACAGGCTGCAGGCGCCCTGCTCGGCGTTGCCGGCGTTGGCGCGCATCAGGCCGAACAGCTCGCGGCCGGTGCCGGCGCGGTTGCCGGCGAGCGGACCGGCCTCGGGCGCGCGCGCTTTCCACGCCGCCGCGTCGACCTTGGCCTCCATGGTGCCCGCTTCGGCGTCGATCAGCACCAGGTCGCCCTCGCGCAGGCGCGCGATCGGGCCGCCGTCGGCCGCTTCCGGCACCACGTGGATCGCCGCCAGCACCTTGCCGGAGGCGCCGGACATGCGGCCGTCGGTGAGCAGCGCGACGCGCTGGCCGCGGTCCTGCAGCACGCCCAGCGTCGGCGTCAGCTTGTGCAGCTCGGGCATGCCGTTGGCGCGCGGGCCCTGGCCGCGGATCACGGCGACGAAGTCGCCGGCGAGCGCGCCGGCCTCGAACGCCTCCAGCAGCGCGTCCTGCGAATCGAAGATGCGCGCCGGCGCGGCGATGCGCCGGTGTTCCGGCTTGACCGCCGAGATCTTCACGATCGCGCGGCCGAGATTGCCGGCGAGGCGGCGCAGGCCGCCCTCGCGGTCGAACGGCTCGGCGACGCCGCGCAGGATCGCGGTGTCGGCGGGCCGCGCCGGCGGCTCGCGCCAGCGCAACTGTTGGCCGTCCAGCCACGGCTCCTGCGCCTGCGCGCGCAGGTCGCCGCCGTGCACGCAGCGGATGTCGGCGTGCAGCAGGCCGGCGTCGAGCAGCTCGCGAATCACGAAGCCGATGCCGCCGGCGGCGTGGAAGTGGTTCACGTCGGCGGGACCGTTCGGATAGATGCGCGCCAGCAGCGGCGTGGCGCGCGACAGCTCGTCGAGGTCGTCCCAGTCGATCCGCAGGCCGGCGGCGCGCGCGATCGCCACCAGGTGGATGGCGTGGTTGGTGGAGCCGCCGGTGGCGGCCAGGCCGACCATGGCGTTGACGATCGCCTTCTCGTCGACGGTGTGCGCGAGCGGCGTGTAGGCGTCGCCCAGCGCGGTGATCGCGCAGGCGCGCTCGGCGGCGGCGACGGTCAGCGCGTCGCGCAGCGGCGTGTTCGGGTTGACGAAGGCGGTGCCGGGCAGGTGCAGGCCCATCACCTCCATCAGCATCTGGTTGGAGTTGGCGGTGCCGTAGAAGGTGCAGGTGCCGGGCGCGTGGTAGGACGCCGCTTCCGCGGCGAGCAGCTCCTCGCGGCTGGCCTTGCCCTCGGCGTAGGCCTGGCGCACGCGCGCCTTTTCCGGATTGGGCAGGCCGGACGGCATCGGCCCGGCCGGCACGAAGATCACCGGCAGGTGGCCGAAGCTGAGCGCGCCGATCAGCAGGCCGGGCACGATCTTGTCGCACACACCGAGCAGCAACGCGGCGTCGAAGACCGCATGCGAGAGCGCCACCGCGGTGGCCAGCGCGATGGTGTCGCGCGAGAACAGCGACAGCTCCATGCCGGCGCGACCCTGGGTGACGCCGTCGCACATCGCCGGCACGCCGCCGGCGACCTGCGCGGTGGCGCCGCGCGCGCGCGCGGCCATCTTGATCAGCTCCGGGTAGTGCTGCAGCGGCTGGTGCGCCGACAGCATGTCGTTGTAGGCGGTGACGATGCCGAGATTCACCGCGCGCTGCGCGCGCAGCGCCGGCTTGTCGTCGCCGGCGGCGGCGAAGGCGTGGGCGAGGTTGCCGCAGCTCAGGTGCCGGCGCGCCGGCCCTTCCAGCCGCTGCGCCTCCATGCGGGCGAGGTAGTCGGCGCGCGTCGGCGCGCTGCGCCTGCGGATGCGCTCGGTGACGCGTTCGACGACGGGATGCATGGCCATCACGGACTCCAGTGGATTTCCAGCGGCGCGCCCGGCGCGTGCAGCAGCGCGGCGACCGGCCAGCGCCGCGGATCGGCGCCGGCTTCGGCGGCGCGCCGCAGCACCGCACGCTTGTCGGCGCCGCTGGCCGCCAGCAGCAGGCAGCGGCTGCGCAGCAGCCGCGCCAGCGTCAGGCTGACGCGCGCGTGCGGGGCGGACGCGGGCAGCGGATCGGGCACCACGGCCACCGCGTCGGCGCGGCCGTCGGCGGCGAGCGCGTCGGCCGGCGTCGGCGCGCCCGGGAACAGCGAGGCGAAGTGGCCGTCGCCGCCCATGCCGAGCAGCACGGCGTCGAACGCCTCGTCGAACAGGGTGAAGGCGGTGTTGGCGAGCGTCGCGTCCGCCGGCCCCTGCGGCCGCGGCGGCACCAGCGGCTGCCAGCGCAGACCGGGCGCGCCGGCGAAGGCCTCGCGCAGCGCGCGCAGGTTGCTGTCGGGATGCTCGGCGGCGACCCAGCGCTCGTCGGTCGGCGCCACCGTCACCGCCGACCAGTCGCGCGGCTGCGCGGCCAGCCGGCGCAGGATCGGCGGCGCGGTGCGCCCGCCGGCGGCCGCCAGCACGGCGCAGCCGCGCTGGCGCAGGGCCTCGTCCAGCGCGGCGCCGAGACGCGTGGCGCAGGCTTCGGCGAGGGCCTCGGCGTCGGCGTGCTCGGCGATCGTCCAGGACATGCGTGCGTCTTCCCGCCAGGCGATGCCGTGCGCCTCACTCGCGCCAGCTGTGGCCATGGCGCTCGATCAGCGCGACCGCGCCGCTCGGCCCCCAGGTGCCGGCCGGGTAGCGCTTCGGCGTCATGCCCGCCTGCGCCCAACCGGCCAGCACGGCGTCCACCCACTGCCACGCCGCCTCGGTCTCGTCGCGGCGCACGAACAGTGTGCCGTTGCCTTCCAGCGCGTCGAGGTACAGGCGCTCGTAGGCGAAGCGGCGGCGGTAGGAGGCGAATTCCTTGTGCAGGTCGAGGTCGAGCGCGACCTGCGACAGGCGCAGGCCGGCGCGGTCCAAACCCGGAGTCTTGCTCATCAGCATCAGCTGGATGCGCTCTTCCGGCTGCAGGCGGATCACCAGCGCGTTCGGCTGCACCTCGGCGCCGGTGTGCGCGAAGATCGAATGCGGCACGGCGCGGAACTGCAGGTAGATCTCGGTGCAGCGACGCGGCATGCGCTTGCCGGTGCGCAGGTAGAACGGCACGCCGGACCAGCGCCAGTTGTCGATGTGCGCGCGCAGCGCGACGAAGGTCTCCGTGCGGCTCTCGCGGCCGAGCTCCTCGGCGTAGCCGGGCACCGCCACGCCGTCGATCGCGCCGGCGGCGTACTGCCCGGCCACCGATTCCGCGGCCACCTCGGCGCGGCCGATCGGACGCAGCGAGCGCAGCACCTTCAGCTTCTCGTTGCGCACCGCGCTGGGATCGAACTGCGAGGGTGGTTCCATCGCGGTCAGGCACAGGAGCTGCAGCAGGTGGTTCTGCAGCATGTCGCGGGTGGCGCCGGATTCGTCGTAGTAGTCGCCGCGGCCCTCGACGCCGACCGTCTCGGCGACGGTGATCTGCACCTGCTCGACGTGGCGCGCGTTCCACAGCGGCTCGAACAGCGCGTTGCCGAAGCGCAACGCCAGCAGGTTCTGCACGCCTTCCTTGCCGAGGTAGTGGTCGACGCGGAACACGCGGTCCTCGTCGAAGGCCCGGGCGACGCCGTCGTTGATGCGGATCGCGCTGGCGAGGTCGTGGCCGATCGGCTTCTCCAGCAACACGCGCGTGCCGGCGCCGCCGAGGCCGAGGCTCTGCAGCGCGCTGCACACCGGCGCATAGAAGCGCGGCGCGGTGCTGAGGTGGTAGACGATGTCGCCCTGCTTGGCCGCCTCCCGCACCGACGCCGCCAGCGGCGCCAGCGTCGCCGGATCGTCGACCGAGGCCGCGCAGTAGTCGATGCGCGCGAGCAGCGCGCGCACCGCGGCGTCGTTGCGCTCGCCGGCCGGCACGCGCTCCGCCAGCGTGCGCGCGACCAGGGCGCGGAAGCCTTCCGCATCGAGCTCGCTGCGCGCGGTGCCGAGGATGCGCAGCCGCGGCGGCAGCAGGCCGTCGCTTTCCAGTCCGTACAGCGAGGGCAGCAGCATGCGCCGGGCGAGGTCGCCGGTGGCGCCGAAAATGGTCAGCAGCGAGGCCGAGGATCCGGGCATCGAGGCACTTCCGTGGTGAGCGGCGCAGCGTACCGCGAAGCGCCCGCCACCGTATCCGCATACGTTTGCAGCGCGGCGATGTCCTGCGCGCGGCGGCGCGGACGGCGCTGCGGCCGGGCGATCTTACTGCGGCGAGCCGGCGGCCGCGGCTCAGCGCGCGGCATCGAACAGGTCCTCCTGCGCCGCCCAGGCGTCGCGGTCGACGAAGCCGGACAGGCCGACGCCGACCAGCCGGTACAGCGTGTCCGCCGGGCGGTCGACGCGCTCGCGCAGCGCGCAGGCGATGTCGGCGAGCTGCCGCGCCGAAGCCGGACGCAGCGGCGGCGTCAGGCTGCGCGTCAGCACGTGGAAGTCGGCGGTCTTCAGCTTCAGCACCACGGTGCGGGCGATGCGCGCCGGCTCGCGCGCCGCCGCCGCCCAGGTCTTCTCCGCCAGCCGGCGGATGTGCGGTTCGAGCTCGTCCAGGCGCAGGTCGCGCTCGAAGGTGTCCTCGGCGGAGACCTGCACGGTCGGCCGCTCCGGCTGCACCGGATGCTCGTCGATGCCGCGCGCCAGCTCGTGCAGGCGTCGCCCCCAGCGGCCGAAGCGCTGTTCCAGCGCGGCCAGCGCGTAGCCGCGCAGGTCGCCGACGGTGGCGATGCCGAGTGCGGCCAGCCTGCGCTCCATCACCTTGCCGACGCCGGGCAGGCGCCCCACCGGCAGCGGCGTCAGGAACGCCTCGACGCGCGCCGGCGGGATCACGTACAGGCCGTCCGGCTTGCGCCAGTCGGAGGCGATCTTGGCGAGGAACTTGTTGGGGGCGACGCCGGCCGAGGCGGTGAGCCCGGTCTCCTCGCGGATCGCCGCGCGGATCGCCTGCGCGGTCGCCGTGGCCGTCGGCAGGCCGCTCTTGGTGACGGTGACGTCGAGGTAGGCCTCGTCCAGCGACAGCGGCTCGATCAGGTCGGTGTGGCGCGCGAAGATCTCGCGCACCTGCCGCGACACCGCGCGGTAGCGGGCGAAGTCCGGCGCCACGAAGATCGCCTGCGGGCACAGCCGCTCGGCGCGCAGCGCCGGCATCGCCGAGCGGATGCCGTAGCGGCGCGCCTCGTAGCTGGCCGCGCACACCACCGAGCGCGCGCCGCGCCAGGCCACCACCACCGGCTTGCCGCGCAGCGCGGGATCGTCGCGCTGCTCGACCGACGCGTAGAACGCGTCCATGTCGACGTGCAGGATCTTGCGGAGCGGCGCGGGCACGGGCGGACGCGGGACGGAAGCGTCCGCGCATGTTAGCGCGGCGCCGGCGACACCTGCGCAACCGGGCGGAGCGTCTTCAGCCCGGGGCCAGCGCGTCCAGGCGCCGGGCGCCGGCGAAGCGGCGCGCCCAGTAGCGCTCGTCGAGGCGGTCGACGCGCACGCGCTCGCCGCGCGAGGGCGAATGGATGAAGCGGCCGTCGTCGAGGTAGATGCCGACGTGCACGATGCGCCCGCGCGCGTTGCGGAAGAACACCAGGTCGCCGGCGCGCATGGCGTCGCGCGCCACGCGCTCGCCGACGCGGAACTGCGCGGCGGAGTTGGGCGGCAGGTCCAGGCCGAGGGCCTGCGCGAACACGTAGTGGACGAAGCCGCTGCAGTCGAAGCCGGTGGCGGGATCGCGCCCGCCGAAGCGGTAGCGCACGTCGCGCTGCTGCATCGCCGCGCTGATCAGGCGCTCGACGTCGGCGGAACCGTCCGCCGCGGCATCGGCCGCCGGCGTCGCGGCAGCCGCCGGCGCGGCGGGCGCCGCAACGGCCGTATCGGCGGGGAAGAACGGCACGATCATGGCGTCGGCGGCATTCGCCGCGCCCGCCGGCATCGCGCCGAGCACGAGCCAGACGATGCACGCGCACACGCCGATCCTGCCACCCGCCATGCGTCCTCCCTCCGTAAGGCCCCGCAGGACGGGGCAAGGGCCGGAAGGTAAAGCAGTCGCCGCCGCGAGATGTTCAGTAAATGTTAGCGGCCGGTCCGCGCATGTCGGCGCACGCGGCCGCGGTGCCCGTTCGCCGGTGCCGGACGAACCCCGACCGCGCTTCAATCCCGCATGCCCCGCCCGGGGCGGGGCCGCGGCCCGGCAGCCGCGGGAGCGGCTTCGGCACCGACGGGCGGCCGCGGCCGGCGCCGCTCCCGCAGGCGGCCCGGGGCTCACTCGTAGCAGGTGCCGATCTCGCGCACCTCGATGGTCGCCCACGCGGCGGCGGGACACTCGGCGGCCAGCGCCAGCGCTTCCTCGCGCGTGGGGCAATCGACCAGGAAATAGCCGCCGACCATCTCCTTGGCCTCGACGAACGGTCCGTCCGTCACCGCGCGCTTGCCGGCGCGCACCTGCACGCGCGCGCCCGCATCGTCCGAGCGCAGCGCGTTGGCGCCGCGCAGCAGGCCGCGCGCCTGCAGGTCCTCGGCGTAGCGCAGCATGCGCGCGTAGAGCTCCTGCCCTTCCTGCAGGGTCCGTTCGGCGCGCTGCCCGCGCGGCTCGACCACCAGCAGCATGTAGGTCATCGGGTACTCCGTGAGGGGCGATCGGTGCGCTCGGTCGGCGGCGCCGCAGCGCAGGCGGCGGCGCGCGCCAGCAACAGCGCGCGCTCGCGCGCGTTGCGCGCCAGCGATGCCGCCCGTTCGAGTTCCATGCGTGCCTCGTCGAGGCGGCCGAGCTTGCGCAGCAGGTCGCCGCGCACGCTGGGCAGCAGATGGTAATCGCGCAGCGACCCCGCCTCGACCAGCGCGTCGACCAGCGCCAGCGCCGCCCGCGGCCCTTCCGCCATGCCGACGGCGACCGCGCGGTTCAGCTCCACCACCGGCGACGGCGCGACTTCCGCCAGCGCGGCGTACAGCGCGGCGATGCGCGCCCAGTCGGTGGCGGCGGCGTCGGGCGCGCGCGCGTGGCAGGCCGCGATCGCCGCCTGCAGCGCGTAGGGGCCGCGCACGCCGCCCAGCTTCTCGGCGCGCTCCAGCGCGGCGAGGCCGCGTCCGATCAGCACGCGGTCCCAGCGCGCGCGATCCTGCTCCAGCAGCAGCACGGGCTCGCCGTTCGGGCCGGCGCGCGCCGGCAGGCGCGAGGCCTGGATCTCCATCAGCGCGACCAGGCCGTGCACCTCCGGCTCCTTCGGCATCAACCCGGCCAGCACGCGGCCGAGGCGCAGCGCGTCCTCGCACAGCGACGGCCGCATCCAGTCCTCGCCGGCGGTCGCGGTATAGCCTTCGTTGAAGATCAGGTAGATCACGCCGAGCACGCCGGCGAGGCGCTCGACCAGCGCCGCGCCGCGCGGCACCTCGAACGGCACCTGCGCCTCGGCCAGCGTGCGCTTGGCGCGCACGATGCGCTGGGCGACGGTCGGTTCCGGCACCAGGAACGCGCGCGCGATCTCGTCGGTGGTCAGGCCGCCGAGCAGGCGCAGCGTCAGCGCGACGCGCGCCTCCAGCGACAGCACCGGGTGGCAGGCGATGAACACCAGGCGCAGCAGGTCGTCGCCGACGGGATCGTCCAGGTGGGCGTCGCTCTGCGCCATCCGTTCGTCCTGCGCGTCCGCGAGCTCGCGGGCGAGTTCCTCGTGCTTGCGGTCGAGCAGCTTGTCGCGGCGCAGCAGGTCGATCGCGCGGTGCTTGGCCGTGGCCATCAGCCAGGCGCCTGGGTTGTCCGGCACGCCGCTCTCCGGCCAGCGCTCCAGCGCGGCGACCAGCGCGTCCTGCGCCAGCTCCTCGGCGAGGCCGACGTCGTGCACCATGCGCGTCAGGCCGGCGATCAGCCGCGGCGCCTCGATGCGCCAGACTGCGTCGATCGCGCGGTGGGTGTCGGTCGCCGTCATGGCGGCCGATCACAGCATCCCCGCAGGAACGGCGCAAGGCCGGCGCGCCGTGCCGCAACCTCAGGTCGGCAGGTTGCAGTTGACCATCCACGGCACGCCGAAGCGGTCGACGACGATGCCGTAGCGCTGCGCCCAGGAGGTCGGCTGGATCGGCATATCGACGCGGCCGCCCTGCGCCAGCGCGGCGAACACGCGCTCGGCCTCCTCCGGCGTGTCGACGTCGGCGACGACATGGCTGCCCTGCACGGCGCCGTGCGGGCAGTCCGGCGTGGCGTCGGTGCCCATCAGCACGTGGCCGGCCAGCTCCAGGCGCGCGTGCATCACGCGGTTGCGGAACTGCGGCGCGGTCTGGTTGCCGGGCATGTCGCCGAAGCGCATCAGCGCCGCGAGCTTGCCGCCGAACAGCCCGGCGTAGAAGGTGAAGGCCGCTTCGCAATCGCCGTCGAAGCTGAGATAGGTATGGAACTGCATGATGCGGTGCTCCTGGTCGTGTGTGCGTGTGCGGGGGCTCGGGTTTCAGCCCATGCAATCGGGCGCGTCGTGCAACTGGCGGATCTCGCATTCGCCGTCGCCGATCACCTTGAGGAAGCGCTTGCTCCACTCGATCGCTTCCTCGCGCGAGCGCGCCTGGATCAGCGCGAAGCCGCCGATCGCCTCACCCGCTTCCGCGAACGGGCCGGCGGTCACGGCGAACGTGCCCTGCGCCAGGCGCACGCGCGCGCCCTGCGCGCTGGGCATGCAGCCTTCGGTGGCCAGCAACACGCCGGCGCGCGTCATCTCGTCGATCAGCCGGCCCATCTCGGCCATTTCCCGCTCACTCGGCGGGACGCCCTCGGGGCGGGCGTGGCGGTACAGCGACAGAAATCGCATCGTGCGGTCCTCGGCGTGTGGCGGTGGCGCGCCGGAGGCCGGCGCCGCGGCGCCGCATCCGCGCTTCATGCAGGCGTCGAACGGCGGCGCGCGAAATCGACGCCGATTCTGCCTGCGCGCTGCCCCTTCATGCTTAAGGCCGCGTCGCCAGCTGCTCGCGCAGGCGCGCTTCGCGCTCGCGCTCCTCGGGCGTGAACGCCTCGCCGAAGTCCTCGGCCTCGAACAGCGGGCGGATCTCCACTTCGGCGCCGTCCTCGAACGGCGCGCGCTTCAGCCACGCGATCGCCTCGTCCAGCGACTTCACCTGCCACAGCCAGAAGCCGGCGACCAGCTCCTTGGTCTCGGCGAACGGGCCGTCGGTCACCATGCGCTGGGTGCCGGCGAAGCGCACGCGCACGCCTTGCGAACTGGGCTTCACGCCCTCGCCCGCCAGCATCACGCCGGCCTTGGCCAGTTCCTCGTTGAACTTGCCCATCGCGGTCAACAGTGCCTCGCTGGGCATCACGCCGGCCTCGGTTTCCGCGGTCGCCTTCACGATCACCATGCAGCGCATCGTCGTCTCTCCTCTCAGTGGGGAATGACGGAGCCGCTGCCGCCAAGCGCGACCGCAGGCGGCTCCTTGTCTTGACGACGAACGAGGCGGGAGGAAATCGACACGCCGCGGCGACGGCGCGGCGGGAGGGTCCAAGGAAACCGAAATCGGCGCGCGGGGCGTGCGCCTCGATGCCCGGACCGGCGTCGCGCCGGCCCGGGACGAAGCGGCTGCGGTCAGCGCACGGTGCGGCCCATGCGGGTGATCCAGCGGTACAGCAGCGCCACGATCAGCACGAAGGCGCCGCCGCCCAGCCACAGCGCGGTGTCGGCGAAGCCGTCCCCGACCAGCGCCAGCGGCGCCGGCTTGCCGGAGAAGGCGACGATCGCCGCGATCACCACGCCGATCACGCTCTCGCCGACGATCAGGCCGGAGGCGAGCAGCACGCCGAGCTGCTTGGTGGTGTCGGGATTGCGGCCGCGCTCGGCGCGGCGGTCGAACGCCCAGCCGACCACCGAGCCGACCACCACCATCAGCGTGCTGTAGGTCGGCAGGTAGATGCCGAGGCCCACCGCCAGCGGCGGCAGGCGCAGGCGCCGGGTGAAGCGCGTCAGCAGCGCGTCGAGCACGATCACGCCGACGCCGATGCCGGCGCCGGTCCAGATCAGGCTCCAGTCGATGTCGGCCTGGATCACGCCCTGCGCCAGCGCCGAGATCAGGCCGGCCTGCGGCGCCGGCAGCGCGTTCGGGCCGGCGCCGGGCGCGCCGGCGAAGCCGTAGGCCTGGTTCAGCAGGTCCAGCACCGGCGGGATCACCGCCGCGCCGGCGACCACGCCGATCACCAGCGCCACCTGCTGCTTCCACGGCGTGGCGTCGACCAGCTGGCCGGTCTTCAGATCCTGCAGGTTGTTGTTGGCGATCGCGGCGACGGTGAACACCACCGAGGTGACGAACAGCGCGAACGCCACCAGCGCCTTGCCCGATTCCGGCGCCACGTACGGCTTGACGCCGAACACCAGCAGCAGCGCCGCGCCGATCACCACCAGGATGCCGATGCCGGACAGCGGGCTGTTGGAGGAGCCGATCAGGCCGGCCATGTAGCCGCACACGGTGGAGACGAAGAAGCCCATCAGCACCACGTAGGCGACGCCGCCGACCGCCAGCACGGCGAGGCGGTCGCCGAGACCGCTGATCGAGCCGAAGTAGCCCAGCAGCCAGGCGACCGGGATGAAGCAGGCCAGCGTGATCAGGCCGACGATGCCGATCGGGATGTCGCGCTCGGTGCGCGGCAGCGTGTCGCCGCGGCCGGCCTTGCGCACGCGCGAGGCGGCCATCGCCGAGGTCAGGCCGGCGACCACCGGCTTGACCAGCTTGGCCAGCGTCCAGATCGCCGAGACGCCGATCGCGCCGGCGCCGACGTAGCGCACCTTCTGGCTCCAGGTGGCCAGCGCGATCTCGTCCGGGCCGCCGCCGAGGACGCCCGCCAGCAGCGAGTAGTGCGGCACGCCCCAGCCCCAGCCGATCAGCGCGCCGACCAGCATGGCGACGCCGACCGACAGGCCGATCAGGTGGCCGATCGCGAACAGCGCGAACGACAGGTTGAAGTCGAAGCCGCTGACCGCGCCCTTGTCGCCGATGCGGAAGAACTTCACCACGTCGCTGGCGAACACGTGGGTGGCCACCACCACCGCGAACACCGCGGAGACGATCGAACCCCACACCACCGCCAGCAGGCCGGCGCGGTTCTCCTGCTCGCTGGAGGCGCTGACCTGCGCGCCGCAGCCGACCTTCAGCACCTCGGCGCAGGCCAGGCCCTCCGGATACGGCAGGTCGGAATGGGTCACCAGCGCGCGGCGCAGCGGGATCGAATACATCACGCCGAGGATGCCGCCCAGCGCGCACACCGCGAACGAGGTCCAGAACGGGAAGCCGGTCCACCAGCCGATCATGATCATGCCGGGCAGCACGAAGATGATCGATGACAGCGTGCCCGCCGCCGAGGCGACGGTCTGCACGATGTTGTTCTCCTGCATGGTGGCGTTGCCGAGCGCGCGCAGCATCGCCATCGAGATCACCGCCGCCGGAATCGAGGTGGTGAAGGTCAGGCCGGCCTTGAGGCCGAAGAACACGTTGGCCGCGGTGAACACCACGGTGATCACGGCGCCGATGATCAGGCCGCGTACGGTCAATTCGGTGCGCGGCTCCAGGCCGGCGCGGTCGGGTGCGGTCACGTGGGATCTCCGTCTTCTGCGTTGCCGCCCGGCCCCGCGCCGGGCGCGCCGCGCGCCGGCCGCCGGTGCCGGCCGGGCGCAACGCTGCGCACGATAGCGCGGATCGGCCGCGGTTGTCCGCCGCTGCCCGGCGGCGGGCGTCTCAGCGCTTGTGAAAAAACTCACGTCCTGTGGGTTTTTTCGGTCGCGAGTCCGGCACATGTCCGGACTCACTCCCGCGAAGCAAGCGCTTACGCGCTCGCTTC
>NZ_DF970163.1 GCF_000953855.2 Mizugakiibacter sediminis
CAACGGCATCGGCCCGCTGCACTGGGACATGGACGCGGCCGCGGTGCGCCGTGCCTGGGGCCGGCCGCTGTATCCGCCGCAGCCGCCCGCCGATGCGCAGGCCTGCTACTACCTGTCGCCGCACGCGGATCGTCGCGACCTGCTGTTCATGCTCGAGGGCGACCGCCTGCGCCGCGTCGACGTGCGCACCGCCGGCAAGGTCGCGCCCGGCGGCGGACGCGTCGGCATGAACGCCGAGACGCTGCGCCGGCTGTACGCCGGCCGCATCGAGGCGCAGCCGCACAAGTACGTCGCCGGCGGGCAGACGCTGGTGGTGACGCCGCCGTTCGGCGGCGCGGCGCGGCTGGTGTTCGAAGTCGGCGCCGACGGCGCGGTGACGGCCTGGCGCATCGGCCTGCCGCCGCAGGTGGACTACGTCGAGGGCTGTTCGTGACGCGCCGCGGCGCATCCGCAAAGGCAGCGTGCGTCCCGCACGCGACAAGGGAAACTGCATGAAACTCGGATCCTTGAAGGAAGGCCGTCGCGACGGCACGCTGGTGGTGGTCAGCCGCGACTTGCAGCGCGCGGTGCGCGCCGACGGCATCGCGCCGACCCTGCAGGCCGCGCTGGACGACTGGGCGCAGTGCGCGCCGCGGCTGAACGCGCTGGCCGAGGCGCTCGCGGCCAGCAGCGCCAGGGGCGCGTTCGATCTCGACATGGCGGCGCTGGCCGCGCCGCTGCCGCGCGCCTACGAGTTCGTCGACGGTTCCGCCTACCTGCCGCACGTCGAGCGCGTGCGCCGCGCGCGCGGCGCCGAGGTGCCCGCCTCGTTCTACACCGACCCGCTGATGTACCAGGCCACCAGCGCGGGCTTCTACGGCCCGCGCGATCCCATCCTCGCCGGCAGCGAGGAGTGGGGCATCGACCTCGAAGCCGAGGTGGTGGTGGTCACCGACGACGTGCCGATGGGCGTCACGCCGGCGCAGGCGGCCGCGCACATCCAGCTCGTCGGTCTGGTCAACGACGTCTCGCTGCGCAACCTGATCCCGGCCGAGCTGGCGAAAGGTTTCGGCTTCCTGCAGTCGAAGCCGCGCTCGGCGCTGTCGCCGGTGTTCGCCACCCCCGACGAACTGGGCGACGCCTGGCGCGGCGAGAAGCTGCACCTGCCGATGCGCACCTGGATCAACGGCCGCTGGTTCGGCGAGGCCGAATGCGGCGTCGACATGCAGTTCAGCTTCGCCGAGCTGGTCGCGCACGCGGCGAAGACGCGCCCGCTCGTCGCTGGCACCCTGGTCGGCTCCGGCACGGTTGCCAACCAGGACACGTCGAAGGGCGCCTCCTGCCTGGCCGAGCAGCGCACGGTGGAGACGCTGCGCGACGGCAAGCCGTCGACGCCGTTCCTGAAGTTCGGCGACAGCGTGCGCATCGACGTCACCGACGCCGGCGGCCGCAGCATCTTCGGCGCCATCGAGCAGCGCGTCGAGCGCGCGCCGGCGCCGCGCCTGACCCGGATCAAGGCGCGGCCGCCCGCGGGCGCTAGCCTGCGTCCATGAACGCCGTCATCGCCGCCCCTGCCTTCGATCCGGACCTGATCGCGCGCTACGACACGCTCGGACCGCGCTACACCTCGTACCCCACCGCGCCGCAGTTCCGGCCGGACTTCGGCGAGGCCGAGCTGCGCGCCCACGCGCGCGCCTCCAACGAGGATCCGATCCCGCGCCCCCTGTCGCTGTACGTGCACGTGCCGTTCTGCATGAGCCCGTGCTTCTACTGCGGCTGCACGCGCATCATCACCCGCGACAAGTCCAAGGCCGACGTCTACCTGTCGCGGCTGTACCGCGAGATCGAACTGACCGCGGCGATGTTCGACCGCGACCGGCCGACGGTGCAGTTGCACTTCGGCGGCGGCACGCCGAACTTCCTCGACGTCGGCCAGATGAGCGAGCTGATGGACTCGCTGGGCCGGCACTTCAGCCTGACGCGCGCGCCGACGCGCGAATTCGGCATCGAGATCGACCCGCGCTTCGCCGACGCCGACTACGTGCGCGCGCTCGGCCCGCTCGGCTTCAACCGCATGTCGCTCGGCGTGCAGGACTTCGACCCGGCGGTGCAGGCCGCGGTCAACCGCGTGCAGAGCGTCGAGCAGACGCGCGCGGCGATCGAGGCGGCGCGCGAGGCCGGTTTCCGCTCGGTCAACGTCGACCTGATCTACGGCCTGCCGCTGCAGACCGTGGACAGCTTCTCGCAGACGCTGGAGAAGGTGATCGCGCTGCGCCCCGACCGCATCGCCGCCTACAGTTACGCGCACATGCCGGAGCTGTTCAAGGCGCAGCGGCAGATCGACGCCGCGCAGCTGCCCGACGCGGCCACGCGGCTGGCGCTGTTCGCGCGCACGCTGCAGATGCTGACCGCGGCCGGCTACGTCTACATCGGCATGGACCACTTCGCGCTGCCGTTCGACGAGCTGGCGCGCGCGCAGCGCGAGGGCGCCCTGCAGCGCAACTTCCAGGGCTACTCCACCCACGGCGACTGCGACATCATCGCGCTCGGCATGAGCGGCATCAGCCGCATCGGCGACTCCTACAGCCAGAACGCCAAGGATCTGGCGGGCTACTACGCGGCGTTGGACGCCGGCCGCCTGCCGGTGGCGCGCGGCATCCACCTCGACGAAGACGACCTGATCCGCCGCGCCCTGATCACCGAACTGATGTGCCACGGCCGCATCGACTACCGCAGCTTCGGTGCGGCCTGGCGCCTCGATTTTCCCGTCTACTTCGCCGAGGAGCTGCTGCGCCTGCGACAGCTTGCCGCGGACGGACTGGTGGAAATCCGCCAGGATTCGCTGGTGGTGACCTCGCGCGGACGCCTGCTGGTGCGTATCATTGCGATGTGCTTCGACGCCTATCTGGGGCGCCAGGCGCAGACGGCGCGTTACTCGCGCGCGATCTGAGATCCGCACGCCAAGGCTTCCGCGATGAAGGCTGCGAACCCGGCAGGCAGGCTGCCGCCCGATCCGAACCCGATCGCCGACGACGGCGACGACGTCCGTTTCTGCACCACCTGCGCGTTCAGCGCCTCCTGCCAGGCCAACGGCTACGGCAAGCCGGAGCTGCGCGAGCTGCACTGCCTGGTCGAGCACGTCGGGCCGTTCCGTGCCGGCGAGCACGTGTTCCGCACGCGCGATCCGTTCAAGGCGGTGTATGCCGTGCGCGCGGGCACGGTCAAGACCGCAGTGGTAGACGAGAACGGCCGCGAGCAGGTGCTGGGCTTCTATCTGCCGGGCGAGCTGGTCGGCCTGAACGCGATCTATCCCGAGCACTACCCCTGCGACGCGGTGGCGCTGGACACCGCCTACTTCTGCCGCTTCTCGTTCCCGGCGATGAGCCAGCTCGCCGCGCGCATGCCGGCGGTGCAGTCGCACCTGTTCCGCCTGCTCAGCAAGGAAGTCGGCACCGCCTCGCTGCTGGCCGGCGACTACAGCGCCGACGAGCGCATGGCCGCGTTCCTGGTGGACATGGCCGACCGCTACGCCGCGCGCGGCTTCTCGCCGCACAAGTTCCGCCTGAGCATGTCGCGCGGCGACATCGCCAACTACCTGCGCCTCGCCGCGGAGACGGTCAGCCGCGTGCTCGGCCGCTTCCGCGAGCAGAAGCTGATCCACGTCGACGGCCGCGACGTCGAGATCCTCGACGACGGACGCCTGCGCGCGCAGGCCCGCTGCATCCTGCACCGCTGAACCCCGCGCGGCCGGCCGCGCCCGTTCCGTTCGCCCGACGCGGGCCGCAGGCGGAATCCGCCGCGCGGCTGCGCCCGCGCGATGCGCCGTCGCGGCGCCGCGCGCCGCGTCAGCCGCGTGCGACATCGCGCCGCGGTCCCGCGCCGGCGGCGCTTGACCGGGATCAGCGGCGCGGGCGCCGCGGATCGCGAGGATGGGCGCCGTCGGACCGGAGGGTCCCGCGGAGACGCCCGATGAACGCGACACGCAAACTGTGGACCACGCTCGGCCTGCTGCTGGCGGCCTCGTTCGCGGTCCTGCTGTGGATGGGACGCGAGATCTACCACGCCGCGCCGCCGCTACCCGAGCGCGTGGTCGATGCCGGCGGCCGGCTGCTGTACACGCGCGACGACATCCTGGCCGGCCGCGACGTCTGGCAGACCACCGGCGGCCAGCAGCTCGGCTCGATCTGGGGCCACGGCGCCTACGTCGCCCCCGACTGGAGCGCGGACTGGCTGCACCGCGAGGCGCTGGCGCTGCTGGAACGCATGGCGCAGGCGCGCTACGGCGAGGCCTATGCCGCGCTGGACGCCGGGCGCAAGGCCGGGCTCGAGGCCGAGATGCGCGCCGCGCTCAGGCCGAACACCTACGACGCCGCCACCGGCACGCTGACCGTCTCCGACGACCGCGCCGCCGCCATCCGCGAAGTCGCCGCGCACTACGAGGCGCTGTTCGGCAGCGACCCCGCGCTGGCGAAGCTGCGCGAGGACTACGCGATGCGCGACGCCACCGTGGACACGGCGGCGCACCGCCATGCGTTGACCGCGTTCTTTTTCTGGAGCGCGTGGGCGGCGGTGACCGGGCGCCCGGGCGCCGGCGTCAGCTACACGCAGAACTGGCCGTACGATCCGCTGGTCGGCAACGAGGCGCCGCCGTCGCTGCTGCTGTGGTCGGTGTTCAGCGTGCTGTTCCTGGTCGCCGGCATCGGCGCGCTGGCCTGGCACCACGCCGCGCGCAGGCAGGAGGCGCCGCCGCCGGTGCCGGCCGCCGATCCGCTGGCCGCGCTGGCCATCACGCCGTCGATGCGCGCCACCGCCAAGTACTTCTGGCTGGTAATCGCGCTGTTCCTCGTGCAGATCCTGCTCGGCGCCACCACCGCGCACTACCAGGTCGAAGGACAGATGGTGTACGGCATGCGCCTGGCCGACGTGCTGCCGTACGCGCTGACCCGCACCTGGCACACCGAACTGGCCGTGCTGTGGATCGCCACCGCGTGGCTGGCCACCGGCCTGCTGATCGCGCCGGCGATCGGCGGCCGCGAACCGCGTTTCCAGCGGCTGGGCGTCAACGTGCTGTTCGGCGCGCTGGTCGCCGTGGTCGTCGGCGCGTTCGCCGGCCAGTGGTTCGGCGTGATGCAGAAGCTCGGCCTGGCGGAGAACTTCTGGTTCGGTCACCAGGGCTGGGAATACACCGATCTCGGCCGCGTCTGGCAGATCGGCCTGTTCGCCGGCCTGCTGCTGTGGTTGTTCCTGGTCGGGCGCGCGCTGTGGCCGGCGCTGCGCAGGCGCGACGGCAGCGGCAGCATCGTCGGCCTGCTGTTCCTGTCCACGGTGGCGATCGCGCTGTTCTACGGCGCGGCGCTGATGTGGGGGCGGCACACGCACATCGCGATGGTCGAGTACTGGCGCTGGTGGGTGGTGCACCTGTGGGTCGAGGGCTTCTTCGAGGTGTTCGCCACCGCGGTGATCGCCTTCCTGTTCACCCGCTTCGGCCTGGTGCGCGCCGCCACCGCCACCGCCAGCGTGCTGTTCGCCACCATCGTGTTCATGGCGGGCGGCGTGCTCGGCACGTTCCACCACCTGTACTTCACCGGCACGCCGACCGCGGTGATCGCGCTGGGCGCCTCGTTCTCCGCGCTGGAAGTGGTGCCGCTGGCGCTGATCGGCTTCGAGGCCTGGGAAACCTGGAAGCACGGCCAGGCCGCGCCGTGGATGGCGCGCTGGCGTTGGCCGCTGGCGTTCTTCGTCGCGGTGGCGTTCTGGAATCTGGTCGGCGCCGGCCTGTTCGGCTTCCTGATCAACCCGCCGCTGTCGCTGTACTACATGCAGGGCCTCAACCTGACCGCGCTGCACGGCCATACCGCGCTGTTCGGCGTGTACGGCATGCTCGGCATCGGCCTGATGCTGTTCTGCCTGCGCCTGCTGAAGCCGGACGCGGTATGGAACGATGCGCTGCTCGGCAAGGCGTTCTGGGCGTTCAACCTCGGCCTGGCGCTGATGGCGCTGTTGACCCTGCTGCCGATGGGCGTGCTGCAGCTCGAGGCCGTGCTCGGCCGCGGCTACTGGTTCGCGCGCTCCGAGCAGTTCATGCAGCAGCCGATCATCCACCTGCTGGTGTGGCTGCGCGTGCCCGGCGACACCATCTTCAGCATCGGCGCGCTGCTGATCGGCTGGTTCACGCTGCGTCTGTGGATCGCGCCGCGCACGATGGCCGCGCCGCGCGGCGAGCCGCTGGCCGCATTGCGGCGCCGCGCCGACTGAGCGGCGGCCGCCAGGGTTCCCCGCCCGGCGCAGGGGCCGGGCGGGGCGCTGCGGGGCGGACGGCGCCGGCCGTCCGCCCCGACGCGTTGACCTGGGTCAGTGCGATGCGGCGCGTCCGCGGCGCATGCTCGACGCTGTCCGGACCATGCCGGCGCCCCTCCGCGACGCGCGCCACCCCGCTTCTCATGGACCAGTCCGTCGTCCCGCCGCCCGCCTCGACGCGCCCGCCCGCGCTCGCCGAGCTGCCGCGCATCCTCGCCGCGGCGCCGCACCGCATGATGTTCTTCGCCGGCGCCGTCGCCGTGCTGGCGAGCATGGGCTGGTGGGCGCTGGAGCTGTCGGCGGGGCGTTGGGGCTGGACCTGGCTGCCGCAGCCGGCGGTGCCCGCAGGCTGGGCGCACGCGATGTTCGCGCAGTACGGCATGCTCGCGCCGTTCGTCTTCGGCTTCCTGCTGACCGTGTTCCCGCGCTGGATGAACCAGCCGGAGCTGACGCGCGCGCACTACGTGCCGGTGTTCGGCGGCGTGTTCGGCGGCTACGTGATCGCGCAGGCCGGACTGTTCGGGCTGCGGCCGCTGCTGGTCGGCGGCGCGGTGCTGATGATGTCCGGCTGGCTGATCGGGTTGTCGCATCTGTTCGGCGTGCTGCGCCGGCATGGGTTCAAGGACCGCTGGGCGCTGTCGTGCTTCGGCGCGCTGTCGGTGGGCGCCTGCGGCCTCGCGCTGTTCCTCGCCTTCATGCTCGGCGCCGATCCGCGCCTGGCGCTTGCGGCGATCAAGCTGGGCACGTTCGGCCTGCTGCTGCCGGTGTACTTCACGGTGGCGCACCGCATGGTGCCGTTCTTCAGCAACAACGTGGTCGCGGGCTACCGCGTGGTGCGGCCGGCGTGGTCGCTGCCGCTGCTGTGGGCACTGCTCGCCGCGCACCTCGGCTTCGAGTTCGCGCAGGCCCAGCGCTGGCGCTTCCTCGCCGACCTGCCGCTGGCGCTGTTCTTCCTCGGCCACTGGCTGGCGTGGCAGCCGTGGAAGGCGCGTCGGCCGGGCCTGCTGGCGGTGCTGTACCTCGCGCTGGCCTGGTTGCCGGCGGCGTTCGCGCTGTTCGGCGCGGACAGCCTGTGCGCGCTGCTGCGCGGCGCCAGTCCGCTGGGACGCGCGCCGGTGCACGCGCTGACCGTCGGCTTCTTCGGCTCGATGCTGGTGGCGATGGTCACGCGCGTCACGCACGGCCATTCCGGCCGGCCGCTGGCGATGGGGCCGGTGCCCTGGTTCACCTTCCTCGCCGTGCAGGCGGTGGCGCTCGGCCGCATCGGCGCCGAGTTCGCCGCCGACGCGCCGCGCGCCTACGCGCTGGCCGCGAGCGGCTGGTTGCTGGCGTTCCTGCCGTGGGCGCTGCGCGCGGCGTACATCTACCTCACGCCGCGCCGCGACGGCCGTCCGGGCTGAGCGGACGGCCGTCGTGCGGTACCCTGCGCGCTTTCCGCTCGCACGGTGAACCGCATGGCGCTGGCCTACTTCTACCCGCAGATCAAGCTGCTGCACATCTGGTGCGTCGCGTTGTCGGGCACGCTGTTCCTGTTGCGCGGCTCGCTGCGCATGGCCGGCGTCGGCTTCGCCAATCACGCCGCGCTGCGTTATCTGTCCTACGCGATCGACACCACGCTGCTGACCGCGGCGCTGATGCTGGTGGCGATCCTGCGCCAGTACCCGTTCGTGCAGGGCTGGCTGACCGTGAAGGTGCTGCTGCTGGCGGTGTACATCGCGCTCGGCACGCTGGCGCTGAAGCGCGGGCGCACGCCGCGCGCGCGCGCCGTCGCCTTCGTCGCCGCGCTGGCGGTGTACGCCTTCATCGTCTCGGTGGCGATCGCGCACGATCCGCGCGGCGTGTTCGCGCTGCTAAGCTGAGGACCGGCCACGGCGAGGGACGGCGCATGGGCTACGACGAAGGCACCCTGCTCGGATTGCTGGCCGCCCTCGGCGGCGGTCTGCTGGTCGGCGCGGAGCGCGAGCGCCGCAAGGGCGTCGGCCCCACCCGCGGCGTGGCCGGCCTGCGCACCTACACGCTGGCCGCGCTGCTCGGCGCGGTGGCGGCGATGCTGGGCACGCCGGCGCTGCTGCTGGCCGGCGCCGGCCTGCTGGCGCTGGTCGCGATCGGCTACCTGCGTTCGCGCGAACACGATCCCGGCCTGACCAGCGAGATCGCCCTGCTGCTGGTGTTCCTGCTCGGCGCGCTGGCGCTGCACGCGGCGCAGTTCGCCGCGGCGCTGTTCGTGCTGGTGACGATCGTGCTGGCCGGCAAGCAGCGCATGCACCGTTTCGTGCGCCAGGTGCTGAGCGAGCGCGAGCTGCGCGATGCGCTGATCCTCGCCGCCTCCGTGCTGATCGTGCTGCCGCTGCTGTCGGAGCGCGCGATCGATCCGTTCGGCGTGCTGAGCCCGCGCAAGCTGTGGCTGCTGGCGGTGCTGGTGATGGCGATCAACGCCGCCGGCTACATCGCCCTGCGCGCGTTCGGCCCGGCGCTGGGCCTGCCGCTGAGCGGACTGACCGGCGGCTTCGTCTCCTCCACGGCGACGATCGCCGGCATGGGCCAGCGCGCGCGGGAACAAGCCGCGCTGCTGCCGGCCTGCGTCGCCGGCGCGATGCTCGCCAACGTCTCCACCGTGGTGCAGCTGGCGATCATCCTCGCCGTGCTGGACCACGCGCTGCTGGCGCGGGTCATGCCGGCGCTGGTCGCCGCGGGCGCGGTCGCCGCGCTGGCCGCGGGCGCGGTCGGCTGGCGCATGCGCGGCACGCGCGGGTTGGCGGCGCCGCTGCCGGCGGGACGCGCGTTCCGCTTCGAGCAGGCGCTGCTGTTCGCGGCGATCGTCGCCGTCGCCCTGCTGTTCGGCGCCTGGCTGCACCGCTGGCTGGGCGACGCCGGCGCGGTGGCGGCGCTGGCCGCCGCCGGCTTCGCCGATGCGCATGCGGCGGCGGTGTCGGCGGGCCAGCTCTCCGCCAGCGGCGAGCTGGGCGTCGCCGCGGCCGCCTCCGCCGTGCTGGCCGCGTTCGGCAGCAACTCGCTGCTGAAGGTCGGCGCCGCGGCCACCGGCGGCCGCCGTTATGCGATGCCGCTGATCGTGGCCATCGTGCTGATGAACGTCGCCGCCTGGCTGGCATTCGCCCTCGTGCCTTAGCACGCGGCCGGCGACGCGCAGGAGCGCGCGCTGCGGCGCGCTGTCGCACGCCGCTGACGGCGGTCACGCGCCTGCGCACGGTTGCCGCAGGCGCGCCGCGGAATCGCCGCAGCCCAACAGCGGCGCGGCTTGCAGCGGTTCGCCGCGATGCCGCGGCGCGTGCGCCGGTGCGCACATGCGGCAACCCGTCGCACCCCGCTGATGACCATCAGGGACGCGCGCATGCCGCTGCGTACGCTGGCGCCATCGCCGGACGAGCGGTCCGGGAAGGAGCCTGCAATGAAACGCTTCATCAGGGGATGCGTGCTGTTGGGGATGGCGCTGGCGGCCGCCGGCTGCCAGCGCGGACCGGCCACGGCGCAGGCGGACGCCGGCGCGCCGCAGGGCGAACCGATCCGCGCCGTGCTGACCAGCCCGCCGAACGTGCCGCCGCCGGTCACGCGCGACCACCCGGCGCGGGTGATCGTCGAGCTGGAAGTGAAGGAGGTGAAGAAGGAGATCGCCGACGGCGTCTTCTACGACTTCTGGACCTTCGGCGGCACCGTGCCGGGCAGCTTCATCCGCGTGCGCGAGGGCGACACCGTCGAGCTGCATCTGAAGAACCCCGCCGGCTCGCACATGCCGCACAACATCGACCTGCACGCCGTCACCGGCCCGGGCGGCGGCGCCGAGCCGACGCTGACCTCGCCGGGCCACGAGCGCGTGTTCACCTTCAAGGCGCTGAAGGCCGGCCTGTACGTCTACCACTGCGCGACGACGCCGGTGGGCATGCACATCGCCAACGGCATGTACGGCCTGATCCAGGTCGATCCGCCCGGCGGCCTGCCCAAGGTCGACCGCGAGTACTACGTGATGCAGGGCGACTTCTACACCACCGGCAAGTACCACGAGCCCGGCCTGCAGGCGTTCGACCTCGAGAAGGCGATCGACGAGCGCCCGACCTACGTGCTGTTCAACGGCCGCGAGGGCGCGCTGACCGGCGCGAACGCGCTGCACGCCAAGGTCGGCGAGACCGTGCGCCTGTTCGTCGGCAACGGCGGCCCCAACCTGGTGTCGAGCTTCCACGTGATCGGCGCGATCTTCGACAAGGTCTGGGACGGCAAGTCGAGCCACTTCGAGGAGAACGTGCAGACCACGCTGATCCCGGCCGGCGGCTCCAAGGTGGTCGAGTTCCGCAGCGAGGTGCCGGGCAAGTACCTGCTGGTCGACCATTCGATCTTCCGCACGTTCAACAAGGGCGCGATGGGAGTGCTGCAGGTGGACGGCCCCGAGGCGCCGGCGATCTACCACGCCGCGCCGGCGGATGCGCCGGTGGCGATGCCGGCCGAGCACGCGCATCCGGCGCCCGCCGCCGATACGCCTCCGCAGAAGACCGCGGCGGCGGACCCGATCGCGCGCGGCAAGCAGGTGTTCGACAGCACCTGCGCGGCCTGCCACCAGCCGACCGGCAGCGGCATCCCCGGCGCGTTCCCGCCGCTGGCGAAGTCGGATTATCTCGCCGCCGATCCGAAACGCGCGGTGCACATCGTGCTGCACGGCCTGAGCGGCAAGGTCACGGTCAACGGCCAGCACTACGACGCGATGATGCCGCCGTTCGGCCCGCAGCTCAGCGACGACGACGTCGCCCACGTGCTGACCTACGTGCTGAACAGCTGGGGCAACCCGGGCGGCCGCATCCACAGCGACGACGTCGCCGCGGCGCGCCGCGGCGGCGCCCGCAACGAGGCCTCGCGCTGAGGCGGGCGAGGGCAGGTGCATGATCCGCTCGCTGCTGCTGGCGTCGCTGCTCGCGCTGTCGGCGCTGCCGGCAGCAGGGGCGGCGGAGTACGTGCGCGTGCCGGGCGGCGCCTTCCGCAGCGTGCTGGCGCAGGAAGGCGGCGCGCGCGCGGTCGAGGTGCCGGCGTTCCGCATGCGCGCCACGCCGGTGACCAACGCCGAGTTCCTCGCCTTCGTGCGGCGCGCGCCGCGCTGGCGGCGCGACCGCGTCGCCGCGCTGTTCGCCTCGCCGGGTTACCTGTCGCGCTGGGCGGGCGCGTCGACGCTGGGCGCCGGCGCGCCGCCGAACCAGCCGGCGACGCGGGTCAGCTGGTTCGCCGCGCGCGCCTACTGCGCATCGGAAGGCGCGCGCCTGCCGCGCTGGATCGAATGGGAATACGCCGCCGCGGCCGACGCGACGCGCCGCGACGCGCGCAGCGACGCCGCCTGGCAGGCGCAGGCGCTGGCGCGACTGACCGCCGCCTTCGGCGCGGCGCCCGCCGAGGTCGGCGGCGACGCGCCCAACCTCTACGGCCTGCACGACATGCGCACGTTGGTGTGGGAGTGGGTGGACGACTACGCGGCGCTGTTCGTCAACAGCGACGCGCGCCAGCCCGGCGAGGCCGCGCTGCTCGGCCTGTGCGGCGGTGCCGCGCTGGCCTTCGCCGACCGCAGCGACTACGCGCTGCTGATGCGCGTGGCGGCGCTGGCCGCGCTGGCGCCGGCCGACGGCGCCGACAACGTCGGCTTCCGCTGCGTGCAGGACATCGAGGGAGTGAAGCATCCATGACCGCCATGCGCCGCATGCTCGTCCGTTGCGCCGCGCTGCTGCTCGCCGCCGCCGGCGCGGCCGCCGCCGCGCCGCCGCCCGGCGACTCGCTGTACCAGACCGCGCTGGCGCTGCAGGACCAGCAGGGCCGGCGCTTCGATTTCGCCGCGCTGCGCGGGCGGCCGCTGCTGGTCAGCGTGTTCTACGCCTCGTGCCATTCGGCCTGCCCGCTGACCATCGAGACCATCGCGCGCGCGCGCCGCGCGGCCGGCGCGGGCGCGCCGGACGTGCTGATGGTCAGCTTCGATCCGGCCCACGACGACGTCGCCGCGCTGGCGGCGATGGCCGCCATGCACCGCGTCGACGCCGCGCACTGGCGGCTGGCGCGTCCCGAGCGCGGCGACGTCGAGGCGTTCGCGGCGACGCTGGGCGTGGCCTACCGGCCGCGCGGCGACGGCGATTTCAGCCACAACGTGGTGATCGCGCTGCTGGACGCCGACGGCCGCATCGTCGCGCGCAGCAGCCGCCTCGGCGAACCCGACGCCGCCTTCGTCGCGGCGGTGCGACGGCTGGCCGCCGCGCGCTGAGCGTCGTTCAGGCGACGTGTGCGGCCAGGCTGGCCGGGTCGCCGTCCCAGGGATCGAAATAGCTGCGCCCGGCGCGCGCCACCGAGTGCTGCGGCCCGCGCGGCGTCATGCGCAGCGCCTTGCGGCCTTCCAGCCACAGCGACACCGCGTTGGCGATGCGCGCGCTGCGGCAGACGCGGGCGTGGTCCGCGGCGTCGGTGTAGGCGGCGAAGGTGACGCCGCGCACGGCGGCGGAGAGGAAGTGCACGCGGCCATCGCCCTGCGCGTCCGTGCGCACGCCGGCGAAGTCGAACCAGTTGGGGTTGCGCGTGTTGCGCGTCTGCACGGGCAGCGTGCGCGGCGTGGCGACGCCGGCGCCGATCATCACCATCACGCGGTCGGCGGCCGCAGCCAGCGCGGCGTCGGGCAGCAGCGGCGCCGGACTGCCGCCGCCGTGGACCGCGGCGCGGCCACGCACCAGCGCCTCGGCGTCGGCGAGGAAGCGCGCGCTGAATTCGCCGCCGTCGCGCACGTTGGCCTGCCAGCGGGCGGCGTCGAACAGGTCCAGCGGCTTGCCGGCCTCGTCGACCGCGGCGTCGCGGTAGGACGGCGTCATCGCGTACACCGAGGGGAAGGTGCGGGCGATGCGGCGGTAGTCCTCGTCGGTGCCGAACATGCCGTCGCGCTCGCCCTTGACCAGCGACTCGGCGGCGCCGATCGCGCCGCGGAACGGCGGCGCGATGAACACCACGCGGCCGATGCCGGCGAACGGATCGCGCGCGTTGCGCAGGCCGAGCGCCGAGCGCAGCACCAGCCCGCCCATGCTGTGGGTGACGAGCGACAGCGGCGCGCCGCGGCCGTGCATGCGCTCGCGGTCCTCGACTTCGCCGATGAACTGCACCAGCCGCGCCGCGGCCAGCTCCACCGGCTTGCGCCAGTCGTAGGTGAACACGTGCACCGGCTCCGGCGCCTTCCACGCGCGCAGCTTGGCCAGCAGCGGCGCGTAGGCGTAGCGGATCAGGCGGAACGGGCGCATCCAGTGCGCGTCGCCGAGGTCGTGGCGGCCGTCGCCGAGCATCAGGTCGAGCGGATTCTCGAAGATGTCGCCGACCGTCATGTCCTCCAGGCTCCAGCGCACCGGCCAGTCCAGCGGATAGCTGTCGACCAGCTCGGAGCCCTTGATGCCGGGGATGAAGACGATGGCCATGGCGATGTCCGTTCCGCGTGTACTCGAGTGTAGCGGTCTACGGCAGCCTGTGGAGGGGGCGGCAGCCCGCCATTGCACGCCTGCCGACGCCGCACGGCAGGGTGCCGCGGCGACGAGCCGAGGCCTAAGCTGCCGCCCGGCGTCGGGCAAAGAAAAACCCGCACGCCGGAGCGTGCGGGTTTTCGGCGCGAACATCGCCTGCGGCGCTTATTTCGCCGCCATCAGCGCGCGCGTCATGTCGAGCATGCGGTTGGAGAAGCCCCACTCGTTGTCGTACCAGGCCAGCACCTTCACCAGCGTGCCGCCCATCACCTTGGTCAGGGTGGCGTCGTAGACCGACGACAACGGGTTGTGGTTGAAGTCGACCGACACCAGCGGCTTGGTGTTGACGCCGAGGATGCCCTTCATCGCGCCGTTGGCCGCCTCGTTGATCACGGCGTCGATCTCGGCCTTGTCGGTCGGACGCGAGGCGACGAACGACAGGTCGACGACCGAGACGTTGATGGTCGGCACGCGCATCGCGAAGCCGTCCAGCTTGCCGTTCAGCGCGGGCAGCACCAGGCCGACCGCGGCGGCGGCGCCGGTCTTGGTCGGGATCTGGCTCATCGTCGCCGAGCGGGCGCGGCGCAGGTCCTTGTGGAAGACGTCGGTCAGCACCTGGTCGTTGGTGTAGGCGTGGATCGTGGTCATCAGGCCGTGCACGATGCCGATCTTCTCGTGCAGCACCTTGGCCAGCGGCGCCAGGCAGTTGGTGGTGCAGGAGGCGTTGGAGATGACCTGGTGGCTGGCCTTCAGGGTGTCGTGGTTGACGCCGTAGACGAAGGTGCCGTCCACGTCCTTGTCGCCCGGCGCGGAGATGATCACCTTCTTGGCGCCGCCGGCGATGTGCGCGCCGGCCTTGGCCTTGGAGGTGAACAGACCGGTGCACTCCAGCACCGCGTCGACGCCGAGCTGGCCCCACGGCAGCCTGGACGGATCGCGCTCGGCGAACACCTTGATGCGGTCGCCGTTGACGATCAGGTCGCCGCCGTCGACGCCGACCTCGCCCGGGAAGCGGCCGTGCGCGGTGTCGTACTGGGTGAGGTGCGCATTGGTTTCCGCGTCGCCCAGGTCGTTGACCGCGACCACCTGGATCTCGTTCGTGCGCTTCGATTCGTACAGCGCACGCAGGATGTTGCGGCCGATGCGACCGTAACCGTTGATGGCGACCTTGATGGCCATGGGGCAGCGTCCTCCGGAGCGGATGCGGTGGGAAAAACGCGATTTTACAGGGAACCGGCGCCTTCCGCCCGGCCGGGCTGCGGCGGACTGTCGCGGATCGCCGCGGCGGCGCCCGCCATCGGGCATATGATGGCGTACCGAGGCCGCCGCGCGTCGATGGCGGCCGAGGCCCCGCCGGAGCAGCCATGCGCCCTGACGTCACGCCGTTCTTCCACGCGCCCACCTCGACGTGGTCGTACGTGGTGCGCGACCCCGCCGGCAGCGCGGCGGCGCTGATCGATCCGGTGCTGGACTACGACCCTGCGGCGGGGCTGGTCTGCACCGCGCCGGCGCGGGCGCTGCTCGACCACGTGCTGGCGCACCGCCTCGAGGTGCAGTGGCTGCTGGAGACCCACGCCCACGCCGATCATCTGTCCGCGGCCGGCTGGCTGAAGGACGCGCTGGGCGGGCCGGCGCGCGTCGGCATCGGCGCCGGCATCGTCGAGGTGCAGCGCACCTTCAAGCGCCTGCTCAACCTCGACGACGGCTTCCGCGCCGACGGCTCGCAGTTCGACCGCCTGTTCGCCGACGGCGAGCGCTTCGCGCTGGGCAGCCTCGAGGTCGAGGTGCTGGCGACGCCCGGCCACACCTCCGACAGCGTCAGCTACCGCATCGGCGATGCGGTGTTCGTCGGCGACACCGTGTTCTCGCCGCCGGCCGGCACCGCGCGCTGCGATTTCCCCGGCGGCGACGCCGCCACGCTGTACCGTTCGATCCGCCGCCTGTACGCGCTGCCGCCGTCGACGCGCGTGTTCCTCTGCCACGACTATCCGCCGCCGGGCGCGGCGCCGCGCGCGGAGGTGACGCTGGCCGAGCAGCGCGCGCACAACGCGCACGTGCGCGACGGCGTCGACGAGGCGGCGTTCGTCGCGCTGCGCGCGCGGCGCGACGCCGCCCTGCCGGTGCCGCGTCTGCTGTGGCCGGCGCTGCAGGTGAACATCCGCGGCGGCCGCCTGCCGCCGCCGGAGGCGAACGGCGTCGCCTACCTGCGCACGCCGCTGCGCTTCGACACGCGCGGCTGAGCGGCGCGCGCCGCCGGCGCGCAGGCGTCGCCGCCGCCCGGCACGCCGCAATAGATGTCGTGCAGCGTGCCGATCAGGCGGTGCACCGGCCCGTCGCTGAGCCGGTACCAGATCTGCTGCGACTCGCGGCGCGTCTGCACCATGCCTTCCTCGCGCAGTTTGGCGAGGTGCTGCGACAGCGCGGACTGCGAGAGCTCGGGCAGGCGCTCGTTGATCTGGCCGACGGTCAGCTCCTGGCCGACCAGCAGGCACAGCACGCGCAGGCGCTGCGCGTTGGCCAGCGCCTTCAGCAAGCGCGAGGCCTCGCCGGCGCGTTCCTGCATCACGTCGAGATCGGGGAGGGGGCGTGGGTCCATGGGCGTTCGCGCAGCGGCGCCGCGCACCGCGCGGCGACGGTTGACATCATACACTCCACTAAATAAGATAATGCTAAATTAGATATCGTTCATTATGTGGCGGCCTGACGGCGATCAAATCCCCGGGGGCACCGGGGCATAGGCTGCCATCGAGGTATCGCAGAGGGTTCGGTCATGGCCAGGATCGTCGTGCTCGGGGCAGGTTTGGGCGGGATGAGCGCCGCCTACGAGATCAAGGCGGCGCTGGGCGCCGCGCACACGGTGACCGTGGTCGGCGACGGCCCGCGTTTCTCCTTCACGCCGTCCAATCCCTGGGTGGCGGTCGGCTGGCGGCGGCCGGACGAGATGACGCTCGACGCCGGCACCCACTTGCGCAAGCGCGGCATCGAGTTCGTCGACGAAGCGGCCGCCGAGATCCGCGCCGCCGAGAACCGGCTGGTGACGGTGAGCGGACGCAGCGTGGCGTACGACTACCTGGTGATCACCACCGGCCCGCGCCTCGCCTTCGACGAGGTGCCGGGGCTGGGCCCGTCCGGCCACACGCAGTCGGTGTGCACCACGCCGCACGCGGAGCAGGCCTGGGCCGCCTACCAGGCGTTCCTGAAGCAGCCGGGGCCGATCGTGGTCGGCGCGGCGCAGGGCGCGAGCTGCTTCGGCCCGGCCTACGAGTTTGCCATGATCCTCGACGCCGACCTGCGCAAGCGCAAGCTGCGCGACCGCGTGCCGATGACCTTCGTCACCAGCGAGCCGTACGTCGGCCACATGGGGCTCGGCGGCGTCGGCGATTCCAAGGGGCTGATGGAATCGGAGCTGCGCAAGCGGCACATCCGCTGGATCACCAACGCGCGCATCAAGGAGGTGCGCCTCGCCGAGATGCGCGTGGAGGAGCTGGACGCGCAGGGCAAGGTGGCGCAGGAGCACGTGCTGCCGTTCGCCTATTCGATGGTGATCCCGGCATTCACCGGCGTCGACGCGGTGCGCGGCGTGGAAGGCCTGGTCAATCCGCGCGGCTTCGTGCTGATCGACAGGCACCAGCGCAGCCCGAAGTTCCCCAACGTCTTCGCCGCCGGCGTGTGCGTGGCGATCCCGCCGGTGGAGCAGACGCCGGTGCCGACCGGCGCGCCGAAGACCGGCTTCATGATCGAGTCGATGGTGACGGCGATCGCCGCCAACCTGCGCGACGAGCTGGCCGGCCGCCCGCCCGCGGCGGAGGCGACCTGGAACGCGGTGTGCCTGGCCGACATGGGCGACACCGGCGCGGCGTTCGTGGCGCTGCCGCAGATCCCGCCGCGCAACGTCACCTGGACGAAGATCGGCAAGTGGGTGCACGTCGCCAAGGTGGCGTTCGAGAAGTACTACCTCGCCAAGATGCGCTCGGGCAACACCGAGCCGATCTACGAGAAATACATCCTCAAGGCGCTCGGCATCGAGCGGCTGAAAGCCGCCGGCGGCGGGCGCTGATCCGGATCCGACGCGAAAACTTCGGGAGTCCTCGCATGAACATCGACCGCATGGTGATGCGCTTCGCCGGCAGCATGGTGATCCTGAGCCTGGCGCTGGCCCATTTCTTCTCGCCGTGGTGGCTGCTGCTGACGCTGTTCGTCGGCGCCAACCTGCTGCAGGCCTCGTTCACCGGCTTCTGCCCGCTGGCGCGCATCCTGCGCAGGCTCGGCATGAAGCCCGGCTGCGCCTTCCCTTCGTGACGGACGCGCACGCACGGCGAACGGAGAGCGGGACGTGTACTACATCGTGAAATCGGACAAGAGCTTCGCACAGGCGGTGGACGATCTCGACGCCGCCGTCCGGCGCCACCGGTTCGGCGTGCTGCACGTGCACGATCTCGGCGCCACGCTGCGCAACAAGGGCCAGGCGTTCGCCGGCGAGTGCAAGGTGTTCGAGGTGTGCAGCCCGCGCCATGCCGCCGGCGTGCTGGCTAGCGACCTGCGCCTGAACATGGCGCTGCCCTGCCGCATCTCGGTGTACACCGAGGGCGGCGAGACGCGCATCGGCATGATCGAGCCGCAGCGCATGCTGGCGATGCTGTCCGACGATCCCGCGCTGGCCGCGATCGCGCGCGAGGTCGAGGACGCGACCCGGCGCATGATCGACGAGGCCCGCTGATGCGCACTATCGGTGTCTTCCAGGCATCGCGCTGGCTGCTGCCGCTGGCCGCAGTCGCGCTGCTCGCCGCCTGCGGCGGCGCCAAGCAGGCGGCAGCGCCGCTGCCGCCGCCGCCGCTGGCCACGCTGACCGTGCAGCCGCAGCAGGCGCGCCGCGAGCAGTCCTGGGACGGCGTGGTCGAGGCGGTGCACCAGGCGACCATGTCGGCGCAGACCAGCGGCCGCGTGGTCGAGCTGCCGTTCGACGTCAACGACTACGTGCCGGCCGGCGCGGTGATCGTGCGCTTCACCGACGTCGAGCAGCAGTCGGCGCAGCGGCGCGCGCAGGCGGCGCTGGCGGCGGCGCAGGCCACCTACGACGAAGCGCAGGCGTCCTACCAGCGCACCGCCGAGATCTACGCGCGCAAGCTGATCGCCAAGGCCCAGCTCGACCAGGCGCTGGCGCGGCGCGACGCCGCGCGCGCGGCGCTGCAGTCCGCGCAGGCGGCGTTGCGCGAGAGCGGCCAGCAGCTCGACTACACCGTGGTGCGCGCGCCGTACTCCGGCATCGTCACCAAGCGCTACGTGCAGGTCGGCGAGGCGGTGCAGCCCGGCCAGCCGCTGATCGCCGGCGTGTCGCTGGAGGAACTGCGCGTCAACGTGCAGGTGCCGCAGAGCGCGGTCGACGCCATCCGTCGCTTCCACGCCGCCGACGTGCTGCTCGACGCCAGCGGCGCGCGCCGCGTGCCTGCCGCCAAGGTGACGGTGTTCCCCTACGCCGACCCCGACACGCACACCTTCAGCGTGCGCCTTGACCTGCCGCAGCAGGAGACCGGGCTGTATCCCGGCATGACCGTCAAGACGGCGTTCGCGGTCGGCGAGGCCAGGCGCCTGCTGCTGCCGGCCAGCGCGCTGGTGCAGCGCAGCGAGGTCAGCGGCGTGTACGTGATCGGCGCCGACAACGGCGTCAGTCTGCGCCAGGTGCGCCTCGGCCATCGTTTCGGCGAGCAGGTGGAGATCCTCGCCGGGCTCGCCGCCGGCGAGAAGGTCGCCGCCGACCCGGACGCCGCCGCCCTGTATCTCGCCAAGCTTCACGCCGCGGAGGCGGGGCGATGAGCGAGCCGCGGCTCGGTTTCTCCGGGCGCATCGCCCGCGCCTTCCAGGACAACCCGCTGACGCCGATCCTGGCGCTGGCGGCGCTGCTGCTCGGCTTCGCGGCGATGCTGATCACGCCGCGCGAGGAAGAGCCGCAGATCGACGTGACCATGGCCAACGTGTTCGTGCCGTTCCCCGGCGCGGACGTGCACGACGTCGAGAACCTGGTCGCGTTCCCGCTCGAGCAGAAGCTCGCCGAGATCCAGGGCGTCAAGCACGTCTACTCGGTCAGCCGGCCGGGGCTGGCGGTGATCACCGTCGAGTTCCAGGTCGGCGTGCCGCGGCAGACGGCGATCGTGCGCCTGTACAACCAGGTGTTCCAGAACCAGGACTTCGTGCCGCCGAACCTCGGCGTCGGTCCGCCGCTGATCCGGCCGATGGGCATCGACGACGTGCCGGTGATGGCGCTGACGCTGTGGACAGACGACGCGCAGCGCGGCGCCACCGAGCTGGCCGAGGTGGCGCACACGCTGGAAACCGAACTGAAGCGCATCCCCGGCACGCGCGACGTCTACACGATCGGCGCGCCGGACCGCGCCGTGGTGGTGCAGCTCGACGCGGCGAAGATGGCCGCCTACGGCCTCGCCATCGACGACCTCGCCGGCGCGCTCAAGGCCGCCAACGTGGTCGGCCAGGCCGGCGAGCGCGTCGCCGGCGATCGCGACGTGCCGGTCACCGCCGGCACCTTCCTCGCCGACGCCGACGACGTCGCCCACCTGGTGATCGGCCTGAAGCACGGCCAGCCGGTGTTCCTCTCCGACGTGGCGACCATCCGCAAGGGCGCCGATCTGCCCAGCCGCTACGTCTGGTTCGGCACGCCGCCGGGGAAGGGCGGGCCGGCCACCGGCACCGCGCCGGCGGTGACGATCGCCATCGCCAAGAAGTCCGGCACCAACGCCGCCGATATCACCACCGCGATCGCGCGCCGCGTCGAGGCGCTGAAGGGCGTGTCGATCCCGGCCGGCGTGCACGTGGTGGTCACCCGCGACTACGGCCAGACCGCCACCGACAAGGCCGACAAGCTGATCCACAAGCTGATCTTCGCCACCTTCTCGGTGGTGCTGCTGGTGCTGGCGACGCTGGGCTGGCGCGAGGCGATCGTGGTCGGCGCGGCGGTGATCATCACCCTGATGCTGACCCTGTTCGCCTCCTGGGCGATGGGCTTCACCATCAACCGCGTGTCGCTGTTCGCGCTGATCTTCTCGATCGGCATCCTGGTCGACGACGCCATCGTGGTGGTGGAGAACATCCACCGCCACATGGCGCTCGGCGGGCGCAGCCTGCGCGAGGCGATTCCCGCGGCGGTCAGCGAGGTCGGCGGCCCGACCATCCTCGCCACCTTCACCGTGATCGCCGCGCTGCTGCCGATGGCGTTCGTCTCCGGCCTGATGGGGCCGTACATGCGGCCGATCCCGATCAACGCCTCCGCCGGCATGCTGCTGTCGCTGGCGGTGGCGCTGGTGGTGACGCCGTGGCTGGCGCTGAAGCTGCTCGGCCGCCACCACGCGCCGCCGGCCGAGGAAGCGCGCGAAGCGGCGCGCGGCAGCCGCCTGCTGCGGCTGTTCCGGCGCCTGATGCTGCCGTTCCTCGAAGGCGAGCGCGCGCCGCGCCGGCGCCGGCGGCTGTTCCTCGCGATGGGCGTGCTGGTGCTGGCCGCGGCCGGGCTGGTGGTGGTGAAGGCGGTGATCCTGAAGATGCTGCCGTTCGACAACAAGTCGGAGTTCCAGGTCGTCGTCGACATGCCCGAGGGCAGCACGCTGGAGACCACCGACCGCCTGCTGACCGAGCTGGCGCGCGCGCTCGACCGCGTGCCCGAGGTGGAGAACTACCAAGGCTACGCCGGCACCGCCTCGCCGATGACCTTCAAC
Organism: Mizugakiibacter sediminis; assembly: GCF_000953855.2. Lineage (GTDB taxonomy): Bacteria > Pseudomonadota > Gammaproteobacteria > Xanthomonadales > Rhodanobacteraceae > Mizugakiibacter > Mizugakiibacter sediminis. Next base: position 21,461 of record NZ_DF970163.1, read on the forward strand.
GGCCTGGTGCGCCAGTACTACCTGCGCAGCGGGCCGATCGTCGGCGACCTGCAGGTGACGCTGGTCGACAAGACCAAGCGCAAGCGCCAGAGCCACGCCATCGCGCTGGCCGTGCGGCCGATGCTCGCCGAGATCGGCGCGCGCTACGGTGCCTCGGTCAAGGTGGTGGAAGTGCCGCCCGGTCCGCCGGTGCTGGCGCCGATCGTCGCCGAGGTCTACGGCCCCGACTACGCCAAGGTGCGCGAAGTGGCGCTGGGCCTCGCCAGGGATTTCCACGCCAATCCGGATCTCGTCGACATCGACACCAGCGTCGAAGCGGACGCGCCGCGCGAGGTGATGGTGGTCGACCGCGAGCGCGCCGCGCGGCTCGGCCTCGATCAGGCGCGCATCGCGCGCGCGCTGCGCGCGGCGCTGTCCGGCGACGATGCGTCCTACCTGATGGACGGCCGCTCCAAGTACGCCGTGCCTATCCGCCTGCGCCTGCCCGCCGGCGACCAGGCCGCGCTGGCGCAGTTGCTCGCCCTGCGCGTGCGCGCGCAGGGCGGCGCGCTGGTGCCGCTGTCGGAGGTGGTCGACGTGCGCCCGGCGAACTGGGAGAAGGCGATCTACCACAAGGACCTGCTGCCTTACGCCTACGTCACCGGCGACGACGCCGGCCATACCGACAGCCCGCTGTACGGCATGTTCGCGATGGTGGGCAAGCTGCGCCGCGAGGCGGTGGCCGGGCAGCCGCTGCAGCAGCGCTTCATCGCCCAGCCGGACGACACCACGCGCTACGCGGTGAAGTGGGACGGCGAGTGGCAGATCACCTACGAGACGTTCCGCGACATGGGCCTCGCCTATTCGGTGGGCCTGGTGCTGATCTACCTGCTGGTGGTCGGCCAGTTCCGCAGCTATCTGGTGCCGCTGATCATCATGGCGCCGATCCCGCTGACGGTGATCGGCGTGATGCCGGGACACGCGCTGTTCGGCGCGCAGTTCACCGCCACCTCGATGATCGGCATGATCGCCCTGGCCGGCATCATCGTGCGCAACTCGATCCTGCTGATCGACTTCATCAACCACGCGCATGCCGCCGGCCGGCCGTTGCGCGAAGCGGTGATCGAGGCGGCGGCGGTGCGCGCCAAGCCGATCGCGCTGACCGCGCTGGCGGCGATGATCGGCGGCTTCTTCATCATCGACGACCCGATCTTCCAGGGCCTGGCGGTATCGCTGATCTTCGGCATCCTGGTCTCGACCCTGCTGACCCTGCTGGTGATCCCGCTGCTGTACTACGCCTGGCTGGCGCATCGCGAGGCGGCGGGGCGCTGAGCGCCGCCGCCTCCGCGCGACGTCCTCGCCCGACGCGCGCTGTGGCACACTCGCGAGCCTTCCTCCCCGACCTCGTTCTTTCCCATGTCCCGATTGCGCTGGATCGCCTGCCTGCTGGCCGCCGCCGTCGCCGCGCCCGCCGCGGCTTGGGGCCCGCTGGGCCACCGTGTCGTCGCCGAACTGGCGCAGCGACGGCTGACGCCCGCCGCGCGCGCCGAAGCGGAGCGCCTGCTGGCGCCCGAGCATGGGCGCACCCTGGCCGACGTCGCCACCTGGGCCGACGACATTCGCGACGACCCGGCGCAGGCCGAGCTGGCGGAGCGCACGCGCAAGCTGCACTACGTCAACTTCCGCAGCGCCGACTGCGACTACGTGCCGCCGCGCGACTGCCGCGACGGCCAGTGCGTGGTCGCCGCCATCGACCGCTACGCGGCGATCCTCGCCGACCGCCGCCGCCCCGACGCCGAGCGCCGCGAGGCGCTGAAGTTCGTCGTGCACTTCGTCGCCGACGTGCACCAGCCGCTGCACGCCGGCTACCGCGACGACAAGGGCGGCAACGACTACCAGGTGCGCTATCGCGGCGAAGGCACCAACCTGCACGCGGTGTGGGACTCGCTGTTGCTGGATGCGCGCGGGTTGCGCTGGCGGGCCTACGCCGACGCCCTCGACGACGACGGTCCGGTGTCGCTGCCGCCGCCGACGCCGCCGCTGGACGACCCGCCGGCGCAGTGGGCGCAGGAGTCCTGCCGCATCGTGCGCGACGACGGCGTGTATCCGCGCGGCCGCGTCATCGACGACGCCTACCTCGCCTCGCGCCGGCCGCTGGCCGAACGCCGCCTGCGCGAAGCCGGCGCGCGCCTCGCCGCGCTGCTGAACCGCGCGCTGGCGCGCTGAAAACGTATGCGGCGGTCGCGGCATGGCCGCCGGCCTGTGCTAGCTTGGCGCGCATGAGCACGATCCGCCGCACCAAGATCCTAGCCACCCTCGGCCCCGCCACCGACGCGCCCGGCATGCTGACCCGGCTGCTGGAGGAGGGCGTCGACGTGGTCCGCCTGAACCTCTCGCACGGCACCGCCGACGACCACCGGCGCCGCGCCGCCGCGCTGCGCGAAGCCGCCGCCGCGATCGGCCGCGAGGTCGGCGTGCTGGCCGACCTGCAGGGACCGAAGATCCGCATCGAGCGCTTCGCCGCCGGCGCCGCCGAGCTGGCCGTCGGCCAGCCGTTCACGCTGGACTGCCGCGCCGACGCGCCGCCCGGCGACGCCAGTCGCGTCGGCGTCAGCTACCTCGGCCTGCCCGGCGACGTGCACGCCGGCGACGTGCTGCTGCTGGACGACGGCCTGATCGCGCTGGACGTGGTCGAGGTGGCGCCGCCGGAGGTGCGCTGCCGCGTGCGCTTCGGCGGCCGCCTGTCCGACCGCAAGGGCCTGAACCGCCAGGGCGGAGGCTTGAGCGTCGCCGCGCTGTCCGACAAGGACCGCGCCGACATCCGCCTGGCCGCGCAGCTGGACGCCGATTTCCTCGCCGTCTCCTTCGTGCGCAGCGCCGCCGACCTCGAGGAGGCGCGCGCGCTGCTGCGCGCCGCCGGCGGCCACGCCGCGCTGGTCGCCAAGATCGAGCGCGCCGAGGCGATCGACGCGCTCGGCGAGATCATCGACGCCGCCGACGCGGTGATGGTGGCGCGCGGCGACCTCGGCGTGGAGATCGGCGACGCCGAGCTGCCCGGCCTGCAGAAGAAGATCATCCGCGAGTCGCTGGCGCGCAACCGCGCGGTGATCACCGCCACGCAGATGCTGCAGTCGATGGTGGAGGCGCCGATCCCGACCCGTGCCGAGGTGCTGGACGTCGCCAACGCGGTGATCGACGGCACCGACGCGGTGATGCTGTCGCAGGAATCCGCCTCCGGCCGCCACCCCGACAAGGCGGTGGCGGCGATGCGCCGCATCTGCCTCGGCGCCGAGCGGCAGTTCGAGCCCACCGAGGATCTGTCGCAGGTCGCCGCCCAGCTCGACCGCACCGACCAGGCGATCGCCATGGCGGCGATGTTCCTCGCCGGCCGCGTCGGCGCGCGCGCGATCGTCGCGCTGACCGAATCCGGCGCCACCGCGCAGTGGCTGTCGCGCTACCGCTCGGCGGTGCCGATCTACGCGCTGTCGCGCAGCGACCCCGCGCGCCGGCGCATGCTGCTGCTGCGCGACGTCGTGCCGGTGCGCTTCGATCCGGGCGAGGTCGATCCCGCGCACGTCGCCCGCAGCGCGGTGCAGCACCTGTTCGCGCTGGGCGCGCTCGGCGAAGGCGACCGCGTGATCCTCACCCACGGCGACCACACCGGCCGCCTCGGCGGCACCAACACGCTGAAGCTGCTGCGCGTGGGGCCGGACGGCATCGCCGAGAGCCTGCGCGATCTGTGAGCCGCGCCCGGCGCCGCCTGGACATGTCGCCGGGAAACCCCGAATCAGCCGTCGTGCCCGCGAAAGCGGGCTTGACGTCGGCCGATGTGTGCGGACCCTCCCGGAAAGCCGCGTTGCCGGCTTGATCTGACGCAGATCGCGCGCCGCCGGCCTTGCGCAAGCTTTGGGCGAAACGGCGCCGGATCGTCAAGCGGGCGTCGCGCTGGTAGATTGCTCATCCGGCCACGTGGCGGAGACGGACATGAAAGCTCGCGAACGTTGCTTGCGCATCGGGCATATGCTGGCTTGTGCCGCGCTACTCGCCACGGCCGCGACGGCCGAAGCCGCCACCCGCCGCGTCGCGCCGGAGCGGCTGGAGCATTACTGGATCCTGTCCAACCGCGCCGACCTCACCGCCGACGCGCCGATCTCGGGCCGGAACCTCGACAAGCCGAGCTGCGCCGCGGTCAGCTACACCATCGGCTCCGACGGCGCCACCTACGATCTCAAGCTGGAGCGCGTGGTGCCGCCGGGCGATCTCGGCAAGGTCGCGATGAGCCTGGTGGCGAACATGCGCTATGCGTTCGCGCCGGGGAATCTGGCCCGCGAGCCGGTGCGCACCTACCTGATCGTGCCGTTCAACCTGCCGCGGCCGCCGGCCGACGCCTCCTCGGCGGCGCAGGCTGAGGTGCAGGCCGAGCGCGACCGCATCGGCGCGGCCTGCCGGCTGCCCGGCTACGGCGGGCCGGCCGGCTGAACCCGGCCAGCTCCGGGCAGCGGAGCGGCGGCTGGCCTATAATGCGCATTCCCCTCGGGAGGGAGCCGCGCTCCGGCGGAGGCGGCGCATCGGCCGGGCACGTCCCGCATCGTTTTTTCGGAGTGGTCATGAGCATCGAACAGCTTGAGAGCATCGCCCAGGCGATGGTCGCCCCGGGCAAGGGCATCATCGCGATCGACGAGTCGAACAACACCATCAAGAAGCGCTTCGATGCCGTCGGCGTGGAGAACACCGAGGAGCATCGCCGCGCCTACCGCGAGATGCTGCTGACCACGCCGGGCCTGAACGAGCACATCTCCGGCGCGATCCTCTTCGACGAGACCATCCGTCAGTCGACCAAGGCCGGCGTGCCGTTCACCAAGGTGATGATGGACAACGGCATCCTGCCGGGCATCAAGGTGGACAAGGGGCCGTTCCCGCTGGCCGGCTTCCCCGGCGAGGTGGTGACCGAGGGCCTGGACGGTCTGCGCGACCGCCTGAACGAGTACGCGCGCCTCGGCGCCAAGTTCGCCAAGTGGCGCGCGGTGATCACCATCGGCGAGGACATGCCGAGCTCCACCTGCATCGACGCCAACTGCCACGCGCTGGCGCGCTACGCCGCGCTGTGCCAGGAGGCGGGGCTGGTGCCGATGGTCGAGCCGGAAGTGCTGATGGACGGCGACCACGACATCGACGTCTGCTACGACGTCACCGAGGCCACGCTGCGCAGCCTGTTCGCCTCGCTGTACGAGCACAACGTGATGCTCGAGGGCACCATCCTCAAGGCCAGCATGGTGCTGTCCGGCAAGGACTGCCCGGAGCAGGCCAACATCGATGAAGTTGCCGAGGCCACCATCCGCTGCCTGAAGACCACCGTGCCGGCCGCGCTGCCGGGCATCGTGTTCCTGTCCGGCGGCCAGAGCGACGAGCAGGCCACCGCGCACCTGAACGCGATGAACCAGATGGGCCCGCATCCGTGGCCGCTGTCGTTCTCCTACGGCCGCGCCATGCAGCAGGCCGCGTTGAAGCTGTGGGCCAAGGACATGACCGGCAACTTCGCCGCCGCGCAGAAGACCGTCGCGCAGCGCGCCAAGGAGAACGGCCTCGCCGCGCTCGGCCAGTGGTCCAAGGCCGCCTGAGCGGTAGCGCCAGGGGACGAAAAAACGGGCGCCTCGCGGCGCCCGTTTTCGTTTGCGGCATCGCCTGGGCGATGCGCGGCTGCGTCAGAAGCGGTACTCGGCGCCGACCGACAGCAGGTCGCCCTTGGCGTCGACGTCGGAGTCGTTGGCCCAGTAGCGGTCGTAGTTCAGGCCGACGCTGACGTTGTTGCTGAAGTCGTAGCCGAAGCCGATGCCGCCGTAGTACTTGCTCTTGGTGTCGCTGCCGCTGACGGAGATGCCGAAGGCATTGCCGCTCAGCTTGCGGTGCGCGCTGAAGAAGCCGGCGCGCGCGGAGAAGTACCATTGGTCGGCGATGGCGAACTTGCCGTTGACGCCGGCATTCCAGCCGCTCAGCTTGAACTCGGCGCTGGCGCCGGGGGCCCGGTCGGTGAACTTGCCGAGGTCGACGTAGCCGCCTTCGACGCCGAGCAGCACGGACGGCGACACCGCCCAGCGGTAGCCGGCGTTGATGGCGAAGCCGGTGTCGGTGTCGTCGGAGGCGTGGATGCCCTTCAGCTTGGACTGGCCGGCCTGGCCGTTGATGAAGGCGCCGTTGCTGTAGTCGGCGGCCTGGCTGAGGGTCGGGACAGCGAAGGCGCAGGCGACGAGCGCGAGCGCAAGCATGCTCTTCTTCATTTTCGGATGTCCTGTAGTCTGGCGATGTTTCGGCGCCGCCGGCCGATGCGCGGTCGGCGCTCCCTGCCGCGCTCGATTCCTGTGAGCGCAGCACGGCGATTTTAGGGACGCGTGCGTCGGCCCGCCATGCGTTGGGTCAAGGCGTGAGGAAAAGAACGGGCGCCGTACGGCGCCCGTTCAGTTGGAGAGTGTGGTGCGAGCGGGGGGAGGGGCGGCGCCTGTCCCGAGGCGTCGGTGCTCGTGGCCACACGCGGCCCGCCTGCGCGGGCCGGTCGGAAGGCCCTGTGTCCGGCCTTCGAACCCTGGCTGCGCCGCGCGTGTGGGGCGCGCGGCGCATGTCGATGGGAAGGCGCGGCGCCCGCGCGCCGCGCCCGCCGCGTCAGAAGCGGTACTCGGCGGAAACCGTGGTCAGGCCGCCGCTCAGGTTCACCGTGTCCTGCTTGGCGCGGAAGTAGTCGTAGTTCAGGCCGAGGCTGAGGTGCGGGTTGAAGTCGTAGCCCGCGCCGACGCCGGCGTAGTAGTCGACGCCCCAGCCGCGGTTGTCGTGGTCGTAGTTCACCGGCACGCCGGCGGCGTCCGTGTAGGTGCGTCCGCCGATCCAGTCGAACGCGCCCAGGCGGCCGCTGAGATACCAGTGGCTGGCGACGTTGACGTGCGTGTTCACGCCCAACGTGTAACCGCGCAGGCGCGCGGGGTCGTAGCCGCTGACGCTGGCCGAGGATTTCGGCCGGAAGTTGCCGAGGTCGGCGTAGCCGGCCTCGACGCCGAACAGCGCCGGACCCGCGGCCCAGCGGTAGCCGAAGCTGGCCTGGCCGGCGGTGTCGTTCTCGCGGTACGGATAGTGGTTGAACGTGGATTGGCCGGCGCCGACGTTGGCGAACCAGCCGGAAGTCTGCGCGGCGGACGCCGCGGCATCGGTTTCGGCCGCGTGGCTCGGAGCCGCCAGCAGGGCCGCCGCGGCGACGGCGATCGCGGCACTCGGCATCTTGATATGCACGGGGTCACTCCTCTCGTTCTCCATCCGCGGACGGCACGCCGCCGGCGGAACGGCGGGCGCCGTCCGCGGATGCCTGGATGGGTTGGTCCGCGCGGCGCGCGGACCTTCAAGGGGCCGCGGCGCCGGGTGCGCCGGCGCCGCGGCGGCCGCTCGTCAGAAGCGGTACTCGGCGCTCACCGACCACATGTCGGTGCTGAGGTCGAGGCCCTTGTTGTCGGCCTTGTAGTAGTCGTAGTTCAGGCCGACGCCGAAGTTGTTGCTGAAGTCGTAGCCGAAGCCGACGCCGCCGTACCAGTCGGTGTTGTCGGCGCTGATGCGCACCGGCGCCGTGCCGTTGTCGTTGACGCCGTGGCCGGTCCAGCCGTAGATGCCGGCGCGCGCGCTGGCGTACCAGTTCGGCGTGAAGTTGAAGTGGCCGTTCACGCCCGCCGTCCAGCCGTGCAGGTGCGACTTGTCGTGGGCCACCACCGGATCGCTGTTGAAGACGTTCTTCAGCTTGATGTTGCCGAGGTCGTTGTAGCCCACCTCGACGCCGAGCAGCGCCGACGGGCTCACCGCCCAGCGGTAGCCGCCGTTGACGGCGTAACCGGTGTCGCTGTCGTCGTACGGGCCCTTGTTGACCGAGGCCTGGCCGACGTTGCCGTTGACGAACCAGCCGTTGGTGGCGCCGCCGTCCTGGGCGAAGGCCGGGGCCGCGGCGACGCCGGCGGCGATGAGGGCGAGGGCAGTCAGGGACTTCTTCATGGGGAGAATCTCCGATCTTTGTTGGAAACCGCGGCGCGGGGATGCGTCGCGGCGAAGGTGCCCGGCCTTTGTTCGCCATCGCGGCCGGGTCACGCGGCGACCGTAGTTGGGGCGCCCTGAACGCAATTACAACACTCATGCGTTCAGTATTTGCTCAGGAACCTGAGCGCGCGACAAACGCCGCCCCATCGGCGACAATTTCGGCTTTGTTGCCCGCCTTTCCCGGAGATCCCGATGCCGACGCGCCGCGAACTTGCCAACGCCATCCGCGCCCTCGCGATGGACGCCGTGGAGGCGGCGAAGTCCGGTCATCCGGGCATGCCGATGGGCATGGCCGACATCGCCGAGGTGCTGTGGAACGACTTCCTCAGCCACAACCCCGGCAATCCCGGCTGGCCCAACCGCGACCGCTTCGTGCTCTCCAACGGCCACGGCTCGATGCTGCAGTACGCGCTGCTGCACCTGACCGGCTACGACCTGCCGATCGAGGAGCTGAAGCGTTTCCGCCAGTTGCACTCGCGGACCCCCGGCCATCCGGAAGCGCGCGAAGCGCCCGGCGTGGAGACCACCACCGGTCCGCTCGGCCAGGGCCTCGCCAACGCCGTCGGCATGGCGCTGGCGGAGAAAGTGCTGGCGGCGCGCTTCAACCGCGAAGGCTTTCCGATCGTCGACCACTACACCTACGTGTTCGCCGGCGACGGCTGCATGATGGAGGGCATCTCGCACGAGGCCGCCTCGCTGGCCGGCACGCTCAAGCTCGGCAAGCTGATCGTGCTGTACGACGACAACGGCATCTCCATCGACGGCGAAGTGCACGGCTGGTTCACCGACGACACGCCGAAGCGCTTCGAGGCCTACGGCTGGGAGGTGATCCGCGACGTCGACGGCCACAATCCGGAGGCGATCAAGGCGGCGCTGGTCTCGGCTGCGCTCGATCCCGGGAAGCCGACGCTGATCTGCTGCAAGACCGTGATCGGCTTCGGCGCGCCGAACAAGCAGGGCAAGGAGGTCAGCCACGGCGCCCCGCTCGGCAAGGACGAGGTCGCCCTCGCGCGCCAGCAGCTCGGCTGGACGCACCCGCCGTTCGTGATCCCCGACGCGATCTACGACGCCTGGAACGCCGAGGCCAAGGGCGCCGAGCGCGAAGCCGCATGGAACGCGCTGTTCGCGCGCTACGAGCAGGCCTACCCGGAACTGGCCGCGGAGTTCAAGCGGCGTCTGGCCGGCGAACTGCCGGCCGGCTGGCAAGCGCACGCCGAGGCCTACATCCGCCGCCTGCAGGCGGAAGGCCCGGTGGTCGCCTCGCGCAAGGCCTCGCAGATGGCGCTGGACGCCTACGGCCCGCTGCTGCCGGAGCTGATCGGCGGTTCCGCCGACCTCGCCGGCTCCAACCTGACCGTGTGGAAGGGCTCGAAGGACGTCAACGGCAGTGACGGCCGCGCCAACTACGTCTACTTCGGCGTGCGCGAGTTCGGCATGAGCGCGATCGCCAACGGCCTCGCCCTGCACGGCGGCTTCCTGCCCTACGACGCCACCTTCCTGGTGTTCTCCGACTACGCACGCAACGCCGTGCGCATGTCCGCGCTGATCCCGGCGCGCGTGATCCACGTCTACACGCACGACTCCATCGGCCTCGGCGAGGACGGCCCCACCCACCAGCCGGTCGAGCACCTGGCCAGCCTGCGCTACATCCCGCGCAACCACGTGTGGCGCCCGTGCGACGCGGTGGAATCGGCGGCGGCGTGGAAGGCGGCGATCGAGCGCCGCGACGGCCCGACCTGCCTGGTGTTCTCGCGGCAGAACCTCGCGCACCAGCCGCGCGACGAGGCCCAGCTCGCCGCGATCGCGCGTGGCGCCTACGTGCTGTCCGATCCGCCCGAGGCGAAGTTCCAGGCGATCCTGATCGCCACCGGCTCGGAGGTGGAGCTGGCGATGGAAGCGATGCGCGCGCTGGCGCAGCAGGGCATCGCCGTGCGCGTGGTGTCGATGCCGTGCGCGGAGGTGTTCGACGCGCAGCCCGTGGAGTACCGCGAGGGCGTGCTGCCGTCGTGGTGCCGCGCGCGCGTGGCGATCGAGGCCGGCACCGCCGACTACTGGCGCAAGTACGTCGGCCTGGACGGCGCGGTGATCGGCATGACGAGCTTCGGCGCGTCCGCGCCGGCGCACGTGCTGTTCGAGCACTTCGGCTTCACCGTCGCCAACGTCATGGACGCGGTGAAGCGCACGCTGCGCTGATCTGCGTTTGCGGGCTGATGACGATGCCGCGCCTGCGCGGCATCGTTTTTTGGGGGGGCGCGCGGCCGGAACCAATCGCCGCGGGCCGGGAGAGGCTCAGGCTGTCAGCAGGCGGCCCAGGTGACCGGGATCGCGCGCCAGCGCATCGGCGCCGGCGGCCTGCAGTTCCTCCCGGCTGTCGAAGCCCCACAGCACGCCGATGCCGGCGACCGCGTTGGCGCGCGCGCCTTCGATGTCGAAGCGGCGGTCGCCGATCATGGCGGTGTCGCCGGGCGCGGCGCCGAAGTCGGCCAGTGCGGCGGCGATCATCGCCGCCTTGCTGCAATGGCGACCTTCGGCGTCCGGCCCGTAGACGCGCGCGAAGGCGCCGCCGAACGGCAGGTGGGCGACGATCCGTTCGGCTTGCGGGCGCATCTTGGTGGTCACGATCGCGAGGCGATGACCGTCGGCGGCGAGCGCCTCGATGAGGTCCGGCATGCCCGTGTAGACCTCGTGCTCGGCCCAGCCGACGGCGTCGAAGCGCTCGCGGTAATGGCACACGGCCTGCTCGACCCGCGCGGGATCGTCGCCGACCACGTCCGGAAACGTCTGCCGCAGCGGCGGGCCGATCCAGCCGCGCAGCGTTTCCGCCGGCGGCGCCTCGACGCCCATGCACGCGAAGGCGTGGCGCATGCAGGCGAGGATGCCGCGCTCGGAGTCGATCAGCGTGCCGTCGAGGTCGAACAGGCAGAGCACGTTCGCGCTCAACCCTTCGCGCGCTGCTCCAGCACCGCCACCGCCGGCAGGGTCTTGCCCTCGAGGAATTCGAGGAACGCGCCGCCGCCGGTGGAGATGTAGGAGATGCCGCTCTCCACGCCGTACTTGTCGACCGCGGCCAGGGTGTCGCCGCCGCCGGCGATGGAGAAGGCGTTCGATGCGGCGATGGCCTTCGCCAGCGTCTCGGTGCCGCGGCCGAAGGCGTCGAACTCGAACACGCCGACCGGGCCGTTCCATACCACCGTGCCGGCCTTGGCGATCAGCGCGGCGTAGCGCGCGCTGGTTTCGGGGCCGATGTCGAGGATCATCTCATCGGCACCGACCTGATCGACCGGCTTGACCGTCGCCGGCGCGGTCGCCGAGAACTCCGGCGCCACCACCACGTCGCTCGGGATCGGCACCTCGGCGCCGCGCGCCTTGGCGTCGGCGATCACCTTGCGTGCGGCATCCAGCAGGTCCGGCTCGGCCAGCGACTTGCCGATGCCGTGGCCGGCGGCGAGGATGAAGGTGTTGGCGATGCCGCCGCCGACGATCAGCTGGTCGACGCGGGCGACCAGGTTCTCCAGCAGGGTCAGCTTGGTCGACACCTTGGAGCCGGCGACGATCGCCAGCAGCGGTCGCGCCGGCGCGTGCAGCGCCCTGGCCAGCGCGTCCAGCTCGGCGCCGAGCAGCGGGCCGGCGCAGGCGACCGGGGCAAACTTCGCCACCCCGTGCGTGGAGGCTTGCGCGCGGTGCGCGGTGCCGAACGCGTCCATCACGAACACGTCGCACAGCGCGGCGTACTTCTTCGCCAGCGTCTCGTCGTCCTTGCCCTCGCCGACGTTCATGCGGCAGTTCTCCAGCAGCACCACCTCGCCGGGCGCGACGTCGACGCCGCCGAGATAGTCGCGCACCAGACGCACCGGGCAGCCCAGCGCCTGGCTCAGCCAGTCGGCGACCGGCGCCAGCGACTCGGATTCCTCGAACACGCCCTCCTTCGGCCGGCCGAGGTGCGACATCACCATCACCCGCGCGCCGGCCTCGCGCGCCAGGCGCAGCGTGGGCAGGGCGGCGTCGAGGCGCTGCGTCGAGGTGATCCTGCCGTCCTTGATCGGCACGTTGAGGTCTTCCCGGATCAGCACGCGCTTGCCGTGCAGGTCGAGGTCGGTCATGCGGAGGACGGCCATGGTTTCGGTTCCGTATCGTGGAAAAGGAGGCATCCGCGCCGCGGCGTGCCGGCGAACGAGCCGCGTATTGTCCGCGGCCGCCGCGGGGCAGGCAAATCGGCCCTTCAAAGCCACCGCGGCTCGGCGTACGCTGCGCGATCCCGGCGGCACGCGGAGGACGTTCATGCAATACGGACTGGTGCTCTACAGCTATTGGCGTTCCAGCGCGTCGTACCGCGTGCGCATCGCCCTCAACCTGAAGGGGCTGCCGTATGCGATCCGTCCCGTGCATCTGGTGCGCGAAGGCGGCGAGCAGCATCTGCCGGCCTACCGCGCGCTCAACCCGCAGGAACTGGTGCCGGTGCTGAAGGACGGCGAGCGGGTGATCCGCCAGTCGCTGGCCATCGTCGAGTATCTCGAGGAAGCCTACGAGGGCGAAACCAAGCTGTTGCCGGTGGCGGCGCGCGACCGCGCGCGCGTGCGTGCGCTGGCGCAGATCGTCGCCTGCGACATCCATCCGCTCGGCAACCTGCGCGTGCTGCAGTACCTCGATCGCGAGTTCAACGTGCCGCAGGTCGAGCGCGAGCAGTGGATGCGGCATTGGATCGCCGCCGGCTTCGACGCGCTGGAGAAGCTGCTGGCCGACAACCCCTGCACCGGCCGCTTCTGCGAGGCGGACACGCCCGGCTACGCCGACCTCTGCCTGGTGCCGCAGGTGTACAACGCGCAACGCTGGGGGCTGTCGCTGGAGCCGTATCCGACCATCCGCCGCATCCACGACGCCTGCATGCAGCTGGACGCCTTCCAGCGCGCGCGCCCGGAAGCGCAGCCGGACGCGCCCAGACCGGAATGACCGCCGCGCTCAGAACGCGTTGACGTCGTAGGGATCGGGCTCGCCCAGCGTGTTGCCGCCGCCGCCTTCGGCGAGGCGGATCTTCAGCGCCAGGCCGTCGCGGGAGTCGGCCTTGGCCAGCGCTTCCTCCAGCTCGATCTTGCCTTCCTTGTAGAGGCGGTACAGCGACTGGTCGAAGGTCTGCATGCCGTCCTGCAGGCTGCGGTCCATCGCGTCCTTGATCTCGTGCACCTGGCCGCGACGCATCAGGTCGCGGATGTGCGGCGTGTTGATCAGCACCTCCACCGCCGGCAGGCGGCGGCCGTCCTTGCCGACCACCAGACGCTGGCTGATCACCGCCTTCAGGTTCAGCGCCAGGTTCATCAGGATGTTCTTGTGCGCCGATTCCGGGAAGAAATTGAGGATGCGCTCGATGGTCTGGTCGGCGTTGTTGGAGTGCAGCGTGGCCAGGCAGATGTGGCCGGTCTCGGAGAACGCGATCGCCGCCTCCATCGTGTCGACGTCGCGGATCTCGCCGATCATGATCACGTCCGGCGCCTCGCGCATCGCGTTCTTCAGCGCCTCGTGGTAGCTGTGCGTGTCGAGGCCGACCTCGCGCTGGTTGACGATCGACTTCTTGTGCCGGTGCAGATACTCGATCGGGTCCTCGATGGTGAGGATGTGCCCGGAGGAGTTGGCGTTGCGGTGGTCGATCATCGCCGCCAGCGTGGTCGACTTGCCCGAACCGGTGGCGCCGACCACCAGGATCAGGCCGCGCGGCTCCATGATGATGTCCTTGAAGATCTGCGGCAGCTTGAGCTGGTCGATCGTCGGGATCTCGCTCTTGATCGCGCGGATCACCATGCCGACCTCGCCGCGCTGCTTGAACACGTTGATGCGGAAGCGGCCGGCGTCCTTCACCGCGATCGCCATGTTCAGCTCGAGGTCGCGCTCGAACTGCGGCACCTGGCCTTCGTCCATCAGCGAGTAGGCGATCTTCTTGACCATGCCGCTGGGCAGGCCGGTGTTGCCGAGGGGGTAGAGCTTGCCCTCGACCTTGATGTTCACCGGGGCGCCGGTGGTCAGGAACATGTCCGACGCGCCCTTGTCTACCATCAGCTTCAGGAAGTAACCGATGTCCATGTGACCGCCCGCATTGCAATGATGGAGCGCGGTTCCCCACAATAGCCCGCGCTTCGCAGGGGCCGTTTATGGCACGTACGTTCGCAAAAATCCAATACGCGCTTCCGCTTTTCGCGCTGCTGGCGCTGGCCGCCTGCGGCACCACCCCGCCGCCGACCGACGCGCTGGCGCGCGCCCAGGCGCAGGTCGAGTCGGCGCGCGCCGCCGGCGCCCGCGACTACGCGCCGGTCGACCTCGGCTTCGCCGAACAGAAGCTGGACGCCGCCAAGGCGGCGATGGCCGCGAAGAAATACGCCGATGCCGCCGACCTCGCCGACGAGGCGGGGGTGGCCGGCGAACTGGCGCGCGCCCGCGCGCGGCTGGCCAAGCTGCGCGCGGAGGTGCAGGACCGCACCGCCGAGAACGCCCGGCTGCGCGCCGAGATGCTGGATCGCGCCGCGGCCGCGCCGGCGGCCGCCGGCAGCGCGCCGGCCGCGGCCAGCAGCAGCGTGCAATTGCCGCAGATCGAGCTGGCGCCGGCCCCGGCCGGCAGCACGCCGAGGCCCGCCGGCAGCCAAGGCACGACCGACGGAGGCCAGCCGTGACGGGACGCCACTCCCTGCCGATCGTCCTTGGCGCGGCGCTGCTCGCCGGCATCGCGACCGCCCGCGCCGCCAAGCCGGACCTGGACTACCAGCGGCTCGGCGTCAGCCTCGCGCAGCTCGCCGCCGATCCGACGCTGGGCGGTTTCGCCCAGGGGGAACAGGCCCGCGCCCGCGACGCGCTGCAGCGGTTGCGCGACGCCGACCGCAAGACGCGCCCGCACGCGCTGTTCCTCGCCGAAAAGCTGATCGACCTGGCGGTCACCGCCGCGCAGATCGAGGACGCCCAGCGCAAGGTGGTCCTGCTCGAACGCGAGCACGACCGCATCCTGCTGGAGGCCAGCCGCCGCGACGCCGAGGCCGTGCGCGCCGAACTCGAGCGCCAGCGCCTGCAGAACCTGGCCGCCGCCGAGGAGGCGGCGCGGCTGCAGGCGCAGGGCGAGGAGGCGGCGCAGCAGGCCGAGCAGGCGCGCAAGGAAGCCGAGCAGGCGCACAAGCTGGCCCGCGCGCAGGCGCGCGCGGCGGCGCTGGCACGCAAGGAGGCTTCGCTGGCCGAGGCCGCCGTCGCGGCGATGCAGGGCAACCTGGACAACCTCAAGGCCGAATCCGGAGCGAACGGACGGCAGATGACCCTGGGCGCCGACATCTTCGCCGCCGACGGCACCAGCCTGCGTCCGGAGGCGAAGCGCCACCTCGGCCGGGTGATCGAATTCGTGCAGGCCGAGCCGGCCAAGCGCATCCGCATCGAGGGCCACGCCGACGCCGGCGGCAGCAAGACGCTGGCGCGCAAGCGGGCCGACGCGGTGCGTGCCGCGCTGATCGCCGCCGGGGTGGACGCCGGCCGCATCAGCACCAGCGGAAACGGCGGCCGGCACGACGGCGGGGTGGTCGTCAGCCTGGTCGGCGGTTGAACGCCAAACCGTTGTTTTAGCGATATTTTCACATCCAGTCGCGGTTTTGCGCAGGTGCGCGCGGGCGCGGTTGCGCCCCCCTGCGCAAAGGAGTAGCGTCGGGCTCATGGAGGGTCGTGCGGCCCTCCCGCAGCGACGGTCACTCCCGCATGCTCCTGCCCGCCGACCTCCCGCCCGCCTGCGCCGGTCTCCCGCGGCGCTCGGGCGCCCGATGGATCGGCCAGGCCCGCCCGTTTCCCCACCGCGACGCCGCTTCGCCAGCGCGGCGTCGCGCCCTGTCGTACGCCAGAGGAGGTCCGACGATGTTCGAGAACCAGCAGCGAGAAGATGTCGAGGCGCTGATGAAGGCGAATAGCGAGTTCCGCCGCCTTTATCAGCACCACCAGGAGCTCGACAGCAAGGTTCGCGACGCGGAACTGGGCGTGCTGCCCATGGACGACATCACGCTCTCCACCATGAAACGCGAAAAGCTGCGGGCCAAGGACCGCCTGCTGAAGATGTGGGAGCTGCACCGAGGACGCACCCACTGAAGGATCCCCCTGCGGCCCGCATCGCGGGCCGGCCGCCGGCTCGGCTATCATCCGTGCCTGCCCGTACGCGGGCAGATCGAGCCGACGACATCCCCGCCGCCGCGGCATCCGCCGCGGCGGCGCCCCGCACGGAGTCCGCATGAAGGTCCAATCCAGCGTCCTCGCGCTCATCGGCAACACGCCGATGGTCAAGGCGCAGCGCCTCGACACCGGCCGCTGCGAGCTGTTCCTGAAGCTGGAGAGCGCCAACCCCGGCGGCTCGATCAAGGACCGCATCGGCCTGAAGATGATCGAGGCCGCCGAGCGCGCCGGGAAGATCAAGCCCGGCGCCACCCTGGTCGAAGGCACCGCCGGCAACACCGGCATCGGCCTGGCGCTGGTCGCGCAGCAGAAGGGTTACCGCCTGATCCTGGTGGTGCCCGACAAGATGAGCCGCGAGAAGATCTTCAACCTGAAGGCGATGGGCGCGGAGGTGGTGCTGACGCGTTCGGACGTCGCCAAGGGCCATCCCGAGTACTACCAGGACCTGGCCGAGAAGATCGCCGACGAGACACCGGGCGCCTACTTCATCAACCAGTTCGGCAACCCGGACAATCCGGCCGCGCACGAGGAAACCACCGGCCCGGAGATCTTCGAGCAGATGGACGGCAAGGTCGACGCCATCGTGTTCGGCTGCGGCTCCTCCGGCACGATGACCGGCCTGTCGCGCTACTTCGCGCGCGTCTCGCCGCAGACCGAGCTGATCCTGGCCGACCCGGTCGGCTCGATCCTCGCCCAGTACATCAACGAAGGCACGCTCTCGACCAAGTCGGCGAGCTGGATGGTGGAAGGCATCGGCGAGGACTTCCTGCCGTCGATCAGCGACTTCTCCCGCGTGAAGAAGGCCTACGCGATCACCGACAAGGAGAGCTTCCTCACCGCGCGCGAGCTGCTGCAGAAGGAAGGCATCCTCGGCGGCTCCTCCACCGGCACGCTGCTGGCCGCGGCGCTGAAGTACTGCCGCGAGCAGACCGCGCCGAAGCGCGTCGTCACCCTGGTGTGCGACACCGGCAACAAGTACCTGTCGAAGCTGTACAACGACTACTGGATGCTCGACAACGGCTTCCTCGAGCGCCCGGCGTACGGCGACCTGCGCGACCTGATCCTGCGCCCCTACGCCCAGCGCGACACCGTCGTCGTCGCGCCGGGCGACCTGCTGGTCACCGCCTACAACCGCATGAAGCTGTACGACGTCTCGCAGCTGCCGGTGATGCAGGACGACCGCATCGTCGGCATCCTCGACGAGTCCGACGTGCTGATGCACGTCTACGGCGACGAGGCGCGTTTCCGCGATCCCGTCTCGACCGCGATGATCAGCAAGCTGCAGGTGCTGGACGTGAAATCGCCGATCGAGGCGCTGCTGCCGGTGTTCGGCGCCGGCCACGTCGCCATCGTGATGGACGGCGAGAAATTCCTCGGCCTGATCACCCGCATCGACCTGTTGAACTACCTGCGGCGGCGCGTGCAGTAGACGCGCTGTGGGCGCCCGGTGCGCCCCGCAGCCTGCGTGGCTGGCGCCTTAGCTGCGCCCGTAGGCGTCGTCGTAGCGGACGATGTCGTCCTCGCCGAGGTAGCTGCCGGACTGCACCTCGATCAATTCGAGCGGCAACTTGCCGGGATTGCGCAGGCGATGCACGCTGCCCAGCGGGATGTACGTGCTCTGGTTCTCGCCGAGCAGGAAGACCTTGTCGTCGCAGGTCACCTCGGCGGTGCCGGAGACGACGATCCAGTGCTCGGCGCGGTGGTGGTGCTTCTGCAGGCTGAGGCTGGCGCCCGGCTTGACCACGATGCGCTTCACCTGGAAGCGTTCGCCTGCCTCCAGCGAGTCGTAGCAGCCCCACGGGCGATGCACGACGCGATGGAGCGCATGTTCGCTGCGCCCCGAGGCCTTGAGCTCGTCGACGACGCGCTTGACGTCCTGCGCGGCGTCGCGATGGGCGACCAGGGTGGCATCCGGCGTCGTCACCACGATCAGGTCTTCCACGCCTACCGTGGCGACGAGGTGCCGCGCATGCGAGCGCAGCAGCGAATTGCGCGTGTTCATGGCGACGGTGTCGCCTTCGCGCAGGTTGCCGTCCGCGTCGCGCGTGCCCGCAAGCCACAGCGCCGACCAGGATCCGATGTCGCTCCAGGCGCAGTCCACCGGTACCACCGCGGCGTGCGCGGTCTTCTCCATCACCGCGTAGTCGATGGAGTTCTCGGGCACCCGGGCGAAAGCGTCGCGATCGATGCGGATGAAATCGAGGTCCGCGCGCGCGGAGGCGAAGGCCTCGCGCGCGGCCGCGAGCATGGCGGGCGCGTGCTGCTGCAACTCCTGCAGATAACGGGATGCCTTGAACAGAAACATCCCCGAGTTCCATTCGTAGCCGCCGTCGGCCAGGTAGGACTGCGCCGTGGCGAGATCGGGCTTCTCGACGAACCGGCCGACCCGATACGTGTGCGCGTCGATGGGATCGGCGCGGCGGATATAGCCGAAACCGGTGTCCGGTCGATCCGGGCGTATCCCGAAGGTCACCAGCCATCCCTGCTGGGCGGCGGGCCGTGCGCGTGCGACAGCGTTGCGGAAGCTGGCGGGATCGCCGATCAGGTGGTCGGCCGGCAGCACCAGCAGCACGGCGTCGGCATCGCTCGCCATTGCCTTCAGCGCGCCCAGCGCGATGGCGGGCGCGGTATTGCGGGGCAGCGGCTCGAGGATGATCGCCGCACCCTCCACGCCCGCATCCAGCAATTGGTCGGCGACCAGGAAGCGGTGGTCCTCGCTGGCGACCACGATCGGCGGTGCCGCGTCGGGCAGCTGTTCCGCCCGCTGCACCGTCTGCTGGAACAGCGTGCCGTCGCCGCTGAGGGCGAGGAACTGCTTGGGCAGGTTGCGCCGCGACACCGGCCACAGGCGCGTGCCGCTGCCGCCACTCAGGATCAGGGGGATCAACATGGCGGGTTTATGCCGTCAGTGTGGGCCATTCGTCAATCGTCGCGGAAGACAGCGGCATCGGCGGGCGATTCAGGCAGCCGACCGCTTAACGGGTAGAATCGGCAATCCGCCTCCGGCGTAGCCACCCTCAGCTATGACTGCCCAGAAGCACAAAGCTGCCTTGCACGGCCTCGGCACCCGCGCCATCCACGCCGGCCAGAGCCCCGATCCGTCCACCGGCGCGATCATGACGCCGATCTACGCGACCTCGACCTACGTGCAGGCCAGCCCCGGCAAGCACAAGGGCTACGAGTACTCGCGCACGCAGAACCCGACGCGCATGGCCTACGAGCGCTGCGTGGCCGACCTCGAGGGCGGCAAGGCGGGCTACGCATTCGCCTCCGGGCTGGCCGCGGCCGCCACCGTGCTCGACCTGCTCGACTCGGGCAGCCACGTGATCGCGATGGACGACCTCTACGGCGGCACCTACCGCCTGTTCGAGCGCGTGCGGCGCCGTTCCGCGGGACTCGATTTCACCTTCATCGACCTCGACGACATGCAGGCGCTGAAGGCGGCGCTGAAGCCGAACACGCGCATGATCTGGGCGGAAACGCCGACCAATCCGATGCTGAAGCTGGTCGATCTGGCCAAGCTGGGCGCGTTCGCGAAGAAGCACGGCCTGCTCCTCGTCGTCGACAACACCTTCAGCTCGCCGATGGTGCAGCGCCCGCTGGAGTACGGCGCGCACCTGGTGTTGCACTCCGCGACGAAGTATCTCAACGGCCACTCCGACATGGTCGGCGGCATCGTCGTCGCCGGCGACCATCCTGAGCTGGTCGAGCGGATGGCATTCCTGCAGAACTCGGTCGGCGCCGTGGCCGGCCCGTTCGACGCGTTCCTGGCCATGCGCGGCCTGAAGACGCTGCATCTGCGCATGCGCGCGCATTGCGCCAACGCGTTGGAACTGGCGAAGTGGCTGGAGCAGCACCCGGCGATCGAGTGCGTGATCTACCCCGGCCTCAAATCGCATCCGCAGCATGCGCTGGCGCGGCGGCAGATGGACGGTTTCGGCGGCATCGTCTCCGTCGTGGTGAAGGGCGGCCTGAGGAAGGCGCGGCGCATGCTGGAGCGCTGCGAGCTGTTCGCGCTGGCCGAATCGCTCGGCGGCGTCGAGAGCCTGATCGAGCATCCGGCGATCATGACCCACGCCTCGGTGCCGCCGGCCAACCGCAAGCGGCTCGGCATCAGCGACGCGCTGGTGCGTTTGTCGGTGGGGGTGGAGGACCTCGATGATTTGCGGGCTGAGCTGGCGTCGGCCCTCGAATGAGTGAATGGCGATGTACGCCACCGAACGCCCTGTGGGCGTCGATACAATGGACCGCACGTTTGTGCCGCTGCCGCGTATGCTTGCTCCAATCTCCGCGTTTATCCGCCATCGGGCGTTGACTTACCAGTTGGCGAAGCGCGATGTTCTCGGACGTTACCGCGGCGCCAGTTTTGGCCTGCTGTGGTCGCTGATGAGCCCGTTCCTCATGCTCATGGTGTACACGTTCGCGTTCGGCACGGTGCTGAAATCGAAGTGGCCCCAACTCGAGGCCGGGCACACCCATTATTCGATCATCCTTTTCGTGGGTGTGATCGTGCACAGTTTCTTCGCCGAGTGTCTGACGCGTTCGCCCGGGCTGGTGGTGAGTAACCAGAATTTCGTCAAACGCGTCATCTTCCCTCTGGAAGTGCTGCCGGTGTCGATGGTGTTTTCGGCGCTCTTCCATCTGTGCACCAACATACTGATTTTCATCGTATTGCGACTGCTGTTGGATGGCGACGTGGCGTGGACGATGGTATTCGCGCCCATTGTGCTGTTGCCGCTGTTCATTTTGACGCTCGGGGTCGCGTGGTTCCTGGCTTCGGCCGGGGTTTACTTCAGGGACATCGGCCAGATCGTGAGCGTGTTGGCCACGGCCATGTTCTTCCTCTCCTCGGCGATGCTCCCCATCGAAGTCATTCCGGAATCGTATCGATGGGTATTTTTTATCAATCCACTGACATTCATCATTGATCAGGCGCGCAACGTGATGCTATGGCAGGAGTTCCCGGATTGGTCCGGGCTCGGCCTCTATTGCCTGCTGGCGCTGTGCGTGGCGTATCTTGGGCATGCGTTCTTCGAGAAGACGCGACGAGGGTTCGCAGATGTGCTCTGACGTTGCCATCACCGTGCGCAATCTGTCGAAAGTCTTCCCGATATACGACAAGCCGCACCATCGATTCCTGCAAATGGTGATGCCGGGGCCGAAGCAACGCTGGTACCGCGAGTTTCACGCACTGAAGGACATCAATTTTGATGTTCGGCGCGGAGAAACGGTTGGTATCGTCGGGCGCAACGGTTCGGGGAAGTCGACGCTGCTGCAGATCATCTGTGGCACCCTCGCACCCACCCGTGGCGATGCCAAGGTCAATGGAAGAATCGCGGCGCTGCTGGAGCTTGGTACCGGCTTCAATCCGGAGTTCACCGGCCGCGAGAACGTGATCCTCAACGCCACCGTCCTCGGGCTCGACAAGAGTGAAATCGACGCGCGGTTCGATGCGATCGCCGCTTTCGCCGACATCGGCGAGTTCATCGATCAACCGGTCAAGAACTATTCGAGCGGCATGTACGTGAGGTTGGCATTCGCCGTGGCGATCAACGTGGATCCGGACATTCTCATCGTCGACGAAGCCCTTTCCGTCGGCGACGAGGCGTTTCAGCGCAAGTGTTTTGCACGCATCAACGCGATCCGCGATAACGGCGCCACGGTGTTGTTCGTTTCGCATTCGGCAGGCACCGTGGTCGAACTTTGCGACAGGGCCATCCTTCTCGACCGTGGAGAGCAGCTGGTCGAGGGGACGCCAAAGTATGTGGTTTCCCGATACCACAAGCTGCTCTATGCGCCTGAGTCCCGCGCCAGGGAGATACGCGAGCAGATCCGCGCCGAAGGGTGCGGCGGTGAACCCGTGCTTGGCGAGGATGCGGGAACGCGCGATGAATCGCTGCCTGCCCGCACCGTCGATGATGAATATTTCGACCCCTATCTCGTGCCCAAGAGCACGATTCAATACGTTTCCAAAGGAGCCACGATCCACGACGCGATGCTGACCACCCTCGCAGGGCGGCGGGTCAACGTGCTGCATGCAGGGAGGGAGTATGTTTATTCATACCGAGCGGATTTCGCCCGCAGCCTGTGCCGTGTCCGCTTCGGCATGCTGATAAAGTCGATCACCGGCCTCGAACTCGGCGGCGCGATCTCGGCGACGCCGAATGAGGCCATTGAAGTCGTCGATGCCGGTTGCAGCGCGCGTGTGCGTTTCCGATTCCGTTGCCTGTTGGCGCCCGGCGTTTATTTCCTCAATGCCGGTGTCGTTGCAGACCTGGGCGAGGGAGACGATTTCGTCGACCGCCACATCGACGTCGCGATGTTTCGTGTCATGCCGGACTCTTCGCGCCTGGCGACGGCGCTGGTGGATTTTGACGTCAAACCGAGCGTCGATCTGTTGAGACGGGTGCAGGCAGCAGGAACCTAATGATGGCCGTGAAGGCTCTCCTCGTGCTGGGCATGCATCGCAGCGGAACTTCGGCGTTGACCAGAGTGCTTAATCTCTGCGGCTTGCCCCTGGGCAGCGATTTCGTGCCCGCTTCCGCTGATAACCCTCGCGGCTTCTGGGAGCACCGTGAGGTTGTGGCGATCCATGAGCAGTTGCTCTCCGCGTTGGACCACAGGTGGGCTTCCGTCGCGCCCATGCCGGCAGGATGGCGTCACCACCCTGCGGCCGCCAAAGCGCGCGAGCGGTTGCATGCTTTGATCGACAAAGAGTTTTCCGGATTGCCGGTATGGGGTGTCAAGGACCCGCGGCTGTGCCGGCTCGTGCCCATGTGGATCGACCTTCTGGCCGAACGTGACGTCGAGCCACGATTTCTTTTCGTGGTGCGTGATCCTCGCGAAGTCGTCGAATCGATGTGGGTGCGAGACCGGCGCATGCCTCCGATCGGGGAGCTGCTCTGGGCGCAGCATGTCCTGGAGCCCGAACGCGCCACGCGCGAGCACAAACGCGCGATGGTGGCCTATGGCGAACTTTTCGACGACTGGCGGTCGGTGGTCGCTCGCGTGGAGGCACAGCTCGACATCGGTCTATCTACGTCGCCCGGGATCGAGGAGGAGGTGCGCGGTTTTCTCGACAGCGGGTTGCGGCATCATCGTTTCAACGCTTTGGAGGCGCCGAGCGAGAATGTTTCGAGCACGATTTACGCTGCGTGCCTCGACGCCAGGGACGACAGTCGCGCCTGGGCGCGCATCGCGCACATAGGCGCGGTCTACGAGCAAGGGCTTTCCATGTTCGGCCGCTGCCTGGATGATCTTTCCAGGGTGTTCGAGTTTTCGGAGGATGCGGCGAAAGCGGCGGGTGTCACCGCGCGCGGAGCGGACGCCGCGGCTTTTATTCGAGACCTGCAAGCCGCGATGGTGTCGCGTCAAGGCGAAGCGGAAGGCCTATGGCGCGAAAAAGAATGGTTCCGCGAACAGACGGACGCGTTGCGGCAGAAGGTGGATGCGTTGGAAAGACACCTCGCCGCCAAGCAGGCCGAAGCGGAATTCGTATGGCATGAGAAAGAGCGTTTCCGCGAGCAGGCCGAGGCGACGGCGCAACGGGCCTCCGATCTGGAGAAGTCGTTGGCCATCGAACAGGCCGGACGGGCGACACTGCGAGACGAACACCAGCACCTGAAGCGCGAACTGAACGATCTCCGCGAGCGCTTCGGTGCGCTGCGCCAGTGCCATGAGGCCGCACAGCATCGCCGGCTCTCGTTGCGGGAGCGATTGACCGGCCGTCCGGCGCGTGTTCAGGATATTTGGAAAACCGAAGGGGATTGAGGCGAAGGATGTCGCACACAAGCCATGACGTGAGCGCGGTCATTACGTTTCATCGCGAGGGCCTTCTGGCTCACACCACGTTGCTTTCGATCGAGCGGTGCCGGCGATTCGCTGAGGAAGCCGGCTTGTCCGTCGAGTTCGTCATCACGCTGGACAACGCCGATGTCGAGACGTTGCGAGTGGTGAAAGGGCACCAGGCGCTCCGCCCCGGCGACCAACTCCACGAGGTCGACTACAGAGACCTGTCTACTTGCCGTAACCACGCCATACAACACGCGCGCGGCCGGTATATCGGCACTTTCGACGGAGACGATTATTTCTCGGCCAATTGGATCGCGCGCTGCGTCGAACTCATCCGCCAGCATGGCGAGAAATTCATCTATCACCCGGAGATCATGTTCGCCTTTGGCGCATGGAACGCCTACTGGTGGCAAGTCGACCAGCTCGATGAGTACTACCGTCCCGGCGCGTTGTTGATCACCAACTATTGGAATGCATGCGCATTCGCGGCTCGCTCGGTTTTCGAGCGATGCCCATACCATGTCTCGCGCGTCGGCGAGGCGGGTTTCGGTTTCGAGGATTGGCATTGGAACTGCGAGACCATCGCGCATGGATTCGTGCACCGACTTGCGCGCGGAACCGTCCGCTTCGAGCGGAGGAAACACGGCGGCTCCCTTAATATCGCTCATCAGCAGGTCGGCGCGGTGATCCGCCCCTCCATCTTTTTCGAGCAACTCTGAGCCATGTACCGCGTATTCAGAGCCACCTATCGCGCGCTCGATCGCGCTTTGTTTTCACGCATGCCCCTACAGAAGCAGTTGGCGCTCAAGGCCGGCGTATTGCGCGTAGCGCGCGGCATGTTTCCCGAACGCATCCAGGCGGCGCACGCCAGCCAGTTGGTCGACATGTCGGGTTCGCTGAGCAGCGATCGGCCCTGGCAGCCGCCGGCCTTGCCCGCTTGGGTCAAGGATGAATTGCGCGCGCTTGCCGCCATCGATCCGGAGCTGCATCCGGAAAACGAAGCGATCGCACGGGCTAGCTTTTATTCGGCACCGTGGTGTTATGACCAGCCGGGACAGGTCTATGCGCAGTTGTGGCACTCCGTCGAGCGGCCGGTCGATGTAGCCATTGCCGTGCCTTGGCTCAAGACCGGGGGCGCCGACCTTGGAGCGGTCCATGTCGCCAATGCGCTCGCCGAAGATCTGGATCGGCGCGTCCTGGTCATGGCGACCGAGGACCAGGATTCACCATGGGCCTCCCGGCTCTCGGCGAAAGTGCAGTTCCTGCCCATCGGACGGCCACTGGCGCCGCTCGCGCCGGGGCACCGACTTGATGTCCTCGTGCGCCTGCTGCTGCAGCTTTCGCCGCGTGTATTCCACATCATGAACTCGCGTCTTGGGTGGGATGCCGTCGTGCGCAACGGTCTGGCCTTGCGCCAGCACATGAGAATTTTCGCCTCGTTGTACTGCGACGACTTTACGCCGCATGGCGTTCCCGTGGGCTACGCGCGCAGCTATCTGCCGCGCTGCTACACCATGCTCGATGGCATACTCAGCGACAACACGCGGACATGGCGCGCCTGGGTGCAGACGATGGGCGTACCGGCCTCGCTTTTCAATGTCCTCCCTTTCCCGGCCCCCGCTACAGCGGCGCCAACCACCCGCGGCGCTGGCAAGGCGATCCTATGGGCAGGGAGGCTCGACCGGCAGAAACGCCCGGATCTGCTTGCGCGCATCGCGGCCGCCATGCCGGATTTCCGGTTCGATGTGCACGGAACGAGTGTTTGCGAGCAGGGCGACCTGGACATGCTGCGCAAGTTGCCCAACGTCGTCATGCACGGCGCCTACGCATGCTTCGATGATGTGGTCAAAGACGACCATCTGGCGTTGCTGTACACGACGGCGTGGGACGGCATGCCGAACGTTCTTTTGGAGGCTGCGGCAGCAGGATTGCCGGTCGTGGCGCCCGATGTGGGCGGAATCACCGATTTCATTCCTGCCGCCGATTTGGTGGCATCCGCCGACGACGTGCCCGCTTACGTGAAGTCGATCCGCGACCTCTCGGAGAACCCCGCGTTGCGGGCCGCGCGCGTCGAATCGTTGCGCATAAAGCTCGCCGAGCGTCGCTGGGAAGTGTTCGTTCGGCGGCTGGCGGGGATCGAGGGGTACGTGGCCTGAAAGCAGGGCGTGAGCATGGCGCGTGCGGCGACGACGTGAGCGTGCCGCTCGGCTGATGGGCGTCCGTCGTATCGGCAGCGCGCGCAAACCCCTTCCGCGCGGGGCGGCGCATGGTTTCGCGCGCCGAGCGCGCCGGTTCCGCCGTCAGACGGACTTCTTTTGCGCCACCACCAGGCAACTGGCGCCGAAGGGTAAGGTGCGGCCCGCGGCGATCGCCCGGACCTCGGGGCGCAGTATCTTCTCCAGCAGCGAGGCGGCCCAGCTGCCGCCGGATCCGTGTTCATCCTCGCTGCTCATCAGTCCATCGCGCCTGCCCAGTCCCAGTCGGTAGGGCAGCGATCGCAGCAGCCAGATCGGAAACACCAACGCCGTGAAGAAATAGGTCGCGTAAAGGATGTCGAAGCGGGCCGAAAAAAGCTTGTCCAGTGTCGCGCGGGTGTGCCGTCTGAAATGCCCTGCGGAGATGTCGGCACGCGACCACAGCCACGCGTAGCTCGGCACAGTCGCATACACGCGTCCACCAGGTTGCAAAGCGTCGGCCACACGATCCAGAAAGGCCGCGTCGCGCTCGATATGTTCGATGACATCGAACATGCCCGACGCCGCAAGCGAGGCGGGCAAGATGCCCGCGTGCTCAAAGGTGGCGCAGATCACGGTGGGGATTCCCCTGGCCAAACGTGCATTCCTGGCGCCTACAGGGCCGGGCTCCAGCAAAACGGCCTGATGTCCTTCGGCAAGCAGGCGCGCCGTAACGTAGCCGTTGCCGCCGCCGATGTCGAGAAAGACACCCGCAGGAGGCGGGAACCGGCGCATCGACGCAACGATGCAGTCGTTGCGGTGGCGGAACCAGAATGAGCGGTCCTCCACCTGCATGCAGCGCTCATGTCCATCGTCCGGGTAGGAGTAATGCGCATCATTCCTCTGGGGGCGGTAAATACCAAGCGCGTCAGGTACGAGACGTGGACTGAATGCAGTGATGTTCATCGAAGGAATGATGGCTGGATCCCAGAAGTGCCCACTTTGCATCGTGCTTTACAAGCAAACAAGTATGGCGTCACCACGCTCGGACAGAGAACCTGCAGTCGGCCAGTTCGGCTTTCCGATACATGCCTTATTAATGTCGTCACCGATGAACACTTTCCGCGTCGTGCCCGTGGCCTCAGTAAAAAGACCGCTGATGGACCATGGCTTGGCAAATGCCGAAATATTCATGTCGCCTTGAGTTGTACCGAGGCCCGAAGGATATCCCCATGAGGGATTGCCGATCAGTATAGGTCGACTGTCATTCTTGCCAAAATGAGTTTCGACGTCGTGAAGGATTAAGGCAGCTCGCAATTGATCCCAGCGGTTCAATCGCGTCTGGTCGAAAAATACGGACGCACTGCTGAAAGAGAGTGCCAATAGGGGGAAAGACCAGATCACAAACGCTCCGGATCGGGAGAGCAGAGCGCCACCAACAAGACCTGCGGCAACGATACCGCTAGCAATCGCATAAGCAGAGATCGAGCGTGGTACAGGCCACCAGCTCTTGCCTACCGCGACGGGGGCGATCGTGGCTGCCAGCATCAAAACGCCACATGCCAAAATGAGGACAGTGCGGTAGCGGTTTTGGATGAACGCGAGGCCCGCTGAGAGGAGAAGGGCTGCCACGAAAGCGATTTTCGCTCCGTGTGAAAGTATGGGTTCACCATCCCATACCATGCGCTTCAGCAGCGAGAGCACCTCGATGCAGCGTTGAGGGATATCGGCCACCCCGATCAATGTGGCCCTATTCTCATGGGGAAGCGAAAAAAGGCGGGACAAAAGAAGATTGATGATTACATACGCAATCGTTGCGAATGCCGGAACAAGAAACGCAATTCTTATGCCGTCATATGAGAACTGATCTCCGTGACCGCTTCTGTGTCTCGGAAGCGCAAACATGCCGATCAGCCCACAAAAAGTGGCCGGAACCACAAGCTGATTGATGCCTGCAGCCAATGTGAGCACCAACGACGAAA
Source organism: Mizugakiibacter sediminis (assembly GCF_000953855.2). Taxonomy (GTDB): domain Bacteria; phylum Pseudomonadota; class Gammaproteobacteria; order Xanthomonadales; family Rhodanobacteraceae; genus Mizugakiibacter; species Mizugakiibacter sediminis. The sequence goes on from NZ_DF970163.1 coordinate 49,617, forward strand.
CCAGAACTCGCTGTCGTAAAGAATTTTTTTCGATGGCCTCATCGGTGCTCTGCCGGAACTGCCTTGCCGCCAAACGGAGCGATAGGGCGGATAGCAGCCAAGCAATGGCCATGGGTAGATCGGCTTGGCGAAATGTGAAGTATTCAGCGGCGTATGGATGGGAAGCGGCTACTGCTGATCCGATTAAGCACGCGGCAAATGATGTTCCTAGGGATAACGGGTAAGAAAAAACCGTGGCGATGAAATATGCATAAGCGCTGATACAAAGAGCAGCAGCAAGAAACTGTATTTGGACGAAGTTAATTCCGACGGCATCAAGAGCCAGCGTGATTGGAACGAATGTGTAGCGTCCCTGCGACAGAAAGTGCGCTGCGAGCTGTCGAGTGGATTCGCTATCGGCGCCAAGCGAAAGCTTGTAGTCGTCTAGCGCGTATCCTCCCAAAAGCGCTGACCCCTTGCTCAAAAAGACGCATAGCAAAACCCAAGCGAACAGCAGCGCTTGACGCAGCGCCACGTCGCTCGAGAATCTGTCGAACATGAGGTGTTGCGCATTCTTCATGGCATCTTGTCCCCAGTGCCGGCAGCGTCGGTGCCTCGGGTATCGCGATAGATGAGGTAAATCGGCCGGTCCTTTACGCTCTCGTACACCCTTCCGAGATAAAGGCCGAGCACGCCGAGGCTGAAAAGGATCAGGCCTCCCAGCAGCCAAATGGATGTGATCAAGCTGGTATAGCCCAGTACGCTGACCTCGCCGCGCAGGTAGCGAACCAGCGTCCACAACGCGTAGACGGATGCCAGCAGTGAGATGAGCAATCCGAGTACGGCCGAGACGCGCAAGGGCTTGTCCGAATTGGCCAGGATGATATCGGCGCCTAGCTTGAGCAGCTTATGCAGATCGTAGCTGCTGCTCCCGTGCTCGCGGGCGCCGTGCTCGACCTCGATCGCGCAACGCCTGAATCCCACCCACTTCACCTGGACCGGGAAGAAGCGGGTTTTCTCCGGCATGCGCCGGATCGCGTCGACTACCCGCCGGTGGAAAATGCCGAAGTTGGCGGTGCGTGCGTCGAAATCGGCGCTGCTGAGGTAATTCAGCACGGCGTAGAAGATGCGGGACAACCAGCGTTTGAGGAGTCCGTCCTGACGGCGGGCCCGCGCACCGAAAACGATGTCGTAGCCCTCCTGGGCCTTCGCGTACAGGCGCGGGATTTCTTCGGGCCTGTCCTGCAGGTCGCAGTCCATCACGACCACCCACTCGCCTTCGCACCGGTCGAGCCCGGCGCTGATGGCATAGTGCTGGCCGAAATTGCGTGAAAGCAGCAGGCCGCGCACATGCGCGTCGGAGCGCGCGAGCTGTTCGATGACCTGCCAGGAGTCGTCCGGACTGCCGTCGCAGACCAGGACAATCTCGTAGCGTTGCGTGATGGCCGTCAGGGCCTTGTCGACGCGTGCACAAAGCTCGTGGAGACAATCCGCGCAGCAGTACACGGGGACCAGCACACTTATGTCAGGCTTGGCGGTGGGCACGCAGGGCATCCTGGAGCGTGGCAATGACGCGATGAGCATCGAGGTCGGGCAACCACAAGGGCAATCTGAGCAGGGTATCGCTTACCCGACGCGTAACCGGAAGATCGCCGATGCTGCGGGCGTAGCGCTTGCCTGCCGGCGCATCATGCAGCGGTATGTAATGGAAGATGGGGTGGATGTCCTGCTGCTTCATGTACTCGATCACGCCGCTGCGTATGGCGAGCGACGGCAGGATCACATAGTACATGTGCGCATTGTGTACGCATCCTTCTGGCACGATCGGGCGGCGGAGCAGCCCGTCCCGTTCGGGTTCCTCCAGAGCGCGGTGGTAGGTTTCCCATATCGCGAGCCGTTCGCGCGTGATCCTGTCGGCTTCCTCGAGTTGCGCCCACAGGAAGGCGGCGACGATCTCGCCAGGCAGATACGAAGAACCCAGGTCGACCCACGTGTACTTGTCGACCTGCCCGCGGAAAAACTTGGATCGGTTGGTGCCCTTCTCCCGGATGATCTCGGCGCGGTCGACGAACTGATCGTCGTTGATGAGGAGGGCGCCACCTTCGCCCGAGATCACGTTTTTCGTTTCATGGAAACTCAGCGCGGCCAAATGACCGATGCTGCCCAGCGGCCGGCCCTTGTAGCTGGAAAGGACACCCTGCGCGGCATCTTCGACTACGAACAATCGATGGCGCTCGGCAACGGCCATGATGGCATCCATGTCGCAACCGACGCCGGCGTAATGCACCGCGCAAATGGCCTTGGTCCTCGGGGTGACGGCTGCCTCGATCAAGGTTTCGTCGATGTTGAACGTGTCGGCTCTGACATCGACGAACACCGGCACCGCGCCGCGCAGTGCGAAAGCGTTTGCAGTGGACACGAAAGTGAACGAGGGCATGATGACCTCGTCGCCGGGCGCCAGGTCGAGCAATAGCGCCGCCATTTCGAGAGCGGCGGTGCAGGAATGGGTCAGCAACGCGCGCTTTGCGCCGAGTCGGGCTTCCAGCCACTGGTTGCAACGTTTCGTGAACAAACCATCGCCCGACAAATGGCCGCTGGCATGCGCCTCGGCGATGTACTCGAGCTCGCGGCCCGTCATGTACGGCTTATTGAATGGAATCCGCATGATTCATCCTTGGCTGGAGACGATGAGTCCGGCGATCACCAGGACAAGTCCGACGATCTTGGCCGGGTTGACGGTTTCCCCGAAAAGATGCACGGCGAGTATGCCGACGAGCACGAAGTTGAGTGCCATGAAAGGGTAAGCCTTGCTCAACTCGAAGCGCGTCATGGCGGCCATCCAGGCGATCGATGCCAGGAAGGCGGCGGCCAGGGCGCTCAGGATCCATGGGTTGACGATAAGTTTGAGCAGGAAAAGTGTTCTCTCGGAGAATTGCGCGGGTAACGCACCGGCGAGATTGACCTGCCATTTGATCACGATTTGCCCGTAAACCGTCAAAAGCACCGTCAACAGGATGAGGAAATAGCCCATGAGCGCGTCCATGGTGGCAAAGACGTTTCTATTAAGGTGAAAGATCGATGTACGCCGCATACAACGGCCGTCCTTCGCCATCGCGAAGAATACCTACGGCTTTCATCGCACCGCTGGAATTCGCCGAGGGAATCAGCTTGTACTCGCGGTGTGCCGCCGTTTGCAAAGCGAAGGCGTCTTCGAAGCTTGCCACGCGCAAGCTACGGACGCGCAAACGCGGTGCATCGAGAACTGCGCGGCGCGAAGTCCAGTCGATCAAGTCGGTCACCGACGATGACGTATATGGTGGGGCCGTCGGCTCAATCGAAAAGCTGTACGCAGCGCAGTGTTCGACATCCGGCGCGTGCAGAAAGGCGTTGACATGAAAAGTGTCGTAAGCCTCCACCATGGCAAAGCCTTCGCGCCGCCACACCTTCTGTACGGCGAGGTTGCCAATCTGCGTTGAGACGCGCACGCGCGCAAAGCCATTCTCGTGAAACCACTGCAGCGCGATACGCACAAGACTGCTGTAGATGCCATTCCTGGCAAATTCGGGGAGGACGCCGTTCAGAACGAATTCGCCCGTCGAGGCGGCGACATCGTGGCTGCAGCACAGGAAGCCCACGATCCGCCCTTCATGGCGGGCGAGCCAGGTAATCTTGTTCGAGGGATCGCCGAGATGACGAATGGCCCATTCGCAATAACCGGCGAGCACCTTTTCTGCGTCGAGAACGGGATTCGAGTGGTAGTGGTTGCGATAATCCCGAAACACGCTTGCGACCACCGCGCTGAGTTCTGCCATGTCCGCCGTCGAGGCCGTGGCGATGCTCACGCGCGTATTGGCAGGGGCGACAAGATCGAGGTTGCGGAGCTCGGCGGCATAGTAAACCAGCGTATCGGCGTGGATGACTTCTGCGCCGAAGGCGCCTAGCTTCGACATCCGATGCGCGAGGGTCGTCGGCGTGCGGATGATCGCCAGATCCGCGTTGGCATCGACGATTGCTTTCCACAGCCGATCGGGGTCGGCATCGGGGGCGTACCCCCGCACGACGTGAAAACCAAAGCGCGCGCTGTCGGGTGCTGAATACGCAAGTATCCTCTCGCTCGTCGTCACCGTGCGGTTCCTGATGCAGGCGGGCGTCGCGGCCCGGCGATGTTCGTCAGACGGTTAAATCCGGGATGTTGCAGAAGTGCGCAAGCGCCTGCGGATTGGCCAGCGCGTCGGTGTTCTTCACCGTGCGCCCGTGGATGGTATCGCGTACCGCGATCTCGCTGATCTTACCGGAGATGGTGCGCGGGATGTCGGCCACCTGCAGGATCTTCGCCGGCACGTGGCGCGGGGTGGTGTTGGCGCGGATCTGCTGGCGGATCTTCTCGCGCAGGCCGTCGTCGAGGGTGAGGCCTTCGCGCAGGCGCACGAACAGCACCACGCGCTCGTCGCCTTCCCACTTCTGGCCGACCGCGACCGACTCCAGCACCTCGTGCACCTGCTCGACCTGGCGGTAGATCTCGGCGGTGCCGATGCGCACGCCGCCGGGATTGAGCGTGGCGTCCGAGCGGCCGTAGATGATCACGGTGTTGCGATCGGTCAGCTCGGCGTAGTCGCCGTGGCACCAGACGTTGGGGATGCGGGCGAAGTAGGCGTTGCGGTACTTCTCGCCGTCCGGATCGTTCCAGAAGCCGACCGGCATCGAGGGGAACGGCGCCAGACAGGCCAGTTCGCCCGGCGCGTTGCGCACCGGCTGGCCGGCGTCGTCCAGCACCTCGACCTTCATGCCGAGCCCGCGGCACTGCAGCTCGCCGCGGTACACCGGCAGCACCGGTGCGCCCAGCGCGAAGCAGGAGATGATGTCGGTGCCGCCGGAGATCGACGACAGCAGCACGCGCTCCTTCACGTCGCGGTAGACGTAGTCGAAGCTCTCCGGCGCCAGCGGCGAGCCGGTGGAAAGGATGGTTTTCAGCGCCGTCAGCTTGTGCGTCTCGCGCGGCCGGATGCCGGCCTTCTCGATCGCGGCGATCCACTTCGCGCTGGTGCCGAACACGCTGATGCCGATCTCGTCGGCCAGGTCCCACAGCACGTTGCCGTCGGGATGGAACGGCGAGCCGTCGTACAACACCACGGTGGCGCCGACGGCGAGGCCGGATACCAGCCAGTTCCACATCATCCAGCCGCAGGTGGTGTAGTAGAAGATGCGGTCCTCGCGCTTGAGATCGGTGTGCAGCACCAGTTCCTTCAAGTGCTGCAGCAGGGTGCCGCCGGCGCCGTGCACGATGCACTTCGGTGCGCCGGTGGTGCCCGAGGAATACATGATGTAGACCGGGTGGTCGAATGGCGTCGGCACGAACTCGAGCGCGTGCTCGACGCTATCGGCGAACTCCGGCCAGGCGACGGCGCCGCGCAGGCCCTGCAGTCGCAGCGGCTGGCCGGAGTAGGGGATCACCACCAGGCGCTCGATGCTGGGGATGCGATCGAGCACGCCGCGGATCCTGTCGAGGCAATCGTGCGTCTTGCCGCCGTAGGGATAGGCGTCGGCGGTGAACAGCACCTTCGGCGCGATCTGGCCGAAGCGGTCGACCACGCCGTTGATGCCGAAGTCCGGCGAGCACGACGACCAGGTCGCGCCCAGCGAGGTCGCCGCCAGCATGGCGATCACCGTCTCCGGCATGTTCGGCAGGAAGCCGGCGACGCGATCGCCGGCCACCACGCCCGCCTCGCGCAGCGCGTGCGCGACGCGGCCCACCTCGGCGTGCAGCTCGGCATAGGTGTACTGGCGCCGATGGCCCCATTCGTTGCGAAACACCAGCGCGGGCCTGTCGTCCTTGTAGCGCAGCAGGTTCTGCGCGAAGTTCAGGCGCACGTTCGGGAACCACTTCGCGCCGGGCATGCGCTCGCCGTCGACCAGCACCGGCTCGCGCTCGCCGCTGGCGCGCACGCCGCAGAAGTCCCACACCAGCGTCCAGAACCGCTCCGGATGGGCTATCGAGTAGTCGTACAGCGGCGCGTAGCGGCGCAGATCCTCGTTGCCGGTCTCCTCGCGCGCGAAGCGCAGGAAGCGGTTCAGGTTCGAGCGCTCGATGCGCTCTTCGCTGGGGGTCCAGATGCGTTCCGTTTCCATGCGGCGGGCTATTCGTGATCGGGCGGCTGCGTTGTCAAAAATGCAAAATAGTATACGCAAGCCTAGCGAAAGATTCAGAGGATTTTAATCGTCTCTTAACGACGAAGCACGATTTGGATGCCGATGAGTCCGCTAGAATCCCCCGCCATCCCTTCCGGAAAGGGACACGTTCGATCGCAGTAGTGAGGAATCTCCGCGTGCGTTACTTCCTGGTCCTGATGATCCTGGCGGCACTGGCCCCCGTCACCGCAGCGCAATCCAAAGACCACTATCTGCTCGGCGCATCAGCGTACGCCAATTCGGTCACCGAAGGCGTGCGCAAACTCTATCCCGCCGCCATCGACGAGAACCAGGCGATCGAAGCCGCCGCGGAAGGCACCGGCCTGTGGATGCCGCTGCCCTCGGGCGGACGCACCTACCTCAAGTACGTGCGGCACGAACTATACGCGAACGGCGACTGGAGCTGGATCGGCGAAGCCGACACCGCGATCGGCAAGCAGCCGGTGGTGCTGACCTTCGGCAAGGACGCCGTGTTCGGCACCATTCCCACGCCCTCCGGCCGCGCACTCCACATCGTGCGGCGGCAGGGCAAGGCGTGGCTCGCGCAGGTGGATCCCGGCCTGGCCGCGCAAAGCGCGGCGCTGGTCGGCACCGCGATGCGCCGCGACGATGCGCTGGCGCCGCCGGTGGCGCGTTTCCGTCGCGGCGTCAACCTGCGATTCAAGACGAGCGAAGACACGACCGCGCCGTTGCAGTCCGCGCCGGCGCAGGCCACGGCGGGGGCGGTCGCCACCTCCGGTCCGGTGATCGATCTGATGATCGCCTACACCTCGGGTTTCGCGGCCGCGCAGGGCTCGGACGCCGCTGCCCTGACCCGGCTCAACTATCTGGTGGCGTACGCGAACCAGAGCTATGTCAACAGCCAGATCAACCTGCGCCTGCGGCTGGTGAAAACGGTCAAGGTCAGCTATCCGGACAACACCCTCAACGACAACGCGCTGTACGATCTCTCCGGCTTCGACAACAACGGCAACAGCGTGACGATGCCGTCCTCGTTGTCGACGCTGCCGACCCTGCGCGTGCAGTACGGTGCCGACCTGGTCGCGTTGGTGCGCAAGTACGACTACGCCTCCAACGGAAGCTGCGGCATCGCCTGGCTGAACGGTGCCGGTGCGGTCGGAGTCGTCCAGGACGATTATCCGGCGGGCATGGCGGTCGTCGAGGACGGCACGAGTGTCGATCCGGCCACGAACAAGACTTATTACTGCGAAGACAAAACGTTGACGCATGAGCTCGGCCATACCATGGGGGCCGCGCACGACATCGCCCACGCCAGCAAGGACAGCAACCAGAATCCGATTCCCGGCGCGTATCCCTATTCCTATGGCTACAAGACCGCCGTCAGCGGCAACACCGGCTTCGGCACGATCATGGCCTACGAGGACATGACGCAGGAATCGGTCCAGGTCTTCTCCAACCCCAATCTTCTGTGCCAGAACGTTCCATGCGGCGTCGCCAACCAGGCGGACAATGCCAGGACGCTTAATCAAACCGCGGCCATCGTCTCCAGTTTCGAAGCCACCAAGGTGCCGCTCACCAATCCGCCACAGGACGCGAATGGCGACGGCAAATCGGATTTGTTCTGGTACAACGCCGGTTCTGGCTTAATGACCTATTGGTTGATGAATGGGGCGTCCCGCACTTCCTGGCAGGGGTTCAGCGTCCCTGCGGGTTACCAGCGGCTCGGCGCGGGGGACTTCGACGGCAACGGTGATGCCGATGTGCTGTGGTCGACGGCTGCTGGCGACATATATATGTGGCTGAGCAACGGAACCACGTTTACGTCGCAGTATGTCGCGAAGTATCCCGTCGGCTGGGTGCTTGCGGGGGTGGGGGACGTGAATGGCGATGGCCGTGCGGATCTGTTTTGGTACAACCCGAGCACCGGGATGGTGACCTATTGGCTGATGAACGGCGCCAGCATGGTTTCCTGGCGTGGATTCACGACGAATACGGGGCTCAAGGCGCTGACTAGCGGCGATTTCGACGGCAATCACAGCGCGGACCTGCTGTGGGAGACGCCAAACGGCGCGTTGTACATCTGGTTGTTCGACGGCGCCGCTTTCAACTACTACTACGTCGGTGTTCATCCCGGCGGCTTCGTGCTCGCCGGAGCCACCGACATCAACGGCGACGGCAAAACCGACCTGATCTGGTACAACCCGTCCAGCGGCGCGGTCACTGTCTGGGTGATGAACGGGGCGAGTATCGCGCAGCAGTTGCAGTTCCAGACCAACACGGGGCTGCAGGCGGTGGCCACGGGCGACTTCAATGGCGACGGCTACGGCGATATCGTCTGGAAGCTCTCGTCGGGTGCCATGTACATGTGGTTGTTCAGTGGCGCTTCTTTCAATTACTACTACGTGGACTCGTATCCGAGCGGCTGGACGAGCGTCCCCTGACGATCCTCGTGCGGCGGGCCGACCGCGCGGCATGATCGACCGCGCGGTCCGCTTTCGTGCCTCGATCGGCAAACGCTGCACCGTGCGCCCCAGCGACGTGAACGGGAGGGCGCTGTCGATGGGGTTGAGAAGGCGCCGTTCCGTGCTCTCGCAACCCCTGCGCGTCCGGCGCATGCCAGGACGCGTTTCCGATGGGACGACGATGTGCCTGCGTCGCGCCACGCGCGGACTCGCCCCGAGCCAACGGACAGGCTGTTTCCCGATGGCCACTGAGGGCGGGGCGGCGCACGCATCGGCCGCTGCAGAGAGGGCAGGTCCGTGGGCGCGTGCGCCGCGAACCCGCCCCGATGACGGACGGTCGTGGGGGGCTGACGGTGCGGCCGCCGTGTGCGGTCACCGCGGTGCGCGACGTGATTTCGGGAAAGGTCGATTTCGGCCGCGTCACCCCAACGCCCGCTCCAGCTCCGGCACCAGCGTGAACAGGTCGCCGACCAGGCCGATGTCGGCGACTTCGAAGATCGGCGCCTCGGCGTCCTTGTTGATGGCGACGATGGTGCCGGCGTCCTTGATGCCGGTGAGGTGCTGGATGGCGCCGGAGATGCCGACGGCGATGTACAGCTCGGGGGCGATGATCTTGCCGGTCTGGCCGACCTGCAGGTCGCTCGGCACGTAGCCGGCGTCGACCGCGGCGCGCGAGGCGCCGACCGCGGCGCCGAGCTTGTCGGCCAGCTTGTAGATGAGCGCGAAGTTCTCGGCCGAGCCGAGCGCGCGGCCGCCGGAGACGACGCGCGCGGCGCTCTGCAGGTCGGGGCGGTCGCTCTTGCCCTGCTTGAGCTCGACGAAGCGGGTGTGGCTCGGCAGCGCGACGTCGAGCGCGAGCGCTTCGACCGGCGCGGCCGCGGCGGCGCTGCCGGCGGCGGCATAGGAAGCGACGCGCACGGTGCCGAGCAGCACGCGGTCCTGCGGCGCCTCCACGCTGACGATGGCGTTGCCGGCGTAGATCGGCCGCTTGAACGTGTACGCGCCGTCGACCGCCATGATGTCGCTGACCTGGGCGACGCCGAGCAGCGCGGCGACGCGCGGCAGCAGGTCCTTGCCGAAGGTGGTGGACGGCGCCAGCACGTGGCTGTAGCCGGCCGCGGCGGCGGCGACCTGCGGCGCGTACACCGCGGCCAGCGGGTGCGCGTTCTCGGCGCGGGCGACGGTCAGCACCTTCGAGACGCCGTCCAGCCTCGCCGCTTCGGCGGCGATCGCGTCGACCGCGTCGGCCAGCACCAGCACGGCGATCTCGCCGCCGATCTGCTTCGCGCAGGTGATGCACTTGGCGGTGGCGGGGTTGAGCTTGCCGTCCAGGTGTTCGGCGACGATCAGGATCTTGCTCATGGCTTGCCCTTCGTATCTCGTGGGGTGGGCCGCGGCCCACCGGTGCGTCGGGTGGGCTCGGGCCCACCCTACACGATTGCTGCGGGAGGGGCTTCAGCCCCGGGTTCGGAGTGCCTTGCGGACCGCGGCCGAAGCCGCGGCGACCAGGCCGCCCGCGTCACAGCAGGCCCTTGGCCTTCAGCGCCGCGACCAGTTCCGCCACGTCCTTCACCATCACGCCCTTCTGGCGCTTCGGCGGCGGCGCGTAGCGCGTGATCCTGAGGTGATCGCCGGGCTCGACGCCCAGCGAAGCGAACTCGACCGTCTCGATCGGCTTCGACTTCGCCTTCATGATGTCCGGCAGCTTGATGAAGCGCGGCTCGTTGAGGCGGAGATCGGTGGTGATCACCGCCGGCAGGTCGACTTCCAGCGTCTCCAGGCCGGCGTCGACCTCGCGCGTGACGCGCGCCTTGCCGTCGGCGACCTCGACCTTGCTGGCGAACGTCGCCTGCGGGCGGTTCCACAGCGCGGCCAGCATCTGCCCGGTCTGGTTGCAGTCGTCGTCGATCGCCTGCTTGCCGACGATCACGAGCTGCGGTTGTTCCTTCTCGACCAGCTTGAGGAAGACGCGCGCGGCGGTCAGCGGCTGCACCGCGTCCGGCGCGACCACGTGGATGGCGCGGTTGGCGCCCATGGCGAGGCCGTTGCGCAGGTGCGCCTGCAGGTCGGCGGGGCCGATGCCGACGACCACCACCTCGGTCGCCACGCCCTTCTCGCGCAGGCGCAGCGCTTCCTCCAACGCGATGTCGTCGAACGGATTGGCGGACAGCTTGACGCCCTCGGTCGCCACGCCGGAGCCGTCCGGCTTGACGGTGATGCGGACGTTGTAGTCCACCACGCGCTTGTAGCCGACCAGGATCTTCATGTCGGGTGATTCCTCGCCTGTGAGGGTCCCGCCGCGGCGGGACGTGGTGCCGTTCAAACGCTCATTTTAACCCGGAGCGGCGGGCGTTGCCGGTAGCGCTCATGGCGCATAGCCGCGCGGATTGGCCGACTGCCAGCGCCAGGCGTCCGCGCACATGCGTTCGAGGCCGAGCTCGGCCTTCCAGCCCATCAGCCGTTCCGCCAGCGAAGGGTCCGCGTAGCAGGCGGCGACGTCGCCGGCGCGGCGCGGCGCGAACCGCACCGGCACCGGCCGGCCGCTCGCTGCCTCGAAGGCGCGCACCACTTCCAGCACGCTGTAGCCGGTGCCGGTGCCGAGGTTGACGGTGAAACCGGCGCCGGTGCGCGCCAGCGCGTCGATGGCGTCGACGTGCGCGCGGGCCAGGTCGACCACGTGGAGGTAGTCGCGCACGCCGGTGCCGTCGCGGGTGGGGTAGTCGTTGCCGAACACGTTGAGGTAGGGGCGGCGGCCCACCGCGACCTGGCACACGTACGGCATCAGGTTGTTCGGCGCGCCGGCCGGATCCTCGCCGATCAGTCCGGACGGATGCGCGCCGACCGGATTGAAGTAGCGCAGCACGGCGGCGCGGAACGCGGGATCGGCCGCGCCGAGGTCGCCGATCAGCTCCTCCATCACCAGCTTGGTGCGGCCGTAGGGGTTGGTCACGCGCAGCGGCGCGGACTCCGGGATCGGGCAGGCGTCGGGGTCGCCGTACACCGTGGCCGAGGAGCTGAACACCAGGCGGTTCACGCCGGCGTCGCGCATCGCCTGCAGCAGCACGATGGTGCCGGTGATGTTGTTGTCGAAGTAGGCGAGCGGCTTTTCCCACGATTCGCCGACCGCCTTCAGCGCGGCGAAGTGGATCACCACGTCGAACGGCCGCTCGCGGAACACCGCGGCCAGCGCGCGCGCGTCGCGCACGTCGGCCTCGACGAAGTCCGGGCGCCGGCCGGTGATCGCGGCGATGCGCTCCAGCACGCGCGGCGAGGCGTTGCACAGGTTGTCGAGGATCAGCACTTCGTGGCCGCGCTCGATCAGCTCGACGCAGGTGTGCGAACCGATGTAGCCGGCGCCGCCGGCGACCAGAACCCGCATGGTATCCATTCCGTGATGAGCGATGGACGGATCATACCCGTTCGCCCGCCGCCATCGGCTGACGGCGGTCAGGCCGTGGCGGCGGCCCGTGGCGCGGCGCAGCGCCGCAGGATCGCCGCGGCGTAGCGTTCGACCGAACCGGGCGCCTGCGCGAAGAACAGCGACGGCTCGGTCAGTTCGAGTTCGAGCAGCAGCGGCCGGCCGTCGGCGTCGTGCAGCAGGTCGACGCGCGCGTACAGCAGCGGGCCGAACGGCAGCGCGGCGAGGATGCGTTCCGCCGCGGCGAATTCCGCGGCGCTGGGCGCGCGCGGCGCGATGCGCTCGCCATCGAAGCCGGCGCGCTGCGCGGCGGCGTCGCGCGGCAGCAGCGGCGCCTTGCGGATGGCGTGGCTGAAGACGCCGTCGAAGAACAGCAGGGCGGTCTCGCCGTGCGAGTCGACGCGGTCGAGATAGGGCTGCAGCAGCACGCTGCGGCCGGCATCGAGCAGGCGGCGCGCGTGCGCGAGCGCCGCCGCGCGCTGCGCGCGGGCGTGGCGCCGCGCGCCGCTGGAACCGGCGCCGACGCACGGCTTGACCACGAACTCGGCGGCGTCCGCGTGCGCGGCGAGGAAGCGGTCCAGCGCCGCCGCCGCGTCCTCGCCCGGTTCGACGAAGGTGCTCGGCACCACCGGCACGCCGGCGCGCGCGAGGTCGCCGAGGTAGTGCTTGTCGGTGTTCCAGCCCACCACCGCCAGCGGATTCAGCAGCGCGGTCTGCGCCGCCGCGCGCGCCGCCCAGGCGAGGAACTCGGGCAGGCGTTCGGTGTAGTCCCAGGTCGAGCGCAGCACGGCGAGGTCGAAACGCGACCAGTCGGCGTCGGCATCGTCCCAGTCGACCGCCGCGACTGCGGCGCCGGCGCCGCGCAGCGCGGCCTCGAGCGGGGCGAGGTCCTGGTCGCGCGCGGCCGGCGCGGGCGGTGACGAGGGCGATCGATGGCATGGATGCGGATCCGGAAACAGGTCGGGCGATGCTAGGGCGGGGGCACGCAAGCGCGGTGGATCCGCCGCTGGCGCGGCTTGATCCACCCTGCGACGCCGGCGGGACGCCGCGGCGTCCCCACGAGGGCAGGGCACGGCGAGGGAGCGCCTGTCGCGCGCGCGACAGATGCCATGCCGCGGTTCACAGGTTCTGGTAATTCGGCCCGGACCCGCCCTCCGGCGTCACCCAGGTGATCACCTCGTAGGGGTCCTTGATGTCGCAGGTCTTGCAGTGCACGCAGTTGGCGGCGTTGATCTGCAGACGCTTGCCGGCTTCGTCTTCGACCATCTCGTAGACGCCGGCAGGGCAGAAGCGCGTGCAGGGATTGCCGTATTCCTCCGCGCAGCGGGTCACGCACACCTGCGTGTCGGCGACGCGCAGATGGATTGGCTGGTCCTCGTCGTGCTGGGTGGCGGCGAAGTAGACGCCGGCGAGGCGGTCGCGCGGCGGCAGCGTGCGCTCGACGTAGTCGCGCTTCGGCTGCTCGTAGCGGCCGAGTTTTTCCAGCGTGCCGTAGTCGGCCTTGTTGCGCCAGGTCCACGGCGAGAAGCCGTCGGTGATCGTCTCCCAGGCGGCATTCAGCATGCCGAAGTACACGCCCTTCTTGAATCCGGGTTTGATGTTGCGCACGCGGCGCAGCTCTTCCATCGCCGGCGAGGCGCGCAGACGCGCATCCCAGCCGGCGGCGGTGCTCTTCTCGGCGATGTGCTCGGCGGCCAGCATGGCCGAGCGGATCGCCTGGTGCGTGCCCTTGATCTTCGGCACGTTGAGCAGGCCGGCGCCGTCGCCGATCAGCAGCGCGCCCGGCATCTCCACCTTGGGCAGCGACTGCCAGCCGCCGGTGACGATCGCGCGCGCGCCGGCGGAGAGGATCTCCCCGCCCTCCAGCAGCGGCTTCACGTGCGGGTGGTGCTTCCACTGCTGGAACGCCTCGTACGGCTGGTACAGCGGGTCGGTGTAGTCGAGGCCGGAGACGTAGCCGAGCGCGACGCGGTCCTTGTCGAGGTGGTAGAGGAAGCTGCCGCCATAGGTGCGGCTGTCGGCCGGCCAGCCGACCGAGTGCACGATCTTGCCGGGTTTGACGCGCCCGGCCGGCACCTGCCACAGCTCCTTGATGCCGATCGAGTAGGTTTGCGGATCGCTTTCCGCGTCGAGGCGGTACTTCGCCACCAGCCGCTTGGTCAGGTGGCCGCGCGCGCCTTCGGCGAGCACGGTCAGCGGCGCCTTGATGTCGATGCCCTGCGTGTAGCCCGGCTTGTGCGAACCGTTCTTGGCCACGCCCATGTCGCCGATGCGCACGCCGCACACCGCGCCCTGGTCGTCGTACAGCAGGTCGGCGGCGGCGAAGCCGGGATAGATCTCGACGCCCAGCGCCTCCGCCTGCGGCGCCAGCCAGGCGCACAGCGCGCCCAGCGAGACGATGAAGTTGCCGTGGTTCTTCATCTGCGGCGGCGTCGGCAGGCGGAAGCCGCCGGTCCGGGTCAGCCACCAGAACTCGTCCTCGGCGGCGGGCACGCAGATCGGCGGCGGGTGATCGCGCCAGCCGGGCAGCAGCGCGTCCAGCGGCTGCGGTTCGATCACCGCGCCGGAGAGGATGTGCGCGCCGATCGTCGAGGCCTTCTCGATCACGCACACGCGCACGTCCTGCTTCAGCTGTTTCAGGCGGATCGCGAAGGCGAGGCCCGCCGGGCCTGCGCCGACGGTGACGACGTCGTATTCCATCGTTTCGCGTTCGCTCATGGCGCACTCCGCTCGGTCGGGGCTGAAACGCGCCGATTGTCCGGGTTCGCGCCCGCAGCGGCAACGCTGCGCACGCGTTAGCGCCGTTTTAGCATGCGTCTACGCCATAATCCGGCCATCCCGAGGAAGCCCCCGCATGCATGCGATCCCCGAAGCGAGCCTGTCTCCGCAAGCCTTGCGCGGCGCCAGCCTGATCCAGACCCTGCACTGGCTGGCGCTGGGACGGGTCGGGGTCGGCGAACTCTGTGCCACTTACCTGGACGCGATCGCGCGGCTGGATCCGCAGCTCGGCGCGTTCGTCGACGTGCGCCCGGCGCTGGTGCGCGAGCAGGCCGAGGCCGCGGAGCGCCGCCGCCGCGACGGCGTGCTCGGCCGCCTCGACGGCGTGCCGGTCGCGGTCAAGGACAACCTCGACATCGCCGGCTGGCCGACTTCCGCCGGCCTGGCGAGCCGGCGTGGGCGCATCGCCCAGCACGATGCGCACGCGGTGGCGCGGCTGCGCGCGGCCGGCGCGGTGCTGCTCGGCAAGACCAACATGGACGAGGGCGCGCTGGGCGCGACCACGCGCAATCCCCACTTCGGCCCCACGCACAACCCGCTGCGCCGCGGCTACACGGCCGGCGGCTCCTCCGGCGGTTCGGCGGCGGCGGTGGCCGCCGGGCTGGCGGTCGCCGCGATCGGCTCCGACACCCTGGGTTCGGTGCGCATCCCGGCCAGCTACTGCGGCCTGTGCGCGCTGAAGCCCACGCACGGCGAGATCTCCGCGCGCGGTCTGGTGCCGGCGGCGCGGCGCCTCGACGCGGTGGGCCTGCTGGCGCGCAGCGTCGGCGACCTCACCGTACTGCTGCAGGTGCTGGCCGGCTACGACGCCGACGATCCGCGCTCGCGCCGGCGCCGCGTCGCGCTGGCGCCGCCGGACTGGGAGCCGGGCCGGCTGCGCACCGGCTTGCTGCCCGACCTCGCCGCCGTCGGCGTCGAGCCCGGCGTGATCGCGCTGTTCGACGCCGCGCTGGCCCGCCTCGAGCGCGAGCTGGGCGAACGCCGCAGGGTGGATTTCAGCGACTGGGATTTCGGCCGCACGCGGCGCGCCGGCCTGCTGCTGATGGAGGCGGAGATGCTCGGCACCTTCGCCGAGGACCTCGCCGACGCCGCGCGGCCGGTGTCGGCGGAGTTCCGCCGCATGCTCGACTACGCGCGCGGCAAGAGCGCCGCCGATTACGTCGCCGCCGACCGCCTGCTCGACCAGGCCACGCTGAAGGCGCGCCGACTGTTCGCGCAGGTCGACGTGCTGGTGCTGCCGACCACGCCGCAGGGCGCGTTCCCGCTGGACGCGCCGGCGCCGGCCAACCAGGCCGACCTGACCGGTTTCGCCAGCCTCGCCGCATGTCCCGCGGTCAGCATCCCGATGGGTACGCTGCCGGACGGCATGCCGGTCGGCCTGCAGTTCGTCGGTCCGCCCGGTTCCGACCTGCGCCTGCTGGAATTGGCGGAAGTGTGCGCTTCCGCGCTGGACGCCGCGCCGGAGTTTCCGGTGGGGGCGCGCTGAACCCGGCGCCGTCGGCTGGCCGGCGCGCCAGGGTCGCGCTCACGGCCGCTCCGACCAGGGGCCAACGACCGCAGCACATCTTTGTAGGAGCGGCCGTGGCCGCGACCGCAGACACCCGGACGCGATGCGTGACCCGCCGATGACGCGCAAGCCCGAAGCCGTCACGCCGCCGCGCTGGCAGGCCATCGACCTGCCCGGCGCCGACGTGCGCTTCGCGCCCGATTGGCTGTCGCGGGCCGAGGCCGACGCGCTGTTCGCCGAACTCGTCGACGCCATCGCCTGGGAGCGCCACCGCATCCGCATCTTCGGCCGCGAGGTGGCGTCGCCGCGGCTGTCGTGCTGGATCGGCGATCCCGGCGCCGCCTATACCTACTCCAGCGTGCGCTTCGAGCCGCGGCCGTGGCCGCCGGCGCTGGCCGCGCTGCGCGCACGGGTGGAGGCCGCCTGCGGCGCCGTGTTCAACGGTGTGCTCGCCAACCTCTACCGCGACGGCGCCGACTCGATGGGCTGGCACAGCGACGACGAACCCGAACTGGGGCCGGCGCCGGTGATCGCCTCGCTGAGCCTGGGCGCGGCGCGCCGCTTCCGTCTGCGCCACAAGCGCGACGCCGCGATCATGCGCGTGCTGGAACTGCCGCACGGCAGCCTGCTGCGGATGGCCGGCGCCACCCAGCGGCTGTATCGCCACGATCTGCCGAAGACGCGCGGCGCGGTGGGCCCGCGCCTCAATCTCACCTTCCGCCGCATCCTGACGCCTTCCTGAGGCCGCGCCGTGCGGCCGTCTGGACGGCCGAAACGCCGGCGCGCGTGACAGTGCGAGACCGCGCTCCACGGCGCGGTCGTCCGTGGCACCATGGCACCACGCGGGCGCGACCGGGGGCGGGTCGGCGACGCGCACCCGCTTGGGGGCGACATGGCGACGCGAATGGGCAGGGCCGTACGAGCGATGCTGGTGCTGGGCGCGGTTGCGCCCACGGCGCAGGCGGGGACGGCGACGCTCGATCGCGGCGATACTGCGTGGATGCTCGCGGCCACCGCGCTGGTGCTGTTCATGACGCTGCCGGGGCTGGCGCTGTTCTACGCCGGCATGGTGCGCGCGAAGAACGTGCTGTCGGTGATGATGCAGTGCCTGGCCATCGTCGCGCTGGTCAGCGTGCTGTGGGTGCTGTACGGCTACAGCTTCGCCTTCGACCGCAGCGGCATGGCCGCCGGCGGCGGTGGCTGGCACGCTTTCCTCGGCGGCGCAGCCAGGATCGGCCTGCGCGGCGTCGGCCGCGACGCGCTGGTTGGCGGCATTCCGGAGGCGCTGTACGCCGCCTACCAGATGACCTTCGCGGTGATCACGCCGGCGCTGATCGTCGGCGCGTTCGCCGAGCGCATGCGTTTCTCCGCGCTGCTGCTGTTCGTCGCCGTCTGGTTCACCGTGGTCTACCTGCCGGTGGCGCACATGGTGTGGGGCGGGCCGGGCGCGTTCCTTGCCGACCACGGCGTGATCGATTTCGCCGGCGGCACCGTGGTGCACATCAATTCCGGCATCGCCGGCCTGATCGCCTGCCTGATGGTCGGGCGCCGGCGCGGCTATCCGCATACGCCGATGCCGCCGCACAACCTCGGCTACACCGTGGTCGGCGCGTCCATGCTGTGGGTCGGCTGGTTCGGCTTCAACGCGGGCTCGGCCCTGGCGGCGGACGGCCAGGCCGGCATGGCGCTGCTGGTCACGCATCTCGCCGCGGCGTCCGCCGCGCTCGCCTGGTCGGGCGCGGAGTGGGCGTTGCACCGCAAACCGTCGGTGCTGGGCGCGGCCTCCGGCGCGGTGGCGGGGCTGGTGGCGGTGACGCCGGCGGCCGGCACCTGCGGCCCGCTCGGCGCGCTGGCGATCGGCATCTGCGCCGGCCTCGCCTGCTTCCTCGCCTCGGCGCGGCTGAAGCGCGCGCTCGGCTACGACGATGCGCTGGACGTGTTCGGCGTACACGGCGTCGGCGGCATCGTCGGCGCGCTGCTCACCGGCGTGTTCGTCGCCGCACCGCTTGGCGGCAGCGGCCTGCCCGCGGGCGTCGGCATCGGCGGGCAACTGGGGCGGCAGGCGCTGGGCGCCGGTCTGGTGATCGTCTACGGCGCGGCGATGAGCGCGCTGCTGCTGTGGCTGGTCGGGCGCGTGGTGACGCTGCGCGTGGACGCGGAAGCCGAGACCGAAGGTCTCGACATCGCGCTGCACGACGAGCGCGGCTACAACCTCTAGCCTCGCATCAGCGAGAGGCGGCGGCCGCTTGGCGGTCGCGCTCGCCGGCGTCGATGGCCCACGCGCTCACCTGCGCGGCGATCGCGTCGCAGGCGCGGCCGAAGGCGGCGACCACCTGCGGCACCGCGGTGCCGTCCGCCGGCTGCTCGGCGAGGAAGCTGCGCGTGGCGACGCCGCGGTTGCGGGCGACGTCGACCAGGATCGCGTCGAGGCGCACCACCGCCACCGGCCGGCCGTCGCGGTACTCCGACTGGAACGCGCGCAACTGCGAATCGAGGCGGTACTCGGTGTACAGGCCCTCGCCGTCGCTGCTGACGCCGGCGAGGCGGCCGCCGGCGCGCAGGGCGTCGATCAGGCGGTCGCGCAGCAGGCGCGGCGCCGGCGCCGCCCAGCGCGCGCCCTTGTACACGGTGATGCGGCCGGGTTGCGGCACCACGGCGATGCGGCTGCCGTCGAGCAGGCGATCGGCCTGCGGCGTGTCGACGCGCAACTGCCACGGCTGCGGCGCGGCGGCGGCCTGCGCCGACGCCGCCGCCTGCGGCAGCAGGTAGATGTCGGGGCTTTCGCGCGGCGGCAGCACCGAACAGGCGGACAGCGCGGCGAACGCGAACAGGCCGGGCAGCAGGCGCTTCATTTGGGCTCGAACTCCTTGCTGTGGTCGCGGCCGAGCAGGAAGCCGGCCGGATTGTCCTCGAGGCGGGTGGTGACGCGGCGCAGCGACTGCAGCGACTCGCGCAGCTCGGCGATCGCCGGGCCGAGCTGGGCGAGGCCCTGCACGCCGCTCTGCAGCGCGCCGCGATTCTGTTCGAACAGCGCTTCCAGGTTGGCGCTGGCGCGATCCAGCGAGGCCATCGCCGCGCGCGCGCTCTGCAACGTGGCCTTGCCGTCGCCGTCCAGCAACTGCTGGCTGCTCTGCGCCAGCGCGTCGACCCTGGCGAGCGCGGTGTTGATCTGGCGGCTGGCCTGGGCGAGCTGCTGCACCAGCGTGCGGATGTCCTCGCGCTCGTCGGCGACCGCGGCGGTGGCCTGGTCGAGGTGGTCGAGGGTGTGGTCGATGCGCTCCAGATTGTCCTCGGAGAGCATGTCGCGCACGCGGTTGAGGATGTCGTTGACGGTGGTGACGATGTCCTCGCTGGAACTGAGCAGTCTGGCCAGCGCCGAATTGTCGGCCTCGATCACCGGCACCGGGTGCGACGGCGACGGCAGCAGCGGCGGGCTGCCGGGCGAGCCGCCGGTCAACTGGATGAAGGCGACGCCGGTCAGGCCGAGCAGGCCGAGCTTGGCGCGCGTGTCCTGCTTGACCGGCGTGTCGGCGGCCACCTGGATGCGCGCCAGCACCTTGCGCGGATCGGCGGGGTCGAGCTTCAGCATCGCCACCTCGCCGACCTTGATGCCGTTGTACTGCACCAGGCCGCCGCGGCTGAGGCCGGTCACCGCTTCGGAGAACACGATGTCGTAGTAGGCGTACTCGCGCGCGGCGCGGGTCTTGCCCAGCCAAAGCGTGAACAGCAGGGCGGCGAACACCACCAGCAGGGTGAAGGCGCCGATGAGGACGTGGTGGGCTCGGGTTTCCATCGTGGCTGCTCCTGCCGAAGACGCGCTCCGGCTCAAACGGACGGCGGCGCCGCGCGCGGCCCGCTGCGGCGCTCGCCGCCGCGCGCGGCCAGCGCCGCGCGGCCGCGCGGGCCGTGGAAATAATCGCGCACCCACGGATCGTCGCAGCGCTGCACCGCCTCCAGCGTATCCGCCACCAGCACGCGCTTGTGCGCCAGCACGGCGACGCGGTCGCAGATCGCGTACAGCGTGTCGAGGTCGTGGGTGATCAGGAACACGGTCAGGCCGAGCGCATCGCGCAGCGTGCGCACCAGCTGGTCGAACGCGGCGGCGCCGATCGGGTCGAGCCCGGCGGTGGGCTCGTCGAGGAACAAAATATCCGGATCGAGGGCCAGCGCGCGCGCCAGCGCGGCGCGCTTGCGCATGCCGCCGGACAGCTCCGACGGGTACTTGTCGCGCGCCTCCGGCGGCAGGCCGGCGAGCTGGATCTTCAGCGCCGCCAGCCGCGCCGCGTCGCGCGCGTTCAACGCGGTGTGCTCGAGCAGCGGCACGCAGACGTTCTCGGAGACGGTCAGCGAGGAGAACAGCGCACCGTCCTGGAACAGCACGCCGACGCGGCGTTCCACCTCGGCGCGCCGCGCCGGCGGCAGCGTCAGCAGGTCCTCGCCGAACAGGCGCACGCTGCCGGCGTCGGGGCGGCGCAGGCCGACGATCGAGCGCATCAGCACCGACTTGCCGGTGCCGGAGCCGCCGACCACGCCGAGGATCTCGCCGCGGCGGACGTCGAGGTCGAGGCCCTCGTGCACGGTCTGCGCGCCGAAGCGGTTGA
This sequence comes from Mizugakiibacter sediminis, assembly GCF_000953855.2. Classification (GTDB taxonomy): domain Bacteria; phylum Pseudomonadota; class Gammaproteobacteria; order Xanthomonadales; family Rhodanobacteraceae; genus Mizugakiibacter; species Mizugakiibacter sediminis. The sequence goes on from NZ_DF970163.1 coordinate 70,509, forward strand.
CCAGGCCGCGCACCTCGACCACGGTTTCGCGCGCGTTCACCAGCCCATCTCCATGAAGAACAGCGCCGCCAGCGCGTCGACCAGGATCACCACGAAGATCGCCTGCACCACGCTGGAGGTGGTGCGCTCGCCGACCGACTCCGCGCTGCCGGCGACCTTGAAGCCCTCGAGACAGCCGATCACGCCGATCAGGAAGGCGAACACCGGCGCCTTGCCGAGACCCACCCACAGGTAGCGCAGCGGCGTGTCGGCCTGGAGCATCGTCAGGAACATGGTCGGCGAAATGTCCAGCGACAGCAGGCACACCGCGCCGCCGCCGACGATGCCGGCGATGGTCGCCAGGAAGGCCAGCATCGGCAGCGTCAACACCAGCGCCAGCACGCGCGGCAGCACCAGCTGCTCGATCGGGTCGAGGCCGATGGTGCGCATGGCGTCGATCTCCTCGCGCGCCTTCATCGAGCCGATCTGCGCGGTGAACGCGCTGGCGGTGCGGCCGGCCAGCAGGATCGCCGCCAGCAGCACGCCGAACTCGCGCAGGAACGAGTAGCCGACCAGGTCGACGGTGTAGATGGTGGCGCCGAAGTCCTTCAGCACGGTGGCGCCGAGGAAGGCGATCACCGCGCCCACCAGGAACGACAGCAACGCGACGATCGGCACCGCGTCCAGCCCGGTCTGCTCCATGTGGTGGACCAGCGCGGTGACGCGCCAGCGCTTCGGCTGCGGCAGGTCGCGCGCCAGCGTCTCCAGGGTCAGGCCGACGAAGCCGAGCAGCAGGCGGCTCTGCTTCCACAGCAGGTCGACGGCGCGGCCGACGCGCTCGACCATGTCGACCAAGCCGAAGTCGCGCGGCGGCGGCGGCGGATGCGCGAACAGCTCGTGCACCGCGCAGCTCACCGTGGTCAGCAGCGCGCGCTGCTCGGGGCGCAGCGCCGCGCGCTCGGCCAGTTCGTTCAGGCGCTCGGCGCCGACGAGCAGGGTCAGCAGGCCGGCGCCGGCGGTGTCCAGGCGCTCGAGCGCGGACAGGTCGTAGCGCGGCGCTTCCGGCAGGCGCGGCTGCAGCGCCGCCACCGAAGCCTCGATGGCCTCGAAGTGCGCCAGGATCCAGTCGCCGCTGATGCGGACCACGGTCTGGCCGTCGGCGTCGACCGCGAGTTCGGCGCGGCCGGGGAGGGCATCGCGGCTCATGCCGCAGAGGCTAGCAGTTCCGTCCGCGCGCCGTCATGCGGGCGGACGCTTGGATTGCGGGCGGGCGCCACTGATAATGCGCGTTTCCCACGCCCGGCCAGACCATGACCCGACAGACCGTGCTCAATGCGACCCACCGCGCGCTCGGCGCGAAGATGGTGGATTTCGGCGGCTGGGACATGCCGCTCAACTACGGCTCGCAGATCGAGGAGCATCACGCGGTGCGCCGCGACGCCGGCATGTTCGACGTCTCGCACATGACCGTGGTCGACCTGACCGGCGCGAACGTGCGGCCGTTGCTGCGCAAGCTGCTGGCCAACAGCGTCGACAAGCTGAAAACGCCGGGCAAGGCGCTGTACTCGTGCATGCTGAACGCCGACGGCGGGGTGATCGACGACCTGATCGTCTACTACCTCGCCGAGGACTTCTTCCGCGTCGTCGTCAACGCCGCCACGCGCGACAAGGACCTGGCCTGGATCGCGGCGCAGGCGCAGCCGTTCGGCGTCGCCGTCAGGGAGCGCGCCGACCTCGCCATGATCGCGGTGCAGGGGCCGAACGCGCGCGCCAAGGTGTTCGGCCTGCTCTCGCCCGAGGCGCGCGCCGGGGCGGAGAAGCTCGGCAAGTTCGTCGCCTGCGAGGGCGACGGCCTGTTCATCGCCCGCACCGGCTACACCGGCGAGGACGGCTTCGAGATCATGGTGCCGGAGACGCAGGCGGTGGCGCTGTGGAATCGCCTGAAGGACGCCGGCGTCGCGCCGGCCGGCCTCGGCGCGCGCGACACGCTGCGCCTGGAAGCCGGCATGAACCTGTACGGCCAGGACATGGACGAGACGGTGACGCCGTACGAGGCCGGCCTGGCCTGGACGGTGGCGCTGGACGAGGGCCGCGACTTCATCGGCCGCCCGGCGCTGGAGCGCGAGAAGGCGCAGGGCTCGAAGCGCGCGATGGTCGGCCTGGTGATGGACGAGAAGGGCGTGCTGCGCCACGGCCAGAAGGTGCTGACCGCGCGCGGCGAGGGCGAGATCCTCTCCGGCACGTTCTCGCCGACGCTCGGCAAGGCGATCGCCTTCGCGCGCATCCCGGCCGGCGATCCCGGCGCGGTGCGCGTCGACATCCGCGGCCGCGAGGTGCCGGTGCGCATCGTCAAATATCCCTTCGTGCGCGACGGCAGGCCTTGCGAGGGCATCTGAACGCGCGGACCCGCCGTGCGCTGATATAAAATGCCGCGGCCCAGCATAGGACCCATGCCATGAGCGAGATCCCCGGCGATCTGAAGTTCCTGAAGAGCCACGAGTGGGCGCGCGTCGAGAGCGACGGCACCGTGACCGTCGGCATTTCCGACCACGCGCAGAGCCTGCTCGGCGATCTGGTCTACGTCGAACTGCCGGGCGTGGGCGACCGCGTGCAGGCGGGCAACGCCTGCGCGGTGGTGGAATCGGTCAAGGCCGCTTCCGACGTGTACGCGCCGGTCAGCGGCGAAGTCGTCGCCATCAACGAGGCGCTGAACGACAAGCCGGAGACGATCAACGAGGACGCCTACGGCGAGGGCTGGATCTTCGTCGTGAAGATGGAGAACAAGGACGAGCTCGGCGAGCTGCTCGACCCCGACGCCTACGCCGAGCTGATCGAAGGCGAAGACCACTGAGCGGCCCGCGCGCCGTGCCGTTCCGCCGGCCGCATTCGCGGCCGGCGCCGTTTTGAGATCCGGACCCCGCAACCATGCCTTTCATCCCGCATTCCCAGGCCGACGTGCGCGCCATGCTGAAGACCATCGGGGTCGACAGCATCGAGCAGCTGTTCGACGAGATCCCCGCCGAGCTGAAGGCCGGCCCGTTGCAGCACGTGCCGCCCGGCATGAACGAGATGGAGGTGACGCGCCTGATGAGGGCGCGCGCCGCGCAGGACGAGGTCGCGCTGAACTTCGCCGGCGCCGGCGCCTACGAGCACCACATCCCGGCGGCGGTGTGGACGATCGTCGGCCGCGGCGAGTTCTATTCCGCCTACACGCCCTACCAGGCCGAGGCCAGCCAGGGCACGCTGCAGCTGATCTACGAATACCAGAGCATGATGACGCGGCTGACCGGCATGGACGTCAGCAACGCCTCGCTCTACGACGGCGCCACCGCGCTGGCCGAGGCCGTGCTGATGGCCGAGCGCTGCGCGAAGAAGGGGCCGCGCCGCGTGTTGGTGCCGAAGAGCGTGCACCCGGCCTACCGCAAGACGCTGAAGACCATGGTCGGCCTGCAGGACATCGAGGTGGTCGAGCTCGACGTCGACGCGCACGGCGGCCATCTCGATCCTGCCTGGCTGGCGGCGCAGGACTTCGGCGCGTTCACCGCGCTGGTGATCCCGCAGCCGAACTTCTTCGGCGTGCTGGAGGAGGCCGACGCGCTGACCGACTGGGCGCACGCCCGCGGCGCGCTGGCGATCGCCGTGGTCAACCCGCTGTCGCTGGCGGTGCTGAAGGCGCCGGGCGAGTGGGGCGCGGAGGGCGCCGACATCGTCTGCGGCGACGGCCAGCCGCTGGGCGTGCCGTTGTCCTCCGGCGGCCCCTACTTCGGCATCCTCGCCTGCAAGCAGGAATTCGTGCGGCAGATGCCGGGCCGCATCGTCGGCCGCACCACCGACCTCGACGGCAAGGAAGGCTTCACCCTGACCCTGCAGGCGCGCGAGCAGCACATCCGCCGCGCCAAGGCCACCTCCAACATCTGCACCAACCAGGGCCTGCTGGTCACCGCCGCCACCATCCACATGGCGATGCTGGGGCCGGAGGGCCTGCGCCGCGTCGCCGCCGCCTGCATGCAGAACACGCGTGCGCTGCGCGACCGCCTGTGCGCGATCCCGGGCGTGACGCCGCTGTTCGCGCGGCCGTTCTTCCACGAGGTGGCGCTGAAGCTGCCGCGGCCGGCGAGCGAGGTGATCGAGCGCCTCGCCGCGCAGCGCATCGTCGCCGGCTTCGCGCTCGGCGAGGAGTTCCCGGAGCAGGGCGACGCGCTGCTGGTGTGCGCGACCGAGACCAAGACCGCCGCCGATCTCGACCGGTTCGCGGCGGCGCTGGCGAAGTCGCTCGGCTGAGCCGGCGCTCCCGTTCATGCGTGAGCAAGCCGCCGCGCACGCAGTTGCGCGGCGGCTTCTTTCTCGTGCGCCGCGTGCGTCGCGGCATGCCGTCGCGCGCACATGGCGGAATCGCTGCAGCCCTTGTGTGGCGCGGCCTGCAGCGATTCGGCGCGATCTCGGGAACGCAATTGGTTTGGACGTCCAAACGTCCAAAACGCGGCGGCCGCCGGGACGCGGAAATGCCGCCGGAGGGTCGCCGGGACGCCTCGGGGAGGGTGCCGTAAGGCTCTAATTCCACGCACGAAATTTATTGACAGCACGTTTGGACAGGGCTAGTTTCTGCGCCCGACGAGTTGTGTTATGGAAAATCATGGCGGCAGTGCGGTACATCGAACCGTATATCGAGCACGGCGCGAAGGCAGGCGCGGTGAAGAAGATCACCGTCTCGGTTCCGCTCCACGTGCTCCAGCTGCTGTCCAACGAGCGCACCCGGCGCCAGGTCAACAATCTCCGGCACGCCACCAACAGCGATCTGCTTTGCGAGGCGTTCCTGCACGCTTTTACTGGGCAACCACTGCCAACTGACGAGGAGCTGAGACGAACCATGGCTATGACCAAGAAAGCCGCGAAGAAACCCGCCGCGAAGAAGGCGGCGAAGAAGTCCACTGCCAAGAAGACGGTCCGCAGGACCATGAAGGCCAAGGCCAGCACCGCGCGCAAGACCTCGGCGGCGAAGAAGCCGGCGCGCAAGAAGGCCACGGCGAAGAAGGCGGCCAAGAAGCGCACCGCGCGCAAGTCGGCGGCCGCCAAGGTCAGCCGCGCCACCAAGGCGGCGAAGAAGTAAGCGACGCAAGTCGCGGCAACACGTTCCACCCGCAAGACAACAAGTACGAAGTCCACCGACTCTCTCCCTGCGGTCTGCCCAGCGCAGGGAGAGGATTTTCGAGGAGCAAACGTTCGCCCCGGCCCGCCGGGGCGTTCCGTTTTCCGGGGCCGGACTTCCGCGCCCCGCGCGTCGAGCGCGCTGCGCCGACGCCGCGCATGCCGCGTTCGGCAATTGCCGGCGCCACGCGATGGCGGTAAGTTTGCCTGGCCGCGCTGCGGCGGACCGGGCGGTCCGCGGTTCCAGAGGGGAACACAGGGGGCGCGGAATCCGCTTCCACTTGCGCATGCGAACGACCATGACTGCCCGATACTCCGTTTCCGCGCCGCGTCGCGTGCGCGGCGCCGCCGCGCCGCTGATCATCGCCGTGATCGTCGTCGTCGCGGCCCTGCTGGCCGCGTATTTCTTCTATTTCCGGCCGAAGCAGACCGCCGCGCCGGCGGCGGGGCAGGCGCCCGCGCCGGCGGCGCAGGTCGCGCAGCAGCAGAACGCCGCGGCGGTCCCGAACGTCGCCTCGATGAGCGTCGGCGATCTGCTGAAGGAAGCGCGCAAGGCGATGAACGAGCAGCGCCTGCTGGCGCCGGCCGGCAACAACGCCTTCGAGTTCTACCTGAGCGTGCTGCAGAAGGATCCGAACAACCAGGTCGCGCAGGATGCGCTGCGCGAGACCTTCCCGTTCGCCACGCCGGTGGCCGAGCAGGAGATCAACCAGCGCAACTTCGCCGAGGCGCAGCGCGAGATCGACCTGCTGTCGCGGGCCGATCCGTCCAACTACACGCTGACCATCCTGCGTTCCAAGCTGGACGCGCAGCGCAAGCTGGCCGATCGCGAGCAGCAGGAACAGCAGCGCCAGCAGTTGGCGGCGCAGCAGGCGCAGCAGGCGGAGCAGCAGCGGCAGGCCGCGGCCGCGCCGACGGCGGCCCAGCAGACCGCGGCGGCGGCGAAGCCGCCGGCGCCCG
>NZ_DF970164.1 GCF_000953855.2 Mizugakiibacter sediminis
CTCGACGTGTTCCACAACAAGACCACGTCGCAGTTCGCCATCGCCGCGCTGCCGTTCGATGCGTCGTCCGACGGCGTGACGATCTCCAAGGACAGCTACTACAACCCGTTCGGTGTCGACTTCAGCGCAGACTCCGGCTTCAACCTGCGCACCCGCTGGACCGGCCTCGGCCAGCGCGTCGGCAACTTCACCACCGCCACCGATTCCGTGGTCGGCGGCCTGAAGGGCAACGTCGGCGACACCAGCTGGCAGTGGGATGCCGGTTTCACCTACGGGCATTACGGCCAGTTGCGGCACAGCGACGGCTACGTGATCTATGCCGGCGGCTTTTCCCAGGCGGTGGGCCCGTCGTTCCTCGACACCGACGGCGTGGTCAAGTGCGGCACGCCGGGCAACGTGATCGCCAACTGCACGCCGTTCAACATCTTCGACCAGGCCGATCCGGCGCAGGCGGCCATCCTGAGCAAGTTTGCCGCCGCGCCGTTCTACAGCACGCTGTACACGCTGCGACAGGGCGAGGTGAATGCCAACGGCGAGCTGTTCGATCTGCCGGCCGGCGCGGTCAGCCTGGCGGTGGGCGCGGACTACCGCAAGGAGCACCAGCGCAACGCGGTCGACGCCATCGCCGTCACCCGCGGCCAGGACGGCACCTGCGACATCGCGCAGGAAGCGTGCGCCACGCCGCTGACCGGCGGCTTCACGCTGAAGGAGGCCTACGCCGAACTGTTCGTCCCGGTGCTGAAGGATCTGCCGTTCGCCAAGGCGCTGAACGTGACCCTGGGCACGCGCTATTCCGACTACAGCTCGGTCGGCAACACCACCAACAGCAAGCTGGCGGTGGAGTGGCGTCCGATCGACGATCTGCTGCTGCGCGGCACGGTCTCGGAAGTGTTCCGTGCGCCGAACGCCTCCGAACTTTTCGCCGGCGCCGCGGGCAGCGCGCCGACGTTCTCCGACCCTTGCATCGGCCTCGACGCCGCCACGCTCGCCGCGCACCCGCACGCCTGCCAGAACGTGCCGGTGAACTTCCCCGGCTCGGGCCTCGGCCAGACCACCGCCGTCGTGTCCGGCGCGGTGACCGCGGGCGTGAACCTGAAGCCGGAGCTGGGCAAGTCGTTCGACTACGGCTTCGTCTACGACCCGCACTGGCTGGACGGCTTCTCGGTCAA
>NZ_DF970165.1 GCF_000953855.2 Mizugakiibacter sediminis
AAGCCCGGGTTCGTGTCCTGCGTGATGCGGCCCCATGCGTCGTAATCGAGCTGCTGCGCGATCTCGCCCATGGCCGTGTCCACCACCAGCCGCGGGCTTCCCAGGTGGTCCGCAATGATGCGGTAGGTCTTGCCGCCCTTGATCATGTAGTCCGGCACGTTCACCCGCGTGCCGTACACGAAGCGGGCGACGAC
>NZ_DF970166.1 GCF_000953855.2 Mizugakiibacter sediminis
GGTTCGCCCCGGGTGAACAACCTACTGAGAGATCACAGCTAGCGCTCGACACCCAGGATCCGCGGTCTGCTTGTTAGTTGGGCCTCACGGAGTGAGCCCGTGTGCACCACTGCGCAACCGATCGAATCATGGCAGCGATCAATAAAGGCTCATGCCTCTGCGGCAAGGTCACCTTTGTGGTGACAGGGGAGCTAAAGCCTCCCGACGCGTGTCACTGCGTGCAGTGCAGGAAGCACTCGGGTCACTACTTCGCCTCAACGGTAGCTCCGTGAACATAGTGCCCAACAAGGCGCTCCAGCGGACGGGCCATTCGCTGCGCTCACGGCCCGTCGCTGAGCTTGGGCGTTGGGCGTCAGGAGCAGGCCCTCAACAGCCTCCATCACTAGAGGAGAACGGCCCATGAGAAGACTCGCGCTTGTGCTCGCTACGCTGATTGGATACGTCTGCGCGGCCTCCGTGTTTGCACAACAGACAGCGTCCCCAGGAAAGGTGGCAGGAGAGGGGTTCGTCGTCGTCCCCGGCTCTGCTCCTCGTTACGGTGGGCCTCAGGGCAGAGAAGCGGATGTCACCGAAGTGCTGGCCTCGGGGCAGCAAACCGCAGGCACGCTCGGCGTGTTTCGCCAAACCATTGCGCCAAAGAGCGGGCCGCCCACGCACATCCACAAAACGGAGGACGAGTTCTTCTACGTGGTGCGTGGCGAGTTCAGCATCAAAGTCGGCAACCGGATCGTGAGCGCGCCCGCCGATACCTTTCTCTTCGTCCCGCGTGGCACCCCGCATACCTTCCGCAACGTCGGGACGCAGCCCGGCGTGATTCTGGTTGGCGTCGTCCCAGGGGGATTCGAAAAGATGTTCGAGGAGCGGCAGGGGGTGGATGCCAAGGCGAACCAGGCGCTGATGAAGAAGCACAATATGGAAGTTGTCGGACCGCCGCTCCGGTGACCGCTCTGCGAGATGGTGACGCCGAAAAAGCGCCCAACAGCCGCCTACAGCCGACGCCCTGAACCGCCCCGGGATTCCCAGGGCGGTTCAAGATCGGAACGTGTCTGTGGCTGCTCATAGTAGGCAGTCGTCGGCGCATGGCAGTGCACCCCAACGATTCATTCAAGCCGACCGTCAAACCGCTACGCGGTTTGCCGCCGGCTTAACTCAGGCGTTAGGCGCCAAGGAATCGTCATGGCAGTCAAGCGTATCGACAACGTCGGCATCGTGGTGGAAGACCTCGATGCCGCCATCGAGTTCTTCAGCGAACTGGGCCTTACCCTCGAAGGCCGCATGCCCATCGAGGGTGAATGGGCCGGCCGCGTTACCGGAGTTCGCGGCCAGCGCGTAGAAGTTGCCATGATGCGCACCCCGGACGATCACTGCCGCATTGAGCTCTCGCGCTTCCACGCCCCCGCCATCGCCTCCGATCACCGCACGGCGCCCGTGAACTCGTTGGGTTATCTGCGCGTCATGTTCGCTGTCGATGATCTCGACGACACCCTTTCCCGGCTTGGCAAGCTCGGTGCGACCGTAGTGGATGAAGTCGTCGACTACCAAGACGTCTACCGCCTCTGCTATATCCGGGGACCCGAAGGAATTCTCCTCGGGCTCGCTCAACAGCTCGAACATCATGCCCCCTCGAGCGTTGACGCCTAACCCGCTCCATCGAGTGGACGTCTTACCGCCTGCTTCGCAGCCGGCAAGCCGCCGCTCATGTCGAACGTTAGGCGGCACAGACCCATCTGCGTAGCTGAAGCATGCCGAGCAATGGGGTCTGCAAGGTCGTGATCCCTCTCCCCGCCTGCCTCGCGGCCGCAGCGAAGGCCGTAGTGCGCAAATCATGCGCATTGGCCCGCCCACGGCCGAGGGCGTCACGCTGTCGGTGCGATCCTGCGACCGCGCCAGTGGCGCTTACGTCCTGGAACTCCGCAACCACGCCAGGCGTCCGATTCTCTACCTCAATCCCTACCCGACCTTCGACGCCCACCGTACGCCCGATCCGATGACATTTCCGACAGCGCCGGAGGGCGCCGCGCTCATGGCGCACGACACGATGCTTGGCCCGGGCGAGTCGCTAACCCTCACAGGCCGGTGCACCGCCACCGGCGCGTGCTCGGTGCCGGGCACTTACGCGGCCATCCATGCCTGCGGGTTCACGACAGCCTGGACCTGCGGGACATACTCGCCCGTCTGGTCGGCAACGCTGTTGAATGGCACCCGGTAGTGCATCCGGCAGACGACGAAGACGACAACCGAAGGGCCGTAACCCATGGATCGCCGACGCGCATGGGCGAGCGCCGGCGTCGGGCATCGCCTCGGGGTTCTCCGCCCTCGTCCCTGCCAATGCTGTCGAAACGGCGCGTCCTCGATCGTCGTACTTGCGTCCCGCCCTGCGCATCGCCCGGCGGACCGTCCACGCATCGGAGGAACCCCATGAAGACATTCCTTGCCGTCTATCTCGGCACCGCGGACGCGATGTCCGGCTGGAACGCGCTGCCGGAGGCGGTTCGTCGCGAACGCCAGGCCACGGGCATCCGCCAGTGGCGCGCCTGGGCCGAACGCCACAAGGCGAGCATCGTCGATCCGGGCAGTCCGCTGGGCAGGACGAAAGCCGCCTCGCCCGCCGGCATCGCCGACGTCCGCAACGCCATGACGGCCTACGTCATCGTCCGGGCCGAAACGCACGACCAGGCCGTCCGGCTGTTCGAAGGGCACCCGCACTTCAGCGTCTTCCCCGGCACCTCCGTCGAAGTGATGGAGTGCCTGCCGATCCCGGCGGACATGTAACGCCGCCGCCCGCGGGGCCCGACACCTCGCCCGCGGCGCCGACTCCGCGCAGCCGTCGAAGCGTCATGCCGCGCCTCGCCGCGGCTGGGCTTTGCCCGAACACCCGCAATCTGCCCCCAGGACTCGGCACCTGGTCGCCGTTCACCACTCCGACGACCGTCCGTCGCCGAGGACGAAGCGGCGTATCGCGGCATCGACACGCTCGATCATCGGCTACGATGAGCCGGAAGCGTCATCGGCTTGCCCGTCCCCGGGACCGGCGCCCTCGCCATCGACGCTCGCGCGGCGCAACGCAGGCAAGGGTTGCAGGGCGCCGGCGCGGGCGCGCTGACGCGACAGGGATCGAGGCTCGTCGAGGACGCGGGGTGCCGTCCAGCCCATCGAAGCCTGCTGGCGATGCGGGAAGATTCGTTCGATCATGCCGGCGGAGGTACCGACGCCCGCCGCCTTGCCCAGGCGCCGGGCGGCAGTCCCCGCGTGCCGTTCCGTTGTCCAAGCGCCGGAGGACGAACATGAAACCGCGTGGATCGATGGCCGAGTTCGCGCTCGTGACCGGGGCGCCGGCGCTGCTTGCACTCGTCGAGTTGGTCCATCCGCAGCCTCATGACCTGCTGCGGCTCGACGTGCGGACCTGGCTCGCGGTGCACTACGCGCAGATCCCGCTGTTCCCGCTGGCCGCTCTCGGCGTCGTGCGGCTGGTGCGGCACCGGGCCGGAATCGCCGCGGGCGTCTGCCGGGCGGCGATGTTCGTCTTCGGCGCGAGCTGGACCGCCTGGGATGCGGTGGCCGGCGTGGCGACCGGCATTCTCGCAAGCGCCGCGCAGGGTTCCGGCGACACCCAGGCGTGGCGCGGGCCGGTCGATGCGATCTGGCAGCACCCGATCATGGGCGGCGGCACAGCCTCGGTGCTGGCGGTGACGGGCGCGATCGCCCTGTCGGTGGTCACGGTGTCCGCCGCGGTCGCGCTGAAGCGCGCGGGCCACTCCTGGATGCCGGTCCTGTTGCTCGCTATCGCCGGCTTCGGCATCACCATCTTCAAGACCCATGCCTGGCCCGGCGGTCCGTCGACGTTCGCGGGTCTGTCCATCGCGGGAGCATGGCTGCTCCTCGAGCCCGTGCAGCCGGCGCCATCCGATGTCGCTGCCGCCCCGCGCGACGCCGCGGCGGGCGATGCTCTCGCCATGCCCCGGGGCCGCCGTTGAGCTGGTCGCGGAGCGGCGCCGAAACCGGCACCGGTGACCGATGAGTCGGCTCGCAGCCATCCGCGTCCTGCAGGCCGCCGATACGGCGGCGCTACGCTCCATGCTTGCGCTTTTCGGCGAGGCCTTCGAGGAGCGGGAAACCTACCTCGCCCGCCAGCCCGACGACGACTATCTCGGGCGCCTTCTGGCGAGCGAGCATTTCATCGCCATCGTGGCGCTCGCGGGGCCGGACGTCGTCGGCGGGCTCGCGGCCTACGTGCTTCCCAAGTTCGAGCAGGCGCGCAGCGAGATCTACATCTACGATCTCGCGGTCAGGCAGGATCACCGGAGAAAGGGCGTCGCCACCGCGATGATCGAGAGATTGCAGGGGATCGCCGTCCAGCGCGGCGCGCACGTCATCTTCGTGCAGGCCGACTACGGCGACGCCGCCGCCATCGCGCTTTACGGCAAGCTTGGCGTGCGGGAAGAGGTGCTGCACTTCGATATTGCCCCTCGCGAGACGAATGCGGCGGCTGCGGGAAGACCCGAACCCGCCAACTGACGTCATGCCCGCGCTGCGCACGCAGGAGCACGCGCGAACGCTGGAGGCGGCCGGAGGCGAGTCGCGTCCGATACGGCGCCAGCCTCGACACGCCGGGCCCCGCCGGGTCGCGGCATCGCGGTTTCACAAACGGGAGAACGTGCGTGGCCGAACAGCCCCTCTCATTCGACGCGGCGAAGTACAAGCACGCACAACGGGAGCAGCGCCGCGCCGGTTGGCGCGGGGCTCCGCCAGGCGGCGGCGACTGACCGCCCCATCTTCCCCAGGCACGCACATCCGGACCGTCCATGACCACGAACGCACCGCTCCACGACTATCTCGTCCTGTCCAAAGGCAAGTGGGATGCGGACAAGTCGCCGCAGGAAATCCAGGCCGCCATCGACGCGTTCTACGCCTGGTACGAACGGCTGCTGGCCGAAGGGAAATTCAAGCCAGGCCATCGGCTGGCGCGCGAAGGCAAGCGCGTCTCGCGGCAGGGCATCGTCGACGGGCCGTTCGCCGAGGCCAAGGAGGTGATCGGCGGCTACTGGTTCATCGTCGCGCGCAGCCTCGAGGAGGCGGCGGAGCTGGCGGCGCGCAATCCGTGCATGGCCTGCGGGCTCAGCTACGAGGTGAGGCCGGTCGATCCCGAGCGCGCCAGCGCCTACGCGCTGACCAACGAAACGCCGGCGACGTAGCGCGTTCGCGCAAGCTGCTCCCGGGATCGGCCGCTCTCCCGCCCTTGGGGCGCGAACTCAGGCGCGCCGCGTAAGCCCGCCGCACTCCGCCCGGTCTGGATCGCCAGCGCCGGTTCCCCGCCACGGCGCAGCGGCGCCGGCGCTCGCCGACCGATGCACGCGGGCGACCCCGGAGCGTCCGATGCCGCTGACCCGTCGCCGGTTTCTCGATCTCGCCGCGCGCGGCATCGCCGCCGGTGCGCCGGCGGAGCGGCTCGGCGTCGCCGCAGACGGCGTCGGCGGCAACCTGGCCGATCTCGTCGCCTACCTGCGCGCTTAGGCGCCCTCTTCCGGAGCCCGGGTTTCCCATGCGCGTCTTCATCGTCCACGCCCACCCCGAACCGACCAGCTTCAACGCGGCGATGACGCGCGCGGCGGTCGACGCGCTGCTCGATGCCGGCCACGAGGTGGCGGTCTCCGATCTCTACGCGATGGGTTTCGACCCGGTCTCGGACCGGCGCAACTTCGTCACCGTGCGCGATCCGCATCGGCTGAAGCTGCAGGCCGAAGAGGAGTTCGCCAGCGCGCACGACGGCTACGTGCCGAAGTTGCAGGCGGAGATGGACAAGCTCGCGTGGTGCGACCTGCTGATCCTGCAGTTCCCGCTGTGGTGGCTCGGCATGCCGGCGATCCTGAAGGGCTGGATCGATCGCGTGTTCGCCGTCGGCCGCGCCTACGGCGGCGGCCGCCATTTCGCGCGCGGCGTGTTCGCCGGCAAGCATGCGCTGTGCGCGCTGACCATCGGCGGCTCGGCGGAAGCCTATTCCGACGCCGGCATGTACGGGCCGCTGGCGCCGATCCTGTTTCCGATCCACCACGGCATCCTCGGCTTCGTCGGCTTCACCGTGCACGAGCCCTTCGTCGTGCATGCGCCGGCGCGTATCGAGGAGGCGGCGCGCGGCACGCACCTCGTCCGCTATCGCGAATATCTGCGCGCCATCACCGCCGCGCCGGCGGCACGGCCATAGCGCGCCGCCCCGCGTGTTGTGCGGCGCCGCTCGATTGCGGTGCGCCGCGCCGCCGGCCGTTCCTATAATCGACCCGGCCGGTCGCCGCCGCTCCTCGCGACGGCAACGCGCTCGAACCCCTGCGCTCGGGCGAAGACGATCGGTGCCGGGCCGCTGCGCGCTGCGTCGCACGCCAACTTCCGAGGAAACCCCATGACACGCTCCCTGAAGGCCGCTGGCTATCTGTTCGCAACCGTCCTCGTCGCCGCCGCGCTTGCGGCCGCGACTTCCGCGCGCGCGAGAACCCACGCGCAACTGCTGACGCATGGCGTCGTCCACCAACTGCGCATCTACGAGATCTTCGATCACAACAAGCAGGCGTTCCACGACCGCTTCCGCGACCATGCCATGCGCATCATGGCGCGCTACGATTTTCCGATCGTGGCGACCTGGGAATCGCGCCACGACGATCGCACCGAGTTCGTCTATCTGCTGGAATGGCCGGACAAGGAAACGATGCAACGCCAGTGGGCGAAGTTCATGGCCGACAAAGAGTGGTCGGACATCAAGAAGGCGACGGCCCGGCAGTACGGCGACCTGGTCGGCGGGATCCAGGACCGCACGCTGCTGCTGACCGACTATTCGCCGCACAAGGAACTGCTGATTCCCCAATAGACCCCGTCGCCGGTCCGCCTTCGACGAAGCACGCCGATCGCCTGGACAGGTCGATCCTCCGCACGAGCGGGTCGCATGCCTGCTCCCGGCAAGAGCGGACTGGTGCGGCTTCGCGCCGGCCCCGCTTGCTGGCATGCTGCACGCGCGGCCGCATCCCGGCGGCCGGATCACGCCGAGGGAATCCGCATGCCCGTGCATCACTGGGAACGCCACCGCACCGAGCGCATCGGCTGGCTGCGCGCCGCCGTGCTCGGCGCCAACGACGGCATCGTCTCCACCGCCAGCCTGGTGCTGGGCGTGGCGGCGTCGCAGGCCTCGCACGGCAGCGTCGTCGTCGCCGGCGCGGCCGGACTGGTCGCCGGCGCGATGTCGATGGCCGCCGGCGAGTACGTCTCGGTGCATTCGCAGGCGGACACCGAGCGCGCCGACATCGAGCGCGAACGCAGGGAACTGGCGACGGAACCCGAGGCCGAGCTGAAGGAGCTGACCGCGATCTACGTCGGCCGCGGCCTCGACGCCGCGCTGGCGCAGCAGGTGGCGGTGGCGCTGATGAAGCACGACGCGCTGGAGGCGCACGCGCGCGACGAGCTCGGCATCACCACCACGCTGCGCGCGCGGCCGCTGCAGGCGGCGCTGGCGTCGGCGGCCAGCTTCGCGGTCGGCGCGGCGCTGCCGCTGGCGGTGGCGGCGTTCAGCCCCGTGAGCGCGACGATGCCGCTGGTCGGCGGCACCTCGCTGGCCTTCCTCGCCCTGCTCGGCGGCGTCGCCGCGCGCACCGGCGGTGCGCCGGTCGCCGCCGGCGCGCTGCGTGTCGCTTTCTGGGGCGCGCTGGCGATGGCGCTGACCGCCGGCGTCGGCGCGCTGTTCGGCGTGGCGGGCTAGGTGTGTAAACCCACCAGGTTGTTCATGTCGATGCGGG
>NZ_DF970167.1 GCF_000953855.2 Mizugakiibacter sediminis
CGCACGGTCGGCGCCGGCGTCGTCGCCAAGATCATCAAGTAACGAAAGGTCTGCAGGCGCGGCGATGGCCGCGCCGCAGGCTCGCGCGGCGGGCGGATCGGGCGATCCGCCTTTGCCGTTTGTCCGGGCAGGTTCGGTACGCCAGTAGCTCAATTGGCAGAGCAGCGGTCTCCAAAACCGCAGGTTGGGGGTTCGAGTCCCTCCTGGCGTGCCACTTGACCGCAGCGAGGACGATCGCGAGGCGCCGCCGCGCAGTGCGCGCGGACCCGCGGCGGCAGACACGGAAACCATGAACGCAAAAGCGGAACAGGCAACGGGCCTCGGCGGGGCCGACATCGGCAAGCTGGCGCTCGCCTTGGTCGTGCTGGCGGCCGGCATCGCCGGCTTCTACTACTTCGCGAACGCCGCGCAGGCGCTGCGCGTGCTCGGCCTGCTGGCGGCGATCGCGGCCGCGGGCGCGCTGGCCGCGTTCACCGCGCCCGGCCGCGCCGCCCGCCACTTCCTCTCCGAGTCGCAGTTCGAGCTGCGCAAGGTGGTGTGGCCGACCCGCGACGAGACGCTGAAGACCACGCTGGTGATCATCGCCGTGGTGGTGGTGCTGAGCCTGCTGCTCGGCCTGATCGACGTGATCCTGAAGTGGGTGGTGCTCGACCACCTGCTGAAGATCGGCAAGTGAGGAGAGCGGCATGACCAAGCGCTGGTACGTGGTCCACGCCTACTCCGGCTTCGAGCATCAGGTCGCGCGCTCGCTGAAGGACCGCATCGCGCGCGCCGGCATGGAGGCGAAGTTCGGCGAGGTGCTGGTGCCCACCGAGGAAGTGATCGAGATGCGCGGCGGGCAGAAGCGCCGCAGCGAGCGCAAGTTCTTCCCCGGCTACGTGCTGGTGCAGATCGAGACCTCGGGCGAGGGCAAGGCGCCGCGCATCGACGACGAATGCTGGCACCTGATCAAGGAAACGCCCAAGGTGATGGGCTTCATCGGCGGCACCGCCGATCGCCCGCTGCCGATCAAGGACAGCGAGGCCGACGCGATCCTGCAACGCGTGCAGGAGGGCGTCGACAAGCCGCGACCGAAGGTGCTGTTCGAGCCGGGCGAGATGGTGCGCGTGATCGACGGCCCGTTCAACGACTTCAACGGCGTCGTCGAGGAAGTGAACTACGAGAAGAACCGCCTGCGCGTGGCGGTGCTGATTTTCGGGCGTTCCACGCCGGTCGAGCTCGAGTTCGGCCAGGTGGAGAAGGCCTGAGGGTGGGGCAGGGAGCAGGGCGCAGGGCGCGGAGAGCGGTCGCCGCTTTTCACCCCTGCTCCCCACTCCCTGCCGCGAGTCCAACCAACGGAGGAGTCCCGCAGCCGCAAGGCGTGCAGACGCATGAACTCCGGGAGCAAAGACAATGGCAAAGAAAGTCGTCGGCTACATCAAGTTGCAGGTGAAGGCCGGTCAGGCCAACCCGAGTCCGCCGGTCGGTCCGGCGCTGGGTCAGCGCGGCCTGAACATCATGGAGTTCTGCAAGGCGTTCAACGCCGCCACGCAGAAGATGGAACCGGGTCTGCCGATCCCGGTGATCATCACCGCCTACTCCGACCGTTCCTTCACGTTCATCACCAAGACCCCGCCCGCCACGGTGTTGCTGAAGAAGGCCACCGGCGTGCAGAAGGGCTCCAGCCGTCCGAACACCGAGAAGGTCGGCAAGGTCACCCGCAAGCAGCTCGAGGACATCGCCAAGGCGAAGCAGCCCGACCTGACCGCGGCGGACATGGACGCGGCCGTGCGCACCATCGCCGGCAGCGCGCGCAGCATGGGCCTGGTGGTGGAGGGCTGAGCCATGGCGAAGATCAGCAAGCGTTTCAAGGCGATGCAGGGGCTCGTGGAGCCGGGCAAGCTGTATCCGGTCGATGACGCCCTGAAGATTCTCAAGGATCACTCGAAGACCAAGTTCGTCGAGTCGGTCGACGTGGCCGTGCGCCTGGGCATCGACGCCAAGAAGTCGGACCAGGGCGTGCGCGGTTCCACGCTGCTGCCGCACGGTACCGGCAAGACGGTGCGCGTGGCGGTGTTCTGCCCGCCGGGCGAGAAGGCCGAGGCCGCCAAGGCGGCCGGCGCCGACGCCGTGGGCATGGAGGACCTGGCCGAGAAGATGCAGGCCGGCGACCTGAGCTTCGGCCGCGTGATCGCCACGCCGGACGCCATGCGCGTGGTCGGCAAACTCGGCCAGCTGCTCGGCCCGCGCGGCCTGATGCCGAACCCGAAGGACGGCTCGGTCACCGCCGACGTCGCCAACGCGGTGAAGAACGCCAAGGCCGGCCAGGTGAAGTTCCGCAACGACAAGGCCGGCATCGTGCACTGCTCGATCGGCAAGGTGAACTTCGACGTGGCCGCGCTGAAGGACAACCTCAACGCGCTGCTGGCCGACCTGATGAAGGCGAAGCCGTCGACGTCGAAGGGCCAGTACCTGCAGAAGGTGTACGTGTCCAGCACGATGGGTCTCGGCATCGCCGTGGACCCGTCGACGCTGTCGCTGGGCAAGCAGTAAGGGTTTCGCCCGCGCCGGCCGCGGCCGGCGCGGAAGGGTTTTGAGGGCGTCCGCCCCCGCCGCGAGGCGAGGGCGGGAGCCGTCAAAGACCGCAGGCGGCGCGGGAAGCGCGCACGCGGACGGCACGGAAGCGCAGTTGCGAAGGACGTGTCCGCGGCGAGCAGCCCCGCCTTAAACGACGCCGTCGGCCTGCGCAGATGGTGCAGCCCGTAACAGGATTTTCCTGGAACGGCCACCACGTGAAGGCGTCCGGCCCCTCGGGGCGCGGGACGCCGGCGGATCCGCAAGGGAACCCCAGGATCCGTCATCGCTTTGGGTCGGCGGGCAGGAGCCCGACGCCCCGGTTCGGAGGAAGCAATGGCGCTCAATCTTGCGCAAAAGAAAGAGGTCGTTGCCGAACTGGCGAATGTGGCCACCAAGGCTCACTCGCTGGTCGCCGCCGAGTACGCCGGTCTCACCGTCGAGCAGCTCACCGAGCTGCGCAAGAAGGCGCGCGAGACGGGCGTGTTCCTCAAGGTCGCGAAGAACACGCTTGTCCGCCGCGCCGTCGAAGGCACCGAGTTCGAGTGCACCAAGGACCAGCTCACCGGTCCGCTGGTGTACGCCTTCTCGACGGAAGATCCCGGCGCTGCCGGCCGGTTGATCAAGGAGTTCGCCAAGGCCAACGAGCAGCTGAAGGCGAAGCTCGTCGCGATCGGAGGCAAGGCCTACCCGGCGTCGCACGTCGACGTCCTGGCCTCGCTGCCGACCCGCGAGCAGGCGCTCGGCATGCTGCTCAGCGTGCTGGTCCAGCCCGCCACCATGCTGGTCCGCGTCCTGGCCGAGCCCGCTTCGCAGCTGGCGCGCGCCACCAACGCGGTCGCCCAGCAGAAGCAGGCGGCCTGAGGCCCGGCATTCGCGCATCGGTCAACGTCATACGAGTCACTAGCCGTATTCCAGGAGTCAAAGAGTCATGTCCCTTAGCAACGAGCAGATCATCGAAGCGATCGCCAGCAAGTCCCTCGTCGAGGTGATGGACCTGGTGAAGGCGATGGAAGAGAAGTTCGGCGTGTCCGCCGCGGCCCCGGTGGCCGTGGCCGCGGCGCCGGCCGCCGGCGGCGCCGCCGCCCCGGCGGAGGAGAAGACCGAGTTCACCGTGGTGCTGAAGGCCGCGGGCGAGAAGAAGGTCGAGGTCATCAAGGTGGTGCGCGCGATCACCGGCCTGGGCCTGAAGGAGGCCAAGGACCTGGTCGAGGGCGCGCCGCAGACCGTGAAGGAAGGCGTGGCCAAGGCCGACGCCGACAAGTTCAAGAAGGACCTCGAGGCGGCCGGCGCCACCGTCGAGCTCAAGTAAGCGGCGCTTTGCGTCGCTCGCTTGGATCGGCGAACACGGAAGGCTGGGGACGCGAGTCCCCGGCCTTTCCCTGCTGCAACGGAGGGGCGTCGGGCATGGAGCATCGGGAAACGTGAGGGCGGCGCGCGAGGCGCCTCCGCGATTCCCGATCCTCGATGCCCCATTCCCCGATTCACACCCCAGGCCGGCGCGACGGCGCCGACCGATGACGACCGAGGCGGTACCCGACCATGACCTACTCGTTTACCGAAAAGAAGCGCATCCGCAAGGATTTCGGCAAGCGTCCGCCGGTGCTGGACGTGCCCTATCTGCTGGAAATCCAGACGGCCTCCTACAAGGACTTCCTGCAGGAGCACGTCGCGCCGGGCAAGCGTGAGGACAAGGGTCTGCACGCCGCGCTGAAATCGGTGTTCCCGATCGTCAGCTACTCCGGCAATGCCGCCCTCGAATACGTCGACTATCGCCTCGGCGAGCCGCCGTTCGACGAGCGCGAGTGCCGCTCGCGCGGCATGACCTTCGGCGCGCCGCTGCGCGTGACCGTGCGCCTGGTGATCTACGACAAGGACAGCCCGGCGTCGAAGAAGGCGGTCAAGCTGGTGAAGGAGCAGGAGGTCTACATGGGCGAACTGCCGCTCATGACCGAGACCGGCACCTTCATCATCAACGGCACCGAGCGCGTGATCGTCTCGCAGTTGCACCGCTCGCCGGGCGTGTTCTTCGATCACGACAAGGGCAAGACGCACTCCTCGGGCAAGCTGCTGTATTCCGCGCGCATCATTCCCTACCGCGGTTCGTGGCTGGACTTCGAGTTCGATCCGAAGGACGCGCTGTTCACCCGCATCGACCGCCGCCGCAAGTTGCCGGTGACGATCCTGCTGCGCGCGCTCGGCTACACCAACGAGGAAATCCTCGAGACGTTCTTCGAGCACAACGTCTTCAACCTGGACAAGAAGGGCGGCGCCAGCCTCGACCTGGTCGCCGAACGCCTGCGCGGCGAGACCCTCAACTTCGACCTGGTGGTCGACGGCGAAGTGGTGGTCGAGGCCGGCAAGCGCATCACCCAGCGCCACGTGCGCCAGTTGAAGCAGGCCAAGATCGCCCGCCTCGAGGTGCCGGACGACTACCTGCTCGGCCGCATCCTCGCCCGCGACATGGTCGACACCAAGACCGGCGAGCTGATCGCCGCGGCCAACAGCGAGATCGACCTCGAGACGCTGGCCAAGCTGCGCAAGGCCGGCGTCGAGACGGTGCCGACGCTGTACGTCAACGACCTCGACCGCGGCCCGTACATCTCCAACACCCTGCGCATCGACCCGACCAAGACCCAGCTCGAGGCGCTGGTCGAGATCTACCGCATGATGCGCCCGGGCGAGCCGCCGACCAAGGAAGCGGCGCAGAACCTGTTCTACAACCTGTTCTTCACCTTCGAGCGCTACGACCTGTCCGCGGTCGGCCGCATGAAGTTCAACCGCCGCGTCGGCCGCAAGGACGTGCTCGGCCCGGGCGTGCTGTACGACTGGAAGTACTTCGGCGAGCGCAAGGACGAGGAGTCCGAGAAGCTGGTCGCCCAGCTCGGCAGGACTTCCGACGTGATCGACGTGCTGAAGGTGCTGATCGACATCCGCAACGGCACCGGCACGGTGGACGACATCGACCACCTCGGCAACCGCCGCGTGCGTTCGGTCGGCGAGATGGCGGAGAACGTGTTCCGCATCGGCCTGGTGCGCGTCGAACGCGCGGTGAAGGAGCGCCTGTCGCTGGCCGAGGCCGACAACCTCGGTCCGCAGGACCTGATCAACGCCAAGCCGGTGGCGGCCGCGATCAAGGAGTTCTTCGGCTCCTCGCAGCTCAGCCAGTTCATGGACCAGAACAACCCGCTGTCCGAGGTGACGCACAAGCGTCGCGTCTCGGCGCTGGGCCCGGGCGGCCTGACCCGCGAGCGCGCCGGCTTCGAGGTGCGCGACGTGCATCCGACCCACTACGGCCGCGTCTGCACCATCGAGACCCCGGAAGGCCCGAACATCGGCCTGATCAACTCGCTGGCCGTGTACGCGCGCACCAACCCGTACGGCTTCCTGGAGACGCCGTACCGCAAGGTGGTCAACGGCAAGGTCACCAACGAGGTCGACTACCTGTCGGCGATCGAGGAAGGCGAGTACGTGATTGCCCAGGCGAACGCGCCGCTGAAGGCCGACGGCAGCTTCGCCGAGGACTTCGTGGCCTGCCGCTTCCGCGGCGAGTCCGAGCTGCGCCCGGCCGGCGAGATCCACTACATGGACGTCTCGCCGATGCAGACCGTGTCGGTGGCGGCGGCGCTGGTGCCGTTCCTCGAGCACGACGACGCCAACCGCGCGCTGATGGGCGCCAACATGCAGCGTCAGGCCGTGCCGACGCTGCGCAGCGAGAAGCCGCTGGTCGGTACCGGCATCGAGCGCGCGGTGGCGCGCGACTCCGGCGTTACCGTCAACGCACGCCGCGGCGGCGTGATCGACCAGGTGGACGCCGGCCGCATCGTCGTGCGCGTGAACGAGGACGAGGTCGGCGACAACGACGCCGGCGTCGACATCTACACGCTGACCAAGTACACGCGCTCCAACCAGAACACCAACCTCAACCAGCGCCCGCTGGTGAAGGTCGGCGACGTGGTGGCGAAGGGCGACACGCTGGCGGACGGCTCCTCCACCGACCTCGGCGAGCTGGCGCTCGGCCAGAACATGCTGGTCGCGTTCATGCCCTGGAACGGCTACAACTTCGAGGACTCGATCCTGATCTCCGAGCGCGTCGTGCAGGAGGACCGCTACACCTCGATCCACATCGAGGAGCTGACCTGCATCGCGCGCGACACCAAGCTCGGCCCCGAGGAGATCACCGCCGACATCCCGAACGTCGGCGAGCAGGCGCTGTCGCGTCTCGACGAGTCCGGCATCGTCTACATCGGCGCCGAGGTCAAGGCCGGCGACATCCTGGTCGGCAAGGTCACGCCGAAGGGCGAGTCGCAGCTCACCCCCGAGGAGAAGCTGCTGCGCGCGATCTTCGGCGAGAAGGCCTCCGACGTGAAGGACAGCTCGCTGCGCGTGCCGCCGGGCATGGACGGCACGGTGATCGACGTCACCGTGTTCACCCGCGACGGCATCGAGAAGGACAAGCGGGCGCGCCAGATCGAGGAGATGGAGATCAAGCGCATCCGCAAGGACTTCGACGACCAGTTCCGCATCCTCGAGGCGGCGATCTACAACCGCATGCGCGCGCAGCTGGTGGGCAAGACCGCCAACAGCGGCCCGCAGGGCCTGAAGAAGGGCGCCGAGATCACCGACGCCTACCTCGACGGCCTGAAGAAGGACGAGTGGTTCAAGATCAACGTCAAGGACGAGGACGTCGCCGAGTTCATCGAGCGCGCCGGCGAGCAGATCAAGCGCCACAAGGAAGAGTTCGACAAGCGCTTCAAGGAGAAGCAGGCCAAGATCACCGCGGGCGACGACCTCGCCCCGGGCGTGCTGAAGATGGTCAAGGTCTACCTGGCCGTGAAGCGCCGCATCCAGCCGGGCGACAAGATGGCCGGCCGCCACGGCAACAAGGGCGTGGTGTCGATGATCGTGCCGGTCGAGGACATGCCGTTCTCCGCGGACGGCCGACCGGTCGACATCGTGCTGAACCCGCTCGGCGTGCCTTCGCGCATGAACATCGGCCAGATCCTCGAAACCCACCTCGGCTGGGCCGCGAAGGGGCTCGGCTTCAAGATCAAGGGCATGCTCGAGGCCAACGAGAAGGCGGCGAAGGTCCGCGAGTTCCTCGATCAGATCTACAACCACGACAAGGCCACGTTCGGCCAGCGCGTCAACCTGAAGTCGCTCAGCGACCAGGAGATTCTCGACCTCGCGCGCAACCTGCAGGACGGCGTGCCGATGGCGACGCCGGTGTTCGACGGCGCGCACGAGGAAGAGATCAAGGCGATGCTGAAGCTTGCCGGCCTGCCGGAGAGCGGCCAGACCACGCTGTACGACGGCCGCACCGGCGAGGCGTTCGACCGCCCGGTCACGGTCGGCTACATGCACATGCTGAAGCTGAATCACCTGGTCGACGACAAGATGCACGCGCGCTCCACCGGCCCGTACTCGCTGGTCACCCAGCAGCCGCTGGGCGGCAAGGCGCAGTTCGGCGGCCAGCGCTTCGGCGAAATGGAGGTGTGGGCGCTGGAAGCCTACGGCGCGGCGTACACGCTGCAGGAAATGCTCACCGTCAAGTCGGACGACGTGCAGGGCCGCAACCAGATGTACAAGAACATCGTCGACGGCAACCACGAGATGGCTGCGGGCATGCCCGAGTCGTTCAACGTGCTGGTCAAGGAGATCCGCTCGTTGGCCATCGACATCGAGCTGGAAGAGTCCAAGTGACCGGTGCGGACGCGGGAGACTGAGAAATGAAAGACCTGCTCAACCTGTTCAACCAGCAGCGCCAGCCGCTGGATTTCGATTCGATCCGCATCGGCCTTGCGTCGCCGGACCTGATCCGTTCGTGGTCGTTCGGCGAGGTGAAGAAACCGGAGACGATCAACTACCGCACGTTCAAGCCGGAACGCGACGGCCTGTTCTGCGCGGCCATCTTCGGTCCGATCAAGGACTACGAGTGCCTGTGCGGCAAGTACAAGCGCATGAAGCACCGCGGCGTGGTCTGCGAGAAGTGCGGCACCGAGGTGACGCTGGCCAAGGTGCGCCGCGAGCGCATGGGCCACATCGAGCTGGCCAGCCCGGTCGCGCACATCTGGTTCCTGAAGTCGCTGCCGTCGCGCATCGGCCTGATGCTCGACATGACCCTGCGCGACATCGAGCGCATCCTGTACTTCGAAGCCTACGTCGTGGTCGACGCCGGCCTGACCCCGCTCGAGCGCGGCCAGCTGCTGACCGAGGACCAGTACCTCGAGGCGGTCGAGGAGCACGGCGACGAGTTCGACGCGCGCATGGGCGCCGAGGCGGTCTACGAGCTGCTGAAGAGTCTCGACCTCAACGCCGAAATGGTGCGCCTGAAGGAGGAGATCGCCTCCACCAACTCCGAGACCAAGCTGAAGCGGCTGACCAAGCGTATCAAGCTGGTCGAGGCGTTCATCGATTCCGGCAACCGTCCGGAGTGGATGGTGCTGACCGTGCTGCCGGTGCTGCCGCCGGACCTGCGTCCGCTGGTGCCGCTGGACGGCGGCCGCTTCGCGACCTCCGACCTGAACGACCTGTACCGCCGCGTCATCAACCGCAACAACCGCCTGAAGCGCCTGCTCGAGCTGAACGCGCCCGACATCATCGTGCGCAACGAGAAGCGCATGCTGCAGGAATCGGTGGACGCGTTGATGGACAACGGCCGCCGCGGCCGCGCCATCACCGGCACCAACAAGCGTCCGCTGAAGTCGCTGGCGGACATGATCAAGGGCAAGCAGGGCCGCTTCCGCCAGAACCTGCTCGGCAAGCGCGTCGACTACTCCGGCCGTTCGGTGATCGTGGTCGGCCCGACGCTGAAGCTGCACCAGTGCGGCCTGCCGAAGAAGATGGCGCTGGAGCTGTTCAAGCCGTTCATCTTCTCCAAGCTGCAGCGCCGCGGCCTCGCCACCACGATCAAGGCGGCGAAGAAGCTGGTCGAGCGCGAGGAAGGCGAGGTCTGGGACATTCTCGAGGAAGTGATCCGCGAGCATCCGGTGCTGCTGAACCGCGCGCCGACCCTGCACCGCCTCGGCATCCAGGCGTTCGAGCCGGTGCTGATCGAGGGCAAGGCGATCCAGCTGCACCCGCTGGTCTGCACCGCGTTCAACGCCGACTTCGACGGCGACCAGATGGCCGTGCACGTGCCGCTGTCGCTGGAGGCGCAGATCGAGGCGCGCGCGCTGATGATGTCCTCGAACAACATCCTCAGCCCGGCCAACGGCGAGCCGATCATCGTGCCGACCCAGGACGTCGTGCTGGGCCTGTACTACATGACCCGCGCGCTGATCGGCGCCAAGGGCGAGGGCATGGTGTTCGCCAACATCGCCGAGGTGCGCCGCGCCTACGACAACCGCGCGGTCGAGCTGCACGCCAAGATCAAGGCGCGCATCCGCGAGGTCGAGGTCGGCATCGACGGCAAGCGCACCGAGAAGGTCTCGCTGGTCGAGACCACGGTCGGCCGCGCCCTGCTGGCGGAGATCCTGCCGGAGGGCATGCCGTTCGCGCTGATCAACACCGAGCTCACCAAGAAGGCGATCTCGCGCCTGATCAACGCCTGCTACCGCAAGCTCGGCCTGAAGGACACCGTGGTGTTCGCGGACAAGCTGATGTACACCGGCTTCCGCTTCGCCACCCGCGCCGGCATCTCGATCGGCATCGACGACATGCGCATCCCGGACGAGAAGCGCAAGATCCTCGAGGAAGCCGAAGCCGAGGTGCGCGAGATCCAGGAGCAATTCCAGTCGGGCCTGGTCACCGCCGGCGAGCGCTACAACAAGGTCGTCGACATCTGGTCGCGCACCAACGAGGTCGTCGCCAAGGCGATGATCGAGGGCATCGGCATCGAGAAGGTGAAGGGGCCGGACGGCAAGGTGGTCGAGCAGAAGTCGATGAACTCGATCTACATCATGGCCGACTCCGGCGCGCGTGGTTCCGCCGCGCAGATCCGTCAGCTCGCCGGCATGCGCGGCCTGATGGCCAAGCCGGACGGCTCGATCATCGAGACGCCGATCAAGGCCAACTTCCGCGAAGGCCTCGACGTGCTGCAGTACTTCATCTCCACCCACGGCGCGCGCAAGGGTCTGGCCGACACCGCGCTGAAGACGGCGAACTCGGGTTACCTGACCCGCCGCCTGGTGGACGTGGCGCAGGACGTGGTGATCACCGAGGAGGACTGCGGCACGCACGAAGGCCTGACCATGACGCCGATCGTCGAAGGTGGCGACGTGGTCGAGCCGCTGCGCGACCGCGTGCTCGGCCGCGTGGTGGCCGAGGACGTGTACGCGCCGGGCAACGACGACGAGCCGATCGTCACCCGCAACACGCGCCTCGACGAGCACCTGGTGGAGAAGCTGGACAGGGCCGGCGTGCAGTCGGTGAAGGTGCGCTCGCCGATCACCTGCGATGCCCGCTTCGGCGTCTGCGCGCGCTGCTACGGCCGCGACCTGGCGCGCGGCCACCTGGTCAACATCGGCGAAGCGGTGGGCGTGATCGCCGCGCAGTCGATCGGCGAGCCGGGCACGCAGCTGACCATGCGCACCTTCCACATCGGCGGCGCCGCCTCGCGCGCTGCCGCGGTGGACAACGTGACGGTGAAGACCACCGGCACGCTGAAGTTCAACAACCTGAAGACCGTGCAGCACGCGCAGGGACACCTGGTCGCGGTATCGCGCTCCGGCGAAGTGTCGGTGCTCGACGCGCACGGCCGCGAGCGCGAGCGCTACAAGGTGCCGTACGGCGCCACCATCGCCGTCAAGGACGGCGCCCAGGTCAAGGCCGGCCAGGTGGTGGCAAACTGGGATCCGCACACCCATCCGATCGTCTCGGAAGTGGCGGGCGTGGTGCGCTTCATCGACTTCATCGACGGCGTCACCGTGCAGTCGCAGACCGACGAGCTGACCGGCCTCGAGAGCGCGGTGGTCACCGATCCGAAGCGCCGCGGCACCGCGGCCAAGGATCTGCGTCCGATGGTCCGCCTGGAGGACAAGAAGGGCAAGGAGCTCAAGCTGCCCGGCACCGACGTGCCGGCGCAGTACTTCCTGCCGGCCGGCGCGATCGTGTCGATCCAGAACGGCGCCGAGGTGGGCGTCGGTGACGTGGTCGCGCGCATCCCGCAGGAAACCTCCAAGACCCGCGACATCACCGGCGGCCTGCCGCGCGTGGCCGACCTGTTCGAGGCGCGCAAGCCGAAGGAGCCGGCGATCCTGGCCGAGCGCTCCGGCGTGGTCAGCTTCGGCAAGGACACCAAGGGCAAGCAGCGCCTGATCATCAAGGACGCCGACGGCAACGAGCACGAGGAGCTGATCCCGAAGTGGCGCCACGTGATCGTGTTCGAAGGCGAGCACGTGGAGAAGGGCGAGACGATCGTCGACGGCGAGCCGAATCCGCACGACATCCTGCGCCTGCTCGGCGTCGAGCAGCTGGCGGCCTATCTGGTCAAGGAGATCCAGGACGTCTACCGCCTGCAGGGCGTGAAGATCAACGACAAGCACATCGAGGCGATCATCCGGCAGATGCTGCGCAAGGTGGAGATCACCGAGCCGGGCGACAGCCGCTTCCTGCGCGGCGAGCAGGTGGACCGCGTGCGCGTGATCGAGGAGAACCGCAGGCTCGAGGCCCGCAACGAGCGGCCGGCCGAGTTCCAGCCGGTGCTGCTCGGCATCACCAAGGCCTCGCTGGCCACCGAGTCGTTCATTTCCGCGGCTTCCTTCCAGGAAACCACCCGCGTGCTGACCGAGGCGGCGGTGCGCGGCACCCGCGACACCTTGCGGGGCCTGAAGGAAAATGTTATTGTCGGCCGTCTGATCCCGGCGGGCACCGGTCTGGCCTACCACGCGCAGCGTCGGCGCGGCCAGGGCGGGCTCACCCCCTCCGAGATGGAAACCCTGACGGGCGCCTCCGCGACGGTATTCGCCGAAGCGCCGGTCGCGGAAGAAGGCGGCGACTGAGCCCCGGAACCGCTCGACCCAATACAACGAAATGAGGCGCACGGAAGCGCCTCGTGTTCGGGTGCATGGAAGCCGCGTCGGTAAAGCGCCGCGCTTGCGGCTTTTTGCCCGTACGTGTTAAATTCTCGCTTCTCGGCGGGCCGGTTTTGTCCGGCCTGCCTTCGTGTTTCCTAGGGCTATCCGAGCATGGCGACGATCAACCAGCTTGTGCGTAAACCCCGCAGTCCGAAGAGCTACAAGAGCGCTTCGCCTGCTCTCCAGAATTGCCCGCAGCGCCGCGGCGTCTGCACGCGCGTGTACACCACCACGCCGAAGAAGCCGAACTCGGCCCTGCGCAAGGTCGCCAAGGTGCGCCTGACCAACGGCTACGAGGTGATCAGTTACATCGGCGGCGAAGGCCACAATCTGCAGGAACACTCGGTGGTGCTGATCCGCGGCGGCCGCGTCAAGGATCTGCCGGGCGTCCGCTATCACACGGTGCGCGGCAGCCTCGACTGCGCCGGCGTCACCAAGCGCCGCCAGGCGCGTTCGAAGTACGGCGCCAAGCGCCCGAAGGGTTAAGCGAGAAGGACACCTCTCATGTCGCGTAAAGGTTCGCATC
This sequence comes from Mizugakiibacter sediminis, assembly GCF_000953855.2. Lineage (GTDB taxonomy): Bacteria > Pseudomonadota > Gammaproteobacteria > Xanthomonadales > Rhodanobacteraceae > Mizugakiibacter > Mizugakiibacter sediminis. The sequence goes on from NZ_DF970167.1 coordinate 13,096, forward strand.
CCGCCCGCGTGACGCTGCCGGATCCCAAGCACGGCAGCCAGATGATCGCGCGCTTCATCAACATGGTGATGAAGTCCGGCAAGAAGTCGATCGCCGAGCAGATCGTGTACGGCGCGCTGGACCATCTCGCCGAGAAGCATGCCGAGCCGCTGCAGCTGGTGCAGAAGGCGCTGGACAACGTCGCCCCGGCGGTCGAGGTGAAGTCCCGCCGTGTCGGCGGCGCCACCTACCAGGTGCCGGTGGAAGTCCGCGCGAGCCGCCGTTCGGCGCTGGCGATGCGCTGGCTGATCGACTCGGCGCGCAAGCGCGGCGAGAACTCGATGCCGCGCAAGCTGGCCGCGGAGCTGCTGGATGCGTCGGAGAACCGCGGCGGTGCGGTCAAGAAGCGCGAAGAGACGCATCGCATGGCCGAGGCCAACAAGGCCTTCTCGCATTACCGTTGGTAAGGATTGATTGACGTGGCTCGTACCACCCCCCTCGAGCGCTACCGCAACTTCGGCATCATGGCGCACATCGATGCCGGCAAGACCACGACCACGGAGCGCATCCTTTTCTACACCGGCGTCAATCACAAGATTGGCGAGGTGCATGAGGGTGCCGCCACCATGGACTGGATGGAGCAGGAGCAGGAGCGCGGCATCACCATCACGTCGGCGGCGACGACGTGCTTCTGGAAGGGCATGGACATGTCCTTCCCGGAGCACCGCTTCAACATCATCGACACGCCGGGGCACGTCGACTTCACCATCGAGGTGGAGCGTTCGCTGCGCGTGCTCGATGGCGCCGTGTTCGTGCTGTGCGCGGTGGGCGGCGTGCAGCCGCAGTCCGAGACCGTCTGGCGCCAGGCCAACAAGTACGGCGTGCCGCGCCTCGCGTTCGTCAACAAGATGGACCGCACCGGCGCCGACTTCGACAAGGTGGTCGGTCAGTTGAAGTCGCGCCTGGGCGCGCATCCGGTGCCGATGCAGGTGCCGATCGGCGCCGAGGACAACTTCGAGGGCGTGGTCGACCTGGTCAAGATGAAGGCGATCATCTGGGACATGGAATCCCAGGGCACCAAGTTCGAGTACCGCGACATTCCCGCCAATCTGGCCGAGAAGGCCAAGAAGGCGCGCGAATTCATGGTCGAGTCGGCGGCCGAGACGTCGGAAGAGCTGATGAACAAGTACCTCGAGGAGGGCGACCTCTCCGAGGCCGACATCATCGCCGGCATCCGCGCCGGCACGCTGTCCAACTCGCTGATTCCGGTGTTCTGCGGCACGGCCTTCAAGAACAAGGGCGTGCAGGCGATGCTGGACGCGGTGATCCGCTACCTGCCGGCGCCGTCCGACCGTCCGCCGGTCAAGGGCGTCGACGAGAACGAGAAGGAAGCCTTCCGCAAGGCGGGCGACGACCAGCCGTTCTCGGCGCTGGCGTTCAAGATCATGACCGACCCGTTCGTCGGTTCGCTGACGTTCTTCCGCGTCTACTCCGGCGTGCTGAACTCGGGCGACACCGTGTACAACCCGGTCAAGTCGAAGAAGGAGCGCATCGGCCGCCTGCTGCAGATGCACGCCAACCAGCGCGACGAGATCAAGGAAGTGCGCGCGGGCGACATCGCCGCCGCGGTCGGCCTGAAGGACGTCACCACCGGCGACACGCTGTGCGCCGCGGATCACGTGATCACGCTCGAGCGCATGACGTTCCCGGATCCGGTGATCGCGATGGCGGTCGAGCCGAAGACCAAGTCGGACCAAGAGAAGATGGGCCTGGCCCTGTCGCGCCTTGCGCAGGAGGACCCGTCGTTCCGCGTGCGCACCGACGAGGAGTCCGGCCAGACCATCATCTCCGGCATGGGCGAGCTGCACCTCGAGATCATCGTTGACCGCATGAAGCGCGAGTTCAACGTCGAGGCCAATGTCGGCAAGCCGCAGGTGGCCTACCGCGAGACGATCCGCAAGCCGGTGCGCCAGGAAGGCAAGTTCGTGCGCCAGTCCGGCGGCAAGGGCCAGTACGGCCACGTCGTGCTGGAGATCGAGCCGCTGGAACGCGGTTCCGGCTACGTGTTCGAGAACGCGATCGTTGGCGGCGTGGTGCCGAAGGAGTACATCCCGGCGGTCGACAAGGGCATCCAGGAGGCGGTGCAGAACGGCGTGCTGGCCGGGTTCCCGGTGGTCGACGTCAAGGTGCGCCTGGTCGACGGCTCGTACCACGAGGTCGACTCCAGCGAAATGGCGTTCAAGATCGCCGGCTCGATGGGCTTCAAGGAAGGCTTCGGCAAGGCCAATCCGGTGCTGCTCGAGCCGATCATGAAGGTCGAGGTGGTGACGCCCGAGGATTACATGGGCGACGTCATGGGCGACATCAGCCGCCGGCGCGGCGTGCTGCAGGGCTCGGACGACAGCCCGTCGGGCAAGGTGATCAACGCGATGGTCCCGCTTGGCGAGATGTTCGGCTACGCGACCTCGCTGCGCTCGATGACGCAGGGGCGCGCCACGTTCACGATGGAGTTCGATCACTACGCCGAGGCGCCGAACAACATCGCCGAGCAGGTCATGAAGAAGGCCTGACGTTCCGTCCAGATCATTTCAAGAGACAGATTTTTCGAGGTTTGAGCCATGTCCAAGGAAAAGTTCGAGCGTAAGAAGCCGCATGTGAACG
>NZ_DF970168.1 GCF_000953855.2 Mizugakiibacter sediminis
TGGCCGTCGATCACGTACTGGAGATCGGTGCCGTCCGGCTGCCGCACCCCGCGCAGGTTGCCGAGCACGTCGTAGGTGTAGCGCGTCGTGCCGATCGCCGTGGTCTTGCTGGCGAGTTCGCCATTGGCCGTGTACGTGTAAGTGGCGTCGCCCCAGGCCAGCAGGCGGTCCTGGTCGTCGTACCGCGCCACGGTCTGTCCGCCGATGGATACGCGGTTGCCGTTGGCGTCGTAGCCATAGGCGCCGAGATCCACCCCATCCTGCTTCACATCCGCCAAGCGCCCCTGGGCGTCGTAGGTGTAGTCATAGGCGTGATGCGCGCCCGCTACCGTCTCTTCGCGTCGAGTGATGCGGCCGACGGCGTCCCGGGTGTACGTGACGTCGTACAGCGATGTGCCGGCGTTGGCTGCGGTCAGCGTCGCGAGCTCACCGAAACCGGTGTAGGTCTGCGCGGTCTGCACCGCTCCTTGCGCGGTGGCAATGATGCGGCCATTGCCGGCGTCGCGCGTCACGGACAGATCGCCCGCCGCGGTCAGCAGGCCATCGTCGTCGTAGCCGTAGGCGACGCCCTGACCGTTCACTGCCAGGCTGACGACGCGGAAATTGGCGTCGTAGCTGCGCGTGACGCTGCCGGTGATCGTCCCACTCCAGGTGACCCCCGTCGGAAGGAAACCGTCCCACGTGTAGGCAAGCGCTTCGTTGCCCGGCGCCAGGATCGAACTCAGTTGACCCGTCTTCGCGGCATAGCCGTACTGGTAGCTGCCCGTCGGTGTGGTCAGCGTACTCAGCCGCCCGCCGGCGTCGTAGCCAAAACTGACGACAGCGCCATCCGGGCGTGTGATCTGGGTGATCTGACGATCCTTGTTGTACTGGTACTGCGTTGCCGGTGCGCCGACGTCTGCCACCGCGGGCGGCGTGTAGCTCTCGGTCTGGTCCACCGGCGTGTAGGTGAAGCCGTGCGCGGGACGGCCGGGCGGGGTGAGCGACGTCAGGTTGCCGTTGGCGTCGTAGCCGAAGTCGATGACGGCGCCGTCGGGCAAGGTCTTCCGCGTCACCCGGCCTGCGGCGTCGTACTGGTACGACACGGTGCGGCCGAGCGGATCGGTGACCGATTGCAGCCAGCCCTTGGCAGGACCATCGGCGTAATAAGCGTAAGTCGTGGTGCGTGTGGCCGTACCATCGCTGACGCTGGCGCTCAGCAGTCGCCCGGCGGCATCGTAGGCCATCGCAACCGGTGCCACGCCGGCGACGGCAATCTTCACGGGTCGATCCAGCTCATCGACGGTCGTCGTGGCCGTGCGGCCGGCAGCCGAGGTTGTCGTCCAGCTGCGGCTGACGGGATCGTAGTCGCGGGTCGTCGTCTTGCCGTTGGCCGTGAAGATTTCCCGAAGCGACGACAGACTGAGCAGGTTGCTGGGCGTCTGCAAGGTGACGCTTCGTGCCTCTCCACCGCTCCAGGTGAGACCGCTGGGCGTCTTGATCGTCACGTTGCCCGCCGTGGGCGCTTGCATGCCGAAGCGCGGGTCGGCCGACTCGGTCACCGTGGTGACGGTGCCGTCAGCGGCGGTGGTGATGCGCTGTCCGCCTTGCGTGATGACCAACGACGAAGTGGTACCGTCCGGCGCGGTGGCCAGATCGAGGTTGCTGCCATCACTCCGGGTGGAAACCGCAAAGGTGTTGGTGCGGCCCATGGCCGAAGTCATGGCGACCGTGTAGTCGCCGGACTGATCGGTAGCGCCCGTGCGCGCCAGCGTCCAGCCGCCGCCGATGGCGTTGACGTTCTTGCTCAGAAAGCCGTTGGCGTCGTAGACGTACTGATCGGCGTTACCGCGCGGATCGGTGAAGCTGGTGAGCTGACCGCTCACCGTGTCGTACACCATCGAATAGGCGTGCTTCGCCGGATCGGTCACCGACGTCAGATGCAGATGATCGTCAACGCCCAGCGTCGTCGTTTGGCCGTCCGGCGCGGTGATGGAGAGCGGCTTGCCGTTCGCGTCGCGCGCAATGGTGGTGGTTCGGCCCTCGGCGTCCGTCAGACTCGCAAGCAAGCCTGATGCGTCGTACTCGAACGTGTAGATCGAATTGCCGGTGATCGCATCCAGCGTCTTGATGTGCTGGCCGCGCGGGTTGAAGACGTAGAGCTGCCGCCCGCCTTCGGACGCAACGAACACATCGCCGAGGCTCAACTGCGGCAAGGCCGGCGCTATTCGAATGACACGCGCGTCGTACAGCTCTGGCAGGTAGATCGAGCCATCCGGTCCGACATCAAAAGCGTTGAACTGACAGCACGTGCTCTCCCGCACAGACTGTGCCGGCAGTCCGCCTGCAGGGAAAGGAGGGTTGCCGTTGTACCTGATGCTGGAACATCCCACGACACAGCTTACCCATCCGCGCGAGTCGAGCCGGATGATCTGGCCGTAGCCTGATTGATAGATCGACCCATCCGGCCCCCGCGCCAAGCCGTCCGTCTGGGGGATGTAGGTCCCCAGCCCGAGCGTTGGATTCGGCGATACGTGGGGTCCCCCGTTGGGCCCATATCCCGCCAGCTTGAGCAGGCGGCCTTGGGGGGTTAGTTCCTTGATCTCTCCCAGCAATGCAGTGGAGTCGCCAAACACAACGTCTCCACTGTTGGCAAAGGCAAGCCCACCTATGCCGTAGTCAAATCCTCCGCCAAGCACGAAATGAAGTACACCCGCAGGATCGATTTTCCATAGCCCTTGGACGCCATAATGATTGTTGCCATTACTGAAATAGATGGATCCATCTTCGGAAACGACGAATAGGCCATTGATGTACATCCCCATCGATGACTGCCCGTCTACAAGAGGCTTAGTGCCGCCACCTGCAACCAAGACGCCCATGCCGTCGGGCGTGATGCGAACCATGCCGTTCTGGGCATTGATGTAGAGGCTCCCGTCCGGGGCCGTCGCCATGAAGTCGATACGAAGCCGCGTTGATGTTGCCGATATAGGCGTCGTGGAGAAGGAGCTGTTTCCGACCAGCCCGCACTTCCCGGCAAATGTGGAAATGATTCCTGCCACATCGACCTTACGGATACAGCCTTCCGCGCTATCCCAGATGTAAACTGTCCCGTCGGGAGCGACCTTCACCACTGCGGGATCCCACAGCGTCGCCTGAGTCGCAGGCCCGCCGTCGCCACCCGCGCCAATGTGGTTACCGCCTTGGCCGGCAAAATTGGTGGCCATGCCTCCTTCGCCGTAATCCTGCGCAGACCGAATCGTGCCGTCGCCCTGATAGAGAATGTGTCGGAAGCTGTCGTACGCGTGGACTACATTCAAACTCCAGCGATCGGCACCCAGGGGCGATTCGACGCCCGGGGACAGCACCTCGGTCCAACGCCGCGCGGCTGCAACGCGATCGCCGTTGTGCGCGAATCCCGTCATCACCGCGTTGCCGGGCATTCCAAAATGCGAACCAGCTCCGGGCGTTCCGCCAATGAACGCGCCATAGGACGCCTTGTACACGTAGGCAACTACGATCGTCGCCGGAGTCGGGCCATAGACCCGCTGCCCATAAGCATTGAGGCCGTCCCAGGTCCAATTGAAGCTTTGTCCGGAAAGTGTCGGATCAAAGGTCTGCTCGACATGGCGACCGGCGATGTCGACCGTGACTGCGATCGACGACAGCAGACTCCCCACCCCAGCCGGAGGTGTGGCGGTTGTCACCGGGAAGGTGAGGGTTCGTTCATCGAGGCTCGTCGGCGAGCTGCTCTCGTAATGGAGAGCGTACGGCGTGCCTACGATGGGTATGGTTTCACCGACACGCTGGTTCTCCGCGTCGATTTCGCAACCGGAGCAGTCGTGGTTGTCCCGCGTGTCGCGCTGGGGCATGTTTGACTTCGGCTTGGGCTGTGCCGGCGGCGGCATGAGGTAGCCCGCCTGCGGGTTGTAGCCGAGGTTGAAATCCCAGGCGGTGAAGTGGCTGACGGGGATGCGCCAGAAGCTCTGGCCGGGAGTGAAGGTCGTCGCGATGGCGGCCAGTTCGGCGTTGTCGATGCCGTACATGCCGAGCGTGAGAGCCGTCGCGGGCGCTCCGGTGCCGTCGAGATCGAGTTGCGCAAGGCCCGTCGCGTCAAGGCCGAGCAACTTCACCACCACGCCGTCGAGCGCGCCTTTCCAGGCTCCGGCTTGCGGATCGTAGTAGCCGGCCGGTACGCGCGCCCCGGGAGCGAAGCCCAGGAAGTTGTTGACATACACCGGCAACGGACGGCTGAACTGCACGGTCGTTGCTCCCGCAGCCTGCGCTTCGTCGAGGCTGAGATCGACCGCGTAGGTATAGGCCGATGTCGGCGGCAGCGCCGCCGGCATGGCCGATGGACCAAGGGCTCCAACCGTGAACTCTGTCGCGCGCACGTGCGCGGCGGTGACGGTCTTCGTGGTTCCGTCCGGCATCACAGCCGTAGCCGTGGTGCCAGACGGAATCAACACGGTCGCCTGGCGGCTCCCGGCATCGTCGACCTGCACGCTACCCTGTGCCACCTGCGTGGCGTCGCTGCCAAACGTCACCGACGTGGCGACAGGGTCGGGCGCGATCATGACCAGCGGGTCGACGATGGTGAAATCGTGCCATGCCACATCGACGGTGCGCTGGATCGTCAAATAACCCTGCTTCGCGAAGCTCAGCACAACGCTCCCGCCGCCGTTGACCGCAAGATCGTATTGGCCGTCGGCACGGGTCAGCGTCTGGCCATATTCCGGATGGCCCAGCACCGTGATGGTGACGCCTGCGAGCGGTTGGTTGGTGCGGTCGCGCACCGCGCCACGCGCAACGGCGACATGCAGCGGATGAATCGTACCGGGTGCTACGCCGGTCTGGATCGGCTGCGGCCCGCTGTAGAGGAAGCCGACCTGGTCCTGGAACTGCGCGGCGATCGTGGGTAGCGACTTGGGCGCTACCGTGGCCGGATCGGGTGGCAGATGGCTTGCCTCGATGGTGGCCGATGCCTTGGTGATATTGCCGGCGCCGTCCTCGATCCAGACCGAAATGGGATCCGACGCGCCGGCGGCCAGAGTCGCGGAGAAACTGCCGTCGGCGGCAGCCGTCACCGAGACGGTTGCACCTGTAAGAGTGTCCGTCAGCACGATCGTCGAACCCGCCTCGACGCTGCCGGGTTTGCCAGTGATCGTGACCTTGCCACCGTCGGGACCAGTCACGACGATCAGACCAAGATTCGGCTGCGCCGGAGGCACCGTATCCAGGGTGATCGTGACTACCTTCGTTGTCGTGTTGTTCGCCCGATCGATGGCCAGGAGCGTGTAGGTGTTGCTTCCTTCCTTCAGCACAATCGGCAGGCTGAAGCGCTGCGAGCCGTCGACCGTCACCGGCGCTTCGTTGACAGTCAGGCTGGAAATTTCGCTGAGCGTGCCGGCGAGCTCGAGGCTGGCTTGATTGGTCAGCGTCGTGGTGGGCGATGACAGCGTGATGGTCGGCGGCACCGTGTCCACGGTGACGTGCGCGATTGCGGCGGGTGACGCATTGCCCGCGTAGTCCTTCACCGTCACGCCCAACGCATGGGCGCCGTCCGCGAGAGGGTTAATCAAAGTGCACTGCGCGCCGTCGTCGCCTGCCTGGCAGGCCACTGCGATGGCAACGCCATCGCTGGTAATCGCAATACTGGCCGGATCCACGCCGGAGCCGACGTCAGCGTAGTGCAGGGCGAGCGTCGGCCGGTTCTGGTTGGTATAGGTGCCGTCGGCAGGTGCGGTCAAAGTCACGGCCGGCGGTACGGTGTCGACGTAGAGGGCGATCTGGTGAATGCCGTCATTCTCGCCTTCGTGGCGGCCGTGATCGTCGTCATCCTGCCGGCGGGCGTTGGTATCCATGGACGCCCATGTACGACTGTCGAGCTGCTGGCGTCGCTGCCCATCGATGGCGATCTGCGCCAGATAGCGGCGACCGGCGACCCAGACGCTGTGATTCAACGGATCGGCGGCGAGTCCGACGAGCTTGTCGTCGTCACCGTGGCCGTGCCACCAGCCGTCCCATTCCTGGGAAATCTGTGCGAGCAGGCCACTGTCGTCGCTGTGGGAGCGCCCTTTCCCGTCGGCCGCCTCAAACGGCCTCAACGCGAATTGCAGCTTGGCGGCGCCATCGAAGTGGGCGAGCGCACGATCGCCAATCGCCCATAGCCCTCCAGCCCCGTCAGACACGATTGCTTCGATATCGCCGTCGAGCCTGGTCTCGACAGCCACGCTGCCGTCCGCCTTCAGCCGCGTCAGGGTGTGGTCGAAGACGAGCCAGAGCTGATCGAGCTTCGCGTCATACGTCATCGCCTCCGGCCTGCGTTTGAGGGCCTGGCTGAACTGCACGCCCCCTGTCGCGTCATACGCGACCAGTGCGCGATTTTCGGCCACCCACAGCCACATCCGATGCGTATCGAGCGCGAGCGCACGGACTTCATGGTTGAGCGGATAACTCGCCTGCCGTTGCCCTTGACGGTCGAAGCGATGCAAGGTGTGCCCAAGGCCGAGCCACACGACGCCGGACGCCCCATCCACGGCCAACACGGGCTGATCGTCGTCTTCGCTTCCGCGCGGTAGCTCCACCTTGACGCGTTGCGCGCCCGTCGCATCGAAGGCGACCAGCGTGTGGTGGCGGTACGCCCAGACTTCGTCGCGCTGGCTATCGACAGCCAGCGCCCGCGGATGCTCGAGTACGTCCAGATCGGTGGCGACGCCGGTGTCAGGCGCGATCTTGTACACGTCGTGTCGCGCCGTGACCCACAGCGCGCGAGCTTCGTGTTGCGACACGGCGGCTGTCTTCCCGCACGCCAACCCCGAGACGCCGCACGCAGCATCGGTGGGCGTTTCCGGTACGGCTTTCGCGGAGGCCGATGTCGGCGCAGCTTCTCGTGTCGACGCTTGCGCCTCCGGGGCGACTACGCTCGTCGCACTCTGTGCGGAACGAGCTGATCCCTGCCATTCCCGCACCGTAGTGGTGGTTTCCTCCGCTCGCCCGTGCGGCGCGACCTGAACAATCACGTGCACTTGCGGCCATTGCTGGATGTCGAACCACAGGTGCTCGAGGCCGTCGTCGCCGAGTCGTACCACTTGGCGGTGGCCGATCAACCACACCCCTCCTAGGGCGCGGTCCACCACCGCGGCGACGATCGTGTCCGCCTGCGCGTCAGGGCGCGCTGCACCGAACGCAGCCGGTCGCACCTGCTGGAGCAAGAAACCGTGCGCATCGACGTGCTCTGCGGCGGTCAGGCCGACCGCCCACACGCCTCCCGCGCCGTCGGTCGTCAGGTGGCGCGGGTCGACGCCCCCTGTCGAGGCGGACAGCAGAAGGCGCCCCTCCTCGTCGTAGCGACGGATCGCGGCAGCGTCGGTCGTCCAAAGCGCGCCCGAGTCCGGAGCAATTGCGACGGCAGGCGTGTCGAGGCTCCAAGCATGCTCGATGGCGCCATGCATGTCGTAGGCAATCATGCGATTGCCTGTCGCGACCCATGCGAGCGCTTGTGCCTCATCGAACGCGAACGCCCGGATCGCCTGCTGCATCTCCATGCGTTTCAGCACGCGGCCGTCGAAATCAACGAGCAGGAGGGTCTTCTCAGTCGCCACCCACACTCGTTCGTTTGCCGCATCGACGGAGATTTGCGCCGTTTTGATTGCGGCGAGCTGCGTGGATAGGTCGATATCGGCAAGCGTCGCGCCCACGTTATCGACGGCGATCAGGTGCCGCTTCTGCAGCACCCACACCAGCCCGTCCAGATCGTCGGATGCTAATGCGAGCGGTGAGTCGATTGTTGCGATCACCTGTGGTTCTGCGCTTACGCCCGACAATGGCAAACGCAACAATCGATGATCGTCGACCACCCAGAGATCGGAGACCTTACGTACCGCCTCGGGCGAAAGTGCCGAAGATGCGAGTGCAGGCTCAGGAAGCTGTGTCGCTCCCGCCACAAACACCACGATGGAAATGCACAGCGCCACGGCGGCGCCGCGAGCACGCGCGAGTACGTCCATGTCTTCCCCTGAGGATAATCCGTTGCATTAACCTTGCACCGGTGCTGTCTGGATTTATAGCATGCCATCGATAAAGTGCACTACCACACATATTGGAATTTGTTGCGAACGGTGTGTTTGGCCGCTGAGACGTCATTGGAATTGCGCTCCATTGGGAACGGAGGTCAGTCAGACGACCCGCGGATGCCACAGCCCGGCTAAGCACCGCTAGCAGAGAGACCGGATAGAACTGCCGAAGCGCCTCGCTACGCACTATGATGGTGCAATGCACCCGCATGGCCCCATCGACGCGACGCCCCTGCTGGACCAGCTCGCCACCGGCGTGGCCTGGCTGGACGCGGGGTTGATCCTGCGGCGGGTGAATCCGGGGTTGGGCGAGCTGGTGGGAGTGGGCGCGGCGCGGCTGGTGGGGAAGCCCCTGCAAGTGCTGGCGCCGGCGGAACCGGCGCTGGTGGCGCTGGCGCGGCGCGCGCTGGACGAACGCCGGTTGCTGCGCGTGCGCGACCTGGCGGTGTGTGCGGCGCCGGGCGCGGAGGTGCGCCTCGATTTCTGTTTCAACCCGCTGCCGCAGGGCCTGCTGCTGGAGGCGCAGCCGGCCGCGCCGGCGCAGGCGGAAGCGCCGCGGCTGTCGGAGTCGCTGCGCGGTTTCGCGCACGAGGTGCGCAATCCGCTGGCCGGCGTCTCGGGCGCGGCGCAGTTGCTGCTGCGCAAGCTGGAGGAGCCGGCGCAGCGCGCGCTGGCCGAGCTGATCCTCACCGAAGCCGGCCGCCTCGCCGCGCTGACCGAGCGCCTGCTGGGCGCGCGCGGCGCGCTGGCGCCGGCCAGCGTCAACCTGCACGGCCTGCTCGACCGCCTCGCCGCCCTGCTCGGCGCCGAGCGCGCCGACCTCGCCATCGTGCGCGACTACGACCCCAGCCTGCCGGCGGTGCGCGGCGACGCCGACCGCCTGCTGCAATTGCTGCTGAACCTCGGCCGCAACGCGGTCGAGGCCGGCGCGGCGCGCCTCGTGCTGCGCACGCGCGCCGAGGCCGGCGTGCGCGGCGGATCGGCGCGGCGCTGGCTGCGCGTCGAGGTCGAGGACGACGGCGCCGGCGTGCCGGCCGCGCTGGAGCAGACGCTGTTCCTGCCGCTGGTATCCGGCCGCGCCGAAGGCAGCGGGCTCGGCCTGGCGCTGGCGCGCGAGATCGCGCGCGAGCACGGCGGCGAGCTCGAGCACCAGCGCCGCAACGGCCTCACCTGTTTCGTGCTGCGCCTGCCCGTCGACATCGCCGAAGAGTCCACGCCATGAACGCGCCGAGCGCTCCCGAAATCTTCGTGCTCGACGACGACCGCGGCGTGCGCTTCGTGCTGGCCGCGGCGCTGCGCGAGGCCGGCTACGCGGTGCGCGAATTCGCCGCGGTCGACGACGCCGCGCGCGCGCTGGCGCGCGCGGCGCCCGCGCTGCTGCTGACCGACGTGCGCCTGCCCGACGGCGATGGCCTCGCCCTGCTGGCGCGCGTCAAGCGCGAGCTGCCGGCGCTGCCGGTGATCGTGATGAGCGCCTACACCGACGTCGGCAGCACCGCCGCCGCCTACCGCGCCGGCGCGTTCGACTACCTCGCCAAGCCGTTCGACCTCGACCAGGCGCTGGCCGCGGTGCGCCGCGCGCTGGACAGCGCGGCCGCCGCGCCGGCGGCGCCACGCGGCGAGGAGACGCCGGCCGCGCTGCTCGGCGAGAGCGCGCCGATGCGCGAGGTGTTCCGCCTGATCGGCCGCGTCGCCGCCAGCGATCTCTCCGTGCTGATCGTCGGCGAGACCGGCACCGGCAAGGAGCTGGTGGCGCGCGCGCTGCACCGCGAGAGCGCGCGCCGCGAACGCCCGTTCGTCGCCCTGAACACCGCGGCGATTCCCGCCGAGCTGCTGGAATCGGAGCTGTTCGGCCACGAGGCCGGCGCCTTCACCGGCGCCGCGCGCCGCCATCACGGCCGCTTCGAGCAGGCCGAGGGCGGCACGCTGTTCCTCGACGAGATCGGCGACATGCCGCTGGCGCTGCAGACGCGCCTGCTGCGGGTGCTGGCCGGCGGCGAGTTCTACCGCGTCGGCGGCCGCGAGCTGCTGCGCGCCGACGTGCGCGTGATCGCGGCGACGCACCAGGACCTCGACGCCAAGGTGGCGCGCGGCGAATTCCGCGCCGACCTGCTGCACCGCCTCGACGTGGTGCGCATCCGCCTGCCGGCGCTGCGCGAGCGCCGCGAGGACATCCCGCTGCTGGCGAAGCATTTTCTCGCCGCCGCCGCGCGCGAGCTGAAACTGCCGGAAAAGCGCTTCGCGCCGGCCGCGCTGAAGGCGCTGGCCGCGCTGGACCTGCCCGGCAACGTGCGCCAGTTGGAAAACCTGTGCCGGCGCATGGCGGTGATCGCGCCGGGCGGCACGGTGCTGGCCGAGGACATCCTGCAGGGCGGCGCGCCGGCGAGCGCGGCGGGCAGCGACTGGAGCGACGCGCTGCGCGCCTGGGCCGACGCCGAACTGGCGCGCGGCGCGCACGACCTGCACGCGCGCGCCCGCGCGATGCTCGAGCGCGTGCTGCTGGACGCCGCGCTGGCCGCGCACCACGGCCACCGCCAGCACGCCGCGGCCGCGCTCGGCTTGGGCCGCAACACGCTCACCCGCAAGCTCGGCGCCTCGCGGCGCCGCGCGCCGCGCAAACCTTGAGAGGACGAGCATGGACACGATCCGCATCCGCGACGCCGCGCGCGCCGACATTCCCCGCCTGGTCGAGTGGAACGCCGCGATGGCGCGCGAGACCGAGGGCAAGACGCTGGACCCGGCGGTGCTGACGCGCGGCGTGACGCGCGTGTTCGACGAGCCGGCGCGCGGTTTCTACCTGGTCGCCGAGCGCAACGGCGAGCCGGTCGGCTGCCTGCTGGTCACGCACGAGTGGAGCGACTGGCGCGACGGCGACTTCTGGTGGATCCAGAGCGTGTACGTGGCCATGCCCGCGCGCCGCTTCGGCGTGTTCCGCGCGCTGTACGCCGAGGTCGAACGCCGCGCGCGCGTGCGCGGCGACGTCTGCGGCCTGCGTCTGTACGTCGAAACCGAGAACGCACGCGCGCAGGCGACGTACAGCGGCCTCGGCATGCAGCGCTGCCACTACTACATGTACGAGGCGCTGCTGCGCTGAGCGGCGAACCCGGTCGGCGCTAGTGGGTGGCGGCGGTCGACGGCACGGCCAGCGCGCGCGCGTCCGCGTCGAGCACGATGCGGCCGAGCCGCTGCAGGTGCGGCGCGGCACCATAGCGCAGCGCCAGCGCCTCGCACAGCGCGCCGAGCGCGGCGCGCGTCAGCGGATAGCCGTGCGCGAGCAGGTGCGTGCCGCCGGGCGCGGCCTGCGCCACGCTGACCGCGACCACGCCGAGGCCGGGCGCCTCGTGCGCGTGCAGCGTCGGCGCTCCCAGTTCGGCGCGCGCCGCGGCCAGCGGTTCGATCACGTAGCCGTCGCGCGGCGTCTCGCCGCCGATGCGCAGCGGCAGGTGGTGCGCGGCCAGCAGCGCGGCCGACTGGCGCAGCTCGAACAGGCTGCCGGCCCAGGCGTACGCGCGCTCGCCGGCGTCGATGCCCTGCCCGGCGGCGGCGTACCAGCGCTCGAAGCTCGGCAGCGGCGCTTCGATCGCGCCGTCGGCGTAACGATAGGTGACGCCGCGCGCCGACATCGCCTCGTGGCGCCGCGCCGGACTGAGCAGCGCGACCTCGATCAGCTCCCACAGCGCGGCCAGCGTGGCGTGCTCGTATTGCACGCAGGTGATCGCCAAGAGATCGTGGCGCGTCAGGTAGCGCGCGTGCTCGAGGCGCACGCCGAGCAGGCGCATCGCCAGATCGGCGGTGCGCTCGCCGGCCTGGCCCTTGGCGATCAGTTCCGTCTCCATCGCCTCGCCGAGCCGCTGCGCCAGTTCGGGCGGCGCCTGCAGCGACCACGGCAGGTAGCGCATCGGCGCCTCCGCGTAGGCGGCATCGGGCGTCAGCGCCGCGGCCGGCATGCGGCCCTCGTGCGCGCCGAAGGCGAGCACGTGCGCTTCGTCCGCGCGCGGCGCGCGCGCGGCCAGCGTGTCCAGCGCCGCCCACACCGGGAAGCGGGGACGCAGCAGCTCGACCGCGTCGAACAGCGCGCCGGCCAGCACCAGCCGCGTCTGCGCGACCCCGGGCAGCAGCGCGCGCAGGTCGTCGGCGATGTACGCCGCCAGCGCATCGGCCTCGTCGCGGCCGAAGGTCAGCCGCGGCGGCTTCTCGCCCGGCATGAACTCGAGGGCGAGCACGGCGGGACAGGCGACGGTTTCGCTGGACATGCGGGGCTCCGGGTGGCGGCGAAACCGCGGCCGCGCTGGGAAAAAGAAAGCGATTTTAGCAGCCGCGCCCCTTCGGGCTTCCGCGCCGCCGCCGCGCGCGCTAGCCTTGCCTCATTTGCGAGGATCGCGTCCATGCTGCCAGGCCTGAAGCGCGTCGCGGTGTTGGGAGGCGTGCGCATCCCGTTCTGCCGCAACAACACCGCCTACGCCGACGTCGGCAACTTCGGCATGTCGGTGAAGGTGCTCGGCACGCTGGTGGAGCGCTTCGGCCTGCACGGCCTCGAGCTGGGCGAGGTCGCGTTCGGCGCGGTGATCAAGCACAGCTCGGACTGGAACCTGGCGCGCGAAGCGCTGCTGTCCTCGGGGCTGGCGCCGACCACGCCCGGCATCACCACCGCGCGCGCCTGCGGCACCTCGCTGGACAACGCGATCATCATCGCCAACAAGATCGCCAGCGGGCAGATCGAGGCCGGCATCGCCGGCGGCAGCGACACCACCAGCGACGTGCCGATCGTCTACAGCCGCGCGCTGCAGCAGCGCCTGCTGGCGGTGAACCGCGCGAAGACCTGGCAGGACAAGCTGAAGGCGGCGGTGTCGGGCTTCTCGTGGCGCGAGCTGAAACCGCATTTCCCTGGCGTCGCCGAGCCGCGCACGCACAAGTCGATGGGCGAGCACTGCGAGCTGATGGCGCGCGAGTGGAAGATCACCCGCGAGGCGCAGGACGCGCTGGCGCTCTCCAGTCACCAGAAGCTGGCGGCGGCGTACGCGGCCGGTTTCTTCAAGGACCTGCTGGTGCCGTTCCGCGGGCTTGAGCGCGACGGCTTCCTGCGCCCCGACACCTCGATGGAGAAACTCGCCGCGCTGAAGCCGGCGTTCGACAAGACCTCCGGCCACGGCACGCTGACCGCCGGCAACTCCACCGGCCTGTCCGACGGCGCCGCCGCGGTGCTGCTGGCCAGCGAGGACTGGGCGGCGGCGCGCGGGCTGAAGGTGCAGGCCTACCTCACCCACGCCAAGGTCGCCGCGGTCGATTTCGTGCGCGGCGAGGGCCTGCTGATGGCGCCGACCGTCGCCGTCTCGCGCATGCTCGACGCGGCCGGCCTGACCCTGCAGGACTTCGATTTCTACGAGATCCACGAAGCCTTCGCCGCGCAGGTGCTGTGCACGCTGCGCGCGTGGGAGTCGGCGGATTACTGCAGGAACCGGCTGGGCAAGGACCAGCCGCTGGGCGCGATCGACCCGGCCAAATTGAACGTGCACGGCTCCTCGCTGGCGGTCGGCCATCCGTTCGCCGCCACCGGCGCGCGCATCGTCGCCACGCTGGCCAAGCTGCTGGAGCAGAAGGGCTCCGGTCGCGGCCTCGTCTCGATCTGCACCGCCGGCGGCATGGGCGTGGCGGCGATCCTCGAGCGCCCGTAGCGCCGCGCTTCGGCGCGCGATTCCGCCAACCGGCGCACGCCATCGGCGGACGTTCAGCGCGATCTTGGCATCCTGATCGCGCATCGTCCGTTTCGCCACGCCGACCGTGTCGCACACCCGCCTGATCTGGCTGCTGACCCTGCTGCTGCTCGCCGGCAGCGTGCTGGGCGTCGCCTGGCTGAGCGGCGCGCCGTTCGCGCTGGGCGGCACGCCGCCCTCGACGCTGCCGCCGCCTTCGCCGCCCGCCGCGCGGCCCGCGCCACAGCCGCGCGCCACGCCTCACGCGACGCATGCGCGCGTGCATGTGCCGCGCGCCGCGCCGGCGCCGGCCGCCGCCGCCAGCGTGATCGAGGCGCCGGCCGTGGCGGCGATGCATGCGCCGCGCTATCCGA
This sequence comes from Mizugakiibacter sediminis, assembly GCF_000953855.2. Lineage (GTDB taxonomy): Bacteria > Pseudomonadota > Gammaproteobacteria > Xanthomonadales > Rhodanobacteraceae > Mizugakiibacter > Mizugakiibacter sediminis. The sequence goes on from NZ_DF970168.1 coordinate 14,119, forward strand.
TCGCGGCGCTGCGCGGGCGTCACGAAGGCGTCGCCGTGGTCCGCGTCGAAGTGGGCGCGGACGGGGAGGTCGCGGCGGCCGTGCTGGCGCAATCGAGCGGCTGGCCGGAGCTGGACCGGGCGGCGCTGGAGGCGGTGCGCCGGTGGCATTTCCGCGCCGCGCGGCGCGACGGGCGCGCGGTCGAAGGCGCGCTCGACGTGCCGGTGCGTTTCCGCATCGACGCGGGCGGCGGCTGAGCGCCTCGCGCGCAGCTCGAGGCAGGAGCCCGCCCGCTACGCACGCGGCGGAAGCGCCGCTGCGCGGCGATGCGGCGGAAGCGCCGCTGCGCGGCGATTCCGCCCTACGGCGTGACGTCAGGAAACGCGGAACAGCACCGGCTGCCAGGCGCCGCCGGCGTAGGCGTCACGGCGGCGGCGGCGCATGCGCTCGATCGCCTCGACGCGGCGCGCCTCGGCCCAGTCGACGCGCTTCAGCTTCAGCTTGGCCGGGTCCTCGCCGTGGCGCTTCGCCTCCTGCGCGCGCCAGTCGCGGAAGTCCTCGTAGGCCTCGAGCTCGTGACGCAGTTCGCGCACGCACAGCTCGATCATGATGGCGTCGTCGAGGAAGCCCAGCACCGGCACGGTGTCGGGAATGATGTCGTTCGGGTTGGCGAAGTAGGTCAGCGCGGCGAGCACGCGCGCGCGGTCCTCGTCGGGCAGGCCGAAGCCGACGTCCTCGACCATCTCGATCATGGTCCCGAGGCGGGCGAGGCGCGAGCCCACGAAATCCGGCACGGCGACGCCGCGGGTCTGCGCGATCAGGCCGCGCGCGGCGTCGATCACCTGGCTGTCCTTCAGGCCGCGGGCGCGCTCCTGGGCCTGGCGCATGCCGTCGACGAAGTGGCTGAGGTCGGCATCGCTCAGGGTGATGCTGATGTCCATGCTCATGGGCGTGGGCTCCGGGGAAAGCGCCCAGCCTAGGCCAGGGGGCGGGGAGCGTCAACGGTACTGCGGCCCGGCGAACGGCGGGCGCCGCGGGCCATGCCCGCTCGGGTCAAGGGCGCGCATGCCTCGCGCAGCGAGGGACGGAGGATGTGCAGGCATGCCGCGCGAGCATGCGGAGCGCCGCTCCGCATGCTCGCCGGCAGCATCCCTAGAGGATGCCGGTCAGGCCGGCGCCGAACGCCGTCAGGATGCGCGTGTAGATCGACTTCAGCGGCAGGTCGACCTCGGGGAAGTCGCCGACCGGCGTGTAGCACTGCTGGAACTTCGGGTCGAACGGCGACAGCGGCTGGCAGCCGGGGTTCAGCTCGTAGCTGGTGGCGTAACGGAACGGCCACAGATCGAACAGCGGCAGCGCCGCCGAGAGGTCGCCGATGGCGTTGCTGATCTTCGACAGCACCGGGATGTGCGGCCGCTTCGCCACCACCCAGGCGTTTTCCGGCGCGGTGTCGCGCAGGATCGAGGCGCGCACCGCGCCGGCGAACGCCTCGTCGTAGACGATCACGCCCGATTCCGTGTTGTAGTGGTCCGAGCGCGGGTCGAAGTTGTGCGAGCCGACCAGGGCGACGCGGCCGTCGATCACGATCGACTTGGCGTGCAGGCCCATGCGCAGGCCGCCGGTCTTCAGCGGCACGCGACCGGTGCGGCTGCCGCGGCTGCCGGTGCCGGTGCCCTGCTCGGCGCCCTCGCCGGTCAGCTCCTCGTAGTGCGCGACCAGCAGCGGCGCCTCGGCGGGGTGCGGCTTGAACTCGTGGATCTCGAAACCGTAGTGCTTGAGGTAGCGCTTCTTGTGCTTGTGGTACAGCGCGTACACCGGAAAGGCGTCGGTCGCCGCCAGCGAGTTGGTGGAGACGATCACGCGCAGCTTGGGGTGGTCGCGGCGCAGCTCGCGGAACAGGCGGCGCGCGCGCCCGCTGATCACCAGGTACGGCGTCTGCATCACCACCTCGTGCCGGGCGCCGCCGACCAGGCCCATGATGTGGCGGGTCAGCTCGCGCTCGTCCTCGACGTCCGGCTCCAGCGGCTTGTTCGGCAGGTCGGAGAAGTAGTCGACGCGGCCGACCTCGAACACGTGCGCCAGCAAGTGCCGCTGCAGGTACCCGGGATCCTCCGCCTCGGCGGATAGGCGCGCCACGCGCTCGGGCCTGGCGTAGACCGGCGGTCCCCACGCCGGCGCCTCCGCGCCCTCGGCGAGGATGCGCGTGTTGACGTCGCGCAGGTGGGTCAGCGGCACCGCGCGCGGATGCCGCCAGAACGCCTCGAAACTGGCGGCCATCGCGCGCGCGGCGGGCCCCATCACCAGCACGTCGCGGTCGCGGTAGCCGTAGCGCTCGTTCCAGTCGTAGTAATCGTCCTGGTAGTTGCGCCCGCCGGTGATGCCGGCCGCGTCGTCGACCAGCAGCAGCTTGTTGTGCATGCGCTGGTTGAAGGTGGAGAAGCAGCAGACGATGCCGGCGGCGAACTCGATCGGGCCGGTGCCGGCCTCGTCGAAGGTGGGGTTGTAGAGGCGGATCTCGAGGTTGGCGTGGGTGCGCGCCAGCCGCGCCAGCCAGGCCGGATCGGAGAACGAGAACAACTGGTCGGCGAGGATGCGCACGCGCACGCCGCGCCGCGCCGCGCGCACCAGCTCGTCCAGCACCAGCTGGCCGGCGTCGTCGTCGACCCAGATGTAGGTCTGGATGTCGATCGAGCGGCGCGCGGCGCGGATCAGGTTGAGGCGCGCGGCCAGCGCGTCCTCGCCGACGTCCAGCATCGCCACGTAGTGGCGGGGATGCTGCGGCGCCGAGTCCGCCAGCGCCTGGCGGGCGAGGTCGAGCAGGGGCGACGGCGCGGCGCAGGCGTCGGCGCGCGCGCAGGCGACGCTGCGGTCCGCGGCCAGCGCCAGCACGGCGTCGGCGCGGCGGATCTGCCCGCGCGACAGCGTGCAGCCGGCCAGTGCCAGCAGGGCGAGCGCGAGCAGCGGCAGGGAAAGACGGCGACACATGCGCCGATGATAGCCGGCGCGGGCGGGGCTGCCGGCGGCGCTCAGCCGGAACTGGCCGCCGTCGCCGGCGCGACGCTGGATGCGGGCGCCGGCGGCGCGGCGCTGCCGGCCGGCGCGGGCGCGGCGGCGGGTGCATCTTCGGCCGGCCGCACGACGATGGCGAGGTCGAGCCGCACCGTGTCGGACAGCATGGCGCGGTGCGAACGCATGCCGAAGGCGGAGCGGCTGATCTCGCCGCGAACGCGCAGCGGGCAGTCGGGCGCGGCCAGCGGCGCGCAGGCGCTGGGCTGCAAGCGCAGGTCGACCGGGCCGCTGAAGCCGTGCAGCACCAGCATGCCGGTCAGCACGCCGCCGTGATGCAGCTTGTCCAGCGGGAACGCCTCGGAGTGGAAGGTGATGCGCGGGTAGCGCTCGACGTCGAAGAAGTCGGGCGAGCGCGCCCAGTCGTCGTAGCGGGGATCGCGCATGCGCAGGCTGGCCGTATCCAGCCAGGCGTCGACGCGCGCGGTACCCGTCTCCGGATCGGTCCGCACCTCGCCGTGCACGCCGTCGAACGCGCCGGCGACGTCGAACACCCACAGCGCATGCAGGTTGAACGCGGCGGTGGAGCGCTCGCTGTCGAGCACGTAGCTGGCCGGTGCCAGCGCCGGCGCGGCGGCGAACAGCAACGGCAGCAGCAGCGCGCGGACGCTCATGGCGACCAGAAGCGGTGCAGGCGTCCCGTGCCCGGCTCCAGCGCGCCGTCGATCCGGATCCAGGCGACCGCGGCCGGCGGCATGCCGCGGTAGTCCACGGAACGCCCGCTGACCAGCAGCGCGACCAGCCGCTCCAGCCCGGGGTTGTGGCCGATCAGCAGGGTCTGCGGCGCCTGCGGCAGGGCATCGAGCAGCGCCAGCAGCTCGCCCGGCGTGGCGTCGTAGATGGCCGGCTCATAGCGCGGGCGCAGCGGACCCAGCGTGGCCAGCAGGCGCTCGGCGGTCATCTGCGCGCGCCGCGCCGGCGAGCACAGCACATGCGCCGGATGCGCACCCTGGTCCAGCAGCCAGCGGCCGGCGGCGACGGCTTCGGCCTCGCCGCGCAGGCTGAGCGGACGCTCGCGGTCGCTGCCGTCGGGCGCGCTCTGCATCGCCTCGGCGTGTCGTACCAGGATCAATTCGCGCATCGTCCGCCCTCCGCCCGCCATGATGCCGGATCGCGCCGGCGCCGGCTGCGGTCCCGTTCATGGTGCCTGCATGCCGGACCGCGCGGCGTGCGAAAAATCCCGCACATCGACTGCGCCCCCGGCGGCGCCGCGCGGTCCGCTGGCCGGCCCTGCGTCCGGCGCCGCAGGCGGGGCTGCCCAGAGAGACGGCGCAGCGCGCGCGGCCGTTTCAGTCGAACAGCGCGAGCTGCGGACCGGCGTCCGCGGCCGGCGCGCGGAAGCGCGAGGCGTCCAGCGCGAGTTCGCGCGTGCGCGCGTAGCCGAGGCGGCGCGCGGCCACCTCGAAGCGGCGGCGGATCAGCGCGGCCAGCGGGCCCTGGCCGCGCATGCGCACGGCGAAGTCCGGGTCGTAGTCGCGGCCGCCGTGCAGCTGCCGCACCAGGCTGATCACGTGCGCGGCGCGCTGCGGCACGTGCACCTCCAGCCATTCGCGGAACAGGCCCTTCAGCTCGTGCGGCAGGCGCAGGAGGGTGTAGCCGGCGACGCGCGCGCCGGCCGCGGCCGCGGCTTCCAGCACGCGTTCGAGGTCGCGGTCGTTCAACGCGGGGATGACCGGCGCGACCAGCACGCCGCAGGGCACGCCGGCCGCGTTCAGCGCGCGGATCGCTTCGATGCGCCGGTGCGGCGCGCTGGCGCGCGGCTCGAGGCGGCTGGCCAGGCGGTTGTCCAGGCTGCCCACCGAGACGAACACCTGCACCAGCCGCTCGCGCGCCATCGGCGCCAGCAGGTCGAGGTCGCGCTCGACCAGCGCGTTCTTGGTGACGATGGTGCAGGGATGCCGGCATTCCGCCAGCACCTCCAGCACCTGGCGGGTCAGCCGCCAGCGCCTCTCGATCGGCTGGTAAGGGGCGGTGTTGGCGCCGAGGTTGATCGGCGCGCAGCGATAACCGGGGCGTGCCAGTTCGCGGCGCAACAGCTCGGCGGCGTTGCCCTTGGCGAACAGCCGCGTCTCGAAATCGAGGCCGGGCGAGAGGTTGAGGTAGCTGTGCGAGGGCCGGGCGAAACAGTAGATGCAGCCGTGCTCGCAGCCGCGGTAGGGGTTGATCGACTGCGCGAACGGCACGTCCGGCGAATCGTTGCGGCTGATGATGCTGCGCGCGCGTTCCTCGCGCACGGTGGTGGCCGGACGCGGCGTCGGTTCGGCTTCGGCGCTCGCCCAGCCGTCGTCCTCGGCCAGACGGGTCGTCGACTCGAAGCGGCCCTCGCGGTTGGAGGCGGCGCCGCGGCCCTTGATGCGTTGCGGTTCGGTCATGCGGCGTGGTCCAGGGCAACCTCGCGCGACGAGCGTGCTTCGCCGCGGTCTCAGCGGCTGCGATACGGCGGTGCCCGCCGCGCCGGCAGCGGTCGGTGCCGCCGCCGGCGTGACCGGCGTCCCACCCCGCGTCCGGGCCGTCCACGATAGCGCGCCCGCGGCACGAACGCTGCGCTATGATGCCGTCGCCACATCGCGGAGCACGCCGATGCGCTGGATCCTCGCCGCCATCGCCCTGCTGGGCCTGCTGATCGCGCTGACCACCCGCTCGCCCGGCTGGATGGGCGTGGGCATCCTGTTGGCGCTGGGCGGCGCGATCGCCGCCGTGTTCGCCTTCGCGCAGGCGCGCATCGACGCCACCTCCCGCCCCGAATACCTCAGCGACGCCGAGATCGCCGCACTGAAGGCGGCGTTGAAGCCGCCGGCCGCGCCGCAGCCGCCGGGCACCCCCTGACCGGCCGCGCGCCGCCGTCGAGGGCGGACGTCGCGCGGGCTCCCGACTCGCCCTCGAGGAGAGCGCCATGGGCGTGGAATCGCTGATCGCGTTCCTGGTCGTCGGGGGCATCGCCGGCTGGCTGGCCGGGCTGATCGTGCGCGGCTACGGCTTCGGCCTGTTCGGCAACATCGCCGTCGGCATCGTCGGCGCGCTGATCGCCGGCTGGCTGCTGCCGCGCATCGGCCTGGCGATCGGTGGCGGCATCCTCGCCGCGATCGTCAACGCGCTGATCGGCGCGATCGTGCTGCTGCTGATCATCGGCCTGTTCCGGCGGCGCTGAGCGCGAAAAAGGACGCCGGCTCGGCACCGGCGTCGTCCCGCGCGGTCCGCGGCGGACGTCGGCGCCCGCCGCGAGGCGCCGCATTCACTTGGCGATGTCGACGTCCTTGGTCTCGCGCAGGAACAGCAGGCCGATCACGAAGGTCATCAGCGCCACCGCCACCGGATACCACAGGCCCGAATAGATGTTGCCGGTCAGCGCGACGATGGCGAAGGCGGTGGTCGGCAGGAAACCGCCGAACCAGCCGTTGCCGATGTGGTACGGCAGGCTCATCGAGGTATAGCGGATGCGGGTCGGGAACAGCTCGACCAGCCAGGCCGCGATCGGACCGTAGACCATGGTCACGTAGATCACCAGCAGGGTCAGCAGGACGATCAGCATCGGCTTGTCGATCTGCGCGGGATCGGCCTTGTCCGGATAGCCGGCCTCCTTCAGCGCGGCGCCGACGCTCTTGCCGAACGCCTCGCCGGCGGCCTTGAATTCGGGCTTGGCCATCGCGCCGCCCTCGAACGCGTCGATGACGGTGCCGCCCACCTTCACCTGCGCCACCGTGCCGGCCGGCGCGGCGAGGTTCTCGTAGGGAATGCCCTTCTTGGCGAGATAGCTCTTGGCGACGTCGCAGGAGCTGGTGAAGGTCTTCTTGCCGATCAGGTCCACCTGGAAGCTGCAGGTGGCGGGATCGGCCACCACCGTCACCGGCGCCGATGCGCTGGCCGCCTCGATGGCCGGATTGCCGTAGTGGGTCAATCCCTTGAAGATCGGGAAGTAGGTCACCGCCGCCAGCAGGCAGCCGGCCAGCACCACCGCCTTGCGGCCGATGCGGTCGGACAGCCAGCCGAACAGCACGAAGAACGGCGTGCCGATCAGCAGCGCGGCGGCGATCAGCAGCTGCGTGGTGGTGGCGTCGATCTTCAGCGTCTGGCCGAGGAAGTACAGCGCGTAGAACTGTCCGCAGTACCACACCACCGCCTGGCCGGCGGTGGCGCCCAGCAGCGCCAGGATGACGATCTTCAGGTTGCTCCAGCGGGCGAACGATTCGGTCAGCGGCGCCTTCGAGCCGCGGCCCTCGGCCTTCATCTGCTGGAACACCGGCGACTCGGCCAGCTTCAGGCGGATGTACACCGACACCGCCAGCAGCACCGCCGACAGCAGGAACGGCACGCGCCAGCCCCAGGTGTTGAAGCTCTCGCCCAGCCAGGCCTTGCAGCCGAGGATCACCAGCAGCGACATGAACAGGCCCAACGTCGCGGTGATCTGGATGAAGCTGGTGTAGAAGCCGCGCTTGCCGTGCGGCGCGTGCTCGGCGACGTAGGTCGCCGCGCCGCCGTACTCGCCGCCCAGCGCCAGGCCCTGCAGCAGGCGCAGCGTGATCAGCAGCACCGGCGCGGCCACGCCGACCGCGGCGTAGCTCGGCAGCACGCCGACCAGGAACGTCGACAGGCCCATGATCACGATGGTGATCAGGAACGTGTACTTGCGGCCGACCAGGTCGCCGACGCGGCCGAACACCAGCGCGCCGAACGGGCGCACGGCGAAACCGGCGGCGAACGCCAGCAGGGCGAAGATGAACGCGCTGGTCTCGTTCAGTCCGCTGAAGAACTGCTGGCCGATGATCGCGGCCAGCGAACCGTACAGGTAGAAGTCGTACCACTCGAACACCGTGCCCAGGCTCGACGCCAGGATCACGCGCTTGTGGCTGACGTCCAGCGGCGCGCCGCTGGCCTGGGTGACGACGGTAGCCATGCTTTCACCTCCCACGTTGGTCGAACGATCCTCCGCCGCGTGCGGCCGAGGATGGCGGCGATGCGGCCCGTTCCCCCGAACGGCGCGCACCCGGCCCGAGTGAATCGCCGCCGGCGCCGCCTCGGGTCGCGGCGCCGGCGAGTCGGCTGCCGCCCGGCGGCGCGGCTTCAGAAGTGGTACATCGCGCTCAGGCTGAACTGGTTGCCGTCGGTCTTCGTGGTGGTGACGCCGTCGCGGGTCGAATCCAGCTTGTCGTACACCCACTCCACGCCGAGCTCGTAGGCGCCGGCGGCGTACTGCAGGCTGAGCGCGGCCTGGCGGTTCTTCAGCCGGCCGGAGGAGCCGTTGCCCAGCCACGCGATCACGTCGTTGCGGTCCGGTTTGTCCATCGCGTAGAACGCGTACGCGCTCCAGTGCGGCGTGAAGTTGTAGCCCGCCTGCACGAAGCCGCCGGTCTCCTGGATGTCGCCGAACTGCGCCAGCGCGCCGAAGATCTGGCCGATGCCCTTGCCGCCGAACAGCAGGCCGCGGAACACCCAGTCGCCCGGCTTCCACACGCCGCCGATCTCGTAGCCGACGCTGTCGATGTTGCGCTTCACCGGCGCCGACGCCGTGCCGCCGACGCCGCGCAGGTCGATCTGGCTGTAGTGGCCGGCGAGGTAGGCGATCCAGTTCGCGCCCTGCGCGCGCAGGCGCGCCTCGAGTTGCGGCTTGAAGTCGACGTTGCCGCCGGTGAGGAAGTTGGTGTTGTCGCCGGGGCCGCTCCAGTTGCCGTCGAAGGCGCCGAGGTCCAGCCGCCACTTGGTGCCGGCGCTGCCGTGGTTGAGGTCCTGCATCCACACCGCGCCGGGGAAGCGCCAGCCGATGATGCCGGTGCCGTAGCCGAGCGGGAAGGCGACGTGCGTCAGCGAGGCCGGCACGTTGTCCAGCGGGAACATCAGGTCCCACTGCTGGCCGATGCGCACCGTGCTGCCGCTCTGCGCGTTGACGAGGTCCATGTAGGCCTGGCGCAGGCGCGGCGTCGGCTGCTGCCGGCTGTAGGCGCCGGTGCCGTTGAAGCCGCCGAAGAAGTCGGCTTCGATGCGGCCGCCGCCGGTCCAGTTGCCGGTGAACTCGGCGCCCTTGAAGTCGAACCAGAAGCGCGTGTTGCGGATGTCGATGCCGCTCAGCGAGCCGTCCGCGCCGGGCGACGGGAATTCCGCGTTCTGGCCGTTGCCGAAGATGAAGGTCTTGTCCTGGCTGAAGGCGGTGGCGTCGACGAAACCGTGGAAGGCCACCGAGATGCCGGGTGCGGTGCTGAACGTCGCCGTCGGCAGTTGCTTCGCGGCCGCGGCCTGCGCTTCCGCCTGCGCGCGCTGCTGCGCCTCGGCCTGGGCCTGCTGCCTGGCCTGCAGGTCGGCCTGGCTCTGCGCCTGCTGCTGCACCATGGCCTTCAGTTCGGCGAGCTCTTTCTCCAGCTGCGCGATGCGCGCCTGCAGCTGCGTTTCCGTCTGGGTGGCGGCGCCGGCGATCATCGGCGCGCCGAGCGCGGCGGCGACGGCGAGCGCGAGCGCCGCGCGCCGCACGATCGTACCTGTCTGCTGCATGAGGGGCCCCTCCCGTGGCGGTGCGCGGCGAGCATGGGGCGGCGCGCCGCGGCGCGGCTATTCGCCGATGGTCGAGTTTCGACTAAAGTCCACTTGGTCGCGCCGCCCAGACGGCTAACGTGCGGCGCATCGGGCCAAGCCGCTGCGCGCAGCGCGCCGCCGCCAGCCAAGGAGACCGCCATGTCCAAGATCTATCCGGTGCCGGCCGCGTTCGCCGCCAGGGCGCGCGTGCGCAAGGACGACTACGCGCGGCTTTACGCCGAATCGGTGCGCGATCCCGCGGGCTTCTGGGCCGGCGTCGCCAAGCGGCTCGACTGGATCAGGGCGCCGACGCGCATCAAGGACGTCTCCTTCGACGCGCGCGACCTGCACATCCGCTGGTACGAGGACGGCGTGCTGAACGTGGCCGCCAACTGCCTCGACCGCCATCTGGCCGCGCGCGGCGACAAGACCGCGATCATCTTCGAGGGCGACGATCCGGCGGTTTCGCGCCGCATCAGCTACCGCGAGCTGCACGCCGAGGTGTGCAGGTTCGCCAACGCGCTGAAGCACCTCGGCGTGCGCCGCGGCGACCGCGTCGCCATCTACATGCCGATGATCCCGGAAGCCGCGATGGCGATGCTGGCCTGCGCGCGCATCGGCGCGATCCACTCGGTGGTGTTCGGCGGCTTCTCGCCGGACTCGCTGGCCGGGCGCATCGCCGACTCCGGGTGCAAGCTCGTGGTCACCGCCGACGAGGGCGTGCGCGGCGGCAGGAAGATCCCGCTGAAGGCCAACGTCGACGAGGCGCTGACCCGCCCCGGCACCACCAGCGTCGAGACCGTGATCGTGGTGCGCCACACCGGCGGCGGCATCGCCATGCAGGCGCCGCGCGACCGCTGGTGGCACGTGCTGATGGAAGGCCAGGCCGCCGACTGCCCGCCCGAGCCGATGGGCGCCGAGGATCCGCTGTTCATCCTCTACACCTCCGGTTCCACCGGCAAGCCGAAGGGCGTGCTGCACACCAGCGGCGGCTACCTGGTGTTCGTCAGCTACACGCACGAATGCGTGTTCGACCTGCGCGAGGACGACGTCTACTGGTGCACCGCCGACGTCGGCTGGGTCACCGGCCACAGCTACGTGGTGTACGGCCCGCTGGCCAACGGCGCCACCACGGTGATGTTCGAGGGCGTGCCGAACTACCCGGATGCCTCGCGCTTCTGGCAGGTGATCGACAAGCACGCGGTCACGCTGTTCTACACCGCGCCGACGGCGATCCGCGCGCTGATGCGCGAGGGCGAGGCGCCGGTGAAGAAGGCCTCGCGCGCCTCGCTGCGCCTGCTCGGCACGGTCGGCGAGCCGATCAACCCGGAGGCCTGGGAGTGGTACCACCGGGTGGTCGGCGACGGCCGCTGCCCGATCGTCGACACCTGGTGGCAGACCGAGACCGGCGGCATCCTGATCAGTGCCCTGCCCGGCGCGATCGACCAGAAGCCGAGCTCCGCCACGCTGCCGTTCTTCGGCGTCAAGCCGGCGATCGTCGACACCGACGGCCATGTCAAGGAGGGCGCCTGCGAGGGCAACCTGGTGCTGACCGATTCCTGGCCGGGGCAGATGCGCACGGTGTACGGCGACCACCAGCGCTTCATCGACACCTACTTCAAGACCTACCCCGGCATGTACTTCACCGGCGACGGCGCGCGCCGCGACGAGGACGGCTACTACTGGATCACCGGCCGCGTCGACGACGTCATCAACGTCGCCGGCCACCGCCTCGGCACCGCCGAGGTGGAGAGCGCGCTGGTCGCGCATCCGAAGGTGGCGGAGGCGGCGGTGGTAGGCTGCCCGCACGACGTCAAGGGCCAGGGCATCTACGCCTACGTCACGCTGAAGGTCGGCGTGCAGCCCAGCGACGCGCTGCGCAAGGAACTGATCGAGTGGGTGCGCAAGGAAATCAGCCCGATCGCCACGCCCGACTACCTGCAATGGGCGCCCAGCCTGCCGAAGACGCGCTCCGGCAAGATCATGCGCCGCATCCTGCGCAAGATCGCCGAGAACCAGCCGGACCAGCTCGGCGACACCTCGACGCTGGCCGACCCCTCGGTGGTGCAGAACCTGGTGGGCGAGCGCCTGGTGAAGTGAAGTGAGGCGCGTCGGCGCGCTTGTTCCGCTCGCCGCCGCCAGCGGCGATGATGGGGCATGGGCCGCACGCAGCGCATGCGCGACGTTCTGATCGCCGACGACCATCCGCTGTTCCGCGACGCGCTGACGCGGGCGGTGCACACCGCCCTGCCCGACGCCGCGGTGCACGGCGCCGACAGCGTGCCGGCGCTGCTCGCCCTGCTGGAGAGCAGGCCGGACGCCGACCTGCTGCTGCTCGACCTGCACATGCCGGGCGCGCGCGGTTTCTCCGCGCTGGCGCACATCCGCGGCCAGTATCCCGGCCTGCCGGTGATCGTGGTCTCGGCGCACGAGGAAGTGGCGGTGCTGCGCCGCGCGCTCGGCCATGGCGCGGCCGGCTACATCCCCAAGTCGGCCGCGGTGGAGTCGATCGTCGACGCGATCAACGCCGTGCTGGGCGGCGACGTCTGGCTGCCGCCGCGCCTCGGCGCCGACGCGCACGGCGAGCTGAAAGCCGACGAGGCGGAAATCGCCGCGCGCGTCGCCGAGCTGACGCCGCAGCAGTTCCGCGTGCTGTCGATGATCGCCGAGGGCAAGCTCAACAAGCAGATCGCCTTCGAGCTGAACGTGTCGGAAGCGACCGTGAAGGCGCACATGACGGCGATCATGCGCAAGCTCGGCGTCTCCAACCGCACCCAGGTGGCCCTGCTCGCCAGCCACCTGACGCTCGAGCAGATCCCGCCGCCGGCGCTGCCGGACGAGGACTAAGCCGATGCCGCGCGGTCGACGCCGCCGCGCGCCAGCGCCGCCAGCAGCGCGCGCAGCGCGGCCGGCTTGACCGGCTTGTGCAGCACCGGATAGCCGAGCGCGCGGGCGCGCTGTTTCAGTTCGGCGCTGCCGTCGGCGGTGATCAGCGCCGCCGGCAGGTCCGGCCAGCGCTCGCGCAGGCGCGCCAGCGCGGCCAGGCCGTCGAGTTCGGCGCCGAGGTGGTAGTCGGCGAGGATCAGGTCGACCGGCCGCTCGGCGAGGATCGCCTCGGCCGACCGCACGTCCGTCGCCAGGCGCGCCTCCACGCCCCAGCGCTTCAGCAGCGCGGCCATGCCGTCGAGGATGGCGCGGTCGTTGTCCAGGCACAGCACGTCCAGCGGCAGGCTGTGCGCGGCCGGCAGCGTGCGCGCCGACTCGCGTTCGCCGTGCGGCCGCGACGCCGCCGCGCGCGGCGCGCTCACCGCGAAGCAGCTGCCGCGCCCCGGCCACGAGCGCAGGTCGAGGCCGTGACCGAGCATCGCGGCCATGCGCTCGCAGATGGCCAGCCCGAGGCCCAGGCCCTTCTCGCCCCACGGCGAGGGATGGTCGAGGCGCTGGAACTCGCCGAAGATCCGCCGCTGCTGTTCCGGCGCGATGCCCGGCCCGGTGTCCCACACTTCGATGCGCACTTCGCCGCCGCGGCGCCGCGCGCCCAGCAGCACGGTGCCGCTGCGCGTGTAACGCAGGGCGTTGGACAGGAAGTTCTGCAGGATGCGGCGCAGCAGCTGCGCATCGCTGCGCACGGCGAGGTGGGTGTCGACCACGCGCAGGGTCAGGCCGCGCTGCTCGGCGATCACCGCGAACTGCGTGCGCAGCGACTCGAACAGCTCGCCCAGCGTCACCGGCCCCACCTCGGGCGCGAACTTGCCCGCTTCCAGCCGCGAGGCGTCGAGCAGCGCCTCCAACAGGTCTTCGGCAGCCTTGAACGAAGCGTCGATGCGCTCGGCGAGCTGCGCGGCCTCCTCGTCGAGCGCGCTGTGGTGGCGCAACGCCGAGGTGAACAGGCGCGCGGCGTTCAGCGGCTGCAGCAGGTCGTGGCTGGCGGCGGCGAGGAAACGCGTCTTCGACTGGTTGGCCTGCTCGGCCTCGCGCTTGGCGCGTTCCTGCGCCACCAACGCCTCGGTCAACTCGGCGGTGCGCTGGGCGACGCGCTGCTCCAGCGTCTCGTTCGCCTCGATCAGCGCCTGCTCGGCGCGCTTGTAGGCGGTGACGTCGGTGTAGGTGGTGACGTAGCCGCCGCCGGGCAGCGAGCGGCCGCGCATCTCGATCACGCTGCCGTCGGCGCGTTCGCGGCGGAACACGTGCGGGGTGCCGGCGCGCAGGTGCCGGATGCGCTTGGCGACGTGCTCGTCGGCATCGCCCGGCCCGCATTCGCCGCGCTCGGCGTTCCAGCGGATCAGGTCGGCGACAGGCCGGCCGACGTAGACCATGCCCTCGGGATAGCCGAACAGCTCGAGGTAGCGGCGGTTCCACGCCACCAGGCGCAGGTTGCGGTCGACCACGCTGATGCCCTGCTCGATGTTCTCCAGCGTGGTCGACAAGAGCTCGCGGTTGAAGCGCAGCTCCTGCGAGGCCTCGTCCAGCAGCGCCACCGTCTCGGCGATGTCGAGGCCGCTGCCGGACAGCGCGCTGGTCAGCATGCGCCGCGCGCTGGCCGCGCCGATCGCGCCGGCCAGCAGGCGTTCGGTGGCCTGGATCAGCGCGCGGTCGGCGTTCTCCGCCGGCGGCAGCGGGCGCCCGCGCGCCTGCGCGTATTCCTCGAACGCGCGCGCCGCCGCGCGCTCGCCGACGATGCGGCCGGCGATCGCGCGCAACTCGTCGACGCGCACGCGGCCGCGTAAGGCGCCGCTGTCCGGGGCGCGCGTCGCGTACGGATCGAGGAACGCCAGCGCGCGCAGGCGTTCGTCGACGCTGGGGCGGAAGCGCAGCGACAGGAACACCATGCAGCCGACGTTGGCCAGCAGCGACCAGAACGTGCCGTGCGTCACCGCATCCCAGCCGGACAGGCGGAACAGTGCCGTGGGTTTCAGCCAGTCCAGCCCGAACGGCCCCTGCGCGATCCACTCCCCGGGCAGCCAGCCGGCGCCGGCCACGCTCGGCAGCAGCAGCGTGTAGGTCCACACCGCGAAGCCGGCGACCAGGCCGGCGCCGACGCCGATACGCGAGGCGCCGCGCCAGTACAGCGCGGAGACGATCGCCGGCGCGAACTGCGCCACCGCGGCGAACGCCAGCAGGCCGAGCGTGGCGAGGTAGTCGCTATGGGTCGCAGCGCGGTAGTAGGCGTAAGCCAGCAGCGCCAGCAGCACGATGGCGACGCGGCGCACCGCCAGCACGATCGCCGAGAGGTCGCGGCGCTGTTCCAGGCGCAGCGCGCGGATGCGCAGCAGCGCCGGCATCACCAGGTCGTTGCTGATCATCGTCGCCAGCGCCACCGACTCGACGATCACCATGCCGGTGGCGGCGGAGAAGCCGCCGACGTAGGCCATCAGCGCCAGCGCGGTCTGGCCGTTGGCCAGCGGCAGCCACAGCAGCCACGCGTCGGGGCTGAGTCCGGCCTTGGGCGCGAACGCCGCGCCGGCGGCGACGATCGGCGGCACCAGCAGGCAGATCAGCAGCAGGTAGGCCGGGAACATCCAGCGCGCGCGGCGCACGTCGCGCGCGTCCTCGCACTCGACCACGCCGACCTGGAACTGGCGCGGCAGGCAGAACATCGCGCAGAACGCCAGCAGGGTCTGCGCGACGAAGCCGTGCGGCAGCGCCTGGTCGGCGGACGGCCGCAGCGTCTGCACGAGCGCGGCGGCGCCGTGCGGATCGACGCGCAGCGCGAACACGCCGATGGCGACGAACGCCACCAGCTTGACCACCGACTCCACCGCGATCGCCAGCATCATGCCGTGGTGGTGCTCGGTGGCGTCGATCTGGCGCGTGCCGAACAGGATCGAGAACGCCGCCAGCAGCAGCGCGCACCAGAAGGCGCTGTCGCCGAGCGGCAGGCTGGCGCCGTCCGCGCCGCCGAGCACGCCGATCGACATCGCCACCGCCTTGAACTGCAGCGCGATGTAGGGCACCGCCGCGACCACCGCGATCAGCGTCACCAGCGCGCCCAGCCCTTGGGATTTGCCGAAACGCGCGGCGATGTAGTCGGCGATCGAGGTGATGCCGCGCTCCTTGGCGACCAGGTTCAAGCGCTCGAGCAGGCCGATACCGAACACGAACAGCAGGATCGGGCCGAGGTAGATCGGCAGGTAGGAGAGACCGCTGCGCGCCGCGCTGCCGACCGCGCCGTAGAACGTCCACGACGAGCAGTACACCGCCAGCGCCAGGCTGTAGACGATCGGACGCAGGAACGGCCGGCTGGGGTACAGCGGCCGGCGGTCGCCGTAGTAGGCGACGCCGAACAGCAGGCCGACGTAGGCCAGCGAGACCAGCAGCAGCAGCCAGCCGGCGATCACGTTCGCGCGTACTCCGCACGGAAACGCCCCCATTCTAGGCCCGGCCGCAGGCGCGGTTGGTAGTGCCCCGCACCGCTTGCCGGCCGCGCGGCGCGCCGCCACCATGCCTGCATGTCGCCTTTCCCGCCGGCCGATCCGCGCGCGCTGGCGGCGTCCGGCCTGGACGCCGCCAGCGTGCATGTCTGGCGGCTGCCGCACCACCGCGGCGCCGGCCGTTCGGCGCTGGCCGCGCTGCTGGCCGCCTATCTCGGCGTGCCGGCCGCGGCGCTGGCGTTCGTGTCCGGGCCGCACGGCAAGCCGGCGCTGGCGCCGCCGCACGATGCCCTCGCCTTCAGTTGGTCGCACAGCGGCGACTACGCGCTGGCGGCGCTCGCCCGCGGCGTCGCGCCGGGCGTCGACCTCGAACGCGTGCAGCCGCGGCCGCGCGCGCTGGAGCTGGCCGAACGCTACTTCGCCGCGGAGGAAGCCGCGGCGCTGCGCGGCCTGTCCGGCGAGGCGCGCACGCGCGCCTTCTTCGCGCTGTGGACGGCGAAGGAGGCGGTGCTGAAGGCGCTCGGCCGCGGGCTGGCCTACGGCCCGGCGCGCGTGGCGTTCGCGCTGCAGCGCGGGCGCGCGGCGCCGCGCGCGTTCGCCGGCGAGGCCGCGCCGGCGTCCGCCTGGCAACTGCACGCGCTGGCGCCCGCGCCCGGCTACGTGGGCGCGGTCGCCTGGCGCGGCGAGCCGAGACGGCTGCTCGCCTTCGCCGCGGATGCGCCCGTTTCCTGAGCCGACGCCGCTGCGACGCTCGCGCCGTCCGATTCGTCCCTATGCCCGTGGAACCGACCGCCGCCCGCAGCGTCTTCGCACAGGAGGTGCCGCCCGAGCTGCTGGCGCAGGCCCGGCACGGCGACATGCAGGCGCACGCCGAGCTGTACCGGCGCTTCGCGGCGCCGGTGTTCAACTTGGCGCTGCGCGTGCTCGGCGAGCGCACGGCGGCGGAGGACGTGGTGCAGGAGGTGTTCCTGCGCGTGCTGGCGCGCGTGCGGCGTTACCGCGGCGAGGCCCCGTTCGGACTGTGGCTGCGGCGGCTGGCGGTCAACGCGACGATCGATCAGTTGCGCTCGCGGCGCTTCCTGGCGGAGACGGACATGGACGCGCTGCTGGCCGGGCTGGGCGCGCCCGGCCCGCTGCCGGAGGAGCAGGCGGAGGCGCTGGCGCTGCTGATGCGGCTGCCGCCGCAGGCGCGCGCGGTGGTGGTGCTGCACGAACTCGAAGGCTATACACACGCGGAACTCGCGCGCATGTTCGATCAGACCGAGAGCTATTCGAAATCGATCCTGTCGCGGGCGCTGGCGCGGCTGCGCCGCCGCCTCGGTCGCGAGGGGATCGGCCTGGAGTCTCTGCCATGAGCCCGACCCCGTTTCCGCCGACCGCGGCCCAGTTGCGGGCGTTGCCGCACTTCGCGCCCGATCCGGCGCTGTGGCCGCGCATCGCCGCCCGCGCGCAACGCCGGCAGGCGCGGCGCACGGCGGCCGCGGCCTGCTGCATGCTGCTGCTGGCCGGCGCCGTGGGCACGCTGCTGCAGACGCCGCGCGGCACCACGCCGCTGCCCGACTGGCAGGCGCGCTCGGCCGCTCTCGAGCGCGAACTGGCCGCCGCCGCGCCGCGTGGTCCCGCCCCCGGACCGCTGGCCGATGCCCTGGTCGGCGTCGACCGCGCGCTGCACGCCGCCTACGTGCGCGGCGCGCCGCCGGCGGAGCGCGCGGCCCTGTGGCAGGCGCGCAGCGAACTGCTGGAGAGTCTGGTCGAGGCGCAGCGCTCCGGCCTGCGCGCGACGCGCATCTGAGTGCGGCATCCGCACCGCAACTGGAGTCGAACATGTCCCATCCCCGCTCCCTGCCCTGTCTGCTGACCCTCGCGGCGGCGCTCGCCGCCGCGCTGCCGGCCTACGCCGGCGACGACACCGCCGCGCAACTGCGCGACGAACTGGGCGCGATGCGCCTGCAGCTCGCCGAGCGCGGCCTGTTCGCCGACCTCGCCGCCGGCGCCGCGCCGCTGACGGTCGAACTGCCGGCCGACCGCCGCGTCGATCTCGGCCTGGTCGTGGACAGCACCGATGCCGCGCATGCGCGCGACGGCCTGCGCGTGCTCGCGGTGACCCCCGGCGGACTCGGCGCGCGCATGGGCGTGCGCGCCGGCGACGTGCTGACCCGCGTCAACGCGCAGCCGCTGACCGGGCTGGGCGCCGACGCGGACGGCCGCGCCCTCGCCGCCAGCCGTCTGCGCGAGGCGCTGGACGCGCTGCCCGACGGCGCGGCCTTCGCGCTCGGCGTGGACCGCGGCGGCCGCGCCCTTGCCCTCAGCGCGCCGGTCGAGCGCGTGGCGCTGCCGGCGATGCGCGTCGAGCTGGCCGCCGCCGCCGATCCGCCGGCGGCGGACGGCAGCAGTTGCGCGCGCATCTCCACGTTCGACGTGGCGCCGCGCAACCAGCGCGTCTATCCGGCCGCGCTGCTGTTGATCGACGGCCGCAACGCCGGCGTCAGCGGCCAGCAGAACTTCCGCGTCAGCCCCGGGCATCACGTGCTGACGGTCGCCGAGCGCATCGACCGCCGGCAGCTGCCGAGCACGCTGATCGCCCGCGCGGGCCGCAGCTACGGCGCATCCACCAAGACGCTGGAGATCGACGTCAGCGCCGGCCAGATCTATCACCTGGGCGCGCAGCTGCGCGTCGATCGCGTGCCCGATGCGGGCCCCGGCGAATCCTGGTGGGAACCGGTCATCTGGCTGACCGCACCGGCCCGCTGTCCGTGAGGGCCGTACCGCCGCCGGCGGAACCTTCCGCCCGCGGCGCGTGTCCCTGTTGCACGGGACCCATCCAGCCGTGGATACCCCGCGCCGCAGGGAGGCAGCACCGGCGCCCGACGCGCGCAGGACTGCGCGCGTCTTTCTTTGGCATCATGGGCGGCCGCGGCGCGGTCGTCGCCGCGGTTCCGCCCATGCATGCGGGGTAGCGGCATGACCGTGCTCAGCGTCAACCTCAACAAGGTGGCCGTGCTGCGCAATTCGCGCGGCGAGGACCAGCCGGACGTCTGCGCCGCCGCGCGCGTGTGCATCGACGCCGGCTGCGGCGGCATCACCGTGCATCCGCGCCCCGACCAGCGCCACATCCGCCCGGACGACGTGCGCGCCCTGGCCGCGCTGACCCGCGGCCGCGTCGAGCTGAACGTCGAGGGCAATCCCTGGGCCGGGCCGCGTGGCAGCTACCCCGGCTTTCTCGCGCTGGTGCGCGAAGTGCGCCCGCAGCAGGTCACGCTGGTGCCGGACGCCGACGCGCAGCTCACCTCCGACCACGGTTTCGACCTCGCCGCCGACGCCGCGCGCCTCGCCCCGGTGGTGGCGGAACTGCGCGCGCTCGGCTGCCGCGTCTCGCTGTTCGTCGACGCCGGCGCGAGCGCGCTGGATGAGGCCGCGCGCATCGGTGCGCAGCGCATCGAGATCTACACCGGGCCCTACGCGCGTGCGTTCGCCCGCGGCGATTGCGCGCGCGAGCTGGCGCTGTGCGCGGACACCGCGCGGCGCGCGCAGCAGGCCGGGCTGGCGGTCAACGCCGGCCACGATCTCAACCAGCGCAACCTGGGCGCGCTGAAACAGGCCATCCCCGGCCTGGCCGAGGTGTCCATCGGCCATGCCCTGATCGGCGAGGCCCTGTACGACGGCCTCGCCCGCACCGTGCGCAACTATCTCGCCATCCTCGCCTGAGCCGCGGGGGCGCGCAAACGACGACGCCGCGCGATGCGCGGCGTCGTCGTGCCCTTGCTGCGGCGCCTGGCCTTAGCGGCCTTCGCCCGACTTGCCGGTCGTCATGAAGCCGACGTGCACCATGCCGGCGCTCTTGGCGTCGGAGAGGATGCCCCAGATCGTCTTGTACTCGATGTTCTTGTCGGCGCGGATCTGCAGCTCCGGCTGCGGCGTCTTCACCGCCGCCACCGCGAACTGCGCCTTCAGCTCCGCCTCGTTGACCGGATTGTCGTTGAGGTACATCGAGCCGTCTTCCTTGATGGCCAGGTCCAGCGGTTCGATCTTCTCGTCGATCTTGATGCCGGGATCGGCCTTGGGGAGGTCGACGCGGATGCGGTGCGACATCAGCGGCGCCGTGATCATGAAGATGATCAGCAGCACCAGCATCACGT
>NZ_DF970169.1 GCF_000953855.2 Mizugakiibacter sediminis
AGACGCGGGCGCCGATGCCGCGCCGGCGGCGGCCGGCGATCCGGCGCCCGCCGCACGCGCCGTCCCGTCCCCCGCCGAGCTGCCGGCCGCGGAAGCGCCCGCGGCGCAGGCCCCCGCCGCGGAGGCGGGCCCGCCGCCGCTCGACCTCGCCGAGATCGAGGCGCTGTTCGAGGATCTGCCGGGCCTGGGCGATGCGCAGCCCGGCGGACGCTCGGCCGGCGCCACGCCGGACGAACTGGCCGCGCAACTGGACGCGCTGTTCGCCGATGCGCCCGCGATGCCGCCGCAATCGGCCGCGGGTGCCGCCCCCGACCCGGCGCCGGCCGTGCGTGCCGACGATATCGACCTCGACCTGCCGGCGATCGACCTGCCGGATCTCGACATGGCGGCGGCGGCCGAACCCGCCGCCGGCCCGGACGGCCCCGCTGCGACGGCACCCGTGGAAGACGCTGCGGCGCCCGACTGGGCGCTGGTCGATTTCGACGTCGCGCCGGCAGCGCCGCAGCCGCGCGCGCAGCCGCGCGAGTTCGGCATCGAGAAGGTGTCGGCGGCGGAACTGATCGCGCCCGCCGCCGCCGTCGGCGACGCCGAGCCGGTGAAGTTCGATCTGGAGAAGATCTCCACCGCCGAATATCTCGCCCCGGACGCGGCGCCGGCCGGCGCGGAGCCGTTGCCGGTCGCGGTCGACAAGGTATCGGCCGCGGAATACCTCGCGCCCGAAGGCGGCGACGCGGCGGCGACGCCGATCACCCCCGGCCTGAGCCTGGAACTGGTGCCGATGGAGGAAGCGATCGCGCCGCGGGCGATGGAAGCCGCGCCCGGGCGGCACGTGGCCGAGATGCGCCTCGACGGCGAGGCGGCGGGCGTGCGCCGCGTGGTCGCGCTCGGCGCCTCGATCGGCGGGCCGGAAGCGGTCCGCGAATTCGTCGCGGCGCTGCCCGCGGATATGTCGGCGACGGTGGTCCTCGCCCAGCATCTCGACGCCGCGTTCGTCGGCGCGATGGTGGCCCAGCTCGCCAAGGTCAGCGCGCTGCCGGTGCGCGTCGCCGCGCCGGGTCTGACCGTCGGCCACGGCGAGGTGCTGGTGGTGCCGTCCGACCGCCGCCTGCGCCTCGACCGCAGCGGCCGCGTGCGGCTGGAAGCGCTGCCGGAGGGCTGCCCCTACGCGCCTTCCATCGACCACACCTTCGGCGACCTCGCCGAGGTCTTCGGTCCCGACCTGCTGGCGGTCGTGTTCTCCGGCATGGCCAGCGACGCGGTCGCCGGCGTGCTCGAGGTGGCGGCGCGCGGCGGCAAGGTCTGGGCGCAGGATCCCGACAGTTGCGTGGTCAGCTCGATGGTCGACGGCGCCTGCGCGTCGGGCGTGGTCGCCTTCACCGGCACGCCGCGCGCCTTGGCGGCGCGGCTGCTGGCCGAATTGGGCAAGTGAGGAACGACGACATGAGCACCGAACTGCCCCGCGAGATCCGCGGCGTGCTGATCCAGGTCACCGGCGGCCGCCTGCTGCTGCCGAACGCCACGGTGGCCGAGGTGATCACCTTCGCCACGCCGGACAAGGTCGACGGCGCGCCCGCCTGGCTGCTCGGCCGCATCGCCTGGCGCGGCTGGCGCCTGCCGCTGGTGTCGTTCTCGATGCTGGCCGGCTTCGCCGCGCAGGAGCGCGCGCTGAACTCGCGCGTCGCCGTGCTGAAGGCGCTGGGCGGCAACGCGCGCATGCCGTTCATCGCCATGGTGACGCAGGGCTTCCCGCGTCTGACCACGCTGACCCAGGACATCCTGGTGCCGACCGGCGACGAGAACGCGCTGCCCACCGGCGTGCGCGGCGAAGTGCTGGTGCGCGACGACCACGCCGTGATCCCCGACCTCGACGCCATCGAGACGATGGTGCAGGACGCCCTCGCCGCGGCGGCCTGAGGCTGCCGCTCAGAAGTCGCCGTACAGCGCCTGCAGCGCCGCCAGCGCGGCGAGCCCGGCCGTCTCCGTGCGCAGGATGCGCGGTCCGAGGCGCAGGCCGGCGAAGCCGGCGGCGCGCAGCGCGGCCACGTCGCGCTCGCCGAAACCGCCCTCGGGGCCTACCGCCAGCAGCGCCTGATGCGGCAGGCCGCCCAGAGCGCGCGGGGCCGTTTCGCCCTCGGGCAGCAGCGCCAGCCGCGCGGCGCCGTCGCCGGCCAGCGTCGCCAGCCAGGCGTCCAGCGGCCGCGGCGCGTCGATCTGCGGCAGCCGCGCCCGCCCGCTCTGTTCGCAGGCGCCGACGGCCACCGCGCGCCAGTGCGCCAGGCGCTTGTCGGCGCGCTCGGCATCCAGCCGCACCTCGGTGCGTTCGCTGATGATCGGCACGATGCGCGCCACGCCGAGTTCGGTGGCCTTCTGCACGATCAGGTCCATCTTCTCGCCGCGGGCGATGCCCTGCGCCAGCGTCAACCGCAGCGGCGATTCCGGCAGCGCCTCGCGGCGCGCCCCGACGCGCGCGGTGACCGCGCGCCTGGCGATGCCGGTCAGCGTCGCAGGGAAATCGCCGCCGCTGCCATCGAACAGCACCACCGCGTCGCCGACGCCCAGCCGCAGCACGCGCGCCACGTGCTCGCCGGCCTGTTCGGGCAGCGTCACCTCGGCGCCTTCGGCGAGCGGGGAGTCGACGTGGATGCGGATCTGGCGCATGGCGGTGGCGGGGATCGGGGCGGCGTTCGATTGTACGGGGTTGCCCGCCCGCCGGCCCCGGGGGGCGCGGCGGGGAGCAAGGAGCGGATGGCCGCGCCGCCGGCGTGCGTCTATCGTGGCGCCGACCCCACCGGAGACACCGATGAAACTCTACGACTACCTGCCCTCGCAGAACGGCTGGAAAGTCCGCGCGCTGGCCGCGCAGCTCGGCATCGCGCTGGAAACCGAATACGTGTCGATCTTCGAAGGCGGCGCGCGCACGCCGGCGTTCCTGCAGAAGAATCCGATGGGCGCGGTGCCGGTGCTGGAGCTGGACGACGGCCGCAGCATCGCCGAATCCAACGCGATCCTCTGCTTCCTCGCCGAGGGCTCGCCGCTGCTGCCGGCCGATCCGGTCGAGCGCGGCCGCGTGCTGCAGTGGCTGTTCGCCGAACAGAACCACATCGAGCCGGTGATCGGTTCGCTGCGCTACTGGACGCTGACCGGCAAGCTGCCGCGCCGCGCCGCCTCGCTGATCGACGCCAAGCGTTCCGCCGGCGAGCAGCGCCTGGACATGATCGAGCGCCATCTCGAACGGCACCCGTTCCTCGCCAACGACCGCTACAGCATCGCCGACCTCGCCGTGTACGCCTACGGCCATCTCGCCGAGGACGCCGGTTTCAGCTTCGCGCGGCGCCCCGCCTGGCGCGCGTGGATGGCGCGCGTCGCCGAGGCCGCCGCGCCGCTGCCGCCGGTGGTGCCGTACGACGTCGATCCGCACGCGTCGCGCGAGCTGTAGGGCGAAACCGGCGCAGCCGGTTCCACCGCATGCCGGGCACGCGGAAGCCGCTGCGCGGATTCCGCCCTACGCGGCGACCGCGCGCTCGATGCCTGCCGCCGCCACGCCGACCATGAAGTCGATCTCCTCCTCGGTGATCACGTACGGCGGCATGAAGTAGACCACGTTGCCGAGCGGGCGCAGCAGGGCGCCGTGTTCGAGGCCGTGCAGGTAGACGCGCAGGCCGCGACGCTCGTCGGCCGGCCAGGGCGTGCGCGTCGCCTTGTCGCGCACCAGCTCGACGGCGGCGATCATGCCGGTCTGGCGCACCTCGGCGACGTGCGGGTGGTCGGCCAGCGGCGCCAGCCGCGCGGCGAGGCGCGCGGCCAGCGCGCGGTTGCGCTCCAGCACCGGCTCGCTGCGGAAGATCTCCAGCGTGGCCAGCGCGGCGCGGCAGGCCAGCGGATTGCCGGTGTAGCTGTGCGAGTGCAGGAAGGCCTTGCCGCTGCCGTACTCGGCGTAGAAGGCCTCGTACACGCGCGAGGACGTCAGCACCGCCGACAGCGGCAGGAAGCCGCCGGTCAGGCCCTTCGACAGGCACATGAAGTCGGGCGCGACGCCGGCCTGCTCGCAGGCGAACAGCGTGCCGGTGCGGCCGAAGCCGACGGCGATCTCGTCGGCGATGAAGTGCACCTCGAATGCGTCGCACAGCGCGCGCAGGCCGGCGAGATAGCGCGGGTGGTACATGCGCATGCCGCCGGCGCACTGCACCAGCGGCTCGACGATCACCGCGCAGATCTCGTGCGCGTGGCGTTCGAGGATCGCGCGCAGCTCGCCGAGGCGACGCTCGGCGACGGCCTCCCACGATTCGCCCGGCGCGCGCGCGTAGGCGTCGGGCGAGGGCGCCAGGATCGGCGTCAGCAGCAGCGGCGCGTAGGTCTCGCGGTACAGCGCGACGTCGCTGACCGACAGCGCGCCCAGCGTCTCGCCGTGGTAGCTGCCGGTCAGCGCGACGAAGCGCGTCTTGTCGCCGCGGCCGAGGTTGCGCCAGTAGTGGAAGCTCATCTTCAGCGCCACTTCCACCGCCGCCGAGCCGTTGTCGGCGAAGAACACGCGCTCGAGGCCGGGCGGCGCGATGCGCACCAGCGCCTCGGCCAGCTCCAGCGCAGCGTCGTGGGTGAAGCCGGCGAAGATCACATGCTCCAGGGTGTCGAGCTGCTGCTTCAGCGCGGCGCCGATGCGAGGATTGGCGTGGCCGAAGATGTTGGTCCACCACGAGCTGATCGCATCGAGGTAGCGGCGGCCGTCGTGGTCGTACAGCCACACGCCTTCGCCGCGCGCGATCGGGATCATCGGCACGGATTCGTGGTCGCGCATCTGCGTGCACGGGTGCCAGACCACGGCGAGGTCGCGCGCGGCCAGCGCGGCGTTGCGGGAAGCGGGGAGGGTGTCCATGGCTTGCTATGATCCCCGCGTCCCGCGCCGCGGCTCAAGTCTGGCGGCGTTTCCGCCCTCCGTCGCCCGATGACCCGTCCACGCATCGTCCTTGCTTCCGCCGCCGCCTTGCTGCTCGCGCTGGCGGTGCTGATCGCGTTCATGCCCGCGCGGCTGGCGCTGCGGCTCACGGGCGAGCGGCTGGGCCCGCTGCGCCTGGAGGGCGTGTCCGGCACCCTGTGGCAGGGCCACGCCGCGCTGGCGTGGTGGGGGCCGCGCGCGCTGGGTGCACTGGACTGGACGCTGGCGCGCGCCCCGCTGCTGGCCGGCCGCGCCGAGGCGACGTACGCGCTGCGCGGCGCCGACGGCCTCGCGTTGCGCGGCGCGGCGACGCGCGCGGGCGAGCGCGTCGATCTGCGCGACGTCGCGCTCGA
>NZ_DF970170.1 GCF_000953855.2 Mizugakiibacter sediminis
CGCGCGCGCGCTGGCCTCGCTGGCGCGCTTCGGCCAGCGCATCGCCGGCCTGCCGCCGCACCGCGTGCGCGCGGTCGCCACCAACACCGTGCGCCAGCTGCGCGCGCCACAGGCCTTCCTGGTGCCCGCCGAGACCGCGCTCGGCCATCCCATCGAGGTCGTCTCCGGCCGCGAGGAGGCGCGCCTGATCTGGCAGGGCGTGGCGCGCGCCCTGCCTGCCTCGCCGCGCCAGCGGCTGGTGATCGACGTCGGCGGCGGCAGCACCGAGTTCATCATCGGCCGCCAGCTCGAGCCGCTGCACACCGAAAGCGTGCAGGTCGGCTGCGTCGCCTCCACGCTGCGCTTCTTCCCCGACGGCAAGATCACCCGCAAGCGCTGGCAGCACGCGCAGCAGGAAATCGGCGTGCTGCTGCAGCAGTTCGCCGCCACCTACCGCGAAGCCGGCTGGCACGAGGCCTACGGCTCTTCCGGCACCGCCAAGGCGATCGGCACCGTGGTGCAGGCGCTGGAGCTGTCCGACCGCGGCATCACCCGCGCGGCGCTGGCCGTGCTGCGCGACGCCGTGCTCGACGCCGGCCACGCCGAGCGCATCCGCCTGCCCGGCCTGGCCGAGGAGCGCGTGCCGGTGATCGCCGGCGGCATCGCCATCCTGGAGGCCGCGTTCGATGCCCTGGCGATCGACGTGCTGCAGGTCTGCGAGAGCGCGATGCGCGAAGGCCTGCTGTGGGACATGCTCGGCCGCGCCGCCGGCGCCGACCCGCGCGCGGCGACGGTGGCGTCGCTGGCGCAGCGTTACGGCGTCGACCGCGCGCACGCCGAACGCGTCGAGGCCAGCGCGCTGGCGCTGTTCGATGCGGTCGCGGCGGACTGGGAGCTGGACGAAGAAGCGCGCGAGTGGCTGTCATGGGCCGCGCGCGTGCACGAGATCGGCCTCGCCATCGCGCACAGCCAGCATCATCGTCATGCCGGCTACATCCTGCGCAACGCCGACCTCGCCGGCTTCAGCCGGCAGGAGCAGCAGGTGCTGGCGGCGATCGTCGAATGCCATCGGCGCAAGCCTGACACCGACCTGCTGGCGGCGCTGCCCGCGCGCTACCGCCAGCCCGCGCGCCGCATCGCCACCCTGCTGCGCCTCGCCGTGCTGCTGCGCCGCGCCCGCCGCCCGGAACCGCTGCCGCCGTTCGACGCGCACGCCAGCGCGCGCAAGCTGCGTCTCGCCCTGCCCGCCGACTGGCTGGACCAGCACCCGCTGACCGTCGCCGACCTCGACCAGGAACGCGGCTACTTCGCCGACCTCGGCGCGGCGCTGGACATCGCGCCGCTGTAGTCCGCAGCGGCGCCGTCGCACCTTCCGTCTCCGCCCGCCGAAGCCCTTGTGGGAGCTCCTGCGTGCAGGCGACGTCGGCGGCCGCCCCGCGCGCGGCCCCGTCGCGGGCACGCCCGCTCCCACACCGCCTGGCCGCCCCTTGCAGGAGCCTGCGTGCAGGCGCCCCCGGCAACGGCCTCGCAAAGCGGGCGTCGACGTCGCCCCGTCGATTACACGATTCCTCGCCGCCTGCGTATCATGCGCGGATGCTTACGCAGGTGCGCCCCATGCTCGAACGCCTGATCCTCGCCCTCGCCCTCGCCGTTCCCGCGGCCGCCTTCGCGCAGGCCGGCAAGCCGGCGGCGCCGGCGTCGACGCCGCCCGCGACCAAGCCGGCCGTCGAGGCCTCCGCGCCGGAGCATCCGCGCGTGTTGCTGCGCACCAGCATGGGCGACATCACCGTCGAGCTGTTCCCCGACCGCGCGCCGAAGACGGTCGCCAACTTCCTGCAGTACGTGAGGGACGGCTTCTACGACGGCACCGTTTTCCACCGCGTGATCAAGGGCTACCTGGTCCAGGGCGGCATCTTCACCCGCGACCTGACGCAGAAGCGCACGCGCGCGCCGATCGCCAGCGAGGCCGACAACGGCCTCAGCAACCTGCGCGGCACCATCGCCGCGGCGCGCGGCGCCGACCCGAATTCGGCCACCGCGCAGTTCTTCATCAACGTGGTCGACAACCCGCGTCTCGACTACGTCAGCAACCAGAGCGGCCTGACCTGGGGCTTCGCCGTGTTCGGCAAGGTGGTCGCCGGCATGGACGTGGTGGACAGGATCCAGGACCTGCCGACCGCGCCGCAGGGCCCGTTCGCCGGCGACGTGCCGCGCCCGCTGGTGGTGATCGAGAAGGCGGAGCTGCTGCCCGCGCCCGCGGCGGCGGCCAGCGTCGCGGCTCCTGCTGCCGCCAAACCTGCGGCCGGAAAGAAGCGCTGAGCGCGTGGCGACGCTCCTCGTCTCCGACCTGCATCTCGACGACGCGCGCCCGGCGATCACCGCGCTGTTCGAGCGCTTCCTCGCCGAGGAGGCGCGAGCCGCCGACGCGCTGTACGTCCTCGGCGACCTGTTCGAGGCCTGGGTGGGCGACGACGACGATGCCGAGCTGCCGGCGCGCGTCGCCGCGGCGCTGCGCGGCGTGCGCGACGCCGGCGTGCCGGTGTATTTCGTCGCCGGCAACCGCGACTTCCTGCTCGGCGAGGATTACGCGCGCCGCGCCGGCATGACGCTGCTCGCCGACGGCAGCGTGGTCGACCTGCACGGCACGCCCACCCTGCTGCTGCACGGCGACACGCTGTGCACCGACGACGCCGCCTACCAGGCGTTCCGCCGCCAGGTGCGCGATCCGCAGTGGCAGCGGCAATTCCTCGCCCAGCCGCTGGCCGCACGCAAGGCGTTCGCCGCGCAGGCGCGCGCCGCCAGCCGCGCGCACGCGCGCAGCGCCGACTACGCCATCATGGACGTCAATGCCGGGGCGGTCGCCGACGCGCTGCGCGCCGCCCGCGTGCGGCGCATGATCCACGGCCACACCCACCGCCCGGCGATCCACGACTTCGCGCTGGACGGCGCGCCCGCGCAGCGCATCGTGCTGGGCGACTGGTACGAACAGGGCTCCGTGCTGCGCGTCGACGCCGGCGGCGCCGAGCTGCGCGGGCTGCCGCCGGGCTGAGCGCTACGCGCGCTCGAACGTCGCCGCGCCACCCGGCTCGCGCAGCAGCAGGCGGCGCGCGGCGCGCTGCTGTTCCGGCGTCAGCGTCTCGTCCAGCAGCGCCACCTGGCCGCCGCCGAGCGCGGCCGCCGGCACGCCGTCGCGATAGAGCACGCGCGCGCCCGGCACCGACGGCACGCGCGCGCCCGGCGTCAGGATGCCGACCAGGTTGAGCGGATCGCAGGCGGACACGCACACCAGTTCGCCCTCGCCCGCCCGCTGCCGCGTCTGCCGCAGCAGGCCGACGGCTTCCGGCAGCGCGAACTGCTCGCCGACGAAACCGGCGACGAAGCGCCCGCCGCGGATCTCGCCGCGCGCCTCCAGCCGACGGTACACGCGCAGCAGTTCGCGCCACGGCGGCAGCCAGTCCGCCTCGCGCTCGAGCAGGCGCCAGAACACCACGCCGTAGCGGCGCAGCAGCGTGCGCGCGACGTGCTCCAGCGTGTCGGGATCGTGGCCGTCGCGCGCGAGCTCGGCGGATTCCGCCGCGCGGATCGGCGCCCAGCGGCCGGCGTCGGCGATGCCGAACAGCGGCACGCGGCGGCCGCGCCGGCCGTGCGCCGAAGGCCGCTTCGAGGCCGGCACCAGCAGCGCGCGCAAGCCGGCGAAGCTGTCGGCGTGCGCCAGGCCGCGCGCGACCAGTTCGCCCAGCGCGTCTTCCAGTTCGGTTTGCAGCAGCCGCGTGGCGTCGGCGATCTCGTCGAAGAACGACGCGCCGTGCCGCTGCAGGTGCTCCAGCACCGCCTGCGCGCGCGACGACGGCTGCGCCGCCGCCGGCGTCGCCAGCGAGGTCCACAGCGCCAGCGCGCGCCGCGGCAGCAGCACGATCGGCGTGCCGCGCACCGGGCCGGCGGCACGCTCGGCGGCGGCCGCGGCGCGGCCCTTCAGGCGCGTCCACGCCAGGCGCCCGGAGCGGCACAGGTCGTCCAGCCAGGCGATGCCGTAGTCGGTCACGCGCGCCGGCAGCAGCTCCGCCTCCCACGCCGCCGCCGCGGCCTCGTAGCCTTCGAGCTGGGCGACCACGCCGGCCAGCGCCTCCGGCCCGGACACCTGCGTGCGCGGGCCGGCGTGCTGCCACTCGATCAGGAAGCGGATGAAGTCGCGCGCCTCGACCGGCTCGATCTCGCGACGCAGGCGATGCACGGTGTAGCGATGGATGCGCGCCAGCAGGTGGCGCTCGCACCACTCGTCCGCGGCCGCCTCGGGCGTGAAACGCCCGCGCATCACGTAGCCCTCGGATTCCAGGCGCAACAGCGCGGCGTCGATGTCGCCGCTGGCGACCGCGAGCGAGGCGGCGATCGCGGTGGCCGTGGTCGGACCGAGCGCGGTCAGGCGCGCGCGCACGACCTCGACCAGCGCCCCCTCGCGCGTCCAGGCGACGCGGGCGAATTCGTCCGGCACGCGCACCGCCGGCCGCGGTTCCGCGTCCGCGTGCACCGCGCGCAGCAGCGGCAGGCGCTCGGTGGCGACCCACAGCGCTTCGCGCGCATTCGGCAACGACAACCGCGTCGCGCGACCGTCGGCGGCCAGGGCGCGCAGCAGCGTCGGCCACGCCGCGTCGCGCGCGGCCTCGCCGACGGTGAGGAAGGCGACGCCCATCAGCGCCTCGTGCAGCTCGTCGGCGTCGCGCGCTTCCGGCCAGGCTTCGGCGCGCACCGCTTCGATCGCCGGCGGGTCGAGGCGGCCGAGGTCGGCGGCGGATTCCGGGTCGCTCCAGCGCCGGCTGAGCACCGCCTGGGTACGGCGCTCCTCCAGCGGCGCATCGTCGAGAAAGGCATAGGGCCGCGCGCCCAGCACTTCCGCCGCCAGCGGCGACGGCTCCGGCAGGTCGCGGACGATCACGCGCACCTCGCCCGATTCCATGCCACGCAGCAATCGGATCAGGCCATCCAGGTCCATCGCCTCGTGCAGGCAGTCGTCCAGCGTCTGCCGCACCAGCGGGTGATCGGGAATCTCGCGCTCGCCGACGATGTTCTCCGCGCAGGCCACCTGGTCGGGGAACACCGCGGCCAGCAGGTCCTCGCTCTTCATGCGCTGCAACTGCGGCGCCACCTTGGCGCCGCCGACGAAGCGCGGCAACGCCAGCGCCGTGGTCGCGTTCCAGCGCCAGCGCACCGGGAACAGCGGCGCGTCCAGCAGCGCCTGCACCAGCACGTCGCGCACGCTGGAGGAATGCAGGTAGCGGGCGACGTCGGCCAGCGGGAAGCTGTGGCTGGTGGACAGCGACAGCACGATCGCGTCCTCGGTCGCGGCCGCCTGCAGCTCGAAATTGAAGCGGCGGCAGAAGCGCTTGCGCAACGCCAGCCCCCACGCCTTGTTGATGCGGCTGCCGAGCGGCGCGTGGATCACCAGCTGCATGCCGCCGGATTCGTCGAAGAAGCGCTCGATCGCCAGCGTGCGCTGCGTCGGCAGCGCGCCCAGCGCGGCGCGGGCGCGCGCGAGGTACTCGACCAGCTGCTTCGCGGCGGCGGGCACGATGCCGACTTCGTCGACCAGCCAGGCGGCCGCCGCGTCGAGGCCGGCGTCCAGCCGCCGCTCGACTTCCTCGCGCAGGCGCGCCACGCCCGCCGACAGCTCGTCGCTGCGTCCCGGTGCCTCGCCCAGCCAGAACGGGATGGTCGGCGGCATCCCCTTGGCGTCCTCGACGCGCAGGCGGCCGGGTTCGATGCGCAGGATGCGGTAGGAGGCGTTGCCGAGCTGGAAGATGTCGCCGGCCGAACTCTCGACGGCGAAATCCTCGTTGACGCTGCCGATCACCTGCGCCTGCGGCTCCAGCAGCACGGCGTAATCGGCGGTGTCGGGAATGGTACCGCCGGAGGTGACCGCGGTCAGGCGCGCGCCGCGCCGCCCGCGCAGGCGGCCATGCACGGCGTCGCGGTGCAGGTAGGCGGCGCGCGCGCCGCGGCGCGTGCTGAAGCCTTCCGCCAGCATGCGCACCACGTCGTCGAACGCCTCGCGCGTCAGCGCGGCGTACGGCCAGGCGCGGCAGCACAGCGCGTACAGGGCGTCCTCTTCCCATTCCCGGCAGGCCACCTCGGCGACGATCTGCTGGGCCAGCACGTCGAGCGGCCGCGAGGGAACGCGCAGCGCATCCAGCTCGCCGCGGCGCACGCAGTCGAGCAGCGCCGCGCACTCGACCAGGTCGTCGCGCGACTGCGGGAACAGCCTTCCCTTCGGCGTGCCGCCCACGAAGTGCCCGGAGCGGCCGACGCGTTGCAGCAAGGCGGCGATGTTGTGCGGCGAACCGAGCTGGCAGACCAGATCGACGTCGCCGATGTCGATGCCGAGCTCCAGCGACGCCGTCGCCACCAGCACGCGCAGCTCGCCGCGCTTCAGGCGGCGCTCGGCGTCGAGGCGCTGCTCGCGCGCCAGGCTGCCGTGGTGCGCCGCCACCGCGTCCTTGCCGAGGCGTTCGCTGAGGTGCCGCGCGGCGCGCTCGGCCATGCGCCGCGTGTTGACGAACACCAGCGTGGTGCGGTGCGCCTCGACCAGCTCGGCGAGGCGCGCGTAGATCAGCGCCCACGCGTCGTTCGACATCACCGCTTCCAGCGGCACCGGCGGCACTTCGATGGCGAGGTCGCGCCGGCGCGTATAGCCGATGTCGACGATCTCGCAGCCCTGGCCGTCGCGGCCGTCGATGCGCGTGCCGACCAGCAGCCGCGCCATCGCCTCCACCGGCTTCTGCGTCGCCGACAGGCCGATGCGCACCAGCGGCCGCGGGCACAGCGCCTGCAGGCGTTCCAGGCTGAGCGCGAGGTGGCTGCCGCGCTTGCTGCCGGCGAGGGCGTGGATCTCGTCGACGATCACGGTGCGCGTGCCGGCCAGCATGCGCCGCCCGGACTCGGAGCCGAGCAGCACGTACAGCGACTCCGGCGTGGTCACCAGGATGTGCGGCGGCCGCTTGCGCATCGAGGTGCGCTCGGTCGCCGGCGTGTCGCCGGTGCGCACGGCGGTGCGGATGTCGACGTCGGGCAGGCCGAGCCGTTCCAGTTCGGCGCGGATGCCGCCGAGCGGCACTTCGAGATTGAGATGGATGTCGTTCGACAAGGCCTTCAACGGCGAGACGTAGACCACCGCCGTCTCGTCCGGCAGGCCGCGGCCGATGCCCTCGCGCACCAGCGCGTCGATCGCGGCGAGGAAGGCGGCGAGGGTCTTGCCGGAGCCGGTCGGCGCGGCGATCAGCGCGTGGCGCCCGGACTGGATCGCCGGCCACGCGCGCTCCTGCGCGGGCGTCGCCGCGCCGAAGGCGCCGCGGAACCAGGCCGCGACGGCGGGATGGAAGGCATCGAGCGGCATGGGCAGGGACTCGCGCGGCGACCGCGTTCACGGCCGCACGCAGGAGACCAAGCTACGGTCGCGGCCGCCGGGATGCAAGCCGCGCGACGGCGCGGCTCAGGCCAGGCCGCGCAGTTCGTCCTCGCTGAAGCCGGCGGCGCGGCGCGCTTCCAGGTTGAACGGCCCCTTCAGGCCCTGGCGCATGTATTCGGCCAGCAGGCGCTCGA
Source organism: Mizugakiibacter sediminis (assembly GCF_000953855.2). Lineage (GTDB taxonomy): Bacteria > Pseudomonadota > Gammaproteobacteria > Xanthomonadales > Rhodanobacteraceae > Mizugakiibacter > Mizugakiibacter sediminis. Next base: position 7,570 of record NZ_DF970170.1, read on the forward strand.
AGGCGGCGCGCGGCTCCAGTCCGTCGCGGCCGCAGCACCAGCGGAACCAGCGCGTGCCAGCGGCGACGTGCGCGACTTCCTCGCGCAGGATCACCTCGAGGATGGCGGCCGTGGCCTCGTCGCCCGCCGCGCGCAGCCGCACGATCATGCCCGGGGTCACGTCGAGGCCGCGCGCTTCCAGCACGCGCGGCACCAGCGCCATGCGCGCCAGCACGCTGTGCGCGGTCTTCTCCGCCATCTCCCACAGGCCGTTGTGCGTGTCGAAGTCGCCGTAGGCGTGGCCGAGTTCGCCGAGGCGCGCGGCCAGCATGCCGAAATGGCGCGCCTCGTCGGCCGCCACGCCGACCCAGTCGCGGTAGTAGTCGGCGGGCATGCCGCGGAAGCGGTACACCGCATCCCAGGCCAGGTTGATCGCGTTGAACTCGATGTGCGCGACCGCGTGCACCAGCGCCGCGCGTCCCTCCGCGCTGGCGAGCCCGCGCTGCGGCAGATCGCGCGGCGCGACCAGCCGCGGACGCGCCGGCCGGCCCGGCGCGCCGATCGGCGTGGGCGGCGGCGCATCCGCGGGAACGGAGAGCGCGCCGACCGCGAATGCCGCAGCCGCCTCGCGCGTCAGCGCCGCCTTGGCGGCGGGATCGCCGCAATCGAGGCAGCGCCGCGCGGCGACGAAAAGGTCGGTCGTATCGGCCATCATCCGCTCACACGGCAGGCGCCTGCGTGCAGGCGACTTGCGGCGTACATCGTCATCCCGGATCGCGCGCGCTCGCTCCTGCAGGGCCGCGCGGCGCGATGCGGGGCCCGCCCGCGGGCGGCCTCAGGCGCTGCGCCGCTTCGCCTTCGCCTCGTCGGAGCGCAGGAACTCGAGCTGGGCGAGATAGCCGTCCTCGACGCCGGTGACGTACTCGCCGGAGAAGCAGGAAGTGTCGAAGTGCTTCAGCTTGTCGTTGCCCTCGGCCACCGCGGCGATCAGGTCGTCGAGGTCCTGGTAGACCAGCCAGTCGGCGCCGATTTCCGCCTGCACTTCCTCCTCGCTGCGGCCGTGCGCGACCAGCTCGCTGGCGGCCGGCATGTCGATGCCGTAGACGTTGGGGAAGCGCACCGGCGGCGCCGCCGAGGCGAAGTACACCTGCCGTGCGCCGGCCTCGCGCGCCATCTGGATGATCTGCTTGGAGGTGGTGCCGCGCACGATGGAGTCGTCGACGAGCAGCACGGTCTTGTTGCGGAACTCGAGACCGATCGCGTTCAGCTTGCGGCGCACCGACTTCTTGCGCTCGCCCTGCCCCGGCATGATGAAGGTGCGGCCGATGTAGCGGTTCTTGACGAAGCCTTCGCGCATCGGCACGCCGAGCTCCTGCGCCAGCGTGCTGGCCGCGGTGCGCGCGGTGTCGGGGATCGGGATCACCGCATCGATGCCGTGCTGCGGACGCAGACGGCGGATCTTGGCGGCCAGCTTCTCGCCCATGCGCAGGCGCGCCTTGTACACCGACACGTCCTCCATCATCGAGTCCGGTCGCGCCAGGTAGACGTATTCGAAGATGCACGGCGCGTGCACCGCACCCTCGGCGCAGCGGCGCGCGTGCAGCTGGCCGTTCATCGTCACGAACACGGCCTCGCCCGGCGCGATGTCGCGCAGGCGCTGGAAGCCGAGGATGTCCAGCGCGACCGACTCCGAGGCGACCGCATACTCGCGCCCTTCCGGCGTGACGCGCTCGCCCAGCACCAGCGGACGGATGCCGTGCGGATCGCGGAACGCCAGCAGGCCGAAGCCCAGCACCAGCGCGACGCAGGCGTAGCCGCCGCGCGCGCGCGCGTGCACGCCGGCGACCGCCTTGAAGATGTGGTCGGGCGTCAGCGCCATGCGCTCCTGGATCTGCAGCTCGTGCGCCAGCAGGTTCAGCAGGATCTCGGAGTCGGAGTCGGTGTTGATGTGGCGGCGGTCGTCCTCGAACACCTCGCGGCGCAGCTGCTGGGTGTTGATCAGGTTGCCGTTGTGCGCGAAGGCGATGCCGTAGGGCGAGTTGACGTAGAACGGCTGCGCCTCGTCGACCTGGTCGGAGCCCGCGGTCGGATAGCGGCAGTGGCCGATGCCGATGTGGCCCGGCAGCTTCAGCATGTCCTCCTGCCGGAACACGTCGCGCACCAGGCCGTTGCCCTTGTGCAGGCGCAGCCGCGCGCCGTCGACGGTGGCGATGCCGGCCGCGTCCTGGCCGCGGTGCTGCAGCACCGTGAGCGCGTCGTAAAGCGCCGGGGCCACTCCGTGGGTGCCGACGATGCCGATGATTCCGCACATGGTTGGATGCCTTCAGGTCTGCCGCGCCGCCGGCACGCCCTGCGGCGCCTGCGGCTGAGATGGGGGTCGATGCGGCACGGGCAAGGCCCGCGCGCCGTATTCCAGGTATCTGTTCACGTCCTCGGGCAGCCGCGCCGACAACCACACCGCGGCGCGCTCGAAGCTCGGCAGCAGCTGCGACTGCCGCCACCACGGGTCGCGCGGGAACGGCGTGAAGCCCAGCAGCAGCACCGCCAGCGTCACCACCGCCAGGCCGCGCAGCAGGCCGAACACCATGCCGAGCATGCGGTCGCTGCCGGACAACCCGCTGCCCTCGACCAGCTTGCGCACCGCGAAGCCGAGCAGCATCCCGGCCAGCAGCACGCCGACGAAGCACAGGCCGTAGCCCAGCAGCAGGCGCAGCGACGGCAACTCGACGCGTGCGGCGAACATCTGCGCCAGCGCCGGGCCGAACAACCACGCCACCACGGCCGCGGCCGCCCAGATCGCCAGCGCCAGCACCTCGCCGATCAGGCCGCGCCACAGCCCGAACAGCACGGACAGGCCGAGCACGCCGAGGATCAGGTAGTCCGCGAAGTTCATGCGCGCGCCTGCGCCGCCGCCGTCATGGCTGGGTGACGACGATGCCCTTGATGCCGACCTTGGCCGCGATCTGGTCGCGCAGCGTCTCCGCGCCGCCGCGTTGCGCCTGCGGTCCGACCCGCACGCGCCAAAGTTTGCCGCCGCCGGCGGCGACGTCGTCGACGAACGCGTCGAAACCGGCCGTGCGCAGGCGGTCGCGCAGCTTCAGCGCTTCCTCCTGCGTGGCGAACGCGCCGAGCTGCACCGCCCAGGCGCCGGCGCGATTGGCCGGCAGCGCGGCGGCGGGCGCGTCCGCCGCCTGGTCGGCGGCGTAGGCGACGACGGCCGCCGGCACTTTCGGCTCGGCGCCCTTGAACTTGAGACGCGCGGCTTCGGCGGCGGCGCGGTCTTCGAACGGCCCCAGGCTGACGCGGGTGGCGGCCTTGCCGTTCACTTCCGCGGCTTCGCCGCGCGCCGGCAGGCCGAGCTTGCGCGCGCTGGCGAGCAGCGCCTGCGCATTGGCGCGGTCGCCGTAGACGCCGAGGCTGACGGCGTAGCGGCCGCCGGCTGCGGCGCCGGGAGCGGACGACACGGCGGGCTTGACGGCCGGCGCCGACTTCGGCGCCGGCGGCGCCGGGGTCGGCGGCGCCGCGGCCGGCGGATTCGCCGGTTCGGCAGCGGGTGCCGGCGCCGCCGACGCGGTGTCGTTCTCGGGATGCACGTCGGCCGGCTTGCGGCTTTGCACCTCGACCGTGGTCACCTTGTCGGCCGCGGCGATGCCGGCGGGCGCGGCGGGCGCCGGCGCGCTGGCCGCGGGCGCCGGCAGGCCTTCCGGCGCGACGGCAAGGGTGCGGCTCTGCAGCTCGCGATCGGGCGCCGGCGGGATGTCCAGGCTGACCGTGGTGTCCTGGCCGGCGCTCTTCGGCGGCTCGCCGGAGAAGAACATCGGCACGAAGATGATCGCCAGCGCGATCAACACGGCGGCGCCCAGCAGGCGCTGTTTCAGGGCAGGCTCCATGGGCGGCCTCGCAGCGATCGTCGCGGAATTATACCCGCGCGCGGGCCGGCGCCGGTGCGGCCGCCGCCGCACGCAGCGCCGCCGCGGCGACATGGAACGAACCGAAGGCGAGGATGCGGTCGCCGGGCCGCGCCGCGGCGCGCGCCGCGGCCAGCGCCGCCGCCATGTCCGCGTGCGCGCTGAACGCGGCCTCCGGCAGCCCGGCGCGCAACCGCGCCGCCAGTTCGTCCACCGGCAGGCCGCGCGGCGTTTCCGCCGCCAGCCCGCCGAGATGCCAGTGGGCGACGCGCGCCCCCAGCGCCGCGCCGACGCCGGCGACGTCCTTGTCGGACAGCGCGCCGTAGACCGCCAGCACGCGGCCGCGCGGCGGATGCGCGTCCAGCCACGCCGCCAGCGCCGCCGCCGCCTGCGGATTGTGGGCGACGTCGACGACCAGTTCGGGGTCGCCGCCGAGATGTTCCAGTCGGCCGCGCACGCGCGCCGCCGTCATGCCGCGGGCGATCGCGCGCGCGTCCCAGCCGAGACGCTCGCGCAGCGCGTACAGCGCGGCCACGGCCGCCGCGGCGTTGGCGATCTGGCACGGCGCTTCCAGCGCGGGCGCCGGCAGTTCGAGCGCGGGCGGCGCGCCGGCGCCTTCGCGCCAGCCGTGCCAGCGCCAGCCTTCGTCCAATGCTTGCGCATGGAAATCGCGCCCCGCGCGCAGCACGCGCGCGCCGCGCTCGCGGGCCGCTTCCAGCAGGCCGCGCGGCGGATCGCCCTCGCCGATCACCGCCGGCCGCCCGGCGCGGAAGATGCCGGCCTTCTCGCGGCCGATGCTGTCGCGGTCGTTGCCCAGCCAGTCCATGTGGTCGAGGCCGATGGTGGTGACGATCGCGGCGTCGGCATCGACGATGTTGACCGCGTCGAGCCGTCCCCCCAGCCCCACCTCCAGGACGGCGACGTCCAGCGCGGCGCGCGCGCACAGGTCCAGCGCCGCCAGCGTGCCGAACTCGAAATAGGTCAGCGGGATCTCGCCGCGCGCCGCCTCGATGCGCTCGAAGGCGGCGACCAACGCCGCGTCTTCGGCATCCGCGCCGTCGATGCGCACGCGCTCGTTGTAGCGCAGCAGGTGCGGCGAGGTGTAACAGCCGACGCGCTTGCCGGCCGCGGCCAGCATCGCCTCCAGGAACGCCACCGTCGAACCCTTGCCGTTGGTGCCGCCGACCGTGATCACCACCGTCGCCGGCCGCGGCGCGCCCATGCGCTGCCACACCGCGCGCACGCGCTCCAGCCCGAGATCCACGCCGAGCGCATGCACGCGCTGCTGGTAGTCCAGCCACTGTTCGAGGGTGCGGGTCATCGGGAGAGACGCGGGGAGACGGCCGGGGCGCGATGGTGGGGCCGCACACGGGGATTCGCAATCCCCGCATGCCCTCTCGTCCGTCTCGCGTGTTCGCGAACGCGCACAGCGCCTGTCTCCCTCTCCCGCCCCGGGTGGGAGAGGGTCGGGGCGAGGGCGGCGCCGCCAGGCGCCTGCCCGTGATGCTCACGCAGTCCGTCTTGTTCCGCTCGCTGCCGCGAGCGGGCGACTTTCCCTTGCTTGTTGTCTATCGCACCCCGACGCTTGGCCAGCATGCGTCCCTGATGCGCCGTCCCGGCCCGGCATCCATGCCGGCGCGCCCTCCGGGTCCGCGAGAATGCTGCGGGGACTCGCCGACAGGGCTTCCTGCCCCGAGGGCGAACTGGCGGGCCATCGACCCTCCACGCTCCCGCCGCGCCCGAGGGGCCCCGTCAGGCCGCCATCCTGGCGGCCCGCGAGGCTCGGAGGCGCGAGCGAGCTCGAGGCGATTGCGCACGTATCGGCCCGCCGCGCACCGGCAACGCGCCGCGCGGTCCCTGAGCCGGGCATTGCGAATCTCCTGCCGGAGCGTCAGGCCGGCTTCGGCTGCCGCGTCAGGATGGCCAGCAGGTCGGCCAGCTTGTCGCGCATCTCGCGGCGGTCGACGATCAGGTCGAGCGCGCCGTGTTCGAGCAGGAACTCCGAGCGCTGGAAGCCGGGCGGCAGGGTTTCGCGCACGGTCTGTTCGATCACGCGCGGGCCGGCGAAGCCGATCAGCGCCTTCGGTTCGGCGACGTTGATGTCGCCGAGCATGCCGAGGCTGGCGGAGACGCCGCCGGTGGTGGGATGGGTCAGCACGGAGATGTACGGCACGCCGGCGTCGCGCAGGCGCGCCAGTGCCGCCGAGGTCTTGGCCATCTGCATCAGCGACAGCAGGCCCTCCTGCATGCGCGCGCCGCCGGTGGCGGAGAAGCACACCAGCGGCATGCGCTCTTCCAGCGCCAGTTCGGCGGCACGGGTGAACTTCTCGCCGACCACCGAGCCCATCGAGCCGCCCATGTAGCTGAACTCGAACGCGCACGCCGCCAGCGGCCGGCCCTTCAGCGTGCCGCGCATGGCGATCAGCGCGTCTTTTTCGCCCGTGCTCTTCTCGGCGGCGGCGATGCGGTCGCGGTATTTCTTCGAGTCCTTGAACTTCAGCGCGTCGACCGGAGCGAGGTTGGCCGCGATCTCCACGCCGCTGCCCTCGTCGAGGAACGCCGCCAGGCGCACGCGCGCGCCGATGGCGTGGTGGTGCGCGCATTTCGGGCACACCATCAGGTTGCGCTCCAGCTCCGGCCGGTACAGCACCGTGCCGCAGCCGCCGCACTTCTCCCACACGCCTTCCGGCACCTTGCCCTTGCCGCCGTTGCTCTGCGTGCGGATGCGCGAGGACACCAGTTTCTGCAGCCAGCTCACGTCGTTGACCTCTTCCTTCTGCCGCGCGGGCCCGGGAGCCGCCGCGGCGTTGTCGCGCTTGTCGTCTTCAGGCCGCATGCGCGGTGCGCGCATCGAGCGCGCTGCGGATCGGCGCCAGGAACGCGCCCGCCCGCGCGCACGCCTCTTCGGCGTCGGCGCTGCCGGCCAGGCGCTCCACCAGCGCGCTGCCGATCACCACCGCGTCGGCGAAGGCGGCGATGGCCGCGGCGCTGGCCGCGTCGCGCACGCCGAAGCCCACCGCCACCGGCGCCCGCGCCCTGGCGCGGATCGCCGCCACACGCGACTCGATCTCCGCCACGCTCAGCCTGGCCGCGCCGGTAATGCCGGCGAACGAGACATAGTACAGGAAACCCTCGGCGGCCCCGCAAAGGCGCTCGAGCCGCGCCGCGGCGGTGGTCGGCGCGGCCAGCCAGATCTGGCGCAGGCCGGCGGCGCGGATCGCCGCGCTGGTAGCGGCCTCTTCCAGCGGGCAATCCACCAGCAACACGCCGTCGACGCCGGCGTCCGCCGCCTCGCGGGCGAAACGTTCGTAGCCGTGGATCTCGATCGGGTTGAGGTAGCCCATCAACACGATCGGCGTCGCCGCGTCGTCGGCGCGGAACGCGCGCACCCAGCCGAGGACCGCCTCCAGTCCCACCCCCTTCGCCAGCGCGCGCTCGCTGGCGTGCTGGATCACCGGACCGTCGGCCATCGGATCGGAGAACGGCACGCCCAGCTCGATCAGGTCGGCGCCGGCAGCGACCAGCGCGTGCAGCAGCGGCACCACGCCGTCGGGCGAGGGATCGCCCGCGGTGACGAACGGGATCAGTCCGGTGCGGCCGGCGGCTTTCAGTTCGGCGAAGCGTTGGTCGATGCGGTTCATGGATTCGGAGCGTCAAAAGTCAAAGGTCGAAAGTCAATTAGAGAACACGGCAGCGCAACGCATTCCTTTGACCTTTGACCTTTGACAACCTCACAACGTGATCCCCTCGCGCTGCGCGATCGTATGCACATCCTTGTCGCCGCGCCCCGACAGGTTGCACAGCACGATCGCGTCTTTCGGGTATTCGCGCGCCAGCTTGATCGCCTGCGCGACGGCGTGGCTGGACTCCAGCGCGGCGAGGATGCCTTCGGTGCGCGCCAGCAGGTGGAACGCCTGCAGGGCCTCGTCGTCGGTGACGCCGACGTACTCGGCGCGGCCGGTGTCCTTGAGGAAGGCATGCTCGGGGCCGACGCCGGGATAGTCGAGGCCGGCGGAGATCGAATGCGTCTCGGCGATCTGGCCGTCGTCGTCGCAGATCACGTAGGTGCGGTTGCCGTGCAGCACGCCGGGCCGGCCGGCGGCCAGCGAGGCCGCGTGATGGCCGCTGGCCAGCCCCAAGCCCGCCGCCTCGGCGCCGACGATGCGCACGGCACGGTCGTTGAGGAAGGCATGGAACAGCCCGATCGCATTGGAGCCGCCGCCGACGCAGGCGGTGATCGCGTCCGGCAGGCGGCCGTATTCCGCCAGCATCTGCGCGCGCGCCTCGCGGCCGACGACGGCGTTGAAGTCGCGCACCATCATCGGATACGGGTGCGGGCCGGCCACGGTGCCGATGATGTAGAAGGTGTCGGCGACATTCGTCACCCAGTCGCGCAGCGCCTCGTTCAGCGCGTCCTTCAGCGTCTTCGAACCGGAGGTAACCGGCACCACTTCGGCGCCGAGCAGTTTCATGCGGTAGACGTTGATCGCCTGCCGCTCCATGTCGACCGCGCCCATGTACACCACGCACTTCAAACCGAGCCGTGCGGCCACGGTGGCGCTGGCGACGCCGTGCTGGCCGGCGCCGGTCTCGGCGATGATGCGCGTCTTGCCCATGCGCCTGGCCACCAGCGCCTGGCCGACGGTGTTGTTGATCTTGTGCGCGCCGGTGTGGTTGAGGTCCTCGCGCTTCAGCAGGATGCGCGCGCCGCCGACGTGCGCGGACAGCCGCTCGGCGTGGTAGATCGGGCTGGGCCGGCCGACGTAGTGTTCGAGGTCGCGGTCCAGCTCGGCGAGGAATTCCGCATCCCCGCGCAGACGCAGGTAGGCTTCGGTCAGCGCCTCCAGCGGCGCCATCAGCGTCTCGGCGACATACACGCCGCCGTACGGCCCGAAACGGCCGTGGGTGTCGGGATAAGCGTGGAAATCGATCGGCTTCTCGATGTTCATGGCTTCAATCTTGGACACGGATTGGCGCGGATCGACGCGGATAGCGCCACGAACATGACGCTGTTTCTTATCCGTGTTCATCCGCGTCCATCCGCGTCGAACAATCCGCTTTCGGCCCGCCGGACTTCGTCGAGGAAGCGGCGCAGCTTCGCTTCGTCCTTGACCCCCGGCGCGCTTTCCACGCCGCTGGAGACGTCCACGCCCCACGGCCGCGTGGCGCGCACGGCGTCGCCGACGTTGTCCGGCGTCAGTCCGCCGGCCAGCACCAGCGGCCGCGGAAAATCGCGCGGCACGCGCGTCCAGTCGAACGTGCACCCGCTGCCGCCCGCCTCGCCCGCCGCGTGCGCGTCGAGCAGGAAACCGGCCGCGCGCGGGTGCGCGGCGGCGTAGGCGCCGAGGTCGCCCACCGTGGCCATCGGCACGGCCTTGAGATAGGGCCGCGCGAAGATCTCGCAGAACGCCGCCGGCTCCGCGCCGTGGAACTGCAGCAGGTCCGGCTTGACCGCGTTCAGCACCTGCGCCACCCAGGCGACGTCGTCGTCCATGAACAGCGCCACCGCGGTGACGAACGGCGGCAGCGCCATGCGGATCGCCGCCGCCTGCCGCGGGTCGACGTAGCGCGGGCTGCGCCGCGTGAAGATCAGCCCGACCGCGTCGGCGCCGAGGCGCGACGCCGCCAGCGCGTCCTCCACCCGCGTGATCCCGCAGCATTTGACGCGTACGCGCACCTCGGCCTCACCGGCTCACTTCGTCGGGAAGGCCCCATTGTGCCGGATAACGCGGACCGAGGAAGGTCAGCCCGGCCGCCGGCGCGGTCGGACCGGCGGCGCTGCGGTCGCGGCCGGCCAGCAGCTCGGCGATCCAGCGCACCGGCCGCTCGCCGCGGCCGACCACCAGCAGCGAGCCGACGATGTTGCGCACCATGTGGTGCAGGAAGGCGTTGGCCTCGACTTCGACGATCACCTTGTCGCCCTCGCGCGCGACGCCGATCTCGCGCAGCTCGCGCATCGGCGAGCGCGCCTGGCAGGCGATGGTGCGGAACGCGGAGAAGTCGCGCTCGCCGAGCAGCGCCTGCGCCGCCTGGTGCATCGCCGCCGCGTCCAGCGCCACGCGCTCCCAGCCGACGTAGCGCGCCTCCAGCGCCGGCCGCGCCGGGCGGTTGAGGATCACGTAGCGGTAGCGCCGCGCGCGCGCGGCGTAGCGCGCATGGAAGTCGTCGGCCACGGGGCAGGCCCAGCGCACGGCCACCGCCGGCGGCAGCCGCGTGTTCGTCCCCAGTGTCCAGGCGCGCATGCTGCGCTCGGCGCCGGTGTCGAAATGCACCACCTGGCAGCGCGCGTGCACGCCGGCGTCGGTGCGGCCGGCGCAGGTCACCTCGACCGGATGCGCGGCGACGAAGGACAGCGCCGCCTCCATCTCGGCCTGTACGCTGCGCCCGTGCGACAGCCGCTGCCAGCCGAGGAAATCGGTGCCGTCGTATTCGATGCCGAGGGCGATGCGCATGCGCGGGAGACGGGAGACGGGAGACGGGAGACGGGAGACGGGAGACGGGAAGGCTAATCGCGCCGACGCGTGCGGCCAAGCGCGGCACGACGCAAAAAACACGGGCCGCGACCGGCGGGTCGCGGCCCGTAGCGTTCGCGTGCCAGCTCAGCCGATCTCGCCGAGCAGCTTCTGCGCCTCGGATTTCTGCCTGGCGCTGCCCTCGGCCATCACTTCCTCGAGCATCGCCCTGGCGCCGTCCGGATCGCCCATGTCGAGGTAGGCGCGCGCCAGATCCAGCTTGGTGTCGACCGGATCGTCGCCGTAGCCGGCCTCCGCCGGCGTCGCCGCTGCGGCCGCGGCCGGCGCGGGCGTCTGGCCGAGATCGCCGAGGTCGAACGACGGCATCGCCTCCATTTCGCCCGGGGTCGCCGGCTCTGCGGGCGCCGACGGCTCCTCGAAGTCCAGCGGCGGCAGATCGAAGCCCTGGCTCCTGCCGGCCACCGGCGGCTGCACCGCCGGTTCGCCCGGCACTGCGGGCGGGGACGGCGGCGTCAGGTCGAAATCGAAACTGAATTCGCTGCGCGCGGCGGCGGCGGCGGGCGGCGGCGTTTCCGCCTCGGCATCCGCGTACTGTCCGAGATCGAAGCTCTCCAGCGCACCGCTCTCGTCCTCCGGCGCGACGGCCTGCGGCGCCGAGGGCGCTGCGCCCGCTGCCGGCGCGAACAGCGGATGCTGCGGCGCCAGCTCCTCGCCCATCGCCCGCACTTCCTGCCATTCGGGCTGCTCGGGATCGCTGACGTGGGCGTGCATCGCCTCCGCGGCCGCCTCGAAGCGCTCGGCGTCGCGATGCGCGTAGTACAGGCTGGCCAGTTCGAGGTGCAGGCCGATGTCGTCCGGATGCTCCGCCAGTTGCGCGATCAGCGTGCCCTCTTCCTCGCCGTAGGCGGTGTCGCCGCCGTGCGCGTCCGCCAGCGGCGAATCGCCGAATTGGCTGGAAATGCCCGCGGCCGCCGCCTCGGGTGCGCGCTTCGGACGCCGCGCCAGGCGCAGCAGGCCGAGCAGGATCAGCCCCACGGCCACCGCACCGCCGGCGGGCAGCACCCAATCCTGCCGGTACCACGGCATCTCCTCGCCCAGCGGCTCGGCGTGCACCGGCCCGGCCGGCGGCAACGGCCGGGTGATGGCGGCCGGCTTGGCTGCGGCCGGGTGCGCTTCGGATGGCTTGGGCGCGGCGGCGCTGGCCGCGGGCGCGGGCGCCGCCGCGGCGACGCTGGCGGCGTGCGCGGGCAT
>NZ_DF970171.1 GCF_000953855.2 Mizugakiibacter sediminis
CCCTTGTCGTCGATGCTGCCCGGCTTCGCTTCGGCCGGCGGCGCCTGCTCGTCCTCGCCGGCCTGCGCGCCGGCGGCCGCGGCCGGCGGCGCGAGCTTGGTCAGGTCGAAGCCGTTGTTGTTGACGTAGACGGTGGTGGTGTTGATCGGCACGGCCACGTCGAACGCGTAGTTCTCGTCGCCGTAGTCGGTGGTGAAGGTGGTGCGCGGGCCGTTGGCGCCGACGCCCAGCTTCTTCATCGCGTCGTTGATCTGGTCGACGGCGGTGGCGGTGGCGGCGTCGACCTCTTCCAGCGAGCGCTTGGCCTTGGTCGAGACGAACAGGATCGGCTGCGCGGTGGTCGGCACGATCTTGATCGCCACCTTGCTGTAATCGACGTTCGGAATCGCCGCCAGCACGTTCTGCAGGTTGTTCAGGCTGTACTGGATCAGCGAGTCGGGTTCGCCGTGCACGCTGTCCCAGGACAGGCCGGCCAGGCGCGACAGCAGGTTCCAGCCGTAGTCGACGTCGTAGGACCAGGTGATCTTCACCAGGCGCTGGTTCTCGGCGCGCTTGAAGTCCAGGGTGAAGGTCTTGTTGGCGCCGTTCCAGCCGTTGTCCAGCGACCAGGTCACCTGGCCGCTGCCGGCGAGCGGATCGAACTGGCTGGAGGCGATCGTCAGCTCGCCGTTGCCGACGCGGCGGTCGCTGCTGGTCCAGGCGATCTTGGCGCCGTTGCCGTAGGCCGGGCCTTCCAGCGTGTAGCGCATCTTCGGGTCGTACGCGCGCAGCACGGCGTACTCGGGGAAGCGGCGGAAGTTGTTGAGGATGTCGTAGATGTGGCGAATGTCGTGGCTGACCTCGATGGAGCGCTCGGCATGGCCGTGGCTGGGCAGCGCGAGGCTGACCACCACCGCAAGCACGATCACCATCACCACGGCAACGAGGAATTCAAGCAGGCGCGTCATTCCAAAGCTCTCCGGACGTCTTTCGTCGGCACCGGAACGGCGCCGGAATTCGATCGGCGAAAACGCTCCCCACGGGCGGGACGCGGCGGGCAGCGGGCCGCCGAAAGGGGGCATGGTACTTGCTCCGGCGCGCGAACGCTATCCGGCCGCCGCTCCCCTGCCATGGGTCACACGATGCCCAGCTCCAGGGCCTTCAGCACCGCCCGCGTACGGTCGCGCACGCCCAGTTTCGACAGGATGTTGGACACGTGGTTCTTGACCGTGCCCTCGGCGACCCCGAGCGAGTTGGCGATCTCCTTGTTGCTGTAGCCGCCGGCCATCAGCCGCAGGATCTCGGTCTCGCGCTCGGTCAGCGGGTCGGGCTGGTCGAGGCTGGAGAACTGGTTCTGGATGCGCCCCACCCCGGCCAGCAGGCGCTGGGTGACCACCGGCGCCACCAGCGAGCCGCCGGCGGCCACGGTCTTCACCGCCTCGACCAGCTGGTCGAGGGAGACGTCCTTCAGCAGATAGCCGCGCGCGCCGGCCTTGAGACCGGACAGCACCAGCTGGTCGTCGTCGAAGGTGGTCAGGATGATGGTCGGCGGCAACTGGTTGCGCGCCGCCAGCGCGTTCAGCACGTCGAGGCCGCTCATGCCGGGCATGCGCAGGTCGAGCAGCACCACGTCCGGCTTGACCCGCGGGATCGTCTCCACCGCGTTGGCGCCGTCGCCGCACTCGGCGGCGACGCGGATGTCGTCGGTCAGCTCCAGCAGCGAGCGGATGCCCTGGCGCACCAGGGTCTGGTCGTCGACGAGACAGACGGAAATCATTGCCACGGCCCCCGTTCGTTGCGCGCCCGCGCGCGTGCCGCGCTCATCCCGGGCTCCGCGTCTGCAGCGGCAACCAGGCGTCCAGCGCGAAACCGCGCTCGCGCGCGGTGTCGATGGCGAGGCGGCCGCCGAATTCTGCCAGACGTTCGCGCATGCCGGTGAGGCCGTTGCCGGGCCGCACCTCGGCGGCGCCGCGACCGTCGTCGCGCGCCTCCAGCTTGAGCTCGCCCTCGGCGGTGCGCTCGAAGCGCAAGGTCAGGTTGCGCGCGCCGGCGTGGCGCACGGCGTTGGTGACGATCTCCTGCACGCAGCGCAGCACCACCTGCGCGCGGCGCGGATCCTCCACGCTGAAGCGCGGCGGCAGCTCGAGGCGCACGGCGAGGCCCGGCACGCCCTCGGTCAGCGAGCGCAGCGCCTGGGTCAGGTCGAGCGCGTCGTCCTGACGCAGCTCGCTGACCACCTCGCGCACGTCGCCCAGCAGCTGCTTGGCCACCGCCTGCGCCTTGCGCACGTGTTCCTCGGCGGGCGCCGCCGCCAGATGGCTGGCGACCTCGAGATTGAGGCTGAGCGCGGTCAGGTGATGGCCGACCAGGTCGTGCAGCTCGCGGGCGATGCGCATGCGCTCGGTGATGCGGCTGGACTCGGCCAGCAGCGCGCGCGTGGCGCGCAGCTCGGAGTTCAGCCCGCGCAACTGCTCGCGCTCCTCCGCCTGCTGGCGCGCCACCACCGAGGTGACGAAGGTCAGCGCGGAGAAGCCGAGGTACAGGCTGGCCTGCAGGAAGGCGTTGATCGCGTCCATGCCGAGGCTGGTGAACACCGGCACCAGCGCGAAGTTCTGCAGCACCATCCAGGCGATGCCGAGCGGCAGCGGCAGCAGCCACGGCAGCACCACCGACACCAGCACCAGCAGCAGCGCCGACAGGCCGCTCTGGCTGTACCAGCCCACCGCCATCGCGGTGCCGGTCAGCACCAGCAGGCCGAACAGCTTGACCGCCCAGTAGCGGCGCGAGCCGAGGTTGCGCGTCAGCAGCCAATAGGTGAGGCCGAAGGCGAGGTAGCACAGCACCCACGCCAGCAACGCGAAGCTCGGTTGGTCCAGCGTGTCGAGCCGGCCGAGTGCCCAGTTGACGCGCAGCAGCGGAATGCCCGCGCACACGTAGGCGAACAGCCCGGCGTAGCGCAGCAGACGGATGTGATTGAAGGAAACCCAGGACATCGCGCCCATCATAGGCCCGCACCGCGCCCCCGCAAGCCAACCGAAGGCACGGCCGCGGCGCTTACGCGCACTTAACGGCCCGCGTGGCGTCATGCCGGCGCAGGGCGCCGCATGCCATAATCGACCGGTGAAGTCGCGTCGGCGCAGGGGGCCCGCGACCCGACCCCGAAAGCTTCCGGAGCAAGAATGGCTGTAGCCATCCGCAACGTGCGCGAGTCCGACCTCGACGCCGTCCTCGCCTTGAACAACGCCGCCGGCCCCGCGATCCTGCCGCTGGAGGGCGCGCGACTGCGGCGCTTCCACCAGATCGCCGACTACTTCCGCGTCGCCGAGGTCGACGGCCGCCTGGCCGGCTTCCTGATCGCGCTGCGCGAAAGCGCGGACTACGGCAGCCCCAACTTCCGCTGGTTCCGCGACCGCTACGGACAATTCGTCTACATCGACCGCATCGTCGTCGCCAGCGCCTACCGCGGCCACGGCATCGGCCGCGTGCTCTACTGCGACGTGCAGAGCTACGCCGAGGTGCGCGTGCCGACGCTGTGCTGCGAGGTGTTCCTGGAACCGCGCGACGACGTCGCCGTGCTGTTCCACGGCACCTACGGTTTCCACGAGGTCGGCCAGCAGACCATGCCCGAGGTCGGCCGCCGCGTCAGCCTGCTGGCCAAGGACCTGCCCAGCTTCGCCTTCGTGCGCGACACCTATCTCCTGCACGGCGGCCTGCCCGACCTGCCGTGGCTGGCGGAGCGCAAGCACCTGCTCACGGACCCGCGCCTGCGCGTGGCCGGCGGTTCGTGAGGGCGCGCGCATGAATGCACGCCCCGGGACGGCGGAAGCCGTCTGCGATCTGCGTTTCGGCCAGGTCGGCATCGCCTGCGTGCGCCTGCGCCGCGACGACGCCGCCGCGCTGCACGAGGAACTGGACAAGCGCGTGCGCAGCGCGCCGCAGCTGTTCCAGCGCGCCGCCGTGGTGCTGGACCTCTCGCACCTGCCCGCGCTGCCCGACGACGGCGCCGTCGACGCCCTGCTGGAAGCGATCCGTGCCGCCGGCATGCTGCCGGTCGGCCTCGCCTACGGCACCGCCGAAACCGAGGCGCTGGCCAAGCGCATGGGCCTGCCGCTGATCGCCAAGTTCCGCGCCGCCTACGAGCGCGACAACGGCGAGCCGGCGGTGCCGGCCGCCGCCGCGCCCGCGCGCGCCAGGCCGGCGGCCGCGGCGGAAGCGGATGCCGTGCACGGTGCGCAGCAGCACGCGCAGCCGGTGCGCTCCGGCCAGCAGGTCTACGCGCGCGGCCGCGATCTCGTGGTGACCGCGCCGGTCGCCAACGGCGCCGAGGTGATCGCCGACGGCTCCGTGCACGTCTACGGCGCGCTGCGCGGCCGCGCGCTGGCCGGCGCGCAGGGCGAGACCCGCGCACGCATCTACTGCACCGAATTCCGCGCCGAGCTGGTGTCGATCGCCGGCCAGTACCGCGTGTTCGAACAGATCCCGGCCGAATTCGACGGCCAGCCGGTGCAGATCTGGCTGGACGGGGACAAACTGCGCATCGCCCGCCTGGAGCGATGAAGCCACCACCATCACGATCCGACGGAGATCGAAGCCTTGACTGAAACCATCGTCGTCACTTCCGGCAAGGGCGGGGTCGGCAAGACCACCACCAGCGCTTCCATCGCCACCGGCCTGGCCCAGCGCGGGCACAAGGTCGCCGTGATCGACTTCGACGTCGGCCTGCGCAACCTCGACCTGATCATGGGCTGCGAGCGCCGCGTGGTGTACGACTTCGTCAACGTGATCCACGGCGAAGCCGCGCTGCGCCAGGCGCTGATCAAGGACAAGCGCCACGAGACGCTGTTCGTGCTGGCCGCCTCGCAGACGCGCGACAAGGATTCGCTCACCCAGGACGGCGTCGAGAGAGTGCTGGAGGAGCTGCGGCAGGACGGCTTCGACTACATCATCTGCGACTCGCCGGCCGGCATCGAGAAGGGCGCGCACCTGGCGATGTACTACGCCGACCGCGCGCTGGTGGTGGTCAACCCCGAGGTGTCCTCGGTGCGCGACTCCGACCGCATCCTCGGCCTGCTCGCCAGCAAGACGCGCCGAGCGGAGCGCGGCGACGGCGCCGTGCAGCAGCACCTGCTGCTGACCCGCTACAACCCCGCGCGCGTCGAGGCCGGCGAGATGATGAGCGTGAAGGACGTCGAGGAAGTGCTCGGCATCCCCGTGCTCGGCGTGATCCCCGAGCACGAGAGCGTGCTGGCCGCCTCCAACCAGGGCGTGCCGGTGATCCTCGAGGAGACTTCGCACGCCGGCCATGCCTACAAGGACGCGGTGGCGCGCCTGCTCGGCGAGGAGCGGCCGATGCGTTTCCTGGATGCGCCGAAGAAGGGCTTCCTCAAGCGCGTGTTCGGGGGTTGAGCATGGGCATCCTCGATTTCCTCAAGGCGCGCCCGAAGAACACCGCCAACATCGCCAAGGAGCGCCTGCGCATCATCGTCGCGCAGGAGCGCTCCACGCGCGGCGGCCCCGACTACCTGCCGCTGCTGCGCAGCGAGCTGCTGGCGGTGATCAAGAAATACGTCAACGTCGACCCGGAGGCGATCCAGATCAACGTCGAGCGCGACGGCGACCACGAGGTGCTGGAGCTGTCGGTGGCGCTGCCGGAGGGGAAGGCGTAGGCCGAAGCAGGGAGCAGGGAGAGAGCAGCGGCTTCGCCGTCATGCCGGTGAAAACCGGAATCCGGCGAAACACCCGGAAGCGCATGGCCATCCGACCTGCTTCGCGCGACCCATCCGAGGGATTCCCGATTTCGCCTGCCTGACGGGCCGATGCCGACCGACGCCGTCCCGACCCGCGCCGACGTGCTGCGCCTCGCCGACATCGGCTTCGACGCGCCCGCGGCCCTGCTGGCCCGCCACGGCCTCGCCTTGGTGCGCGTGCCCGACGGCGTGCCGATTCCCGGCAGCTACTGGGGCGAGTGCGAGGCCGGCGTGATCGGCCCCACCGTCTACGCGCGCGCCGACACCCCCGTGCACTCGCTGCTGCACGAGGCCTGCCACCTGATCGTGCTGCCGCCCGAGCGCCGCGCCGCGGTGCACACCGACGCCAGCGACTCGATCGAGGAAGAGGACGCGACCTGCTACCTGCAGATCGTGCTCGCCGACGCCCTGCCCGGCGTCGGCCGCCTGCGCGTGATGGCCGACATGGACGCCTGGGGCTACAGCTTCCGCCTCGGCTCGGCGCGCGCCTGGTTCGAGCGCGACGCCGAGGACGCGCGCGCCTTCCTCGCCGCCCGCGGCCTGCTGCCCGCCCCGGCCTGAGCGCCCTTGCGCCCCCGCGGCGCGCGCACTAGCCTCGCCCTCTCCGATTCCGGGGGAGATCCGCGATGAAACCGATGCACGCCTCGCTGGCGCTGGCCGTGGCGCTCGCGCTCGCCGCCTGTTCCTCGTCCAAGGCGCCGCAAACCTCGGCGCAGGCGCCGGCCAAGGCCGCGCCGACCGCCGCCGAAGCGCACGCGTTCGTCGCGCAGATGAACAAGGACTACAAGGCGCAGTCGCTGGAGCCGGCCGCCGCCGAGTGGGTCGCCGAGACCTACATCACCGGCGACACGCAGATGCTGACGGCGAAGGCGCAGGAGCGCTACCTGAAGTGGCTGTCCGACGAGATCGGGCGCGCGCGCGCCTACGAGAACGCCGCCGGCATCGAGGCCGCGGACAAGCGCGCGCTGCAACTGCTCAAGCTGCAGACCGCGATCCCGGCGCCGAGGAATCCCGAGCACCTCGCCGAGCTGACCACGCTCGCCTCGCGCCTGACCGCCGCCTACGGCGCCGGCAAGTACTGCGACGACCCCAAGGATCCGAAGAGCTGCAAGAACCTCGACGACGCCAGCAAGATCCTCGCCGAGGACCGCGACTGGAACGACGACCTCGCCGCCTGGCGCGGCTGGCACGGCGTCGGCCGCGGCATGCGCAGCGACTACGTGCGCTTCGTCGAACTGCTGAACGAGGGCGCCAAGGATCTCGGCTACGACAACGTCGGCACGATGTGGCGCGCCGGCTACGACATGAGCCCGGCCGATTTCAACGCCGAGACCGACCGCCTGTGGGGCCAGGTCAAGCCGCTGTATGCGCAGTTGCAGTGCTACGTGCGGCGCAAGCTCAAGGACAAGTACGGCGACAAGATGCCGAATGACGGCACCATTCCCGCGCACATCACCGGCAACATGTGGGCGCAGGACTGGGCGAACATCTACGGCCTGGTGGAGCCTTATCCCGGCGTCGGCGGCCTCGACGTCGACGCGCGCCTGAAGGCCGAGCGCGACGCCGCGTACCGCAAGCTGCTCGCCGGCTTCAAGGGCAAGCCGACCGCCGACGATCTCGCCGCGCTCGACCGTCATGCCGACGCCGAGCAGGCGCTCGCCATGGTCAGGCGCGCCGAAGACTTCTACACCTCGATCGGCTTCCCGGCGCTGCCCGCGTCGTTCTTCGAGAAGTCGATGTTCCTGCGCCCGCGCGACCGCGACGCGCTGTGCCACGCCAGCGCCTGGCCGATGGACTTCGGCACCGACGTGCGCTTCAAGATGTGCATCCACCCCACCGCGGAGGATCAGTACACGATCTACCACGAGATGGGGCACATCTATTACTTCCTCGCCTACAAGGACCAGCCGCCGATCTTCCAGGGCGGCGCCAACGACGGCTTCCACGAGGCGATCGGCGACACCATCCGCCTCAACCTGACGCCCGCCTACCTGCACCGGATCGGCCTCTCCGGCGCGGCCGGCGAGGACCCGAAGGCGGTGATCAACGCGCAGATGAAGCTGGCGCTGGAGAAGGTGGCGTTCCTGCCGTTCGGCCTGTTGATCGACAAGTGGCGCTGGGGCGTGTTCGACGGCTCGATCAAGCCGGAGCAGTACAACACCGCCTGGTGGGAGCTGCGCCGCAAGTACCAGGGCGTGTCCGCGCCGGTGCCGCGCGACGACGCGGCGGACTTCGACCCGGGCGCGAAGAACCACGTGCCGACCAACGTGCCGTACATGCGCTACTTCCTCGCCGACATCCTGCAGTTCCAGTTCCAGCGCGCGCTGTGCAAGGACGCCGGCTTCGACGGCCCGCTGTACCAGTGCTCGGTGTACGGCAACAAGGAGGCCGGCGCGAAGTTCTGGCAGATGCTCGGCGCCGGCGCCAGCCGGCCCTGGCAGCAGACGCTGAAGACGCTGACCGGCCAGGACGACATGGACGCCAGCGCCATCCTCGACTACTTCCAGCCGCTGCATGCCTGGCTCGAGGAGCAGAACAAGGGCGTCGACTGCGGCTGGAGCGGCGAGGGCTGAGGCAACGCAACGCCCCCGTCGTCCCGGCCCTGGCCGGAATGACGGGGGAATCGCGGACTCCACCTCGGCCGGCGGCCGCCGGCCTGCGCCTGCGGCAACCTCGCGCCTGGCACGCCGCCACGAATCCGTTAGCGACACATCCCGAGGGACCACCCCATGCAACGCTGGCTCAAACTCCCCGACGGCCGCTTCATCGACGCCAACAGCATCGTCTACGTCGGCAAACCGGAAAGCTTTCCGCGTCTCGACGAGGACGGCAACGACCTCGGCCCCGGCGTCGCCGTGCTGCTCGGCACCGGTTTCGCGCGCGAGCAGCAGATCAGCGTGGCCGGCTCGCGCGACGAGATGATGGCGCTGCTGAAGGCGCTGATGGGCGTCGGCGCGCCGCCGGCCTGAACCTCAGTCCGCAACGGCAGCCTCCCGCGCCGCCTCGCGCCGGCACATCGCGCGGTACCAGCGCCAGCTGGCGAAGCCGGTCGCGGTGAACGCCGCCGCGCCCAACGCCAGCTTCGGCGCGCTGTCCGACAGCAGCGGCGAGATCGCGCCGGCCAGCACGGCGTTGAAGATCAGCGAGACGAAGGTCTGCATCGACGAGGCCGCGCCGCGCTGCGCGGGAAAGCGGTCGAGCAGCAGCAGCACCAGGGTCGGGAAGCTGAGCGTGATGCCGACCGCGTGCACGCCGATCGGGATCACCGACCACGGCAGCGCGGGCTGCGGCCGCCACAGGTGCAGCGCTACGTTCGCCGCGCTCGCCGCCAGCATCACCGCGTAGCCGAGGCCGACCGTGGTCGCCGCCGAGGCCTTGCCGGCGAGCCGCCCCGACAGCCACGCACCCGCCATCATGCCGCCGATCGCCGGCACGAACAGCCACGGAAAGCCGGCGCGTGTCAGGTGCAGCAGCTCGAGCACGAACGCCGGCGCCGACACGATGTAGGTGAACAGCGCGCTGAAGTTGACCGTGCCGGAGACCGCCAGCGGCCAGAACTGGCGGTCGCCGAGGATGCGCCGGCAGGTGGCGAGCAGCGGCGCGGGCGCGAACGGCTGGCGCGCGTCGCGCGCGTGCGTCTCCGGCAGGCTCAGCGCGCAGGCCGCGCCGAGCAGCAGCGCGAACGCCGCCATCGCCCAGAAGATGCCGCGCCAGCCGGCGACGCCGAGCAGCGCCGCGCCCACCACCGGCGCGATCGCCGGGGCGATGCCGAACAGCAGCGTCACCTGCGCCATCAGCCGCTGCGCCTCGGCACCGTGGTAGCGGTCGCGCACGATCGCGCGGCCGACGATCTGGCCGGCGCCGGCGGACATGCCCTGCAGCGCGCGGCACACCAGCAGCGCGGTCATCGAGGTGGTCAGCGCGGCCGCCGCCGCGGACAGCGCGTATATGCCGAGGCCGGCCACGATCACCGGCCGCCGCCCGTAGGCGTCGGACAGCGGCCCGTGGAACAGCCCCATCAACGCGTAGGCGACCAGATACACGCTGACCGTCTGCTGCATCTCCACCTTGCCGGCGCCGAACTCGCGCGCGATGTCGGGAAAGCCCGGGAAGATCGTGTCGATCGAGAACGGGCCCAGCATCGACAGCAGCGCGAGCAGCGCGGCCAGCATGCCGTGCGAGGTGGCATGGAAACGGGACATGGGCGGCCGCGGCGGGAACTGCGAGAATCCTAGCGGCTCGCCCGCAACGCCGCAGCATGCCGAACGCCACGCGCACGATCCGCGACATCTTCGCCAGCTTCCTGCGCCTCGGCCTGACCAGCTTCGGCGGCCCGGTCGCGCACCTCGGCTATTTCCATCGCGAATTCGTCGAACGCAGGCGCTGGGTCGACGCCGCCGACTACGCGGAGACCGTCGCCGTCTGCCAGTTCCTGCCGGGGCCGGCGTCCAGCCAAGTCGGCATCGCGCTCGGCCTGCGCTGGGCGGGACTGCGCGGCGCGCTGGCGGCGTGGCTCGGCTTCACTCTGCCCTCGGCGCTGCTGATGCTCGCGGCGGCGTACGGTTTGCGCGCATTGCCCGCCGGCGCGGCGGGCGCGCTGGCCGGACTCGGCCTGGTCGCGCTCGCGGTGGTGGCGCTGGCGGTGATGCAGATGGCGCGCCGGCTGCTGACGGAGCCGCGCCGCTGGGGTGTCGCCGCGATCGCCGCGGCGCTGGTGCCGGCGTTGCCGGGCACGCGCGGCCAGCTCGCCGCGCTGGCGGCGGGCGCGCTGCTCGGCCT
>NZ_DF970172.1 GCF_000953855.2 Mizugakiibacter sediminis
GCATTCGCCCAGCAGGCCGGCGATGCTTCGGCCACGCCGCAGAAGGCGCAGTCGCTCGAGACCATCGTGGTCACCGGTTCGCGCATCCGCCGCGTGGACCTCGA
>NZ_DF970173.1 GCF_000953855.2 Mizugakiibacter sediminis
ACCATCGTGGTCACCGGTTCGCGCATCCGCCGCGTGGACCTCGAGACCGCCAACCCGGTGTTCGCCATCGACCGCGCGCAGATCCAGCAGTCGGGCAAGGTCACCCTGGGCGACCTGGTGCAGGAAGCGCCTTCGATCTCGGGCGCCGCCCAGAACCCGCAGGTCAACAACGGCGGCGGCGACGGCGCCTCCACGGTGTCGCTGCGCGGCCTCGGCGCCCAGCGCACCCTGGTGCTGATCAACGGCCACCGCGTGATCGCCAGCCCGTCCGCGGGCGGCGTCGACATCAACCAGATCCCGGCCAACCTGGTCGAGCGCATCGAAGTGCTGAAGGACGGCGCCTCGGCGGTGTACGGCTCGGATGCGATCGGCGGCGTGGTCAACATCATCCTGCGCTCGAACTACCAGGGCGCGGAGTTCAGCGCCGACTACGGCATCTCCGACCGCAACGACGGCGAGCGCCGCGGCTTCTCGGCGACGTTCGGCCAGACCGGCGACAAGGGCTCGGTGATCGCCGGCATCAACTACAACAAGTTCGACCCGATCTCCTCGGCGGACCGC
>NZ_DF970174.1 GCF_000953855.2 Mizugakiibacter sediminis
CGCCACCTGCATGACCACGGCCTGCGGTCCCGCGGACGTGGCCGGCGACGGGCACCCGACGGCCCGATGCTCGGCTCACGACGTCCGTTCGCGCCGAACGAGCTTGCCTCGGCAAGCGAGGCGAAGCGCAGGACGCCGTGCGACCCCGGCCGCGCGGACCGCATCATCCCGGGTTGGCCGAAGGACTCGGGGGCGTGCGGGCATCGGGGCCGGCGTGGTCGGGTAAAGTACCCGCATGTACCTCGAGTACTACAGCCTGCGCGAACAACCGTTCGCGCCGACGCCCGAGCCGCGCTATGCGTTTCTCACGCCGCGCTGGCGCGATCTGCTGACGCATCTGCAGCATCTGCTGAGTGGGCGCGGCGGCGGCGAGCTGGTCGAGCTCACGGGCGAGGCGGGCACCGGCAAGACGCTGCTCTGGCGCTTGCTGCTGGCGCAGTTGCCCGAGCACGTTCGCGTGGCCTGCGTCCTGCAACCGCGGCTGTCGCCGGAGGAGCTGATCGAGACGATCTGCGAGCAGCTCGGCGTCGATATCGCCGGCCGCCGCGACAGCTCGAAGGCGATGACGGACGCGCTCAGCACCTACCTGCTGGACGCCTATGCCCAGGGCCAGCGCGTGCTGCTGGTGATCGACGAGGCGCAGGACCTGCCGTTCCCGACCCTGGAGCAGATCCGCCTGCTGACCAATCTCGAGACGCCGAGCCAGCGGCTGTTGCAAGTGATCCTGATCGGCCAGCCGGCGCTGCGCCGCCTGCTCGCGCAGCCCGAGGCCGGCCAGCTGGGGCAGCGCGTGACCGCGCGCTACCAGTTGCAACCGCTGGACGTGCACGAGACCGCGGCCTATGTCCGCCATCGCATGATGGTGGCCGGGGCGACGCGCGTGCCCTTCACCCGCCTCGGCTTGCGCGCCTTGCATCATCACGGCCGCGGCGTGCCGCGCTCGATCAACCTGATCGCCGACCGCGCGCTCGCGGCGGCCGCCGCAGACCGCGCGACGGAAATCGGCGAGCGTCTGGTCGGACGCGCGGCACAGGAATCGCTGCCGGGCCACCTGCGCTACGTGCTGCGCCGTTATGGCCTCTGGATCGCGCTGGCCCTTCTGCTGGCCTCGGCACTGTGGCTGCCCGCCATGCGCGAACCGGAATCCGCGCCGCCGCCGCTCGGGCCGACCGCCGCCGAGAGCGACGTCGAGCGCGCGCTCGCCACGCTGCGCGCGCAGTGGCCGGACGCGCGCAGCAGCCAGCTACAGGCGTGGAGCGAGCTGCTGGCGCGCTGGCAGGTCGGATCGGGCGATGTCGGCGTCGAGGACGCGGCGCGCTGCGATGCGGTGATCTTCCCCGGCTTCGATTGCGTCGGCGGCAGCGCCAGCCTCGAGCAACTGCAGCGTTTCGACCGACCGCTGATCCTGCAATTGGATCGCGGCGACGGCGCGCGCGACGCCGTGCTGCTCGGCGTCGGCCGCAGGCAGGTGCGCCTGCGGCTGGGCAGCCGCGAGTTGCAGTTGCCGCGCGCGGCGCTGGACCGCATCTGGCACGGCCGCTTCCTGGCGCCGTTCCGGGTGCCGCCCGAGGTGCCGCAGGTCCTGCGCCGCGGCGATGCGGGCGCCGGCGTCGCCTGGGTGCAGGGGCAGCTCGCGCGTCTCGAACCCGCGGCGGCGCCGCCGCGCGGCCCGGCCTATTTCGATGCCGCACTGGAGGCGCGCGTGCGCAAGCTGCAAACGGCCTACGGCATTCGCGCCGACGGCGTGGTGGGGCCGGAGACGCTGTTCGCGCTGGCGGCGCTGGGCGAGGACGGCCCGCACCTCGCGCGCGATGTCCCGTAGGCGGCACGGGGCCATCCGGCATGTTCGTCCACGTCGAGTCCCGCCGCCGTCCGCGCCTGCGTTGGGCCACGCCGCTGCTGGTGACGACGTGCGTGGTCGGTTTCCTGTGGCTGGCGCTGTCGCCCCCGTCCGACCGGATCGCCTTCGTTGCCCGCTGGGGCACGGTGCCCGCGCGCTTGTTCGATGCGGGTGCGCCGCTGTGGGATCAGCTCACGGAGTTGCCGGCGCTGCGCCTGCTGACGGCGTTGTTCATCCACGTCGACTGGCTGCATCTCGCCGGCAACCTGCTGTTCCTGATGATCTTCGGCCTCTCCGCCGAACGCGCGCTCGGCTCGCGGCGATTCCTGTTGCTGTTCCTGCTCGGCGGCGTCTGGGCAAACCTGGTCGGCGCGTTGACGCTGGCCAGCACGCGCGCGCCGATCATCGGCTGCAGCGGCGCCGTCTCCGCCGTGGTGGGCGCCTACCTCGCCCTGTTTCCGCGTGCGCGCCTGGGCCTGGTGCTGCCCCTGGGGGTCTACCTCGAGTTCGTGCGCGTGCCGGCGGCGCTGTTGATCGGCCTGTGGGTGCTGCTGCAACTGCTGTTCACCTACATCGGCCCGAGCTTCGGCGCGGTGGTGTGGTGGGCGCACATCGCCGGCTTCCTGTTCGGCGTCGCCTTCGCCTGGGTCTCGCGCGAAGCGGTGGCGCGGCGGGCGCGCGGCTGAACACTTCCGCGACAGCGCCCGGCACGCGACAATAGGCGCATGCCAGCGAAGAAGCTCTACAAGGTCACGTTCCTCGCCCAAGGCAAGAGCTACGAACTGTACGCGCGCCACGTCGCCAGCAGCAGCCTGTGGGGATTCACCGAGGTCGCCGATCTGGCGTTCGAGGAGGGCGCGACGCGGGTGGTCGACCCCACCGAGGAACGCCTGCGCGAGGAGTTCAAGGACACCCGGGCCCTGCATCTGCCGATGCAGGCCATCGTGCGCATCGAGGAGGTCGATCGCCGCGGCACGTCGACCATCCGCGATGCCGCCAGCGGAGAGAAGATCACGCCGTTCCCGCTGCCGCCGCGCGCCACCTGATCCCGTTTTCATTCATATACATGAATGAAAGCTGAATAAAACTGCCCCTCCGCGTTCAGCGCGGATGCTTAGTCTTGGCGCTGTGCACAAGCGCGCAACTGGCGCAAATGACAGGGGCTGCACAATGAAGAAAAACACCGACGCGGATGATGCGCGCGATGCCAGCCTGCGCGTGGCGCGCCGCGTGCGCGACAGCCTGAAGGCCGCCGCCGCGATGATGGGGCGGCCGCTCTATGACGTCACCAACGAGGCCATCACCCATTACCTCGCCGGCCTGAAGCTGGCCGACCCGCTGCAGGGGGCGCGCAACAGCGTCAAGGCCGCGGCGCGCACGCCGCGCAAGCACGAGTGACGTTCAGGCGGCGGCGCCGGCCCAGTCCGAACCGGTGACCTCCAGCAGCCGGCGCGCGTGCGGCGTCGGCCCGACCTCGCGCAGCAGCCGCGGCACGTCCAGGCCTTCCTCGCGCAGCTTGGCCGCGCGCCTGCGGATATAGGCGGCCATCGCCTGCGCGCTGAACTCGGGATGGAACTGCGTGCTGAAGGCGCGTTCGCCGTAGCGCAGCATCTGGTGCGGGTCGCGCGCCGAGCGCGCCAGGACGCGGGCGCCGGCGGGCGGCTCCAGCACGCTCTGTTCGTGCGTCGTGTGCGCGCGGAACACCGGCGGCAGGGCGCGCGCCAGCGGATCGTCCGCCGCCCCGGGCAGCAGTTCGAGGCGCTGCGTGCCGATCTCGCGTCCGCCCGGCAGCCAGTCGACGCGGCCGCCGAGCGCATGCGCCATCAGCTGGTGGCCGTAGCAGACGCCGAGCAGGGGCAGGGCCGCGTCCATGGCGTCGCGGATCCAGCCGGCCGTGCGCTCGCTCCACGGCAGGCGCTCGGTGACCATCGCCGCCGAGCCGGTGATCACCGCGCCGGCGCACATGCGCGGCGGCGGCAAGGCCTCGTCGCGATCCACGCGCACCACGCGCAGGCGGCGCGGGTGCACGCCGAGCGCGAGACGGAACCAGTGGGGGAAATCGCCGAGACGGGCGCAGATGGGTTCGGGCGCGGAGCCCGTTTGCACGATCAGCAGGGGTTTCATGGGGCGCCGATGCTACGCGAACCGAAGGCGCGCGCCGTGAACCGACGCTCAACGCGGCTCACTCGGTCGGCGGCAGCACCGTCAGCACTTCGGCCACGGTGGTGACGCCGCGCGCCACCTGCGCCGCCGCGGACAGCTTCAGCGGGCGCATGCCCTCGGCCAGCGCCGCAGCGCTGAACGCGCCGAGGTCAAGCTGCGCGCTCAACATGCCGCGCAGCCGCGGCGACAGCGGCATCATCTCGTACACGCCGGTGCGGCCGAGGAAGCCGGTGTTGCGGCACTCCAGGCAGCCGACCGGCGCGAACATGCGCAGCGGCGGCGGCACGTCGAAGCCGTGGGTGAGCACGCGCCAGCCGTCGGCGTCCACCTCCGCCTCGGTCTTGCAGTGCGGGCAGAGCGTGCGCACCAGGCGCTGCGCCACCACGCCGGTCAGCGTCGACTGGATCAGGTAGTGCGGCACGCCCAGGTCGAGCAGGCGCGTGACCGCGCTGGGCGCGTCGTTGGTGTGCAGCGTGGACAGCACCAGGTGGCCGGTCAGCGAGGCCTGCACCGCCATCTGCGCGGTCTCGAGGTCGCGGATCTCGCCGACCATGATGATGTCGGGATCCTGGCGCAGCAGGGTGCGCACGCCGGTGGCGAAGTCGAGATCGATCGCCGGCTGCACCTGCATCTGGTTGAACTCGGGGCTGACCATCTCGATCGGGTCTTCCACCGTGCACACGTTCAGCTCGGGCCGCGCCAGGTGCTTCAGCGTGGAATACAGGGTGGTGGTCTTGCCGGAGCCGGTGGGGCCGGTGACCAGCACGATGCCGTGCGGCCGCTCGACCATCGCGCGCCAGAGCGCCTCTTCGTGCGGCGCGAAGCCGAGCTGGGCGAACTGCTTGACCACGATGTCCGGGTCGAAGATGCGCATCACCACCTTCTCGCCGAAGGCGGTGGGCATGGTGCTGAGGCGCAGCTCCACCTCGCGGCCGCCGGCCGAGCGCGTCTTGATGCGGCCGTCTTGCGGACGCCGCTTCTCGGCGACGTCCATGCGGCCGAGGATCTTGATGCGCGCCGTCACCGCGGTCATCACCGGCGGCGGCAGCTCGAACACCTTGTGCATCACGCCGTCGATGCGGAATCGGATCTGCCCGGCTTCACGGCGCGGTTCGAGGTGGATGTCGGAGGCGCGCTGCTCGAACGCGTACTGCAACAGCCAGTCGACGATGTGCACGACGTGGCGGTCGTCGGCGCCCAGCTCGCCGGCCTTGCCGAGCTCGATCAATTGTTCGAAGTTGAGGATCGCCGCGGCGGCGTCCTCGCCCTTGGCGTCCTTGGCGAGCTGAATCGAGCGCTGTACGCCGTAGAACTCCAGCAGGTAGCGGTTGACGTCCAGCGGATTGGCGACGACCAGGCGGATCTCGCGCCTCAGCATGTGGCTCAGGTCCGCTAGCCAGCGCCGCTCGAACGGCTCGGCGGTGGCGAACACCACCTCGCCGGCGCCGGCCTGCACCGGCAGGATGCGGTGGCGCTGCGCGTAGGCGTGGCTGACCGCCTGGGTGACGGCGGCCACGTCGATCTTCATCGGGTCGATCTTGAGGTAAGGCAGTTCGGCCTTCTCGGCCAGCCACTGCGTCAGCACTTCGAGGCTGAGCGGCTTTTCGGGATCGCGGGCATTCGGCAGCTTGGCGTTGGCCAGCACCACCAGCGGATGCAGCTCGACCGCCGAGCGGCCGGCGCGCGCGCCGACGCGCACGCGCTTGGCGTCCTCGGCGGCAAGGTAGCCGTCGACGATCAACGCGGCCAGCACCTCGTCGAGTTCCAGCCGGCCGCGGCGGCCGAGCGTCTGGCTGGCGACGGGATGCGGATGTACGGCCATGGCGCGGCGTCCCCCTGCGGGCTGCCGGTATACTAGCGCGCTTCGTGTCGAGGCCACTGCGAACCATGTCCGCACCGACCTTCCAGGAGCTGATCCAGACCCTGAACCGCTACTGGGCGGAGCAGGGCTGCGTGCTGATCCAGCCGCTCGACACCGAGGTCGGCGCCGGCACCTTCCATCCGGCCACCTTCCTGCGCGCGCTGGGCCCGGAGCCGTGGGCCGCGGCCTACGTGCAGCCCTGCCGCCGCCCCACCGACGGCCGCTACGGCGAGAACCCCAACCGCCTGCAGCACTACTACCAGTACCAGGTGGTGATGAAGCCGAACCCGGACGACATCCAGGAGCGCTACATCGGCTCGCTGAAGGCGCTCGGCATCGATCCGCTGGTGCACGACCTGCGCTTCGTCGAGGACAACTGGGAATCGCCGACGCTGGGCGCCTGGGGTCTCGGCTGGGAGGTGTGGCTGAACGGCATGGAGGTGACGCAGTTCACCTACTTCCAGCAGGCCGGCGGCCTGGAATGCCGGCCGGTGACCGGCGAGATCACCTACGGCCTCGAGCGCCTGTGCATGTACCTGCAGAACGTCGACAACGTGTTCGACCTGGTGTGGACGCGCGCGCCGCACGGCGTGGTCACCTACGGCGACGTGTTCCACCAGAACGAGGTGGAGCAGAGCGCCTACAACTTCGAGCACGCCAACGTCGAGGTGCTGCTGCACTGGTTCGACGTCTGCGAGGGCGAGGCGATGAAGCTGGTCGGGGCCGGCCTGCCGCTGCCCGCCTACGAGCAGGTGTGCAAGGCCAGCCATGCGTTCAACCTGCTGGACGCGCGCCGTGCGATCAGCGTCACCGAGCGTCAGCGCTACATCCTGCGCGTGCGCACGCTGGCGCGCGCCGTCGCCGAGGCCTACCACGCGCAGCGCGAGAAGCTCGGCTTTCCCGGCCTGAAGCGCACGGAGGCGGTCCATGGCTGAGCGCACGGAGATCGACGGCAAGCCGCTGCTGATCGAGATCGGCACCGAGGAGCTGCCGATCCACGCCATCGACGAACTCGCCCGGGCGTTCGCCGACGGCGTGCTGCGCGGCCTGCAGGGCCGCCAGATCGACATCGGCCAGCGCGTCGGCGACCGCGAACCGCGCGTCTACTGCACGCCGCGCCGCCTGGCGGTCTACCTGCCTTGGGTCGCGGCCACGCAACCGACGCAGCGCGCGGAGGTGCTGGGCCCGGCGGTGAGCGTCGGCCTCGATGCCAACGGGCAACCGACGCCGGCGCTGCAGGGCTTCGCCGCGCGCAACGGCGTCGAGGTCGCGCAGCTCGAGCGCATCGCCACCGACAAGGGCGAACGCTTCGTCTGCCGCAGCGTCAAGCCCGGGCAGCCGACTGCGGCGCTGCTGCCGGAGATCGTCGCCGAGGCGCTGCAGGCACTGCCGATCCCGAAGCCGATGCGCTGGGGCGCGCATGCCCATGCCTTCGTGCGCCCCGCGCACTGGCTGGTGATGCTGCACGGCGACCAGGTGGTCGAGGGCGAGGTGCTCGGCCTCAAGGCCGACCGCATGAGCCGCGGCCATCGCTTCCACGCGCCGAAGCCGCTGTGGATCACCGACGCCGGCGCCTGGCTGCAGGCGCTGCGCGACGCCAAGGTGCTGGCCGATCCGGTCGAGCGCCGCGAGCGCGTGCGCGCCGAGGTCGAGCGCGTCGCCGCCGCGCTCGGCGGCACGCCCAGCCTGCCGGCGGCGCTGCTGGACGAGATCGCCAACCTCACCGAGTGGCCGGTGGCGATCGGCTGCGCCTTCGAGCGCGAGTTCCTCGCCGTGCCGCAGGAGGCGCTGGTGATGACGATGGAGACGAACCAGAAGTTCGTCCCGCTGTTCGACGCCGAGGGCCGGCTGAGCGAGCGCTTCATCGGCGTCGCCAACATCGACAGCAAGGACGCCGCGCAGATCCGCCGCGGCTACGAGCGCGTGATCCGCCCGCGCTTCGCCGACGCCAGGTTCTTCTTCGACGAAGACCGGAAGACGCCGCTGGCCGACTACCGCGAGGCGCTGCGTTCGGTCACCTACCAGCAGGCGCTGGGCAGCGTGTGGGACAAGTGCGCGCGCGTGGCGGAGCTCGCGCGCGGCATCGCCAACCGCCTGCGCGACCAGGGCCTCGCCATCGACACCGCGCAGGCCGTGCGCGCCGCCGAGCTGTCGAAGTGCGACCTGCTGACGCGCATGGTCGGCGAATTCCCCGAGCTGCAGGGCGTGATGGGTCGCTACTACGCCGCCGCGCACGGCGAGCCCGCCGAGGTGGCGCAGGCGCTGGACGAGTTCTACATGCCGCGCCAGGCCGGCGACGGCATCGCGCGCGGCGCCGTCGGCCGCGCGCTGGCGGTGGCCGAGCGCCTCGACACCCTGGCCGGCATCTTCGCCGTCGGCCTGAAACCGTCGGGCAACAAGGATCCTTTTGCGCTGCGCCGCGCCGCGTTGGGGCTGGCGCGCACGCTGATCGAGGGCGGCCTCGAGCTCGACCTGCGCGCGCATCTCGTCGAGGCGCTGGAACTGATCCCGGAAACAGCCTTCGCCGCCGGCCTCAGGCCGGGCAAGGACGGCAAGGCGCCGGCGCTGGACGTCGGCGCGCGGCGGCGGGAACTGGCGGAAGAGATCTACCTGTTCGTACGCGAACGCCTGCGCGGCTACTACCTCGAGCAAGGTTTCGGCGCCGAACAGTTCGAGGCGGTCGCCGCGCTCGACGACGAGCCGTTCGCACTGGCGAGCCTGCTCGACTTCGACCGTCGCCTGCGTGCGGTGGCCGAGTTCGGCAAGCTGCCGGAAGCGGCGGCGCTCGCCGCCGCCAACAAGCGCGTGGCCAACATCCTGCGCAAGGAACAAGAGCGCGGCGCCTACGCGCAGGGCGAGATAGCCATGGGTGTCGATCCCGACCTCCTGCGCGAGCCTGCCGAACAGGCGCTGTGGTCGGCGCTGGAAGCGGCGCGCGGCGATGCCGTGACGATCATGCGCGAACGCCGCGACTACGCCGCCGCGCTGGCGCGCCTGGCTGCCTTGCAGGCGCCGATCGACCGCTTCTTCGACGAAGTGATGGTGGTCGCGGAAGACCTCGCCGTGCGCGCCAACCGCCTGGCGCTGCTGGCGCACATCCGCGCGCTGTTCAACGCGGTCGCCGACATCGCGCGGCTGTGAATGCGGGCGCGGGATTGACGCCGCGTCGAGCATTCATTACGGTCGGCGCCGGCCGTGACCGCAGCAGGTGTGGACGCGGAGGTTCCGCCGGTGCGGCAGGCCGGGCCTGGGGCGCATGCGTCCGGAGGTCGTCTTGGGGAGGGGAGCGCGGCCGACGGCGCGGGGGCGTCGTCGGCTTTTTTCTGCGGGCGACCCGAGCGCTTGGGCTTCCGCTTGCCCTAGCATGTTGCGGACATGAACCTGATCCAGCGCCAGTGGGCGCGCGCTGAACGCTACATCGCCGAGGGCCAGCTGCCCGCTGCACGCGCCGCGCTGGAAACCTTGCTGCGCGAGGCGCCGGGACAAGTGCAGGCGCGCCTGCTCCTGTCCAGCGTGCTGCTCGGCCAGGGGCGCCTGCGCGAGGCCTGCGCGCAACTGCTGGCCGCCGCCGAGGCGCTGCCCGGCGACGCCGAGACGATCTGCACGGTGGCGCACTGCCTGCTGCGCGTCGGCGAGACGGTGGCGGCGCGCGCCTGCCTCGAACATCCCGAGATCGCGCGCACCCGCTCCGGTCCGACGCTGGCGCGACTGGCGCACGTTCGGCAGGCGCTCGGCGAGCACGAGGCTTCGCTGGCGCTGATGGACCGCGCCGCGGCCCACGGCTTCGACAATCCCGACTTCCGCTATTTCCGCAGCCTGCAACTGCAGTTCAACGGCCGCGTGCGCGAGGCCGAGGAGGAACTGGAAGCCTGCCTGCGGCTCGGCCCCACCTTCGGCCGTGCGTCGCTGACGCTGGCGCGCATGCGCAAGCAGACCGCCGAGCACAATCATCTCGACTACATCGCCGCGCAACTGCAGCGCGTCGAGCCGGGCAGCGAGGACCACGCCGCGTTCGAGTTCGCCCGCTTCAAGGAGCTGGACGACCTGGGCCGGCACGACGAGGCCTGGTTGGCGCTGGCGCGCGGCAACGCGCTGATGTACGCGCGCCAGCAGCACGATCCCGAGCACGAGCGCGCGCTGTTCGACGGCATCGCCGCGCGCTGCACGCCGGCATTCCTGCGGGCCACCGCGGCGCGCATGGAAGGGCCGACGCCGATCTTCATCGTCGGCCTGCCGCGCACCGGCACCACGTTGCTGGAGCGCATCCTCGGCAACCACTCGCAGGTCGCGTCCGCGGGCGAATTGCCCGATTTCCCGCGCCAGTTGCGTTGGGCGACCGACTGCCACGGTGGCAGCCTGATCGACTTCGGGGTGATCGAGCGCGCGCGCGACGCGGACTACGCCGAACTCGGGCGGCGTTACCTCGCGCAAACGCAGTGGCGCGCGCAAGGGCGGCGCTTCTACGTGGACAAGCTGCCGCCGAACTACATGCTGGCCGGCTTCATCCATCGCGCGCTGCCGCAGGCGCCGATCCTGCACATGACGCGCGCGCCGATGGACGTCTGCTTCTCCAACTGGAAGGCCCTGTTCGGCGATGCCTACGCCTACAGCTACGACCTCGACGCGCTGGCCGCGCACTACGGCCACTACCGCCGCCTGATGCGGCACTGGCACGACGCCATGCCCGGCGCGTTGCTGGACGTTTCCTACGCCGAGCTGGTGCAGGATCCCGAGGCGGTCGCACGCAAGGTGCTGGAGTTCTGCGGCCTGCCCTACGAGGACGGCTGCGTCGAGGTCACCCGCAACCGCGGCCCGGTGGCCACGCTCAGCAGCGCGCAGGTGCGCGAGCCGATCCACACCCGCAGTCTGGGGGAATGGCGACGCTACGAGAGGCGGCTCGCACCGCTGCGCAAAGGCCTGGGGAACTGGGCGGCATGAGTCGCGCGAGCGGTCGTCGCGCGGCCGGGATGCGCGGCCCGTCGCGGCCGCAGAAACCGATCAGCCGGGTCGGTCGGAGCGAAAAAAGGGGCTGGCTCGCGCCAGCCCCCTGAATGTCCTGCCGTCTGCGGCGGCGCTATTGCTTGCCGGCGCCGAAGCGCACATCGAACTCCAGCCACACCGCGCGACCGAAGCCGTTGTAGTTGAAGCGGTTGTAGTACGGCCAGGAGGTCCAGGACGGGTCACGCGGCGGCTTCGAGTCCTTGATGTTGTTGACGATCAGGGCGATCGAGGCGTCGTCCGTCACGTTGTACTTCACGCTGCCGTTGTAGACCATGTACGGCCCCACCGTTCCGCCGCCCGGCGTGGCGTAACCGGTCGGATTGACCTGGGCGGTGAAGTTGGGCGTGGCGCCGTAACGGATTCCGACCAAGGTGGTCGTCCACTTGCCGATTTCCCAGATCACCGCGCCCTGGAAGATGTTCTTGAACTCGGACGAGAAGAACGGATTGCGCAGCAGGTCGATTTCCGGATCTTCCGGGAACTGCCGGTAGCGGTGATCCAGCGTCACGTTGTACGCGCCGGAGAAGGTGAAGTCGCCGTAGCGGCCGGCGCTCAGCTTGTAGTCGAGGCCGGCGGTGATGCCGTCGATGCGCTCCTTCGAGATGTTGATCGGATTGGTCTTGACCAACGTGATCTTGTCGGGGTTCGGCGCACCGGCGCCGGCGCGCACGACGCGCGACAACGCGTCCTGGCACAGCGGCGAATTGATGTCGAGCTGCCCGGTGCGGCAGGCCGATTCCGTGCGCAGCAGCTGATCGAGGCTGAGGTCGCTGACCTCGTTGTCGATCTTGATGCTGTAGTAGTCGGCGTGGATGTTGAAATCCGACGTCGGTGACCAGACTACGCCGTAGCCCCACGACTTGGCGGTGATCGACTTCAGGTCGGGGTTGCCGCTTCGATTGCCGAACACCTGCTCGTTGTTGAAGGTGCACTGGTCGATCGGCACATTGCCTTGCTTCGTGGCGCACTGGAAGTAATCCACCACGCTGGTGAAGAAGCCGCTGGTGCCGGCGAACACGTAGGCCATGTCCGGCGCCTTGAACGCGGTCGCGTAGTTGGCGCGGAACAGCAGCGACTCGACGGGACGGAACTCCAGGCCCAGCTTGTAGGTGGCCTTGTTGTCGGAGCCGCCGCCCTTGTTCTTGTAATCGTCGTAACGGGCGGACAGGTCCGCCGTCAGCATGCTGAAGATCGGCACCTTGAGCTCGGCCGCGGCGGCGTAGTAGTCGCGCTTGCCGCTGCCCTGGGTGCCGGTCAGGCCCCAGAAGTCGCCGTTGACCACGCGCGGATCGGTGGGGTTGTCCCAGTACTGGTTGCCCGCCTGCACCAGGCCGGCGAAGCCGACCGCGCCCGCCGGCAGCTCGAACAAGTTGGTGTTGTTGACCTGCAGGTTGACGTTTTGGGTATAGGTCTTCGACGGGCTGTCGATCAAGCCCTGGAAGCTCAGGTACTCCTGCGGCGTGATCGGCTTGTAGAAGTTCTGCACGTTCGGCGCGTAGATCGGATAACCGTAGTACGTGCCGAGCTGCGGTCCCAGGAACTTGTCCTGGAAGAATTTCTCGACGGCGCCCTTCAGCGGCCACAACTGCTTGTCGGTGAGCTTGTACTCCGAGCGCGCGTAGTAGGCGTCATAGCCCCAGTCCGAGCTGCCGAAGTTGCCGCGGATGCCCGCGTTCGCGTAGTAGGAGCGGTTCAGCAGGCGCTCGCTGTTGGTGTCGAGCCCGCCCGTCTCTTCCGGCGCGAAGATGTGCTGGAACAGGTCGAAGGTGCCCGTATTGGCGTTGACGATGTAACCGCCCGTGTCGATCGAACTCTGCCAGAAGCGCGAACCGGAGTTGAAGCGGACGCTGCTGACGTTGTACAGCACGTCGCCGTAAAGCTCGGCGTTGTCGTTGAGCTGATAGCGGCCGCTCAGGTAGCCGCTGGCGGAGCGGTTCTTGTTCAGCAGCGAGGTATAGCCGACTTCCTGGCGGCTGCCGCAGTAGTAGCCGCGGCCGGGGCGGAAGTCGCGCTGGGTGGTGCCGCCGAACAGCGAGGACACGCCGTCGCAGCCGCCGACCTCGGTGTTGGGATCGATGTAGCGGAGGCCGCGGCCGTTGAAGAAGCCGTGGATGTAGACGCGCGAGCCGAAACGCCCGTTCGGGTTCGGGTTGTCGTTGGTCGAATCGGCGAAATCGCGCTGGAACGCCCAGATCGGCCGCTGCTCGCTGAGCTGCAGACCGTAGGTCAGATCGAACTTGCCCCAATTCTGGCCGCCGGTGATCTGCAGCCGCTGGTTCTGGCCGCCGCCCTGGCTGTAGCCGCCCATGCGGTAGACCAGTTCCGTGCCGTCGATGTGCTGCTTGAGCACGATGTTGATGACGCCCGCGATGGCGCTGGAGCCATAGATCGACGACTGGTTGCCCGGCAGGATGTCGATGTGGTCGACCATGCCGACGGGGACGCTGCTCAGGTCGGTGAAGTTGGCCTGGCCGTTGTAGAGCAGCGGATAGTCGGCCAGCGGGTGGCCGTTGATCAGGATCAGGGTGAAGTCCGGCGACAGGCCGAGCAGGCTGACCGTGTTGGCGCCCGGCGTGAAGCCGTTGGTGAACTGGCTGTCCTGGACCGCGCCGGTCGAAAGAGGCTGCGCACGCAGCGCGTCATAAACGTTGGCGAAGCCCTTCTTGTTCAGGTCGTCCGCGGTGATCGTAACGACGGGCGATGCGGTCTCGATTTGCGCTTGCGGAATCAGCGAACCGGTAACCGTGACCCTCTGCAGCTCCTTGGCTTCTTTCTTGGCGCTTTGATCCTGGTTTGCGGCGGTATCGGTGGCGCCCGCGTCCTGGGCGCGCGCGACGTCCGTCCACGCGGACAAGGCCAGCGTGGCGCAGATCGCCGTCGCCAATAGCTTTCGATTCATGTCTTGAATCCCCCAACTTGAAGAAATGCGCACATGCCGCCTCCCACCAGGCGAGCGCATGGCCCCATGGCCATCGGAACGGCATGAACCCCAGTGCGACGCCGATGCGAAGGCGGCGCCGCGGAACGCCAGGCCCGTGCAGGTCCCCAGCCTGGCGGCCCGACGATAAGCCACATTCCGCGTAGCAGCAACTGTCATCGGATTCTGTTAACGGGCTCGCGGCTCGGCAGCAAACGGCGTGCTGGCCGCCGTTGCGGGGCGGATGCGCGGAACGCTCGCGGTGTCCGCGCCGTCCCGCGCCGCGGCCTGGCGCGGGCCGTCGGTCCCGCCTGCCGCCGCCCGGCGGCCCGTGGGCGGCGTGTGACGAACCGTGCCGCGGCGGCGTTATGTGAAATTGCGCGATCGCCTGCCACCATCGTCGGCTTTCACTGGGGACCGGTTGCCGCTATCCTTCGGCATTTACAGCTGTTCGGGCGGCGTTTACGCCCTTTTGACGCGACTTGCGGTTTCCTGCGGTCAGCCATCTGAGAGGACCATCCATGCGTACCATTGCCCTGCCGCTGCTGGCGGCGGCTCTCTTTGCCGCCGGTTGCAGCAGTTCCCAATCACCGCAGGACCAGGCGCCGAACGGCGCCGGCCAGGCGGCCATCACCGCCGTGACCGGCACCGTCACGTTGCGCGACGCGGGCGCCAAGGTGTCGCCGCAGGCGCGCCTCGAGCTC
This sequence comes from Mizugakiibacter sediminis, assembly GCF_000953855.2. Taxonomy (GTDB): domain Bacteria; phylum Pseudomonadota; class Gammaproteobacteria; order Xanthomonadales; family Rhodanobacteraceae; genus Mizugakiibacter; species Mizugakiibacter sediminis. The sequence continues at coordinate 14,487 of NZ_DF970174.1, forward strand.
GCGCTGGTCGACGTGTCGCAGAAGCCGATCCGCACGGTGGCGTCCAAGACCATCGAGCCGGTCGGCTCGCTGCCGCTGTCGTTCAAGCTGGATTTCAATCCGGCCGAGATCGTCGCGACGGATCTCTACGTCCTGCAGGCGGAGATGGTCGACGGCGAGCGCCACTACACCACGCCGCTGCAGTATCCGGTGCTGACCAAGGGCCAGCCGGCCCAGGTGGCCGTGCAGATGGTGGCCGAGGCCACGCCGGCCGAGAAGATGCTGGATGCCTACAAGCAGGTGAAGAACCGCCTCGGCGGCATGAAGATCGAGCAGGGCACGGCCCTGGGCGACACCGAGTCGCATGCCTGGCAGGTGTTCCGCGAGAAGGGCGAGGTGGTCTTCATCCGCCAGCGCGTCGATTACTTCGACAAGGGCGCCACCAGCACCGACATCGCCTACCAGGACGGCAAGCCCTGGGTGGTGATCCAGCAGAAGATGGCGCACCAGGGCGAGAAGCCCTCGGCGATCGACCGCGCCGGCTGGGACGACCAGGGCGCCCTGGTACTGAAGGAGCGCGTCGAGGGCGGCAAGACCACGGAGCTGCCGGAGGCCGCCGCCAAGGCGCTGTACGACGACGCGGCGGCGCTGTTCAACCGCTTCGACAAGAAGAAGTAACCGTTCGCGCTTCCCCCCACGAAAAGGCCGTCCGCGCGGACGGCCTTTTCGTTTGCGCAGGGTGCGCGCCGCGGGGGCGCGCCGGCCGGCCTCAGAAGCTCATCTTCAGGCCGAGGTTCAGGCTGTCGTTGCGCTGGTTGCTGTCGCTGAAGCGGCCGCTGTAGCTGAAGTAGCCGGTGACGTTCGGGCCGAAGTCGGCCGACACGCCGAGGTCGGCGTTGATCCAGCTCGCGTCCGGCTTGTAGCCCGCCAGTTCGAAGCTGCCGTTCATCGTGCTGGAGCCGGCGCGCACCACGTACGGATCGGCGTTGCTCTCGTGCTCGAAGGCGACCGCGGCGTAGGGGCGCCAGGTCGAGCCGCCGGCCTGGAAGCTGCCCATCAGGTCCCAGCCGATGCGGCCGACCAGCGATTCGCGGTTCTGCCGCGCGAACCACATGCTGGAGCTGTCGCCGGCGCGTTCGCTGTAGGTGCCGACGCGCGCGTGCTGGTAGGCGACGCCGGCGAACGGGCCGGTCTCGACGCCGCCGAAGCGGAAGCGGTAGCCGCCGTTGACCTCGAATGCCGACTGCGAGCCCGGCGCCTCGCCGCTTTCCGTGCGGTGCAGCGGGCCGAGCTGGATGGAGCGGTCGATGTCGTTGTAGGCGAGGCTGCCGAAGGTGCCGATCGCGCCCACATAAGCCTGGCCGATGCGGTACAGGCCGTAGCCGGAGAACATCACGTCCTGCAGCTTGAAACCGCCGCCGCCGGCGAAGTCGGCGTTCTGGTTGGCGATGCTGAGCGCCATGCCGACCGACAGGCTGTCGGAAGCATGCGCGTCCGCGCCCACCGTCAGCGTGCTCTGGTGGGTGTCGAGCTTGGGCGAGGCGTCGGTCTGGTCGATGCGTTGGCGGTCGTAGTCGAAGCTGGCGAACCAGCGCAGGCCGTCGCCCTGGCGGTCGTAGTCGGCGAGCTGCTGGCGGCCGATCGCGCGCGCATGCGTGCGGTAGGCGGTCTGCGGCGCCTGCGCCAGCAGCGCGATCTGCTGCGGCGCGATGATCTCGGCGATCACGAACTGGCCCAGCATGGCGTGCGCGGCGGTGGTCGGGTGCACGCCGTCGGCGAACAGGTACTTCTGCGCGGCGTCGGCGGAAACCAGCGTCGCCGGCGTGCAGGTCAGCGAACTCGACGTGGTGCAGGCCGGCGCGGTGACGTTGGCGAAGCCGAAGGCGGCGGGGTTGGCGATCACCTCGCTGATCAGCTGGAAGGTGTTCACCGGGATGATGTTGAAGTCGCCGCCGCTCAGCGAGGCCAGGCCGTTGTTGAGCACCGTGTTGTAGGCGATCGACAGGCCGGTCAGGCTCTGGCTGGCGGCGGCGCCGCCGGCCAGGCCGGAAGGCGTCTTGCCGATGTCCGGCAGGTTGAACACCACCACGTAGCGGGCGCCGGCCTGGGCCATCTGGTTCAGCAGGGCGACCTCGGCCTGCGCCGCCGCCTGCGTGCCGGCCTGGGCCTGCGCCGCGGTCTCGGCGCCGAGCTGCGCCATGGTGGCGTGGAAGAAGATGTCGTTGGCGCCGCCCCAGACGCTGTACAGCGTCTTCGCGTCGGCCTTGCCGCCGGCCGCGGCGAGATAGAGCGCGAACTGCTGCGGCAGCAGCGGCACCGTCGCGGGCGTGCCCGGCGAGTTGTTGAGCAGGCCCGCGCCGCCAAAGGCGAAGTCGGTGCCGCCGGTCAGCGAAGGCGCCAGGGTGAAGCCGAAGTGGCTGGCGACATTCTCGATGGCGACGGTGCCGGGGTTGGTGGTGAAGCGCAGCGGCGGCTGGACCGACGGCGCGGTGGCCAGCGAGATGTTGCCGTCGTCGCTCAGGCTGTCGCCGATCACGACCACGTTGTCGAATGTGCCGGCCTGGGCGGCACCGGCGGCCAGGGCCAGCGCGACGGCGCCGGCGAGGATGCGGATACGCGGCATGCTGCAGACTCCTTCCTGTTCTTTGGATCGGGGACGGGCCGCGCGCGGCGGCGGGGCTTGCGGTACGCGCTCCCCCTGCACGCGCCGCTGACCGGTTACGGTAATCCAATCCATACCGCGCCGCATGCTGCAGCGCTGCAAACCGTCCGCGGCGATCAGCGCTTCAGCGCCTTGGCGAAGGCGTCGGCCAGCGCGCTGTTGGCGGGAGCGGCGGCGGGCTTCGGCGCCGGCCGCGGACCCGTCGGGCGGCCACGATCGCGACCCTCGGGGCGCGGCCCGCCCGCGGCGGGCCGGCCGCCGCGCGCCTCGCCGGGGGTGTCGTCGAGGCGCATGCTGAGCGCGATGCGCTGGCGCGCCAGGTCGATCTCCAGCACCTTCACCTTGACGATGTCGCCGGCCTTGACCGCGTCGCGCGGATCCTTGACGAAGCTGTGCGACAGCGCGGAGACGTGCACCAGGCCGTCCTGATGCACGCCGATGTCGACGAAGGCGCCGAACGCGGCGACGTTGGTGACGCGGCCTTCCAGCACCATGCCGGGCCTGAGGTCCTTCAGGTCCTCCACGCCCTCGGCGAACGAAGGCGTGACGAACTCCGGGCGCGGGTCGCGGCCGGGTTTCTCCAGCTCCTTGAGGATGTCGCGCACGGTCGGCACGCCGAAGCGCTCGTCGGTGAACTGCTCCGGCTTCAGCGTGCGCAGGAACGCGCCGTCGCCGATCAACTGCTTCACCTCGCGGCCGCAATGCCTGAGGATGCGCTCGACCACCGGATAGGCCTCGGGATGCACCGCGCTGGCGTCCAGCGGGTCGTCGCCGTGCGGGATGCGCAGGAAGCCGGCGGCCTGTTCGAACGCCTTCTCGCCGAGGCGCGGCACCTTCAGCAGGTCGCGGCGCCGGCGGAACGCGCCGTGCTCGTCGCGGTAGCGCACCACGTTCTCGGCGACGCCGGGCGAGAGGCCGGCGACGCGCGCCAGCAGCGGCGCGGACGCCGTGTTGACGTCGACGCCGACCGCGTTGACGCAGTCCTCGACGCGCGCGTCCAGCGCGCGCGCCAGCTTCGCCTGGTTGACGTCGTGCTGGTACTGGCCGACGCCGATCGCCTTCGGCTCGATCTTCACCAGTTCGGCCAGCGGATCCTGCAGGCGCCGCGCGATCGACACCGCGCCGCGCAGCGAGACGTCCAGCTGCGGGAATTCCTTCGCTGCCAGTTCGGACGCCGAATACACCGAGGCGCCGGCCTCGCTGACGACGATCTTGGCGAGCTTCAGCTCCGGGTGCCTGCGGATCACCTCGCCGGCCAGCTTGTCGGTCTCGCGCGAGGCGGTGCCGTTGCCGATCGCGATCAGGCGCACGTCGAACTGCTTGCAGGCCGCGGCCAGCGCGGCGACCGAGCGGTCCCATTCGTTGCGCGGCTCGTGCGGGTAGATGGTGCCGGCGTGCAGCAGCTTGCCGGTGGCGTCGACCACGGCGACCTTGACGCCGGTGCGGATGCCGGGGTCGAGGCCCATCACCGCCTTCGGCCCGGCCGGCGCGGCCAGCAGCAGGTCCTTCAGGTTGTCGCCGAACACGCGGATCGCCTCGTCCTCGGCGGCTTCGCGCGCGCGCGCGAACAGGTCGAGGGTGAGGTGCAGGTGCAGCTTGGCGCGCCAGGCGAGGCGCACGGTCTCGAGCAGCCAGGCGTCGGCGGCGCGGCCGCGCGCGGCGATGCCGGCGTGCGCGGCGACGCGGCCCTCGGCCTCGGCGTGGCCTTGTTCCGCGTCGGCGCCGGGCACGAGGTCGAGTTCCAGCACGCCCTCGTTGCGCGCGCGCAGCAGCGCCAGCAGGCGGTGCGAGGGGATCTTCGCGATCGGCTCGGCGTGGTCGAAGTAGTCGCGGAACTTGATGCCTTCCTGCTCCTTGCCCTCGATCACCCTGGCGCGGATCTGGCCCTTGGACCACAGCCAGTCGCGCAGCTCGCCGACCAGCGCGGCGTCTTCGGCGATCGTCTCCATCAGGATCGCGCGCGCGCCTTCCAGCGCGGCCCTGGCGTCGGCCACGCCCTTGCCGGCGTCGACGAACGCCGCGGCGCGCGCTTCCGGCGCGACCGTCGGATCCGCGCGCAGCGCCAGCGCCAGCGGCTCCAGCCCGGCCTCGCGCGCGATCTGCGCCTTGGTGCGGCGCTTCGGCTTGTACGGCAGGTAGAGGTCCTCGAGGCGTGCCTTGGTGTCGGCTTCGAGGATCTGCGCCTTCAGCGCGTCGGTCAGCTTGCCCTGCTCGCCGATGCTGGCGAGGATCGCTCCGCGGCGCTCCTCCAGCTCGCGCAGGTAGCGCAGGCGCTCCTCCAGCAGGCGCAGCTGCGTGTCGTCGAGGCCGCCGGTGGCCTCCTTGCGGTAGCGCGCGATGAACGGCACGGTGGCGCCGCCGTCGAGCAGTTCCACGGCGGCCTTCACCTGCGCCGGCTGCGCGGCGATGTCCTGGGCAATGCGTTGTTCGATCGTGAGCATCGGTCGTGCGAGAGCTGAGGAAGGGCGGCCGCGTGCGGTCCGGGGAACCGGCGATGGTAGCAAGACGTTCGCGGTGCGCGAATGCAGCGGGCGCCGTTAGACTGTCCGCGCCCGGGCAGGGGGCTGCATCGGGTGCGGGCCCGCAGGGCGGGCGCCGCCGTCACGAAGTGATCGACACAGGGAGCAAAGGGGATGAAAGCGGTCGTTCGAGTGCTGCTGGCGCTGTGCGCGCTGGGGATGTTGGCGGGGTGCGCCTCCGGCCTGATGACGAAAGCGGGAGCCATGCCCGCGCCGGCGTCGGGCAAGGCCATGGTGGTATTCATGCGTCCGTCGATGTTCGGCGGCGCGATCCAGTCGTCGGTCTACGACACGCACGGCACGCACAACACCTTCATCGGCATCGTCTCGGCGAAAACCAAGGTGGCCTACCAGGCCGATCCGGGCGACCACCTGTTCATGGTCATCGCCGAGAACGCGGACTTCATGAACGCCACGCTGGAGGCGGGCAAGACCTATTACGTTCTGGTCAAGCCGCGCGTCGGCGTGTGGAAGGCGCGTTTTTCGCTGATCCCGGTCCATAACGATCCGAAAGCCGAGTACTCGCTGCAGTCGAAGGACTTCACCGAGTGGCAGGCCGCGACGCAGTACGTGGTGAACTCGCCGGCGGCCGAGCAGTGGTATGCCGAGCACAGGGCCGACATCGAGGCCAAGCAGCAGGACTACATGAAGAAGTGGGAGGCGATGGATCCCGCGGACAAGGCCGTGCTGACCCTGCGCGCCGGGGACGGCACCTGAAGAGGTCGTTGCGCCGCCGGGCCCGCGTCGCGGCGGGCCCGGCTCGCCGCGATCGCGGCGCGTGCGCTGCGGGTTTCGGCCCGCCGCCGACGGACGCGCGGCCGGCGGCGCACCTCGCGCGCGGCGGTGGTCAGGCGGCGGCGCGGCGGCGCAGGTGCACCAGCAGCAGCGCGATCGCCGCCGGGGTGACGCCGCTGATGCGCGCGGCCTGGCCGACCGTCTGCGGCTGCACCTGCTTCAGCTTCGCCAGCACCTCGGCGGAAAGCCCGCGCACGGCGTCGTAGTCGAAATCGTCGGGGATGCGCGTCGATTCCTGGCGCCTGAGGCGCGCGATCTCGTCGCGCTGGCGCTCGAGGTAGCCGGCGTACTTGGCCTGCACCTCGACCTGGGCGGCGACGGCGTCGTCCTCGCAGCCGGGACCGATGCCGTCGACGCGCATCAGCGAGGCGTAGCCGAGTTCCGGGCGGCGCAGCAGGTCGAGCGCGCTGGTTTCGCGCGTCAGCGTCACGCCGAGGTCGCGCGCGATCGCCGCGCCCAGCGCGTTGCCCGGCGCCGCCCGCAGCGCCTTCAGGCGCCCGCTCTCGCGCTCCAACGCCTCGCGCTTGCGGCACAACGCGTCGTAGCGTTCCGGCGGCACCACGCCGAGCGCGTAACCCTGCTCGGTCAGGCGCAGGTCGGCGTTGTCCTCGCGCAGGTGCAGGCGGTATTCGGCGCGCGAGGTGAACATGCGGTACGGCTCGCGCGTGCCGTTGCTGACCAAATCGTCGATCAGCACGCCGATGTAGGCCTCGTCGCGGCGCGGCGTCCACGGCTCGCGACCGAGCGCCTGGCGCGCGGCGTTCAGGCCGGCGATCAGACCTTGGGCCGCGGCCTCCTCGTAGCCGGTGGTGCCGTTGATCTGGCCGGCGAAGAACAGCCCCGCGACGGCCTTGGTCTCCAACGAGGGCTTCAGGCCGCGCGGATCGAAATAGTCGTACTCGATGGCGTAGCCGGGGCGGGTGAGGTGCGCGCGCTCGAAACCGCGGATCGAGCGCACCAGCGCCACCTGCACGTCGTAGGGCAGCGAGGTGGAGATGCCGTTCGGATAGACCTCGATGCTGTCCAGCCCTTCCGGTTCGACGAATACCTGGTGGCAGTCCTTGTCGGCGAAGCGCACCACCTTGTCCTCGATCGAGGGGCAGTAGCGCGGGCCGACGCCCTCGATGCGGCCGGTGTACAGCGGCGAGCGGTCGAGCGCGCCGCGGATCAGCTCGTGGGTGCGCTCGGAGGTGTGCGTGATCCAGCAGCTCACCTGGCGCGGATGCTCCGCGCGCGTGCCGAGGAAGGAGAACACCGGCGCCGGGTCGTCGCCGGGCTGTTCCTGCATGACGGCGTAGTCGATGCTGCGGCCGTCGATGCGCGGCGGCGTGCCGGTCTTCAGGCGGTCGACGCGCAGGGGCAGTTCGCGCAGCCGCTGCGCCAGCGTGATCGCCGGCGCGTCGCCGGCGCGGCCGCCGGCGTACTGGCTGAAGCCGATGTGGATGCGACCGGCGAGGAAGGTGCCGGCGGTCAGCACCACGGTCGCGGCGCGGCAGGTCAGGCCCATCTGCGTCACCACGCCGGCGACGCGGTCGCCCTCGAGCAGCAGGTCGTCCACCCCCTGCTGGAACAGCGCGAGGTTCGGCTGGGTCTCCACCATGCGGCGGATCGCCGCCTTGTACAGCGCGCGGTCGGCCTGGCAGCGCGTGGCGCGCACGGCCGGCCCCTTGGAGGCATTCAGCGTGCGCCACTGGATGCCGGCGCGGTCGGCGGCGCGCGCCATCGCCCCGCCCAGCGCGTCGATCTCCTTGACCAGATGGCCCTTGCCGATGCCGCCGATGGCGGGATTGCAGCTCATCTGGCCGATGGTCTCGAGGTTGTGCGTCAGCAGCAGCGTGCGCGCGCCCGCGCGGGCCGCGGCCAGCGCCGCTTCGGTGCCGGCGTGGCCGCCGCCCACCACGATGACGTCGAAGGTCTGGTCGGGATGCATGGTCCGGAGCGTGAGGTTGCGATCGCGGGCGCGGCCACGCATTGTACCGGCGCGCCGGGGCGCGGCGGCTGGCACGGAATCTGCTTTATCGTCTCGTGCACTCCCACCGGCGCACGGCGTTTGCGAGCACGCCGATGACCGGAATCAGGGGCCGGTTGCGCGCCGGTGGGAGGACGCACCTCACGCCACCCCAGAACGATTCGCGTGGGAACGGAAAGAAGGACTGGCGCCCGGCGGTCTCAGGAACAGGGGGAATCCAGGATGACCATGTGCCGGGCGCCAGAACCGTAAAGACTGGCGCTGCGAGCCGCGCGGACCGCGCGGCTCTTTTTTTGCGCGGCCCGATCATCCCGGTTCGGACCCCAACGTACCGTGAACGGCATCAACAAATGACGTTCATTCGGCGGTGCCGCCGGCCGTCAGCTTGCGACGCTTCGGGTCAGGGCGGGGCGGGCGGGCGGCGCCCCACTGCGGAGCCCGCCGGGCCGGCGGCGCTGGCATGGGGCGTGCATGGATCACAGAGCCAGTGTGATGCACGGCACGGAGTCTCCCCATGAACGCCTCTGCAGCCATCAACCCCGACCCGCAGTTCCTGCGCCACGACCTGATCGTCGAAATGGCGCGCGTGGAAATGGCCATCGAGGACATCCGCGGCAACCGCCCCGTGGCGGAGCAGGGTGTCCTGCTGCCCGCCCTGGAGCAGCGCCGCACCCGCATTCGCGAAGCGCTCAGCCGCCTGCCGGCCTGAGCCCGGCGTCCCGCCCCCGGTCGTTCCCGACATCGCGGCCGCGTGACCGCGGCCGCCGCGACGGTCATCCGCGACTTGCCTACGGGCGTTGCCCCGCATCGGCCCTGCGCCGTTGCGGGGCCGGTGCGGTGCGCGGCGCGGCCTTCGGCGCCGGGCGCGCCGCCGGGGCGGCGCGCATCGCCATGCCGGCGGGCGGCCGCGCGCGCTCGTCGGGTTCGATCTCGCGGCTGCGCTGCGGCGGCGGGCGATCCGGCGGGCGG
>NZ_DF970175.1 GCF_000953855.2 Mizugakiibacter sediminis
CGCGGCGAACCGCGCGCGGACGCCGAGGCGCGCGCTTGGCTGGCGGCGCCGGATGCCGCGCGCCTGGACGCCGACCTCGCCTGGCTGGCCGCGCCGGGCCATCGCCTGCTGCGCTGCACCGACGCCGACTTCCCGCCGCAGCTCGCCGAGACGCCGCAGGCGCCGGCCGCGCTGTTCGTCGCCGGCGACGCCGCGCTGCTGCTGCGTCCGCAGGTGGCGATCGTCGGCGCGCGCAGCGCCGATGCCGCCGGTCTCGCCACCGCGAAGAGCTTCGCCCGCGTGCTGGCCGCGGCCGGCTTCGTCGTCACCAGCGGCCTCGCCGAGGGCATCGACGGCGCCGCCCACGCGGCCGCGCTGGACGCCGGCGGCACCACCGTCGCGGTGATGGGCACCGGCCCGGACCTGGTCTACCCGCGCGCCCACCGCGAACTGGCCGCGCGCATCGCCGCCGCCGGCGCGCTGGTCAGCGAGTTCCCGCCCGGCACCACCGCGCGCCCGGAGTTCTTTCCGCGCCGCAACCGGCTGATCGCCGGGCTGGCGCTGGGCACGCTGGTGGTGCAGGCCAGCCTGCGCTCGGGCTCGCTGATCACCGCGCGGCTGGCCAGCGAGCAGGGCCGCGAGGTGTTCGCCGTGCCGGGCTCGATCCACAACCCGCTGGCGCGCGGCTGCCACCGGCTGATCCGCGAGGGCGCCAAGCTGGTCGAGACGGCGGAGGAAGTGGTCGAGGAGCTGGCGCCGCTGGCGCGCAGCCTCGGCCTGGCCCTGGCGGCGCGCCTCGAGGCGGACGCGGCGGCCGCCCCGCGGCAAGCCGCGCCGGCCACCGGCGGCTGGCGCGACGATCCCGACTACCGCCGCCTGCTGGACGCCCTGGGCCACGATCCGGCGGCGCTGGACGAGCTGGCCGCGCGCACCGGCCTGGCGCCGGCCGCGCTGTCGTCCATGTTGTTGATGCTGGAGCTGGAAGGAGTCGTCGCCGGCCTGCCCGGCGGCCGCTACCAGCGCCTGCCGGAGGGCGGTCGCGCTTGACAGCGCAATCGGCCCTGTGGTCCCACTAGACGCACGCGAGGCGGGTGCCGCCCGCTTACGGATCCCTCATGGCGAAAAACCTGCTCATCGTCGAGTCGCCGGCCAAGGCGAAGACGATCAACAAGTATCTCGGCAAGGACTTCCAGGTGCTGGCGTCCTACGGCCACGTGCGCGATCTGGTGCCGAAGGAGGGGGCGGTCGACCCCGCGCGCGGCTTCGCCATGAACTACGAGCTGATCGACAAGAACGTCAAGCACGTCGAGGCGATCGCCCGGGCGGCGCGCGCGGCGGACGCGATCTACCTCGCCACCGACCTCGACCGCGAGGGCGAGGCGATCTCCTGGCACATCACCGAGATCCTCAAGCAGCGCGGCCTGCTCGACGGCAAGCAGGTGCACCGGGTGGTGTTCAGCGAGATCACGCCGCGCGCCATCCAGGAGGCGGTGGCGCATCCGCGCCGGCTCTCGCACGACCTGGTCGACGCCCAGCAGGCGCGCCGCGCGCTCGACTACCTGGTCGGCTTCAACCTCTCGCCGGTGTTGTGGCGCAAGGTGCAGCGCGGGCTGTCGGCCGGCCGCGTGCAGTCGCCGGCGCTGCGCATGATCGTCGAGCGCGAGGAAGAAATCGAGGCGTTCAGGCCGCGCGAGTACTGGACGGTCGAGGCCGAGCTGGCGCACCCGGACGGCGCCTTCCGCGCCAAGCTGACGCGCCTCGCCGGCAAGAAGTTCGAGCAGTTCGACCTCACCAACGCCCGCGACGCGCACGCCGCGCGCGAGGCGCTGCTGCGCGCCGCGCAGGGCCGGCTGGTGGTCGCCGAGATCGGCAGCAAGGAACGCAAGCGCCGCCCGGCGCCGCCGTTCACCACCTCGACGCTGCAGCAGGAAGCCGCGCGCAAGCTCGGCTTCTCCACCAGCCGCACCATGCGCATCGCCCAAGGCTTGTACGAGGGCGTGACGCTGGGCGCGGAAGGCTCGGTCGGCCTGATCACCTACATGCGCACCGACGCCACCGCGCTGTCCGGCGAGGCGGTGGCCGAGCTGCGCCAGCTGATCGCGCGCGACTTCGGCCCCAAGGCCCTGCCCGAACATCCGCAGGTCTACAAGACCAAGTCGAAGAACGCGCAGGAGGCGCACGAGGCGATCCGCCCGACCTCGGCGCTGCGCACGCCGGCCAGCGTCGCCGCCTTCCTCAACGAGGAGCAGCGCAAGCTGTACGAGCTGATCTGGAAGCGCACGGTGGCCTGCCAGATGCAGGCGGCGACGCTGAACACCGTCGCCGTCGACTTCGCCTGCGGCGCCGACAACGGCTTCCGCGCCACCGGCACCACCGTGGTCGACCCCGGCTTCCTCGCCGTCTACGAGGAAGGCCGCGACCAGAAGAGCGAGGACGACGACGAACAGCGCCGCCTGCCGCGCATGGCCAAGGGCGAGGCGGTGCCGCTGGCGGCGATCCACGCCGACCAGCATTTCACCGAGCCGCCGCCGCGCTACTCCGAGGCCAGCCTGGTCAAGGCGCTGGAGGAGTACGACATCGGCCGCCCGTCCACCTACGCCAGCATCATCCAGGTGCTGCTGAACCGCGAGTACGTCACCCTCGACAACCGCCGCTTCCGTCCCACCGACGTCGGCCGCGCGGTCAGCAAGTTCCTCAGCGGCCACTTCACCCGCTACGTCGACTACGACTTCACCGCGAAGCTCGAGGACGAACTCGACGCGGTCAGCCGCGGCGAGGAGGAATGGGTGCCGCTGCTGCAGCGCTTCTGGCAGCCGTTCAAGGCGCTGGTCGAGGAGAAGATCGAGACCGTCGACCGCGGCGAGGCCACCGGCGCGCGCGAGCTCGGCGTCGACCCGAAGAGCGGCAAGCCGGTGTCGGTGCGCCTCGGCCGCTACGGGCCGTATGCGCAGATCGGCAGCAAGGACGATACCGACAAGCCGCAGTACGCCTCGCTGCGCGCCGGCCAGAGCATGCACACGATCACGCTGGAGGAGGCGCTGGAGCTGTTCAAGCTGCCGCGCGTGCTGGGCGCCGCGCCGGACGGCGAGAACGTCAGCGCCGGCATCGGCCGCTTCGGGCCGTTCGTCAGGCAGGGCGACACCTACGCCTCGCTGGGCGCCGAGGACGATCCGCACACCGTCACCCTGGAGCGCGCGCTGGAACTGCTGCGCGCCAAGCGCGAGGCGATCGCCAACCGCGTGATCAAGGATTTCGGCAACGGCGTGCAGGTGCTGAACGGCCGCTACGGCCCGTACATCACCGACGGCGAGAAGAACGCGCGCATTCCCAAGGATCGCGAGCCGGCCTCGCTGAGCGCCGAGGAATGCGTCGCCCTGCTGGCCGCCGCGCCGGCGCGTCCCAAGCGCTTCGCCAGGAAGGGCGCGGCCAAGCCCGCCGGCGAGGATGCCGCCGCATCGCGCAAGGCGGCGAAGAAAGCCGCGCCGGCGAAGAAGGCGGCCGCGAAGAAAACCGCGACCGGGAAGGCCCCGGCGAAGAAAGCCGCCGCGAAGAAGGCGCCGGCCCGGCGCACGGCGGCGGCCCGGCCGGCCGAGTAGACCATGCGCCGCTACCGCGCCACCGAGGTCGATGCGGCCGCCGCGTTCCTGCGCGGGGGCGGCGTGCTGGCCTATCCGACCGAGGCGGTCTACGGCCTCGGCTGCGATCCCGACAATCGCGAGGCGTTCGCGCGCCTGTTCGCGCTGAAGCGGCGGCCGCCCACGCAGGGCGTGCTGCTGATCGCCGCCGACTTCGAACAGGTGCGACCGTGGATCGGCGAGGCCCCCGCCGCGGCGCTGCAGCGCGCGCGCGCTACCTGGCCGGGCCCGCACACCTGGGTGTTCCCGCGCTCGGCGCGGGTGCCGGACTGGGTGGCCGGCGCGCACGCGGGCATCGCGCTGCGCGTCACCGCGCACCCGCTGGCCGCCGCGTTGTGCCGCGCCTTCGGCGGACCGATCGTCTCCACCAGCGCCAACCGCCACGGCGAGCCGCCGACGATCACGGCGGACGCGGTGCAGGCGGCCCTGGGCGAGGAGCTGGAAGCCGTGCTGGACGGCCCCGTGGGCGGGCTGGATCGCCCCACCCCCATCCGCGACGCCCTGACGGACGCTATCATCCGCGCTTAGGGGAGGGTCAGGTGTCCGTCGTCTTCGAATCGCAGCGCCCGGATGCAGCCGCGGGCACGCTGCCCTTGCTGGATGCCCGCGATCCGCAGCGCGTCTTCGCGTGGCGCGTGAGCCGCGCCGTCAGCGTCGCGCGGTTCCTCGCCGAGGCGCGCGCGCTGGCCGCGCAACTGCCGCACGCGCAGCACGCGGTCAATCTGTGCGAGGACCGCTACGCCTTCCTGCTGGCCTTCTGCGCGGTGGCGCTGCGCGGCCAGACCAACCTGCTGCCGCCCTCGCGCGCGCCGCAGGCGGTGGACGAGGTGCGCGCCGCGCACCCCGGCTGCTATACCCTCGGCGAACAGGCGTTGGAACAGGCGCCGCCCGGCTACCTGCAGTTCGCGCTGCCGCAGGTGAGCGCGCCCGAGCTGTGCGACGTGCCGCTGCTGCCGGCGGGGCAGGTGATCGCGGTCGGCTACACCTCCGGCTCCACCGGCGCGCCCAAGCCGAACCCGAAGACGCTCGGCGGCTTCCACCTCAGCACCGCGCGCAACCTCGCCGTCGTCGCCGCCGCCGCCGGCGGCCCCTGCCACGTGGTCGCCACCGTGCCGCCGCAGCACATGTACGGCATGGAACTCTCGGTGCTGCTGCCGATGCTGGGCGAAGTGGCCGTGCACGCCGGACGGCCGTTCTTTCCCGCCGACGTGGCGCATGCGCTGGCCGAGATCCCGGCGCCGCGCGTGCTGGTGACCACGCCCGTGCACCTGCGCGCGCTGGTCGCCGCCGCGCCCGCGCTGCCGCCGCTGGCGGCGATCGTCTCCGCCACCGCGCCGCTGCCGGCGGAACTGGCGCGCGAGGCCGAGGCGCGCTTCGGCGCCGCCGTGGTCGAGGTGTTCGGCTCCACCGAGACCTGCGTGATCGCCCACCGCCGCAGCGCGCACGAGGACGACTGGACGCTCTATCCCGGCGTCGCGCTGCATCCGCAGCCGGACGGCACGCTGGTGGAGGCGCCGCACCTGGCGCAGCCGGTGGCGCTGGCCGACGTGGTCGAGCTGCCGGCGCCGGGCCGCTTCCGCCTGTGCGGGCGCAACACCGACCTGCTGGAGATCGCCGGCAAGCGCGCCTCGCTGGGCGACCTGACGCGGCGCCTGCTGGCGATCCCCGGCGTCGAGGACGGCGTGGTGTTCCAGCTCGACGAGGCCGACGCCGCCGGCGTGCGCCGCATCGCCGCGCTGGCGGTGGCGCCCACGCGCTCCGAAGCCGAGATCCTCGCCGCGCTGCGCCGCGCGGTCGATCCGGTGTTCCTGCCGCGTCCGCTGAAGCGCGTCGCCGCCCTGCCGCGCAACGACACCGGCAAGCTGCCGCGCGCCGCGCTGCTGGCGCTGCTCGGCCGCGACGGTTGAGCCGCGCGACGGCGGGCTGAAGCCCACCCTGCCCGGGACTCGGCAGCAGGAACGCAGCCGCGGTCGCTGTGCCGACCCGCTACAATGCGCGCCCCCGCGGCGCGACGAAGGGTGCACGGCATGAAAGTCCTGGTGATCGGTTCCGGCGGGCGCGAGCACGCGCTGGCGTGGCGCATCAAGCAGTCGCCGCGCGTCGGCGAGGTGATCGTCGCGCCGGGCAACGCCGGCACCGCGCGCGAGCCGGGGCTGCGCAACGCCGACGTCGCCGTCACCGATCTCGACGGCCTGCTGGCGCTGGCGCAGCGCGAGGGCATCGCGTTGACCGTGGTCGGCCCCGAAGTGCCGCTGGTCGCCGGCGTGGTCGACCGCTTCCGCGCCGCCGGCCTGCGCTGCTTCGGCCCGCGCCGCATCGCCGCGCAGCTCGAAGGCTCGAAGGCCTTCGCCAAGGATTTCCTGCACCGCCACAACATCCCGACCGCGCGCTACGCGGTGTTCACCGACTTGAAGCCGGCGCTGGCCTACGTGCAGCAGCACGGCGCGCCGATCGTGATCAAGGCCGACGGCCTGGCCGCCGGCAAGGGCGTGGTGGTGGCGCTGACGCTCGACGACGCCGAGCAGGCGCTGCACGACATGCTCGGCGCCAAGGCGCTGGGCGACGCCTCCTCGCGCGTGGTGATCGAGGAGTTCCTCGACGGCGAGGAAGCCAGCTACATCGTCATGTGCGACGGCCGCCACGCGCTGCCGCTGGCCACCAGCCAGGACCACAAGCGCCGCGACGAGGGCGACCTCGGCCCCAACACCGGCGGCATGGGCGCCTACTCGCCGGCGCCGGTGGTGACGCCGGAAGTCGAGCGGCGCATCCTGCGCGAGGTGATCGAGCCGACGCTGGCCGGCATGGCCGCCGAGGGCGCGCCGTTCGTCGGCTTCCTCTACGCCGGCCTGATGATCGGCAAGGACGGCGCGCCGAAGGTGCTGGAGTTCAACGTGCGCTTCGGCGATCCGGAGACGCAGCCGATCATGCTGCGCCTGAAGTCCGACCTCACCGAGCTGATCGACGCCGCGCTGGACGGCCGCCTCGACCGGGTCCGCGCCGAATGGGATCCGCGCCCGGCGCTGGGCGTGGTGATCGCCGCCGGCGGCTATCCCGGCAAGGTGCGCGGCGGCGACGTCATCGACGGCCTCGACGCCGAGTTCGGCGCCGACGCGAAGGTGTTCCACGCCGGCACCAAACTGGACGAGCGGGGCCGCGTCGTCACCGCCGGCGGCCGCGTGCTGACCGTGTGCGCGCTGGGCGACGATCTCGCCGCCGCGCGCGCCCGCGCCTACGCCGCCGCCGAGCGCATCCGCTTCGCCGACGCCTTCTACCGCCGCGACATCGGCCACCGCGCGCTGCATCGCCGCCGCGATTGACGCGCGCGGCGCGCCCGTCTCGGCGGCGCGAGCCGCGCGCCCGCTCCGGCCACGTCCGCGCATCGCCGCTTTGCTAGGCTTGCGCGACAGGGAGGGGCCGATGAACCAGTTCACGCTGCTGCGCACGCGCCGCTTCGCGCCGTTCTTCGCCACCCAGGCGCTGGGCGCGTTCAACGACAACGCCTTCCGCTACGCCACCCTGCTGCTGGTGGCGTTCCAGATGGGGCTCTCCACGCAGCAGGTGAATCTGTATTCCAACCTCGGCCTGGCGCTGTTCATCCTGCCGTTCTTCCTGTTCTCGGCCAGCGCCGGTCAGCTCGCGGAGAAATTCGAGAAGACGCGGTTGATCCGCTACGTCAAGCTGTTCGAGATCGGCGCGATGGCGCTGGCCGCGGTGGGCTTCTACACGCATGGCGTGGCGCTGCTGCTCGCCGTGCTGTTCCTGATGGGCCTGCACTCGACGGTGTTCGGGCCGATCAAGTACGCGATCCTGCCGCAGGCGCTGCGTCAGGACGAGCTGATCGGCGGCAACGGCATGGTCGAGATGGGCACCTCGCTGGCGATCCTCACCGGGCAGATCGCCGGCGGCGCGGCGATCATGCAGCACCCGCGCGGCGAGCTGTACGCCTCGCTGCTGGTGCTGGCGGTGGCGCTCGGCGGCTGGCTGGCCAGCCGCGCGATCCCGCCGGCGCCGGCGACCGCGCCGGAACTGCGCTTCGATCCGAACCCGTGGCGGCAGACCGTGCAGGCGCTGCGCTTCGTGCGCAAGCGCTCGACGGTGTTCCACGCCGTGCTCGGCATCTCCTGGTTCTGGTTCTTCGGCGGCATCTTCACCGCGCAGCTGCCGAACTACACCAAGCTGCACCTCGGCGGCGACGAGTCGGTGTCGATCCTGGTGCTGACGCTGTTCTCGGTCGGCATCGGCATCGGCTCACTGCTGTGCGAGAAGCTGTCCGGGCGGCGCGTCGAGATCGGCCTGGTGCCGTTCGGCTCGATCGGCCTGACCGCGTTCGGCGTCGACCTGTTCTTCGCGCGCCCGGACGCGCCGCCGGCCTCCGGCCTCGACTGGCTGGCCTTCCTCGCCGCGCCGGGCAACCCGCGCGTGGCGCTCGACCTCGCGCTGATCGGCCTGTTCGCCGGCTTCTACATCGTGCCGCTGTTCGCGCTGGTGCAGGCGCGCACCGACAAGTCGGAACTGTCGCGCGTGATCGCCGGCAACAACGTGCTCAACGCGCTGTTCATCGTGGTGGCGGCGCTGTTCGGCCTCGGCATGCTGTCGCTGGGGGTGACGATCCCGCGCCTGTTCCTGATCGTCGCGCTGATGAACGCCGCGGTGGCGTTCTACATCTACGCGCTGACGCCCGAATTCCTGATGCGCTTCCTCACCTGGATCATCGTCAACACGCTGTACCGCATCCGCAGCGACGGCTTGGAGCGCATCCCCGAGGAAGGCCCGGCGCTGCTGGTGTGCAACCACGTCAGCTACATGGACGCGCTGATCATCATGGGCAGCGTGCGCCGGCCGGTGCGCTTCGTGATGTACTACAAGATCTTCGACGTCCCGCTGCTGCGCTTCATCTTCCGCACCGCGCGCGCGATCCCGATCGCCGGCGGCAAGGAGGACCCGCAGCTGCTGGCGCGCGCCTTCGCCGAGGTCGACGCCGCGCTGGCCGCAGGCGAGCTGGTCTGCGTGTTCCCCGAGGGCGGGCTGACGCGCGACGGCGAGATCGCGCCGTTCCGTCCGGGCGTGGAGAAGATGCTGGCGCGGCGGCCGGTGCCGGTGGTGCCGCTGGCGCTGCGCGGGCTGTGGGGCTCGATCTTCAGTCGCCGCGATTCGGCGCTGCGGCGCATGCGCCTGCCGCGGCGATTCTGGTCGCGGATCGCGCTGGCCGCCGGCATGCCGCTGCCGCCGACCAGCAGCGCGGCGCAGATGGAAAGCTCGGTGCGCGCGCTGCGCGGGGCGTGGGCGTAGCGGCTGTCGCGCTCAGGCGAACCAGCCGGCCAGCACGATCACCGCGACCACCGCCAGCCACACCACCAGCACGCGCAACAGCATGTGCCGCGCGTCCTCGAGTTCGCCCAGCGGATCGTGGGTGTCGTGCGCGTAGCCGTCGCCGGCGACCACGTCGGCGTCGACGCCGGCGCGCGCGATCGCGCCGAGGAAGCCGCTCTCGAATTCCCAGGGCGAGCGCCCCGGTTCGGCGTGCCAGGCGCGCCAGGCGCCCACCACCGCGTCGAAGTCGGCGGCCAGCGCCATCGCCAGCGCCATCAGATGCGCGGGGATCCAGTCCAGCACCGAAGCGGCGCGGCGGGCGAAGCCGCGGCCGGCCTCGTCCAGCGGCGCGTCGGAGCCGGCGGCGAGCCGAGTCAGGCGGTACAGCAGCGCGCCGGCCGGGCCGAGCACGAAGAACCAGAGCAGCACGCCGAAGCGCCGCTTCAGCGCCGACAGCACCGCCGCCTCGACCAGGCTGGGCGCGTCGAAGGCGAGCGGCGCGCCGGTCTCGTCGGCGCGCAGCGCCTGCGCGGCCGCCTCGCGCTGCGGCCGGTCGGGCGCGTGCAGCACGGCGTCGATGTCGCGCTCGAGCTCGCGCGGCCCCAGCGCGTACACCAGCACCAGCAGCGCGAAGGCGAGACCGCCGAGGCCGAACAGCACGTGTTGCAGGCCGAGCATCAGCAGCGCGCACAGCAGCACCGGCAGCAGCACCGCCAGCACCGCGCGCAACGGGCCGCGCACGCTTTCGAGGCGGCCCAGCCAGGCGCGGAACCATCCGTAGTCGCGATAGCGGGCGATGTCGGCGACGGCCGAAACCAGCACCAGGGCGAGCAGGGCGGCGACGAGCTTGGTGGCCATCACGGAGCCTTCGGCAGGGCGGTGGCCGCATTGTAGCCGCGCGGCGCGGCGGTCAGGACGGCAGCGCGGCCAGCTCGGCGGCGAGGTCGATGCCCTGGCCGGCCAGCCAGTGTTCGATCAGCCGGTACGACACCGAGATCGACGGCGACAGCCGCAGTTCGCCGGCGCGCAGCGCGGCGACGATCTCCGCCGCGGTGAACCAGCGCGCGTCCTCCAGCTCGCCGTCGGCGAGGCGGATGTCGCGCCGCGCCGCGGTGGCGGTGAAGCCGAGCATCAGCGAACCGGGGAACGGCCACGGCTGCGAGGAGTGGTAGTCGCAGTCGAGCACCTCGACGCCGGCCTCCTCGGCGACCTCGCGGCGCACCGCCTGCTCCAGCGTCTCGCCCGGCTCGACGAAGCCGGCCAGGGTGGAATAGCGCTTCTCCGGCCAGCCGGCCTGACGGCCGAGCAGGCAGGCGCCTTCGTGCTCGACGATCACGATCACCGCCGGATCGGTGCGCGGGAAATGCAGCGCGCCGCAACTGCCGCAGGCGGCGCGGTGGCCGGCGGCGATCAGCGCCAGCGGCGCGCCGCAGCGGCTGCAGTGCCGCGTCGCCGCCTGCCAGTGCGCCAGGCCCTTGGCGTAGGCGCACAGGCCGGCGGCCAGCGGATCGAGGCTCATGCCGAGCTCGCGCAGGCCGGCCCAACGCGCGTCCAGCGTCTGCGCCAGCGCGTCCGCCGTGCCGGCGGCGTCGAGGAAGAAGTAGTGCAGGCCGTCGGCGGCGCCGAGGAAGTGCGCGGCGGCGTCCGGCAGCAGGCGCGCGCGCTGCGCTGCGGTCAGCAGCGCCAGCCGCGTGCCGTCGCGCGCGGCGAGCATGCGCTGCTCGGCGTCGAGCAGCAGGAAACGGGCGTCGTCGGCGCCGGCGCGCGCGGCCAGCCAGGCTTCGTCGTCGCGGCGTTCGGCGAGGCGGTCCAGCGCGGCCGGCGCGGCCAGCGGGTTGCGGTGCGAGCGTGCGGCCGAACTCACACCGTGAAGGAGGAGCCGCAGCCGCAGGTGGTGCGCGCGTTCGGGTTGCGGATCACGAACTGCGCGCCGGACAGCGATTCGGTGTAGTCGATCTCGGCGCCGGTCAGGTACTGCAGCGACAGCGGATCGACCAGCAGGGTGACGCCGTCCTTGTCGATCGCGTAATCGTCGTCGGCGCGCTGCTCGTCGAAGGTGAAGCCGTACTGGAAGCCGGAGCAGCCGCCGCCGGTGATGTACACGCGCAGCTTCAGCGCGGCGTTGCCTTCCTCGGCGATCAGCTCGCGCACCTTGTGCGCGGCGGCATCGCTGAACCGCAGCACGGCTTTCGCTTCGCGGTAGTCGGGAACGGCGTTCATACGGACTCCAACGGCGCAGATCGGGTCGCCGGCGGCGCTTTCAAGCCTCGGCGGGAGACAGCGACGGCACTTCCTCCGGCCGCGGCAGCTGCCTGGGCGGTTCCGGCTGGTGCGCCATTTTGCCATTGACGCGGGCGCCCGCGGCCATTTCCAGCACGCGGTAGTGGACATCGCCCTCGATGCGCGCGCCCGCGGCCAGCTCCAGCCGCTCGCCGACGTGGATGTCGCCGCGCACCTCGCCGTTGATCACCGCGTTCGGCACGTCGATGCGGCCGACCACGGCGCCGTGCTCGCTGAGCGTGAACAGCGCGCCGCTGCCGGGCTCCGCCAGCACCGCGCCCTCGATGCGGCCCTCGAGGTGCAGCGCCCCGGCGAAATGCACGTCGCCCTGCACGGTGGTGCCCTTGGCGATCAGGCTGGTGGCCGCGGCGGCGACGTTCGACGATTTCTTGTTGCTGCTGAACATGGCACTACTCCCCAGGCGCGGGCGGTCGGTGTGGCTGCGGTCCGCGGCCCCCTTTCCGCGGCTTGCCGGTGCGCCGCCGCGGCGGC
Organism: Mizugakiibacter sediminis; assembly: GCF_000953855.2. Classification (GTDB taxonomy): domain Bacteria; phylum Pseudomonadota; class Gammaproteobacteria; order Xanthomonadales; family Rhodanobacteraceae; genus Mizugakiibacter; species Mizugakiibacter sediminis. The sequence goes on from NZ_DF970175.1 coordinate 11,697, forward strand.
GCGGTCATTCGAGCTTCTCCTTCAGCGCGTCGTTCCAGGCGACGTCGCGCACCAGCGCGTCGCCGCCCTGCGGCTGCGCGGTGACGCGCAGCCGGTTCGGCACGAAGCCGGCGGGCACGATCAGCGTGCCGTTCACCTGCTGGAAATACTTGAAGGCGAACGGCAGGCCGTCCTTCTCCGTCGGCCCGCCCAGCGTCGCCCAGTCGATCAGCGTCAGGCGGTCGCCGCGCACGCCTTCCAGGGCGAGGGTGATGCGGCCGCGGCTCTCCTCGCCGCGCTTGGCGTTCTGCGTCAGCGTGACGGTGACGTTGTAGGCGTTCGAGGCGCCGACGCGGCGCAGGCGCACGTCCTGGATGGACAGGCCGGCGCGCTGCGCGTCGCCGCCGGTCAGGCGCGCGTAGAACGCCAGATCGGCGCGCAGGCCGGCGATCTCCTCCTCGCGCTCGGCCACGGTGCGCTTCAGCTCCTGCGCGGCGATGCGCGCCACCTGTTCGGAGCGGGTCAGCATCGCGACCTGCTGCTTCAGCGCCTCGTTCTCGGCGGCGGTCTGCCGCTCGCGCTTGTGCTCGGGCGAGGCGAGCGGCCCGCGGTCGCCCAGCCAGAACCCGGCCACCGCCGCCAGCAGCACGCAGCCCGCCCACGCCAGCGCCAGGCCGAGCAGGCGGCGGCGCTGGGCGGCCGGGTCGTGCGGGCGGACGACGAAACGGGGAGGTTCGACCGAACTCATGGCGGCAGGCGAGGGCGAAACCGGGTTATAGCGGCGCCTCGCGCGGGGGGTCAAGGAAATCGCCCACGCCGTGGCTATACTGCATTTTTCCTGCCGCGGGGCGCTGCCGATGCTGTGGTTGAAGGCCTTCCACGTGGTATTCGTGGTGACCTGGTTCGCCGGGCTGTTCTACCTGCCGCGCCTGTTCGTCTACCACGCCGAGGCGACCGAGGCGGTGGTGCGCGAACGCCTGAAGGTGATGGAACGGCGCCTGCTCGGGATCACCCACATCGGCGGCACGCTGGCCGTGCTGTCCGGACTCGCCACCCTCGGCGGGTGGCTGCTGCACGCGCCGGGCTACTTCGCCGCCAGCCACTGGCTGCACCTCAAGCTGCTGCTGGTGGCGCTGCTGATCGGCCACCACCTCTGGCTGGCGCGGCTGACGCGGCTGTTCGCGCGCGACGCCTGCGCCTGGTCCAGCCGGCGCCTGCGCGTGTTCAACGAGGCGCCGGCGCTGCTGCTGATCGCGATCGTCGTGCTGGCGGTGGTGAAGCCGTTCTGAGCGAGCCGGGACGGTCGCACGGGGCTTGCTATAGTGGCTGCGACACCGGAAGCCGTCATGTCCGAGCGTGAGGATCCCCAGCACGGGGAGGAGCTGCGCCAGTCCTTCCTGCGCTTCCTGCCGCAGCGCCTGAAGACGCTGCTGCGGCGCGCCCGCGGCCAGTGCCGCGACGGCTGGGACGTCAACGCGCTGCGCCTGCTGCACATCGAATTCGGCAGGCTCGCCGCCGCCTGCGGCCGCTACGGCCTGCTCGAACTGGGCGAGCGGCTGTACGCGCTGGAATCCGCGCTGGCGCCGTACGTCGACGCGATCGAACTGCCCGACGCCGCCGCCGCCGCGCGCATCGGCGAACTGCTCGACGGCCTGCGCCCCCACCTGGAGCAGGGTGCCGCCGCCGAGGAGACCGCGCAGGCGCGCACCGAGAACGGCTATCCGCTGCTGGAGATCCCCCCGCCCGGCTACTGGCGCCAACTCGGCGCGCCCGACCTGGCGGCGCGCCCGCCGG
>NZ_DF970176.1 GCF_000953855.2 Mizugakiibacter sediminis
GCGCGCGCGCGGCCTGCAGCAGCGGCGCGGCGGCGCCCTTGGGCAGCAGCCGCAGGCCGCGCAGCTCCAGCGCCGGGCGCGGCCACAGTGTCGGCGCGGCGGGCGCGTCGAGGGTGAGCTCGAGCCCGGCGTCGGCGGCCATCCCCCGCAGCAGCGCGGTGAAGCGATCAGGTTGCAGCAGCATGCGCACGGCGACCAGCGCGGCGAGGACCGCCGCCAGCAGCACCGTCAGCGCGATCAGCGCGATGCGCAGGACGCGGTACCGCATTGTGACGAAGTGGACATTGTCATTTTTTTGCATGCCCCATCATCCGCGCCGGCCTGCTGCGGCCACCCGTGTTTCGCGCTTTCCACGCCCCCGGAGGGCGCGGAACGGGCGCGGCGCCCCCTGGCGCCGCGCTCTTTTTTTATGCGGTCGCGCCGAGCGTTTCGGGCAGCAGGCCATCGACGAAGGCGCGCGGCTCGAACTCGCGCAGGTCCTCGGCGCCTTCGCCGAGGCCGACGTAGCGGATCGGCAGGCCGAACTCGCGCGCCAGCGCGAACACCACGCCGCCCTTGGCGGTGCCGTCGAGCTTGGTCACCACCAGCCCGCTGACGCCGACCGCGTCGCGGAACTGGCGCACCTGGTTGATCGCGTTCTGGCCGGTGGTGCCGTCGATCACCATCAGCACCTCGTGCGGCGCGGCGGCATCGAGCTTGCCCAGCACGCGCTTGATCTTGCCGAGTTCGTCCATCAGCCCGCCCTGCGTGTGCAGGCGGCCGGCGGTGTCGGCGATCAGCACGTCGCAGCCGCGCGCGCGCGCGGCCTGCAGCGCGTCGAAGATCACGCTGGCGGCGTCGGCGCCCTGGCCCTGGGCGATCACCGGCACGCCGTCGCGCTCGCCCCAGGCCTCGAGCTGCTTGACCGCGGCGGCGCGGAAGGTGTCGCCGGCGGCGAGCAGCACGTCGCGGCCCTCGTCGCGGTAGCGGCGCGCCAGCTTGCCGATGGTGGTGGTCTTGCCGACGCCGTTGACGCCGACCATCAGCAGCACGAACGGCTTCGCCGCCGACACGTCCAGCGGTCGCGCGACCGGCGCCAGCATCGCCCGCATGTCCTCGCGCAGCGCGGCGAGCAGCGCATCGGCGTCGGCGAAGGCGCGCCGGTGCATGCGCGTGCGCAGGTCCTCGACCAACGCCTGCGTCGCGGCGACGCCGACATCGGCGGTCAGCAGCACCGTTTCCAGCTCGTCCAGCAGCGCGTCGTCCAGCCGCGGATGGCGCGCGAACAGCACGCCCAGGCCGCGCGCCAGCGCGTTGCCGGCGAGGCGCTCGCGCCAGCCGCGAGGCGGCGCGGCGGACGGCGCCGCGACGGCGTCCGCGTCCGCCGCCGGCTCGGGCTGCGCCGCGTCGCCGGCCGCGGCCGGTTTCTTCTTCCAGAACTTGAGCATGGGAGAGGGGATTCGGAGACAATCCTCGCCCGTATGCTAGCACCCGCCTTCGCCCCGACCGCTGAACGCGAGCCGCCGCGCGCGCGCGCACGGGGGGCGGCGTGAAGCGCGCGCGCGCCGTTGCCGCCGGTCCGGGCCGCGTGCGCATCATCGCCGGCCGCCTGCGCGGCTCGAAGCTGGCCGTGCCGGACCTGCCGGGCCTGCGGCCTACGCCCGACCGCGTGCGCGAGACGCTGTTCAACTGGCTGGCGCCGACGATCGAGGGCGCGCGCTGCCTCGACCTGTTCGCCGGCACCGGCGCGCTGGGCATCGAGGCGCTCTCGCGCGGGGCGGCGCAGGCGACCTTCGTCGAGCGCGATCCGCGCCTGGCCGCGGCGCTGCGCGACAACCTCGCGCGCCTCGGCCAGGCGGGCGGCAGCGTCGAGTGCGTCGACGCGGCCGCTTTCCTGCGCGGCTCGGCGACGCCGTTCGACCTGGTGTTCCTCGATCCGCCGTTCGCCGATGCGCGCTGGACGGACGCGGCGACGGCGCTGGAGGCGGGCGGCTGGCTGAAGCCCGGCGCGCTGATCTACGTCGAGGCGCCGGCGGATGCGGCGCCGGCGCTGCCGCCGGCATGGACGCCGCACCGCGAGGGCCGCGCCGGCGGCGTGCGCTACGCGCTCTACCGCCGCGGCGGCGCCATCCGCTAAGCTTGCGGCAATCCCCAGCAGACGCTGCCCATGGCGATCACCCCCGGCACCGGCGCGAAGGCGCGCGTCGCCGTCTACCCCGGCACGTTCGACCCGATCACCCACGGCCACACCGACCTGGTGACGCGGGCGGCGTCGCTGTTCGACCGCATCGTGGTGGCGGTGGCGGAAAATCCGGTGAAGAGCCCCGGCTTCAGCCTCGAGGATCGCATCGCGCTGGCGCGGCTGGCCCTGGCCGACGTGCCGAACGTCGAGGTGCGCGGCTTCTCCTCGCTGCTGGCGCAACTGGTGCGCGAGATCGGCGCCGGCGTGATCGTGCGCGGTCTGCGCGCGGTGTCCGACTTCGAGTACGAATTCCAGCTCGCCAGCATGAACCGCCACCTGATCCCGGAGGCGGAAACCCTGTTCCTCACGCCCGCCGAACAGTACAGCTTCATTTCGTCCTCGCTGGTGCGCGAGATCGCGCGGCTCGGCGGCGACGTCTCCAGCTTCGTGCACCCGGCGGTGCAGCAGGCCCTGCGCCAGCGCTGGCGCAATTCGAGCAACCATCCATGAAGGTGACGACGATGCGCAAACTGGTTTTCCTCGCGGCAATCGCGCTGACCGGCGTGTCCGGTCTTTCCGCCTGCAGCCAGCAGGAATCGGCCGACCAGGCCCAGCAGCAGGTGCAGGCCCCGGTGGCCAAGCCGACCGATCCGAACGACAGCGCCGGCTGGAAGAAGTACCTGGTCGAACAGGTCAAGCAGCACATGCAGGGCGTCAACACGCGCCCGTACATGTACTACGTGCCGGGCGGCGACAGCGACGACGCCGTCTCGCAGCGGCAGAACCAGCTCGACAACGTTTCCGACGTGGTGGCGCGCACCGTGCTGCCGGGCAACATGATGGCGTTCGGCGGCCCCGACTCGGCGAAGACCGCCGACCTGATCGTCGCCGCGTTCAAGAACGCGCAGCCGGGCTCGTTCAAGGGTGTGGTGGTGCTGTTCGTCGGCGACGCCGCCGACCAGCAGCGCGTCGCCGATGCGCTGAAGCCGAGCGCCGCGGAGTTCCGCTTCGCGCAGATGTGATCTCTTGCGCCGTCCGCGCGGCATGGCGCCGCGCGGTACGCCCTGCGGCGGTTCCGCGCAGGGTTGCATGCTATCTTTGCCGCATGTCCCTGAAGATCACCGACGCATGCGTCAACTGCGACGTGTGCGAGCCCGTCTGCCCGAACAAGGCGATTTCGCTGGGCGAGGAGTACTACGTGATCGATCCCGCGCTGTGCACCGAATGCGTGGGACATCACGATCAGCCGCAGTGCGTCGAGGTGTGTCCGGTCGAGTGCATCGTCCCGGACCCCGATCACGCCGAAACGCGCGACGACCTCTTCCACAAGTACCAGTCCCTCGTCTCCATCCGCTGAAGGAGAACGCCGCATGACGCGTTGGCTGCGCGGTCTGCTGTTTGCGTTGCTGCTCGCCGGCGCCGGGTCCGCCGCGGCGGCACCCGCGGCGCCCGCGACCAGGCCCGGCCATGCCGCCGTCGCCAGCGCGCACGAACTGGCCACCGAGGCCGGGCTGGAGGTGCTGGCGAAGGGCGGCAACGCGTTCGATGCGGCGGTGGCGGTGGCGTCGACGCTGGCGGTGGTCGAGCCGCAGAGCTCGGGCCTCGGCGGCGGCTTCTTCATGCTGATCCACCGCGCCGCCGACGGGCGCGAGGCGATGATCGACGCGCGCGAGGTGGCGCCGGCGGCGGTCGACGCGAAGATTTACGTCAACGCCGACGGCACGCCGAACCGCGGCGCCGCGATCAACGGCCCGACTTCGGCCGGCATCCCCGGCGAGCCCGCCGGCCTGGCCTGGGTGGCCGCGCATTACGGCAAGCTGCCGCTGACGGCATCGCTGGCGCCGGCGATCCGCATCGCGCGCAACGGCTACAAGCCGGATGCGCGCTTCCTCGGCGACCTGGTCGAGCGCCGCGACGTGGTCGCACGCTATCCGGCCTCCGCCGCGCTGCTGCTGACCGCGGACGGGCAGGTGCCGAAGGAAGGCTGGGTGTTCAAGCAGCCCGACCTCGCGCGCACGCTGCAGCGCATCGCCGCCGCGGGCGCCGACGGCTTCTACAAGGGCGAGACCGCGCGCGAGCTGGTCGACAGCGTGCGCGCCGCCGGCGGCCACTGGACGCTGGAGGATCTGGCCGGCTATCGCGTCGAGGAGCGCGAGCCGCTGCGCTTCGACTACCGCGGCTGGCGCATCGTCACCGCGCCGCCGCCGTCCTCCGGCGGCGTGGCGCTGGCGGAGATCTTCAACATCCTGCGCGGTTTCGACCTCGCGGCGATGCCGGCCGCGCAGCGCTACCACGTGATCATCGAGGCGATGCGGCGCGCGTTCCGCGACCACAACGAATACCTCGGCGATCCCGACTTCGTGAAGATGCCGCTGGACATGCTGCTGTCGCCGTACTACGCCGACGGCCTGCGCGCGTCGATCCTGCCCGACAGGGCCACGCCGTCGTCGATGCTGCCGCCGGCGCTGGCGCACGAGCCCGGCACCGACACCACGCATTTCTCCATCGTCGACCGCGACGGCAACATGGTCGCCTGCACCTCGACGGTGAACCTGGCGTTCGGCTCCGCCTTCGTCGCCGGCCGCACCGGCGTGATCCTCAACGACGAAATGGACGACTTCGCGCTGGTGCCCGGCGCGCCCAACGCCTTCGGCCTGCTCGGCAACAAGGCCAACGCGCCGGCGCCGGGCAAGCGCATGCTGTCGTCGATGACGCCGACCTTCGTGTTCGGCAAGGACCGCATCGGCGTGATCGGCACGCCCGGCGGTTCCACCATCATCACCCAGGTGTTCGAGGGCATCCTCGCCTTCATGGAAGGCAAGTCCGCCGCCGAGATCACCGCGCAGCCGCGCTACCATCACCAGTACCTGCCGGATTGGGTCAGCGTCGAGCCGCACGCGTTCGACGACGCCACCGCCAAGGCGCTGCGGGAGATGGGTTACGCCTTCAAGCAGCGTCGCGGCTGGGGCTTCATGAACGTGGTGACCTGGGATCTCGGGACCAACAGGCTCGACGCCGCCAGCGATCCGCGCGGCGTGTCCGGGCTGGGCAAGGTGCAGTGAGGGCGCGATGAAACGATGGCCGCTGCTCGGCGACCCGCAGCGCCTCGACGGCGGCGCCGGGGCGCTCGGTCGACCATGGACCTCGTCCCGCGCAGCGCGCGGGGCCGCCTTCGGCGTCCGGATCCGTTCCAGGCGGATCGCGTCGGCAACGCGAGATACTTGACGTCATGAAACTTTGGTCGCTCCTCGGCAACTCGCAGCGATTGGATGGCGGCGCCATGTTCGGCAATGCGCCGCGCGCGCTGTGGGCGCAGTGGGTGGCGCCGGACGCGGAGAACCGCATCCCGCTGGCCTGCCGCTGCCTGCTGGCCGTCGGCCTCGACGGCCGCAACGTGCTGTTCGAGACCGGCATCGGCGCGTTCTTCGAACCGAAGCTGCGCGAGCGCTATGGCGTGGTCGAGCCGGACCACGTGCTGCTGGATTCGCTGGCGCGCGCCGGCCTCGGCCACGAGGACATCGACGCGGTGGTGCTCTCGCACCTGCACTTCGACCACGCCGGCGGCCTGCTGGCGGCGTGGCAGGAAGGGCAGCCGCCGCGCCTGCTGTTCCCCAACGCCACCTTCGTGGTCGGCCGCGAGCACTGGCAGCGCGCGCAGCATCCGCATCCGCGCGACCGCGCCTCGTTCATCCCCGAGCTGCTGCCGCTGCTGGAGCGGAGCGGGCGCCTGGAGCTGGTCGACGGCGAATGCTCGCGCACGCTCGGCCGCTCGGTGCGCTTCACTTTCTCCAACGGCCACACGCCCGGGCTGATGCTGGCGGAAGTGATGCCGGCGCCCGGCGCCGGCGGCGGCGTGGCGTTCTGCGCCGACCTGATCCCCGGCCGGCCGTGGGTGCATCTACCGATCACCATGGGCTACGACCGCTATCCCGAGCTGCTGATCGACGAGAAGCGCGCTTTCCTCGAGGACAAGCTGGCGCGCGGCGTGCGCCTGTTCTTCACCCACGATGCCGAGATCGCGATGGCCGAGGTGACGCGTGACGCCAAGGGGCGCTTCGGCACGACCGCCGAGCAGGCCGGGCTGGCCGGACTCGCGCTGTGAAGCCGGTCCGTGCGCGCGGTCGCGCGCTGGGCTAAGGTCGGCGCGGCCGCGCCGCCGCTGCGCGCGCGGCGTGGCACATCCGTACCGCATGCGGGAGGGCGCATGATCGCGCGGAAACCGTTTTCCTGGGGGGCGCGCATCGCGGGTTGCGTGCTGCTGGCGCTGGCGCTGCTGCTGCTGGCCGCGACCGAGCGCGGCGCGCGCGCGCGCGCCGCGGCCGAGGACGCGATCGGCGGGGCGGTGCTGACCGACGCCGAACCGGGCCCGGGCGCGGAAGGCGGCCTGGTGCTGGTCGGCGGCACGCCGGAAGTGGTCAGCCTGGCGACCGACCTGCAGTTCGCCGTCACGGCCAAGGCGCCGGTGCTGCTGCGCAAGGTCGAGATGTTCCAGTGGCGCGAGCTGGCCTACGGCGGCGCACCGCCGAGCTACGAGCTGGACTGGGTCGATCACCCGGTCGACTCCGCGCATTTCGCGCGGCCGGCGGGACACGAGAATCCGGGCGCGTTCCCGTTCGCGGCCGCGCGCTTCGTCGCGCCCAGCGTGCGGCTCGGCGGCTTCGCGCTGTCCGAGGCGCTGCTGCAGGCGATCCCCGGCTACGAGCCTTATGCGCCCGGGTTCTCGCAGCTGCCGCCCAACCTGGCCGCCAGCTTCCAGGCCGTCGATGGCGCGCTGGTGACCAGCGCCGATCCGGCGGCGCCGCGGCTCGGCGACCTGCGCGTCAGCTGGGCGGTGGTGCCGCTGCAGCCGATCACGGTGATCGCACGCGTGCAGAACGGCGCGCTGGTGCCGGCGGTCGGCAGCGACGGCGAGGCGCACGCGCGCGTGCAGCTCGGCGAGCGTTCGCTCACCGACATGCTGCCGTCCCTGCCGGACGCGCCGCGCTACGCCTGGGCGCGCCGCGCGCTGGCGCTGCTGCTGGCCTGGGGCGGCGCGATGCTGCTGCTGGGCGGCGGCCGGCGCGGGGGTCGCGACGAGATCGCCGCGCTGTTGCTGGCCGCGGTGCCGCTGGCGGCGGTGGCCGGCGCGCTGTGGCTGGGCACGCGCGACGCCATCGCGGTCGCGCTGTTCGTGCTCGCGGCGCTGGCGTCGGCCGCAGCGATGCTGCGCCTCAAGCGTCCGCCCGCGCGGCCCTGAGCGCGCGTGGCCCGTGCCTCACGGCCGGCGCGCGCCTGCCCGCAACACGCCCCGCGTGCGCCCGCGCCTCGCCGCAGGCGGCCGGCATGCTGCGCGCACCGCTTTCCCGGGGGACGCCATGTCCAGGATTCTTCCGCTGCTCGCCGCGGCGTCGCTCGCCTGCGGCGCCGCGCAGGCCGCCACGCCGTATGCCGACGCGCGCGCCAAGTGGAACGCGCCGCAGGCGCCGTTCCGCGTCTACGGCAACACCTACTATGTCGGCACGCACGGCCTCGCCGCCGTGCTGCTGGTCGATCCGGCCGGCCTGATCCTGATCGACGGCGGCCTGCCCGAGTCCGCGCCGCGGATCGCCGCGCACATCCGCGCGCTCGGTTTCCGCGTCGAGGACATCCGCTACATCCTCGGCTCGCACGCGCATTTCGACCATGCCGGCGGCATCGCCGAGCTGCAGCGGCTGAGCGGTGCGCAGGTGGTCGCCAGCGCGTCCGGCGCCTTCGCCATGGAGCACGGCGGCGCCGATCCCGAGGATCCGCAGGCGGGCATCGCCGCGAGCTATCCTGCGGTCCGCCACGTGCGCGCGATCGCCGACGGCGAGGCGGTGACGCTCGGCGCGCTGCGCGTCACCGCGCACGACACGCCGGGCCACACGCCGGGCAGCACGTCGTGGACCTGGGACGCCTGCGAGGGCGGACGCTGCGAACACGTGGTCTACGCCGACAGCCTGACCGCGATCAGCGCCGACGGCTACCGCTTCGGCGACCCCAAGCATCCGCAGCGCGTCGAGAATTTCCGCCGCGCGATCGCCACCGTGGCGGCGCTGCCCTGCGACATCCTGCTGACGCCGCATCCTTCGGCGTCCAGCCTGTGGGAGCGGCTGCAAGCGCGCACGCGCGGACAGCGCCCGGATCCGCTGATCGACGCCAACGCCTGCCGCGCCTACGCGGCGGCGGCGCTGAAGGACTTCGAGGCGCGGCTGCAACGCGAGCGCACGCCGGCGCCGTAACGTGGGTCTTGGTTCACTTTGCGAGCAGCCATTTTTTGACGCGGATCGACGCGGACCCGAATCGCGCTCCATCCGCGTCGATCCGCGTCCCGAAACGCGGGCTCTTGCTGAAGCCGCGGAGCGCCGCGGGCGTCGGATGGGCCAAGGCGAGCCTACGGTTCGCCGGATCCGCCGCGCGCGGCCTCGATCTCGCCGCCGTGCTCGAGGAACCACAACCCGGCGAACAGTTTGGGATCAACCGAATAGCCGGCGCGCGCCTTCGCCATCAGCCAGGCGCCGGCCTCGGCGCGCGGCACCGCGTGCACGACGATGCTCTCGGTGGCGTCGCCGCCGCCGGGGCCGACGCGGCGCAGCTCCCGCGCACGCACGAAGTGGATCATCTCCGTGCTCATGCCCGACGACGACGGCCCCGAATGCAGGTGCTCGACGCGCGCGCAGGCGTAGCCGGTCTCCTCCTCCAGCTCGCGCCGCGCGGCCTCGAGCGCGTGCTCGTCGCCGCGGCCGTCGAGGTCGCCGACCAGGCCGGCCGGCATCTCGATGGTGAACTGGCCGATCGGCACGCGAAACTGCTCGACGAACAGCACGCGGTCGTCGGGCGTGACGGCGACGATGATGGCGGCGCCGCCCGGCGTGTTGCGCTCGACGTACTCCCAGCGGCCGCGCCTGCGCAGCGTCAGCCAGCGGCCGGCATACAGGGTCTCGACCGGGGCGCCGGCGTCGTCGGGGCGGGCGGGGGCATCGTCGCGCATGCGGGTGTCCTCAGGCGGTCAGCGCGCGCACGCGCGAGCGCGTCAGCGGGCCGAAGCGCAAACGGTCGAACAGCGCGTCCAGCGCGGCGACGTCCGGCGCGCGCCGCCGCAGCGCGCCGGGCAGCGCCGGCAGCGACGCGTCCAGCGCGATCCCGGCCAGCCGCCGCGACAGCCGCGCCTGTGCGGCGTGTTCGCGCAGCCGCGCGGCGGCGGC
>NZ_DF970177.1:0-40904 GCF_000953855.2 Mizugakiibacter sediminis
CCGCGCCGCGCGGCCGCGAGCCGAAGCCGCCTTCGCGCGCGCAGCGGCGCGGCGCCGCCGTCTTCAGCCGCGCAGCCGCGCCAGCAGCGCCTGCGCGGCGGCCGGATTGCGCGCCTTGGCGCTGCTGATGAAGTAGACGAACACGTCGCGCGGGGTCCGCCGCGCGGGTGCGGGCTGCACGTACGGCAGGTCCGCCGGCGCGCCGCCCTCGGCCCACTGCCTGGCGCGCGCGGCCCACGCGTCGAGCGCGTCCGGCGCGTAGCCGGCCGGCTCCTCGGCGCGGCTGCGCATCAGCCGCGCGTAGACGAAGTCGCCGGTGGGATCGGCGAACGAGGGATATGCGTCGGAGTCGGTGAACACGCTGGGCAGGCGATGCGCGCGGGCGAGATCGAGATAGGCGTCGCAGAGGAAGCTCGGGTGGCGCACTTCCAGCACGTGACGCAATGGGCGGCCGTCCAGCGCGCGCGGCAGCAGGTCGAGGAAGGCGGCGAAGTCGTCGCGTTCGAAGCGGCGCGAGGGCGGGAACTGCCAGAGGATCGGCCCCAGCCGGTCGCCCAGCTCGGCCAGGCCGCCGAACACGAAGGCGTCGATGGTCTTGCCGGCGTTGGCCAGCGCCTTGCCTTCGACGACGTAGCGCGGCGCCTTCAGCGAGAACACGAAGCCGTCCGGCGTCTCGCTGCGCCACTTGGCGTAGGTCGCCGGCTTCTGCGCGCCGTACCAGGTGCCGTTGATCTCGATCGCGGTGAGCTGGCGGCTGGCGTATTCGAGCTCGCGCCGCTGCGGCAGGTCGGCCGGATAGAAACTGGCGCGCCACGGCGCGAAGGTCCAGCCGCCGATGCCGACGCGGATGCGCGGCGCGGCGGAGGCGGCGGCGAACAGGTCGGCGGTGGGCGAGGGCATGGACACCTGCGTGCGTTGCCGCCGCCACGATAGCCGCGCGGCGCGCGCCGATCCAGCCGCTACGGCTGTGTTGTCGCGCCGGCGTAGCCGGCCAGCAGCGCGGCGATCGCGTCGAGGTCGGCGCCGGGCGCGGGCGCGGCCGACGCACCCTGCGCATCGGTCGGGCGCAGGTAGCGGTCCAGCATCAGCGCGAACGCGAGGGGTTCGCCGGCGGCGTCGGTGACGTAGCCGGACAGCGCGTAGCTGTGCGCCAGCGTGCCGGTCTTGGCGCGCAGGCGGCCGTCGGCGGGCGTGCCGGCGAAGCGGTGGTCGAGCGTGCCGTCGACGCCGGCGACCGGCAGCGCGTCGAGATACGTCTGCGCGAACGGCTGCGTGCGCACCCAGGCCAGCAGCGTGGTGGTCGCGCGCGGCGTGACCAGGTCCTTGCGCGACAGGCCGCTGCCTTCCTCGAACGTCGCCGCGCCGGGCGCGATGCCGATGCGCGCCAGCAGCGCGCGCAGCGCGCACAGGCCCCAGCCTTCGCTGGTGTCGGGCGGCCGCGCGCGGTCGGCGCAGACGCCGCGCCGCGCGGCCTGCACGCCGACCTGCAGCAGCAGGTGCTGCGCGTAGAGGTTGTCGGAATCCTTCAGCGCGCGACGCACCAGCTCGGACAGCGGCGGCGAGGCGAGTTCGGCGAGCGTCTGCAGGTCCGGCGAGGCCAGCGCGGGATCGGCTTGCGGCCAGCGCAGCGCGCGCACCCTGCCGTCGATGCGGACGCCGCGGCGCGCGAGCGCCGTGCGCAGCAGGTTGCCGGCCAGCATCGCGGGATCGGGCGCCGACAGCGTGTAGCTGCGCGCGTCGACGCCGGCGGGCAGGCTGCCCAGCGCGTACAGCGCGGCTGTGCCGGGCGCGCGGTACAGGCCGAGCGCGGCGCCGGATGACGCGGAGGTGCGGTTGACCACGGCGACGCCCGCTTCCGCAGGCGTCACCGTCACCGCGCAGCAGCGCGCGCCGTCGCGCGTCACCGTCACCTGCACCGCGTTGTCGGCGACGCCGAGCGCCGACACCGGCGCGGCGAAGCCGCTCTGCAGATCGCCGGCTTCCCAGCCGCTGCCGAATTCCGGGCCCTGGTAGAAGGTGGCGTCGGCGACCAGATCGCCGCGCACGCGGACGATGCCGCGTGCGACGACGGCGGCGGTGAAGCGCTCGGCCCAGTCGGCGGTGGGGCCGTCGGCCGCGCCGAAGCCGGGATCGCCGCGGCCGACCAGCAGCAGGTCGCCGCGCAGCACGCCGTGCGGGCCGGGCGCGCGCGTCGCGTACAGCGAGGTGGCGATGCGGTAGTTCGCGCCCAGCGCGTCCAGTGCCAGCGCCGCGGTGTACAGCTTGGCGTTCGACGCCGGCACGGCCAGCTTGTCGGCGTCGTGCGCGTACAGCGTGCGCCCGCTGTCCAGCGCGACCACGTGGATGCCCCATGCCGCCGCGGCGAAACGCGGCTGCGCGAGATAGGCGTCGATGCGCGCGGCGAGCGCGGCCGGCGACTTTGGCGCGACGACGGCGACTGGCGGCGGCGCCGATGCGCGCGGCGGCGCGACGCTGCACGCAGCCAGCGCCAGTGCGGCCAGCAGGCCGGGCAGTCGGTTCGAGGTCATGCGACGGTGCTCATGCTCCCCCATGCGCGGGTAGGTTAACGGAGCATCCGTCGTCGTGGACGTCGCCCGGACGGATACGGCGCGGATACGGCCCCGTTCAGACCCAGGGGTCGTAGCTGCCGAACCACCACAGGTGGCCTTCGGGGTCGCGGCAGCTGTAGCCCTTGCCGCCGTAGTCCTTCGCCGCGAGCGGATCGACGATCTCCGCGCCGGCGGCGACGGCGCGCGCGTAGTGCGCGTCGCAGTCGGCGACGACGACACACGGGCACTGCGTCTCGCGGCCGCCGATCTCGTCCGGCTGGGCGATGCGCCGGCCCCATGCGCTGCCGTTGTCGACCGGGCCCAGCATGATCATGCCGTTGCCGAAGGTGAGCTGCGCGTGCTGCACCACGCCGCGCTCGTCGACGTAGACGGCGTGCTTCTCGAAGCCGAAGGCGCGGCACAGCCAGTCGATGGCGGCGAGCGCGTCGCGGTAGCGCAAGGCGGGGATGATGGTGGCGACGGTGGCGGCGGCTTCGGACATGACGATGGTCTCCATGCAGATCGGCGACGGCCGTGGCCGTCCGAGGCGCGCAGACTAGGCGCGCGCGCCGGCCTGCGTCTTGTAGATTTCGGCGGCCGCGCCTACGGCAGCGGGATGTGGTTGACGTGGCCGTCGCGCGCCGCGAGGTACGCGCCCGGCGTCATGCCGGCGAAGCGGCGGAACTCGTGCACCAGATGCGCCTGGTCGTGGAAGCCGGCGTCGGCGGCGACGCGCGCCCAGTCGATGCGCTCGCGGCGCTGCGTCGCGGCGATCACCTCGCGGAAGCGCTGCAGGCGCACGTAGCGCATCGGCCCCATGCCGACGTGCTCGCGGAACAGTTCGCGGAACCGCCGCGGCGACAGGCCGACGGCCTTTGCCATCGCCGCCGGTCCCTCGGCATCCGGCCGGCGGTCGAAGCCGGCGACGGCGGCGCCGACCGCGGGATGCAGCCGCGGCTCGGCGACGCGCGCGCGCAGCCAGCGCTGCACGATCGCCATGCGCGCCTGCGGCGACGCCGCGTCCAGCAGGCGCTCGCGTAGCCGTGCGCCGCCGTCGCCGAGCAGGTCGGCGAGGTCGGTGTGGCGGTCGCACAGGCGATCGACGCGCTCGCGGAAGTACGGGTAGGCGCCGCCGGGCCGGAACACCACGCCCATCACCGCGATCTGCTCGGTGGTGTCGATCACGAAGCTCCTCGTGCTTGGGCCGTCCAGCACGCTGCCGGACATGCGCAGGCAGGGAAACCCCGGCGCGTCGGCGTACACGCGCGTCGCGTCCTCGTGGAGGTTGATGATCAGCGTCGCGCCCGGTGCAGGCAGGATGCGCTCCAGCCGGTGCGGGCCGGGCGCGACCTGCCAGTCCCAGATCTGGACGATGGTCGCCGCCAGCGGCGCGGCGGGAGTGATGGCGAGAAAGCCCATCGGCGTCTCCGCGGGTCCGCACCCATGCTAGCGCGGCCCGCGCCGGCGCGCCCGCCGCTAGCGCACGACAGGCGCGCTCAGGCGGCGCGTGCCACGTCTTGCTGCAGGTGCTCGATGAGGAAGTCGAGGAAGACGCGTACCTTCTGCGGCGTCTGCCGACCGGGCGGATAGATCGCGTAGAGGGTGTTGTCGTCGAGGAAGGCGAAGTCCTCCAGCACGCGGACCAGACGGCCGGCCTCGAGATCGCGGCGCACCACGTATTCCGGGAGGATCAGGACGCCTTCGCCGCACACGGCCAACTCGAGCAGGGCGGTGGCGGAGTTGATGCGGTAACCGCGCCGTGGCTGCACGCGCCACTGCGCGGCGCCGCGGCTGAAACGCCATTCGACCGATCCGTCGTGGCACTCGAGCAGCAGGCAGGCATGCCGCTCCAGCTCTTCCGGCGACGCGGGCACGCCGTGCGCCTTCAGGTAGGAGGGCGCCGCGCAGATCACGTCGCGCTCGTGCGCGAGGCGGCGCGCGACCATGTTCGGCGGCGGCGAATCGAGGAAGCGCAGCGCGAGGTCGTAACCGGTCTCGACCAGGTCGATCATGCGGTCGGTGAACGACAGCTTGATCTCCAGCTGCGGATAGCGGCGCCGGAACGCCGGCAACAGCGGTGTCAGCACCAGCGGTCCGAAGCCGACGGTGGCGTTGATCCGCAACCGCCCGCGCGGTTCGCCCTGCAGGCTGGCCACGGTTTCGCGCGACAGCGCCATCTCCTCGAGGATGCGGCGGCAGTGCGCGTAGTACGCGTTGCCGGTATCGGTCAGCGCGAGCTTGCGCGTGGTGCGATGGATCAGGCGCGCGCCGAGTTCCGCCTCGAGGCGGGCGACGTGACGGCTGACCACCGAGGGCGCGACGCCCATGCGTTCCGCGGCAGCCGAGAAGGTGCCGGTCTCGGCCACGCGCGCGAACGTCGCGATCAAGGAAAGCTCATCCACGGGCATGCAGGCATTGCTCCAGCGACAAGAGTGTTGTGCGGGCGGCCGTCTTCACGGTCCGGCGGCGCGGTCGCACGATGGCCGGCAACGACGCGCGCGGCGCATGACCTTGCGCACTGCGCCCGCCGCCGCCGGATGCGCGTCGCGCACGCCGCCCGCGGTTTTGTGTTCCCGGCGAATTCCAGTCCCCGATCATGTCGTCGAACCCTGTCCTCGTGGATGTGCCGGAAGACGTGCGCGCCGCCGAAGCGGCCGCACCGCCGCGCCACGGCGGCATCCGCGCGCCCGCCGCGACCGCGCAATTCCTGCCACGCCGGCGCGCCGCAAGTGCCGATCCCGGGACGTCTCGTCTCGCTACGCTTTCCTCGCCCTCCAATGGGCAGAGTTGTGCAAGTGCAGTAGAAAGGGCCCTTGGCATGCCACCGGGATCGGGACCCCGGTGGCTGCCGTTTCGCGCGGATGCGGCGGTCGGGGTCGCGAGGTCGCGGCGATGAAGCTGGCCGTGCGTCGAGTGACGCCGGGTTCGGGTCTCGCGCTGGACCGCGACGACGGCGCGCTGGCCGCGCTGACGGACGGGCTGATGCTCGTCGAGCTTGGCGAGTCCGCCGCGCTTTCCGTTCCTCCGCGATTTGCCGGCCTCTGGTGCCCGCGCGTCGGGCGCGTCCACGCTTCCAGTGTCGACGGCGAGCTGGCGCTGACCGGTGACACGGTTTTCGCGTCCGACTCCGAGCGCGCGCTCGAGATCGCCTGCGCGGCCGGCGCGCGTTGCGTCGGCGTGTTGGCCACGCAGCGCACCTGGGCGCGGCTGAGTTCGGTCGCCACCGGAGCGATCGCGCCCGCGCCGACGGTGTTCCCGGCGCTGCACGAGGCGCCCGCCGGATTCGGCGCGGCCCTGACGCAGCTTGCCGCGGCCGCCGCGCAGGCGTCGGTGTTGCCGACCGCGCGCATCGCCTGGCTGGCCCACGCCCTGCACGATATGCAGGCGCCATACGCCGACCTGATCGCGCGTTGCCGCGGCCGTTCGCTGGTGCACCGCAAGCAGACGTTCCTGCGCCTGCAGCGCGTGCGCCATCGCATCGCCACCTGCACCGACGGCGAACTCGACGTCGCGCAACTGGCGCGCATGGCCAGCTATTCCAACTGGCACCTGATCCGTTCGTTCAGCGCGGTGTTCGGCGAAACGCCCTATGCGCACTTCATGGCGCACCGCATCGCGCGCGCGCGCGGGCTGATCGAGAAAAGCGCGCTCGGCATCGGCGATATCGCCATGGCGACGGGCTTCGACAGCCAATCTTCGCTGACGCGCGCTATCAAGCGGCATCTCGGCGTGTCTTCCAGCGAACTGCGCCGGCGCCCGGATGCGGCGGCGCAGACGGCCGTGCGCGGCGAATACGACGCAGCGGAGCCGTCACCGCGATGATGGCAATTCCTGCCATGCGGGAAGGCATTCGCGGCGGCTTGCCGCGATTTTACGAAACCTAAACTTCCGCGGCCGGAAGCGTTCCGGCATTCCTTGTCAGCAAGCAGGAGAACTTCATGTCGAATCCGCTGATCCAGCGGTCGATCCGTCACGCCCTCGCGTCGCGTGGCCTCGGCAAGCTTCCGCTCCTCGTTCCCGCTCTCGCCGCCGCCGCCCCGTTCGCGGCCGCGGCGCAGGATGCCGTACAGCCTGCCGCGAAGCCGCAGTCGCTGGAGACGATCGTCGTCACCGGTTCGCGCATCCGCCGCGTGGACCTCGAGACCGCGAGCCCCGTGTTCTCGATCGATCGCGCGCAGATCCAGCAGTCGGGCAAGGTCACCCTCGGCGATCTGGTGCAGCAGATTCCGGCGATCTCCGGCAATGCCAACAATCCGCAGGTGAACAACGGCGGCGGCGACGGCGCATCGCGCGTTTCCCTGCGCGGCCTCGGCGACCAGCGCACGCTGGTGCTGGTCAACGGCCAGCGCGTGGTCGACGGCGACGTCAACGCCATTCCCGCGGCCATGGTCGAGCGCGTGGAAGTCCTCAAGGACGGCGCTTCGGCCGTGTACGGCTCCGACGCCATCGCCGGCGTGGTCAACTTCATCCTGCGCTCGAATTACCAGGGCGCGGAGTTCGCCGCCAACTACGGCGTGTCCGCGCGCGGCGACGGCGCGCGCAAGGGCTATACCCTGGCCTTCGGCCAGAGCGGCGACCAGGGCAGCGTGATCGGCGGCGTCGGTTACGACCACTTCGACGCGGTCAGTGCCTCCAGCCGCGACTTCTCGAAGGCGACCTACAACCTCCGTCACGGCCAGAAGGTCACCTCCGGTTCTTTTGCATCGGTCAGCGGCCTGATCTTCGCGCCGCAGTTCGCCAACTGCCCGAACCAGTTTGGCGCAGGCACGTACGACCCGTCCGCACCCGGCGGCAACGGCATTCCCGCCGGCTACCGCTGCTACGTGGACCCGTCGGCTTCCGGTCCGGGCGACACCTACAACTATCAGGCGACCAACCTGATCCTGACGCCGCAGGAGCGCACGCACGCGTTCATGCAGGCGAAGTATCGCCTCAACGACGACATCGAAGCGTTCCTGGACGTCTTCCACAACAGAACGACGTCCGAATCGCAGCTCGCCCCGGAGCCGCTGGACTTCGCCGGCGAGGGCATCACCCTGTCGGCGGGCAATCCGAACAATCCGTTCGGCGTGCCGATTGGCGGTGACGGCTCGGTCGGCGATCTCGCCATCCGCATGTTCGCGCTGGGCAACCGCCAGTTGCATTACACGACCACCAGCGATCAGGCGGTGGCCGGTCTGAAGGGCGGCGTCGGCGACACCAGCTGGCAGTGGGAAGCCGATTTGAACTACGGCCACTACAGCCAGTTGGGCCAGTCCTACGGCTATCTCGACACCGCCGGCCTCGTCGCCGACGGCTCGCTGGGCGACAACTGCGTGCAGGGCAGTTCGGCCAAGGGCGGCTGCCTGAACATCTTCAACCAGAAAGACCCGGCCACCGCGGCGCTGCTCAAGCTGTATGCGGCGAATCCGTTCTACAACACGCTGTACACCATGCGTCAGGCCGAGGTCAGCGCGAACGGCGAGCTGTTCGAACTGCCCGCGGGTGCGGTCAGCCTGGCGGCGGGCGGCACCTACCGCAAGGAATACCAGCACTACATGGTCGACTACATCGCCGTAGCCGACCCCGAGACCGGCAACTGCAAGATCCAGTCGGAAGCGTGCTCGACGCCCAACCAGGGCGGCTTCAGTGTCAAGGAGGCCTACGCGGAACTGTTCCTGCCGGTACTGAAGGACCTGCCGTTCGCCAAGGTCGTCAACGTGACGATCGGCAGCCGCTACTCTGACTACAACCTGGCGGGCAACACCACCAACAGCAAGCTCGCCGTCGAGTGGCGTCCGATCGACGACCTGCTGCTGCGCGGCACGGTGGCCGCGGTGTTCCGCGCGCCAAACATCAACGAGCTGTATGCCGGCGCGGCGACTTCGTTCGACACCTACACCACGCCGTGCGGCCCGAACGACGCCGTCGATCCTGTGCACGGCCGCGCCTGCGTGGGCGGCGGCCTGTCGCGTTCGGGCGACCAGATCCAGACGCTGATCTCCGGTGCGATCCCGGCCGGCGGCACGCTCCGGCCGGAGAAGGGCAAGTCCTTCGACTGGGGCTTCGTCTACGACCCGCACTGGCTGGAAGGCTTCTCGGCCAACGTCGATCTGTGGCGGATCTACCTGACCGACCTGATCGTGCGCCCGACGGCGCAGACCGTGGTCGACATGTGCTACACGAACCCGAACAGCGCGTACTGCGACAACATCACGTGGCTCGGCAACGGTGCGATCAACATCGTCAAGGCGCCGTACACCAACCTGGGGCGTCTCGACACGCGTGGCGTGGACATGGGCTTCAAGTACCGCCTGCCCGAGACCCGCTACGGCAACTTCGCGCTGTCGCTCGACAGCACGTACATCGCGCAGTACGACAACGACCAGACCCCGGGCCTGCCCGGCGACGTGGTCAGCCACGTGGCCGCTCACTACAACAGCCAGTACGGCAACTACGCGCGCTGGCGCGCGCTGGCGGGCGTGAACTGGAACCTGGGCGCCTGGTCGGCGGCGTGGAACCTGCGCTACATCGGTCCGCTCAGCGTCGGCAGCGCCGACCTGTCGCAGGGCTACTCGGCCGACCAGAAGGTGCCGGGCGTGGTGCTGCGCTTCGGCGCGCAGGTCTACAACAACTTCAGCGTGGGCTACGACCTCAAGGCGTTCAACAGCCGCATCGACATGGGCGTCGACAACGCCTTCGACAAGCAGCCGCCGCTGATGTACCAGAACAACGTCGAGAACGCGAACACCGACGTCAACACGTACGACACGCTGGGCCGCTACTGGTGGGGCCGCGTGACCGTCAAGTTCTGACCGGAAGCAGAACGGCACATTCGAGCCGCGCGGCGCGAGCCGCGCGGCTTTTTTGCTTCAGCGTGTGCCGACGTCGCCGCGCACGCTGTCGCGCAGCTTCGCCGCGTCGTAGCCGATGCCGTCCTTGAACACCCACTGCACCTTGCGCAGCGCGCGCGGATCGTGGGTGGGATCGCCGTCGATCACGCTCAGGTCGGCGCGCTTGCCGACGGCGACGCTGCCGGTTTCCCCGTCGATGTGCAGGAACTTCGCGCCGTTCAGCGTTGCCACCTGCACCGCCTGCGGCAACGTCAGGCCGGCCTCGACCAGCAGTTCGACCTCGCGCGCGTTGGAGTAGCCGGGCACCACGCCGCCGTTGCCGGTCGGGTCGGTGCCGCTGACCAGCAGGCCGCCGGCGTCAAGGAATGCCTTCTCGAAGGCCATGCCGTGCTTGAACGCGTCGATCGCGGTCTGTGAGTGGCCCGCAGTCACGGCGGCGTAGGCGCGCAGGTAGTTGTCGCGCGCTTGTGCGGACATCAGGTCGAGCACGCCGGCAGGCAGCGGCGGTCGGCCTGGGGTGAACGCCTCGAACACCGGCAGGGTCGAGGTCAGCGCGACGCGGCGCGCGACCAGCGTGCGGATCAGCGCCTGCGCCTGCGGACCCTGCACGTCAAGCGCGGCGATCGACTTCGCCACCTCGGCGTAGGGCGGGCAGCGGTCCGGCTGCTTGTCCTTGACGAAATCGGTGGCGACGAACACGCCGTGTTCGAGGTCGTCGATGCCGAGGGCCGCCGCTTCCGCGAGCGTCACCGAGCAGAGATGCCCGGTGACGCGCGCGCCGTGCGCGTGCGCCTCGTCGATCACCGCCTTCAGCGTCTTGCGGCTGATCGTGGTGTAGGTCTTGAAGTCGCGCGCGCCGAGGTCGATCCAGTGGCGCACTTCCTCGCGCGCGCTGCGCGGCGTGCCGAAGTCCGGCACCTGCATGATCGGGAATTCGGGACTGGCGGCGGTGAGGTAGGGGCCGGTGAAGAAGATATGCGGCCCGACCGCGCGGCCGGCGTCGATCCATTGCTTGATGCCGAGGTCGGCGTACGGGTTGATGCTGCCGGCGGTGCGCATGGTGGTGACGCCGCCGGCGAGGTACAGCCGCGGGAAGCTGTACGGCATGCTGGCGTAGGACAGCCGCCCGGTCGGATAGAACAGGTGCTCGTGCAGCATCACGTAGCCGGGCAGCAGGGTCTTGCCGGCGAGGTCGATGCGCCGGGCTTCGGCCGGGATCGCCACGCTGCCGTCGTCGCCGACCGCGGCGATGCGGCCGTCGCGGATCAGCACGGTGACGTGCGCGCGCGGCGCCGCGCCGGTGCCGTCGATCAGTCGCGCGCCGGTCAGCGCCAGCACCTTGGCGTCGTAGGCGACGAAGTCGTGCGGATCGACGCCGGGCGGCTGGTCGGACGCGGCCGTGGCGCCGACCACGAGCGACAGACCGAGACAGAGCGCGAGCAGACGATTCATGCGGATCTCCCCGGAGGCGAAGCGTGGCGCGGCGATTCAGTCCGCGCGGCGGCGATAGTCGCCGGTCAGGAAGGCGGCGAAGGCGTCCTGGCCGGGCAGGCGCGTCTCGATGGCGAAACCGAGGCGGTCGCCGCCGGCATGGTAGGCATAGCGCGCCTCGCCGCGCGGCGTGCTTTTCGCCAGGCGCAGCACGTCGCCGTCCCACCGGCCGCGTGCCGGTTCCGGCGGGAAGCCGGCGCTGTCGAACCACCACCACAGCACGTCGCCGCCGGCCGGGTCGAGCATCATCACGCCGTGGGCGCGGAAGGCGACGCGGCCGTCGCGCGTCTGCTCGTAGTCCTGCAGCAGCATCAGGCCGTCGACGGCCATGCGGCAGACGAGGCGCCCGCGCGCGACGCCGGCTGCGGCCCAGGGCGAGGGCGCCAGGCGTTCCTCGCCCTCCCAGACGCCGGCGAGGCGGGCGAGCTGCGCGTGCGCGGGACCGGGTTGCGGCATGTCCATCGGAGGCTCCCTGGTGCGAAGACGCCGGCCATTCTGGCATTGCCGCACGGTCCGCGCGAAGCGCGCGCCGGCGGCGACGGACGCAGCGGCGCTCGGCTATGCTGTCGGCGGACTTTCGCCTGATCCGACCGCCGATACGCCATGCCGCCCATCCCCGTTTCCGCCTGGCTCGATCCGGACTGGGTGCGTTTCATCGAGGGCGGCGTCTCCATCACCGTCGCCTCGCGCGACGCCGCCAACGTGCCGACGCTGAGCAAGGGCTACGGCTGCCGGGTGCTGGACGGCGATCGCGGCGTGCGCATCCTGGTGGTGGGTTCGCAGTCGATGGAGCTGCTGCGCGACATCGAGACCGGCGGCGCGGTGGCGGCGGTGTTCGCCGAGGTCGGCACGCACCGCGCGCTGCAGCTGAAGGGCACGGACGCGCGCGTGGAAATGGCCGACGCCGAAGATCGCGAGCACGCCCGGCGCTACTGCGAAGGCTTCAGCCGCAACCTCGTCGCGCTGGGCTTCGCGCCCGGCCTGCTGCAGGGGTTCTTCGAGTACGCCGCCGACGACCTGCGCGTGGTGGCGTTCGTGCCCGTCGAGGCGTTCCTGCAGACGCCCGGCCCCAAGGCCGGATCGAAGATCGGGAGCGCGCCGTGAGCACGACGCTGGACGCGATCCGCGCCTGCCTGGACGGCGCCATCCCGGCGGTGATCGCCACCTGCGCGCCGGACGGCACGCCCAACGTCGCCTACGCCTCGCAGGTCGAGATCGTCGACTGCGACCACGTCGCGCTGTCCTTCCAGTTCTTCAACAAGACACATCAGAACGTGCTGGCGCACCCGCTGGCGACGGTGCTGGTGATCCACCCGCAGACCGCCGCGCGCTACCGCCTGTACCTGCGCTTCGAACGCACCGAGACCGAGGGCGCGCTGTTCCAGCGCATGAAGGCGCGTCTCGCCGGCATCGCCTCGCACACCGGCATGAGCGGCGTGTTCCGCCTGCTCGGCGCGGACATCTACCGCGTGCTGCGCATCGAGCGCATCGACGCGCCGGAGCGCCGTCGCCAGGACGCCGAGCGCAACCTGCTGCCGGCGGTGCGCCTGCTGACGCAGCGGATCGCCGCAGCGACCGACATGGACGCGCTGTTCGAGCAGACGCTGGACGGGCTCGACCGCCACTTCGGCGTGGGGCACGCGATGATCCTGCTGTGCGACCGCGCGCGCACGCGGCTGTACACGGTCGCCAGCCGCGGCTACGCCGCTTCCGGCGTCGGCTCGGAGATTCCGTTCGGCGCCGGCATCGTCGGCGTGGTCGCCCAGTACCGCACCTCGATCCGCATCAACCACAAGGCCGCGGAATACGCCTACGGGCGCGCCGTGCGCGAGGCGGCGCTGGGCGAGGGCGCGGCGGACGCGCTGGAGACGGCGATCCCGTTCCCCGGCCTCGCCGAACCCGGCAGCCAGCTGGCGGTGCCGGTCGAGGCCGGCGGCGAGCTGCTCGGCGTGCTGTACGCGGAAAGCGCGCAGGACCTGCGCTTCAGCCACGACGACGAAGACGCGCTCGGCGCGGTCGCCGCGGCGCTGGGCGTCGTCGTGCGCGCGTTGCGCGACGAAGCGGAGAGCGAAGAGGCGGCGGAAGCCTCGGCGCCGGCGGCGCCGGCCGCCGACGTCGAGCCGGTGACGGTGCGGCGCTACCGGCGCGACAACAGCATCTTTCTCGGCGACGACTACCTGATCAAGGGCGTCGCCGGCGCGATCCTGTGGCGGCTGCTGAGCGGCTACGTGCAGGACGGCCGCGTCGACTACAGCAACCGCGAGCTGCGCCTCGACCCGGCGATCGGCCTGCCCGACGTGGTCGACAATCTGGAAGCGCGGCTGATCCTGCTGGCCAAGCGCCTGTCCGAGCGCGCCGATTGGCTCGGCATCGACAAGACCGGGCGCGGCCGCTTCCGCCTGCGCGTCGCCCGCCCGGTGCAGCTGGTCGAGCACGCCGCGGGCTGAGCCCGCGGCGCGTTCACGCGGCGATGCCGGCCGCCGCCTCGTCGAGGCCGAGCGCAGCGCGCAGCTTGTCCTGCTCGTGCGCGTCCAGCAGCGGCATCAGCATCGCCAGCACGCCGGCGAAGGCCGGCTCCGGCATGCCGGCGCGCATGCGCGCGAGGAACTGCACGCGCTCGCCGTGCGCCAGCGCCGGCACGATCAGACGCAGCGCGCGCGGCCGCTTGGCCTCGGGGATGGAGGCGACCAGCGCCTGCTCGATCGCCAGCAGCTCCGCGTCGCCGTAGTGCGTCCACAGCACGGCGTTGTTGTGTTCCTCCTCGAAGCGCATGTGCGTCAGGTTCTCGGCGACGAAGGTGGAGAACGCGAGGTAGAGCCGATGCGCCAGCTCGGCGCGCTCGTGCCCGCGGCTGATGGCCACGTGCGAGCACAGCGCGTGCAGGGCGGCGATCTCGGCCTGGTGGTGCGCGTGCTCGATGGTGGCGGCGTCGGCGGAGCCGGGCGCGCGCGCTTCCATCGCGGCGTGCACGAAGCGGTTCTCGTGTTCGAGATGGTCGAGGCAGAGGTCGAGCAGGTCGCCGACCAGGTCGAGGGTGGCTTCGACCTGCCCGGCGTCGTTGCAGTCCATGCGGCCCAGGGCGGTCAGGGCTTCGGCCATGCGGGCGCGCAGGCCCTTGTGGATCGGGCCGTACATGTTCATGCGTGCGTTGGCGGCGTTCATGCGTTGCGGGTCCGTCTACTCGAGGAGAGGCGGGCGCGGGAGCGCCCGGCAATGGCCCGCCAGCGTAGACGCGCGCGGCCGGCGGCGTTGCTAAATCGCCGCTAAGCGCTTCCTAAAAGATTCCTATCCGGCGCGGCCGCGCGGATTCAGTCGGCGATGCCCTTGGATTCCGCCGTGCCCAGCACTTCGGGATGATCGGCGGGCGCGCTGCGCCGCGTCAGCAGCGGGTGCAGGAACACCGCGGCGAGGATGATCGCTACGCCGGTATAGAAGGCCGCCGACAGTTCGCGCTGCTCGCCCAGCAGCAGCGCGGCCAGCACGATCGCGTAGACCGGTTCCAGGTTGGTGGTCAACTGCACGCCGAACGCGCTCAACCGGCGCAACGCCACCAGCGCCAACGCGAACGGCAGCAGCGTGCAGCCCAGCGCGAGTACCAGCAGCAGGACGGCGTCGCGCGGGCCGGGCAGCGGCAACAGCGGTCCCGCATGCGGCAGCAGCGGCGCCAGCAGGGTCAGGAACGCCGTGCCGGCACCGAGTTCGAGGCAGGTCACGGTCAGCGGGTCGGCGTGCTCGACGAAGCGCTTGTTGAGCGCGCCGAACAGGGCGACGAACAGCGCCGAGACCACGCCGGCGGCGACGCCGGCGCGCATGCCCGCGGGGATGCCGCCCACCACCAGCGCCACGCCGGGCAGCACGGCGATGCCGAGCAGCAGCTCGCGCGGGTCGAAGCGGCGGCGCGCCAGCCAGGGCTCGAGCAGCGAGAGGAATACGGGACCCAGCGCGATCGTGGTCGCGCCGACCGAGGCGTTGGCCAGCTTGACCGCGGCGTAGAAGGTCAGCCAGTGCAGCGATACCAGCACGCCGACGCCGGCGTAGGCGAAGCGCAGCCGCGCCGGCATCGCGCGCAGACCGCGCCAGACGCGCGGCACCAGCAGCAGCGCCGCGGCGACGATCAGCGTGCGCCACCACACCAGCGCCAGCGCCGGCAGCGTGATCAGCTTGCCGAGGATGGCGGTGAAGCCCCACAGCAGCACGCACAGGTGGATCTGCAGCAGGGCCTTGCGGTGGGTCGGCATCGGAACGGCACGGGAGCGGCGGAGCCCCACAGCGTGCAGCGTTTTCGTGCCGTCGGGAAGAGGGCTCAGAACTCGTCGACGATCTCGATGGGCACGCCGAGGTCGATGCCGGTGGCCTCGGCCAGCTCGCGCACGCGCTCGGCGGTTTCGCGGTCCGGCGCCTCCACCTCGATGGCGTGCATGCCGGGGCCGATGTCGTCGGACAGCCCGGCGGAGCTCGAATCCTCGTCGTCGAGGTGCGGCATCAGGTCGGCCACTTCCTCGATGTGCTCGATGCCGGGCAGGCCCTGCAGGGTGACGGCCAGCGCGCGGGCGTCGTCGGCGCTGCCGGTGATGCGGATGTGGACGGTCACGGCCATGGTGCGATACCCGTTTTCAGCGCGCCTTGCGGCCGCGCGTGTCGACGCCGAGCAGCCGGTACAGCGGGCACATGCCGACCACCGCGGTGGCCAGCGGGATCAGGCCGAGCAGGCCGAACCAGCGCGCGTTGCCCGGCGTCAGCAGCAGGCTCAGCAGGGCCAGACCGAGCATGGTGCGGATCAGGCGATCGGTGAAACCCACGTTGATCTTCATGGCGATACTCCGCGGACGGCCCGTTCAGTGCAGCATGTCGCCCGGCGTCGGCGGCAGCTGCGGCATGCTCTGCGCGGGGAACGGTCCGGTCAGGCTCTCGAGGAAAGCGGCGATGTCGGCGGCCTGGGCGTCGTCGAGTTGCTTGTCGAGTTGCGTCGAGGCCATCACCTTCACCGCTTCCGGCAAGGTCTGCACCAGGCCGTTGTGGAAGTAGGGCGCGGTGTAGACCAGGTTGCGCAGCCCCGGCACGCGCCAAAGGTTCTGGTCTTCCGGTTTGCCGGTGACCGTGGCGCGGCCGCCGTCGTCGAGCAGGCGGTAGCGGGCGACGTAGGGGTTGTTGGTGTAGGTCGGGAACTTCTGGAAGAAGCCGGTGCCCTGCGGCAGCGCGGGGCCGCTGAAGTTGGGGCCGGAATGGCAGGCGGTGCAGCCGACGTCGGCGAACGCCTGCATGCCGCGCCGCTGCTGCGCCGACAGCGCGCTCTTGTCGCCGCGGGCGTAGCGGTCGTAGGCGCTGTCGGGGGTGATCAGCGTGCGCTCGTAGGCGGCGATGGCGCGTGCGATGCTGTCGGCGTCGATCGTCGCGCTCGCGCCGAACGCGCGGCGGAAGTACGGCAGGTAGCCGCCGATGCGGCGCATGCGGTCGACCGCCAGCTCCATCTTCGGCATGCCCATCTCGCTGGGATTGACAATCGGCCCCTTGGCCTGTTCCTCCAGCGACGGCGCGCGGCCGTCCCAGAACTGCACCGACAGGAAGGCCGCGTTCCACACGGTCGGCGCGTTGCGGCCGCCGAGCTGGCCGTGCACGCCCATCGAGGTGGGCCGGTGGTCGTCGCCGCCCTCCATCACGTTGTGGCAGCTCGCGCAGGCGACGGTGCCGGTGGACGAAAGGCGCGTGTCGAAGAACAGCATCTTGCCGAGCAGCGCCTTCTCCGGCGTGGTCGGGTTGTCGGCCGGCGCCGGCGCGACCATGGGCAGCGCCTGCCATTCGGCGGCGCCGGCGGCGCTGGCGAGCGAGAGGAGCGCGGCGAGCAGGACGGGACGCATGAGACGATGCACCGTGGGGAACGCGGCCAGCGTCGCGCGCCGTCGCCGCCCGGTGTTGACGTGCGTCAAGCTGCGGTCGCGTGCGGACGCGCGGCTCAGGCCATCGCGTTGGCGGCGACGCTGGACGCATGCGCCTCGCGCTGCAGCCAGTCGATCAGCGCGGCGGCGGCGGGCGAGGGCGTGCGCTCGGCGGGATGCACGGCGTAGTAGGCGAAGCGCGTCGGCAGGACCGGTCCCGGCAGGCGCACCAGCCGGCCGTCGGCGAGGAACGGCTGCGCCAGGTGCTTGCGCGCCAGCACCGCGCCCAGCCCGGCGGCGGCGGCGTTCAGCGCGTCGTCGGCGTCGCTGAAGGTGTGCATGTTGGCGAGGCGCACCGTGCGCACGCCGGCGGCGCGGAACCATTCGCGCCAGCCTTCCAGGCCGAGGTCGAAGATCAGCGGCAGGCGCGCGATCTGCGCGGGTGCGGCGATGCCTTCGATGCCGGGCAGGGTCGGCGCCGCCGCCGGGAACAGCGCGTCGTCCATCAGGAAGTGCGCGGTCAGACCGGGCCAGCGGCCGGGGCCGTGACGCACCACCAGGTCGGGACCGGCGGCGTCGAAGCGGGTCAGCGTGCGCTCGGTCTCGATGGTCAGGCGGATCTGCGGGTGCGCCGCGACGAAGCGCGGCAGCCGCGGCACCAGCCAGCACGCCGCCAGCGAGGGCAGCACGTTGACGCGCACGCGTTGCGCGCCCTGCGGTCGGCGCAGCCCGGCCAGCGCGGCGATCGCGGCGTCGATGTCGGTGACCGCGGCCGCCACCGCGTCGGCCAGCACGCCGCCTTCCGGCGTCAGCGCGACGCCGCGCGCGTGGCGCTGGAACAGGGTCACGCCGAGCAGCGTTTCCAGCTTGCGCACGTGGTGGCTGACCGCGGAGGCGGTGAGGTGCAGCTCGTCGGCCGCGTGGGCGAGGTTCTGGTGCCGCGCGGCGGAGGCGAACACGTGCAGGGAAGGCAGCCAGGCGGAGCGCAGCGACATGCGTGCCAACAAAAATTTTTGAGGCTGGTTGGAAAATTATGCGCTTGTTGGCGCAGGTTTGTGAGGACAGTATGCGCCAGCCATCAAATCATTTTGCCAGTATGCGAGACATCGAGCGCACCGCCGGCAGTTCCGCCCCGGCTGCCCCCGCCGCGGCCGCACGCGACTGGGTGACCCCGCTCGAGCTGGTCGCGCTGGGGGCGATCTGGGGCGCGTCGTTCCTGTTCATGCGCGTCGCCGCGCCGGCGTTCGGGCCGATCCCGCTGGTGGAAGTGCGGCTCGCGCTGGGCGCGCTGGTGCTGTCGCCGCTGCTGTGGCGGGCGCGGGCGCAGATCGCACCGTCGATGTGGTGGCGTCTCGCCGGCATCGGCGCGATCAACTCGGCGCTGCCGTTCACCCTGTTCGCCTGGGCCGCGGAGCGCGCGCCGGCCGGCATCGGCGCGATCACCAACAGCATGACCGTGTTGTTCACCGCGCTGGTCGCCTTCGTCGGCTTCGGCGAGCGCATCGGCACGCGCCGCGCGGCCGGCCTGCTGGCCGGCTTCGCCGGCGTGGTGGTGCTGGCCAGCGGCCGTACCGCGGGCGAGGGCGTGATGCTGGCGGCG
Source organism: Mizugakiibacter sediminis (assembly GCF_000953855.2). Lineage (GTDB taxonomy): Bacteria > Pseudomonadota > Gammaproteobacteria > Xanthomonadales > Rhodanobacteraceae > Mizugakiibacter > Mizugakiibacter sediminis. Next base: position 18,347 of record NZ_DF970177.1, read on the forward strand.
ATCGCCGGCACGCTGGCGGCGCTGTGCTACGGCATCGCCGCGGTGCTGATCCGCCGCTATCTGGTCGGCCTGCCGCCGGTGGCGGTGGCCTCGGCGACGCTGGTCTGCGCCTCGCTGCTGGTCGCGCCGCTGGCAGTCGCCACCTGGCCCGGCAGCGCGCCGCGGCCGCTCGACTGGGCCTGCGTGTTCCTGCTGGGCGCGTTGTGCACCGGTCTCGCCTACGCGTTCTATTTCCGCCTGATCCGCCGCATCGGCCCGGCGCGCGCGGTCACCGTGACTTACCTGGTCCCGCTGTTCGGCGTGATCTGGGCGTGGCTGGCGCTGGGCGAGCCGCTGACCATGACGATGGCGATCGCCGGCGCGCTGATCCTCGGCGGCGTCGCCCTCAGCCAGGGCGCGCAGGCGGCCAAGCCGGCGCCCGCCGCCGCCGGGCGGCGCTGATCCTCCGCGCCGCGCGAGTTTGACTTGAGTCGGCACCGGTCGCGTCGCCGGCTGCCAGCATCGCCCTGCATGCCGCGCGACGCGCGGACGCAGGAGGCGAACGCATGGCCGAACACGGGCTCTGCCTGTTCGCGCTGGAGGCGAGCCGCGCCTACGGCGAGCGCATCGCCGCGCACCTCGGCGTGGGCCTGGCACCGCACGAGGAGCGCGAGTTCGAGGACGGCGAGCACAAGGCGCGGCCGCTGGCCAGCGTGCGCGACCGCGATGTGTACGTGGTGCAGTCGCTGTACGCCGACGCGACGCACAGCGTCAACGACAAGCTGTGCCGCCTGCTGTTCTTCCTCGGCGCGCTGCGCGACGCTTCCGCCGCGCGCGTCACCGCGGTGCTGCCTTACCTCTGCTACGCGCGCAAGGACCGCCGCTCCAAGCCGCGCGATCCGCTGACCACGCGCTACGTCGCCGCGCTGCTCGAGGCCGTCGGCATCGACCGCGTGCTGACGCTGGACGTGCACAACCTCGCCGCCTACCAGAACGCCTTCCGCTGCGTCGCCGAGCACCTGGAGGCGCGGCCGCTGCTGGTCGCGCACTATGCCGCGCGGCTGCGCGACGACGACGTGCTGGTGCTGTCGCCCGACGAGGGCGGCATCAAGCGCGCCGACGCCTTCCGCGAGGCGCTGGCGCGCGCGCTGCGCCGGCCGCCGGCGTTCGGCTTCATGGAGAAGCGGCGCAGCGGCGGCGTGGTGTCCGGCGAGACGCTGTTCGCCGAGGCGCGCGGGCGCAGCGTGCTGATCGTCGACGACCTGATCGGCACCGGCACCACCGCGCAGCGCGCGGCGCGTGCCGCGCGCGCGCAGGGCGCGGCGCACGTGTACGTCGCCGCGGCGCATGGCCTGTTCCTCGCCGGCGCGGGTGCGGTGCTGGCCGACGACGCGCTGGACCGTGTCGCCGTCTGCGACACGGTGCCGCCGTTCCGGCTGGACCCGGCGCTGGCGGCGCGCAAGCTCGACGTGGTGGATGCGAGCGGGCTGTTCGCCGAGGCGATCCGCCGCATGCACGAAGGCGGATCGCTGGTCGAATTGCAGGCGGAGCCGGGCTGACGAAGGTGGCAGGCGAGCGCATGCAGGCACCGCGTGCCATCCCTCTCGACATCGGCCGATTCGTCCGGCCATGCCTTCACTCCTCGCGCGGTGCGAGCCGCCGCGCGTGCAACGCCGCCAGCCGCAGGTACTGCCGCGCGCGCCGCCGCCACTTGGCGACGTGGGCGGCGCGCGGGTCCTCGAGATGCGAGGCGGCGGCCACCGCGCGGCGGTAGGCGCGCCACGCCATGTGGAATTCGAACAATGCCGGCGGCGGACGATCCGCGACGGTGCGCTGCCACGCCCGCAGCAGGCGCGCGCCCAACGCCGGCGCGCCCAGGCGTTCGCATTCCAGGGCGAGATACGCCAGCTCCTCCACCGGATCGAGCGCGCGCAGCGCGCGGTCGAATTCCAGGCAATCGACGATCAGCGGCGGCGCGCCCAGGTAGACGTGCTCCGGCCGCAGGTCGCCATGGCCCTCGACGATGCGGCGCTCGCGCGCGCGCCGCGCCAGCAGCTCGCCGCGATCGCGGAGAAACCGCAGCAGCGCCTTCGCCGGCGCCTCGACCGGTTCGCGCGCCAGCGCGAAGGCCGGGCGCGCGAGATAGCGCCGGTGCGCGCGCACGCCCTGCACGAAGTGGCGGCGATAGGCGTCAACGCCGATCGCGAGCGGCCGCGCCGCGCGGTAGAAGCCGGCGAGGCGCGCGGCGATGCGGCGCAGGTCGGCGTCGCGCACGCGGCGCGCGGCGATCGCGTGTTCGAGCGTGCGCGACGCCGGCAGGCGGCGCATTTTCACCAGCCAGTCCACGCGGCGTCCACGGCCGCCGAGATGCAGGCCGCCGCGCGCATCGCACGTCAGCGCGACCACGCCGAGATAGACGTCCGGCGCGAGCCGGCGGTTCAGGCGCACCTCGCGCCGGCAGTTCAGCCGGCGCGCCTGCGGCGAGCGGTAGTCGAGCGCGCCGAAGCGCAGCGGCTTCTTCAGCTTGTAGGCGTGGCGGCCGGCAAGGAACACCCAGGAGAAATGCGTCTCCACCGCCTGCACGCGCCACGGGCGTTCGGGGTAGGCGTCGGCGCGCCGCAGGAAGGCGACCTTCGCGCGCAGCGCGGCCGGCGTCTCGCGTTGGGGGGCTCGGCGCATGACCGGTCCTTGTCCGCACGCGGCGAGCATACGCCGGCACGTCGACGCCGTCGCGAATCCGGCATGAGCGCTGCTCAGGCAGCGACGCGGGCGACGCGCACCACGCGCGGATCGTCGGCGAACTCCAGCAGCAGGCGCCGCACGCGGTCCTGCCAGGCATCGGCGAACGCGGCCTGCTGGCGGGCATCGGCGCGGTCCTGCAGGATCGCGGCTAGCAACGCGCGCAGGTTCGGATCCGCCGGCACCGGCGAGATGTCCAGCGCGACCGCCACCGCGTTGCCGTTGTCGAGGCGGCGGAAGATCACCGCGTCGCCGTCGCGGCGTTCGGCGTAGCCGAGCAGACCGTTGCGCGCGTGGCGGCCGCCGATGCCCTGGAAACCGTTGTCGGCGGCGGCGCCGGTCAGCAGCGTCAGCACCTGCGCGATCACGCCGGTGGTGCCTTCGTTCTGCGGCGCCGGCATGCGCACGGCGATGCCGCCGCGCTCGGGCAGGCGGTCGGCGTACAGCGCGGACAGTGCGGCGCGGCCCATCAGGAACGCGCCGGCGACGGTCGGGCAGGAATGGCCGGCGAGGCGCACGGCGTCGAGGTAACGGTATTCGAGCACGCCGCCCGAGGCGGCGCCGAGCAGGGCGGCCAGCGGATCGCGGGTGCGCACCACGGGCGCCATGTCGAAGAAGTGCGGGTGGGTCATGCGGGACTGCTCGCGCGTGCGCGGCGGCGCATGTCAGCCGACGATGCCGAAGTCGATCACGATCGCGCCCGGCTCGCGTTGGCGGTAGGCGATCGTCAGGTGCTCGCCGAAGCGCTGGCGCAACTGTTCGAGCAGCGGCAGCGGATCGTGGTCGTTGACGAAGCGCATGGTCTCGCCCGGCTCCAGCGCGCTCAACGCGCCGAAGATCGCCGAATGGCGGAAGCGGCGGGCGACGCCGCGGGCGTCGAACAGGTGGGCGGTGTCGGGCGTGGGCGTGGCGCAACCGTGCATGTTGAAGTACTCGCGGGTGGACGGGGCGCTCAGCTTGCGCCGCAGGCCGCACGCCGACCCTGACCTGGATCAGACGCCTGGCGCCGCGGCGCCGGCCGGCGCGATGCCGAAGCAGCCGTCGCGGACGAGGACGTCGCTGCCGAGCGGCCGACAGGTCTCCGTCAGGCGAGCCGCCAGCCAGCGCTGCGCTTCGGCACCGGCGGGGCGGGTGCGCGCACAGTCGAGCTGCAGCGGAAAGGCCTGCAGCGCCAGCGCGCCCTGCGCGGCGAGCTCGACGCGGTACAACAGCTGGCGATCGTTGCGGTAGTGGGGATCGAGCGCGTAGTCGTCGAGCAGGTCGCCGGTCGAGTAGAGCACCACGCTGCCGCCGCGCCACTCCGCGCCGAGCACGTGGTGCGGGCTGTGGCCCCAGACCACGCGCGCGCCGGCGTCGACCAGCGCGTGCGCCAGGCGCCGGCGCGCCGGCGGGATCGTCGGCACCCAGTTCGCCATCCAGTGCAGCGAGACGATGGCGTGGTCGACCTCGCGCGCCAGCGCGGCGGTGCGCGCGATCAGCGTCTGGCGGTCGCGCCTGCGGTCGAGGTCGAGGTAGTGGATGCCGGGCTGCTGCGCGGTGGCGGCGAAATCGGGCTGGTGGTCGCAGCAGGCCAGCACGCCGATGCGCCGGCCCTGACACTCGACGATGCAGGGCGCCATGGCGGAGGCCAGATCGACGCCGGCGCCGGCCCAGCGGATGCCGCGCTGCGCGAGGGCGGCGAAGGTGTCGCGCAGGCCGTCCGGGCCGGCGTCGAGCGCGTGGTTGTTGGCGAGGCTGACCAGATCGACGCCGACCATCGCCAGCACGTCGGCGGCGACCGGATCGGCGCGGAAGTAGAACGCCTTGGGCGCGCCCGCGAAGCGCGCGTGGCGCGGCGTGATCGCGCATTCGAGGTTGACGCAGCGCAGGTCGGCCGCGGCGAACAGCGGCGCCAGCGGCGCGAGCGGATAGGCGGTGCCGCGTTCGCGCAGCGCCGCGTCGACGCCGCGTCCCAGCATGGCGTCGCCGCCGAGCAGCAGCCGCACGGTCGCGCCCATCGGCACCTCCGTCGCCCGCCGCCATTGTGCGCCGCGCGGCGCGGCGGCGCGATTCAGCGTTTGGGCGCGGCGCGCACCGGCAGCGGCACGTTGCAGAGATCGATGTGCGCGGCCGGCACCTTGTACCAGTCGTCGCGGCGGTTGCGCCGCGATTCCACCAGCGCGGCGAAGGTCGGCGTGTCGGTGCGCAGCACTTCGAGGTTCGTGCGCTCGGCCGGCGGCAGGTCGGCGGCGAGGCGCACGCGCAGGATCGGCACGCGCTGCTGCGGCTGCTCGTAGAAGCCCAGCGGTCCGCTGCCGCGCGGCAGCGCGGCCAGCAGCTCCATGCCCTGCACGACGCGGCCGACCAGGGCGATGTTGCGGTCGAGCTGGCGCGGCGCCTGGCCGATCACCGCGTACAGCTCGGTGCCGGGGCCGCTGTCGACGGCATTGTCGCGGCCGGCGCCGACCATGCCGTAGCAATGCGCCAGCCAGGCCTCGCCGCGGCGCGGATCGCGCGCCACCGGAAAGCCGTCGCTGAAGCCGACCTCGGGCGCGTAGACGTCGCCGTCGGGCAGGCGCGTGAACGGCAGGCCGGCGGCGGGGCGGACGAATTCCGGCGGCAACGTCGCCTTCGCCTCGCCGAGCGGCCGGCGCTTGCCGGGTTGGTCCGCCTCCGGGTCGCCCCATTGCGCGACGAAGTTGTCCTGCACGCGCAGGATCGCCAGGCCGTCCCAGTAGCGCGCGCGCGCCAGCGTCTCGATGTTGGCCGCGTGCAGCGGCGCGAATGCGGGCGCCAGCTCGATCACCACGCGCCCGCCCGGCAGGTCCATGTACAGCGTGTGCGCGGGATCGAGCGCGCGCCAGTCGGACGGCTGCGAGGCGTCAAGCACCTCCTGCATGGTGCGCGGTTTCGCCGCCGCGGCCGCGATCGCCGCCGAGGCGACGAGCGCAAGCGCGCAAAGAAGCAGGGTGGAGGGCCGCAGGGCAGGGCGCATCGCTGGATCCTTCGGGCGGCGGCCGGCGCGGCCGCGGTCCGCATCAGGCCCGCGTTCGCCGCGCGCGTCAAGGGGCGGCGGGCAAGGTATCCGGCGACCTGGCCGGCTCCAATAATCGGCCCGTCCCATGACCGTTCGTCCCGAGCCCTTCGGCAGGCTCAGGATGAACCACGGCCCGCTGGGCCGGCGGCGAAGGGCTGCTCCGAGGAGTGCTTCCACTCCGCTTGCCGACGCGGGCCACGCTCGGCACGAACGGGCATGGATGGCTGCGCATCGGGGCCGATCGGGTCCGGCGAAGCGCCGGGTGGCCGATTGATGCGCATCAACATCCTCGCGCCGCGCCGCGCAAGTATGCAAACATCGCGGCACACGGCTGCCGCCATGACCCACGAGGGAGGTGTCCGATGAAGGTGCTGATCGCCGTCGATGGCAGCGCATACGCGAACCGCGCGGTGCGTTACGTGCTCCAGCACATGACCCGCTTCGGCCGCAAGCCCGAACTGGCCATGGTCTTCGTGGACGTGCCGCTGCCGCCGCACATCGCCCGCGCCCTCGGCAGCAGCAATGTCGACCGCTACTACCAGCGCAACGCCGCCAAGGCGTTCCGCGCGCCGCTGGCCGCGGCGAAGAAGGCGGGCGTGGCGATCGAGCCGGTCACCATGGTCGGTTCGCCCGGACAGGCGATCGCGCAACTCGCCCAACGCGGCCGCTACGACCTGGTGGTGATGGGCTCGCACGGCCACGGCGCGCTGCGCGGCCTGCTGCTGGGCTCGGTGACGACCAAGGTGCTGGCGCAGAGCCGCGTGCCGGTGTTGATCGTGCGCTGAGGCGGCTCGCCGCGGATGGGGCGAGCCGGACGCGTGCCGCGGCTCGTTCGATCATCGACGACGCGTGGGTGAGGTATTGCCGCGGCGTGTGGTCATCGCATGCGCCAGCCGCCCGACGGTCTCGATGGCGGCGAGGAAAGCGGCGTCGATCTCGCGGCAGCAGGACAGCCGGATGCAGTGCCGATAGCGCGCGCCGGCGGAGTACACCTCGCCCGGCAGGATGACGATCTTCTCCGCAAGCGCCGCGCGGAACAGGGCGGCGCTGTCCACGGACGGCGGCAGCTCGACCCAGAGCAGGAAACCGCCGGCCGGCTGCGTCGCCGACGTCCCCGCGGGGAAATGCCGCGCGACCAGGCCGCGCACGGTCGCCACCTGCGACTGGCAGAGCCGGCGCAGGCGCTTGAGGTGGCGTTCGTAGCCGCCGTCCTGCAGCAGGCGGCCGACCGCTGCGCCGAGCAGGCCGGATTCGCCGCCGCTCATCGCGAACTTCAACTGCTGCACCGTCGGCGTGTAGCGCCCCGCGTGCAGCCAGCCGATGCGGAAATCGGGAGCCAGGGTCTTGGAGAAGCCCGCGCACGCCAGCACCCAGCCGTCGCGATCGAACGACTTGACCGCGGGTTCCGGCGGGTCGGCGGACTGCAGCTCCGCGTAGACCAGGTCCTCGATCAGCGGCACGCGATGCCGCGCCGCAAGCGCGGCCAGCCGCTGCTTGGCCGCGAGCGGCATGGTGCAGCCGAGCGGGTTGTGCACGGTCGGCATCGCCACCAGCGCGGCCAGCTCGCGCGCGCGCAGCAGGCGCGCGACGGCGTCCACGTCCAAACCATGGCGCGGGTGCGTCGGAATTTCGACGGCGCGCAGGCCGAGACCGCGCAGCAGCGGATAGAGGTTGAAGTACGCAGGCGCCTCGATGCCGATGCTGTCGCCCTCGCGTGCGACGGCGCGCAGCGCGAGATGCAGCGCTTCGGTGGCGCCGTGCGTCGTCACCACTTCGTCCGCCGGTAGCGCCATGCCGAGGCGCCGCGCGCGTCGTGCGACCTGCTCCCGCAGCAGTGCGTCGCCCGGAGGCAGCGCGTAGCGCGAGACCACGTCGGCGTGACGCCGCAGGATCGAGCGCGTCGTCCGCAGCAGAGGATCCGCCGGATAGAACCGACGGCCGTGCGGACAGGCCAGGGCCAGATCGAGATGGTCGGGACGGCCTTGCGCCGCCAGTACCTGTGCGGCCAGGTCATCCTGCCGATCGCCGAGCGCGCGGCTCGGCGCGCCGCGCAACGCGCGCTGCGGTTCCGGCAGGCGGGCGGCGACGTAGAAGCCCGATTGCGGCCGCGCCTCGATCAATCCGTGGTCTTCGAGCAGGCGGTAGGCCGCCGTCACCGTGTTGAGGCTCAGCCGCCGCTGCGCCGCGCACGCGCGCAGCGACGGCAGCGCCGCACCGGGCGCGAGGCGTCCCGTACCGATCGCCTCGCGCAGTTCGTCGGCCAGCGCGCGGTAGCGCGTCGACCGCGGCGATGGCGCGTCCACGGCTTGCTCGCTCCCGCGGGTCGATCCCACGCGCAACTGTACCCATTCAAATGATGGAAGACTGATGCTGTATCCAGCATCGGTCAAGTCGTAGCCTTGACGGACCAAGGGGGCGGGACCCCTGACGGCTACTCGCGTCCCGTCGTCCCGGCAAAAGCCGGGACCCAGCGCCTTTGCGCCGACGAGAGCACCGGCAAGACCCTGGATTCCGGCCTTCGCCGGAATGACGACAGGAAACTGGCCGACCGCCATTGGGACTGCAACCCTCGAGCCGCTGCCATGATCGATATCCGCCCCGCCGGGTTTCCGCGCGACGCCGATGCGGTGCGCGCGCTGTTCCGCGAATACGCCGACAGCCTGGGCATCGACCTCGGCTTCCAGGGCTTCGAGGCTGAACTGGCCGCGCTGCCCGGCAAGTACGCCCCGCCGGGCGGACGACTGCTGCTCGCTTGGCGCGACGACGAAGCGGTCGGCTGCGCGGCGCTGCGGCCCATCGACGCGCAGACCTGCGAGATGAAGCGCCTCTACGTCCGCCCCGCCGCGCGTGGCGAGCGGCTCGGCCGCCGGCTGGCAGAACGCATCTGCGAGGAGGCGCGCCAGGCCGGCTACGCGCGCATCCGTCTGGACACGCTGCCGTCGATGGCACCGGCGCAGCAGCTCTACCGCGCGCTCGGCTTCCGGCCGATCGAACCTTACGTCTACAACCCCGTCGCGGGGGCGCGGTTCATGGAGCTCGACTTGCGCCACGAGGCGGGCGCGCTCATGCGCTAAGGCGGGTGTTCGCCGGCGTGGCTGGATGGGTAAGGCGGCGGCGGACCTTCGCCCGATGCAAGCCGGCGACGCGGATATCCGCTAGGGACCTGCGGCCTCCGCAGCGGCGTCGTACGCCTTCACCACCCAGTCGATGAACACGCGCACGCGCAGGCTGAGCTGGCGATTGCGCGGATAGAGAATGTGCACGGGCGTCGGCGAAGGCGGCGTGTCGGCGAGGACCTCGCACAGTGCGCCCTCCGCAAGATCCCGCTGCACGGCATAGTACGGCACCTGGATCAGGCCGTGGCCATGCAGCGCGGCGGCGCGGTAGGTGTCGGCGCCGTCGACCGACAAGGTCATCGGAAGCGTCACCGTCCTGCGCTGTCCATCGACCATGAACTCCAGCGGCAGGATGCCGCCGGTCGCGGAGGAACGGAACCCGATCATGCGATGGCCTTGCAGGGCATCCCAGCGCGTCGGCATGCCGTGGCGTGACAGATAGTCGGGGGATGCCACGGTCACTTCCCGCAACAGCGCGACACGGCGGGCCGACAGGTCGCTTTCCTTCGGCTCGCCCGCGCGCAGCACGCAATCGATGCCCTCGCGCACGAGATCGACGAAACGGTCGCTCTCACTCAGGAAAAGTTCGAGATCGGGGTACGCGTCGAAGAATTGCCGCAGTCGCGGCACGATGACGCGGCGCGCCTGCGTGCCCTGCACGCCGACGCGCAGCAGACCTTTCGGTTTCGCGTCGGTGAAAGCGCTGTCGGCTTCCTCGACGTCGGCCAGGATCGACAGGCAGCGCTGGTAATACGCCTCGCCGTCCAGCGTCACACGCACCAGGCGGGTGGTGCGTTCGAGCAGCCGCACCTTCAAGCGGGCTTCGAGCCGCTTGACGGCGTCGGTCACCGTGGAGGCCGGCAGGCGCAGATCCTCGGCCGCGCGGCTGAAGCTGCCGCGCTCGACCACCCGCACGAAGACCCGCATGGTGTCGAACCGGTCCATTATTCGTTCTTGCCGGATAGTGATGACGGATCATGGCTGATTATCTCCGGACGTGGAAGTGTCAAGGTGGCGCTACCGGGCAACCCGGATCGCGTTCCCTCGAGGAGAGACCGTCATGTCGAACGAAACCGCAAAAGTCGCCCTGGTGACCGGCGCCAGCCGCGGTTTGGGCCGCAACATGGCCATCGCGCTCGCGCGCAAGGGCGTCGACGTCATCGGCACCTACCACAGCCACCAGGCAGAGGCTGCCGCTGCCCGGGCCGAGATCGAAGCGCTCGGCCGCAAGGCGGCGATGCTCCGGTTGGACACCGGCCATGTCTCGAGCTTCCCGGCCTTCGCCGCCGATCTGAAGCAGGCACTCGCCGCAACCTGGAAGCGCACGAGCTTCGACTACTTGGTCAACAACGCCGGCATCGGCATCCACGCGCCTTTCGCCGAGACGACCGAAGCCGATTTCGACCGCCTGATGAACATCAACCTCAAGGGCGTGTTCTTCCTGACCCAGACGCTGCTGCCGCTATTCGCCGACGGCGGACGCATCGTCAACCTGTCGAGCGGGCTGACCAGGTTCAGCCTGCCCGGTTACGCCGCCTATGCCGCGATGAAGGGCGGCGTCGAGGTGCTGACCCGTTACCTGGCGAAGGAACTCGGCCCGCGCGGCATCGCGGTCAACACCATCGCGCCCGGCGCCATCGAGACCGACTTCGGCGGCGGCGCCGTGCGCGACAACAAGCAGCTCAACGCCTTCGTCGCCAGCGTGACGGCGCTGGGACGTCCCGGCCTGCCCGACGACATCGGCCCCGTGGTCGCGTCGCTGCTCTCGGAGGACAGCCGCTGGATCAACGCCCAGCGCATCGAAGTCTCCGGCGGCATGTTCGTCTGAATCCTCGCGGGAGCGCCCGCTCGCGGAACGGGGCTCGCAGTCCGCGCACGCGCGGGCAGCGGCCATCGCCAAGATCCTCGAGACGCGATACGGACGGATCGGAACCCGTGTTGATGGCTGGCGCGGAGGCCGCTTCGGCCCGTGCGGCGGGTGGCGCCGGGCAGCGCATTGCCGGGATCCGATGTCTGGCCCCGGGGTGCCAGCAAGATGTCATTGCAGGGTGCCTGAACTCGCTGCGCGTGCATTCGGTCGACCCATGGGCGTCGTGCGCGCGCCTTGAGCGACCCGTCATGACTTCCGGCCGATCCGCTATGTAGAAGTTAGTACTACAGTTGACCCATGCCTAGCTGCGCGCGGGTGCGGGTCGTGAGCGACACCGAGAGCCACCTCAAGAAGTTCCAGAAGGAGCTGGCCGCCGGCACCGTGGCGATGGTGCTGCTGGCGGTGCTGGCGCGCGCGCGCGAACCGCTGTACGGCTACCAGATCGCCAAGCAGCTCGAGCGCCGCGGCAGCGGCGTGCTCGCCGGCAAGCAGAGCGCGCTGTATCCGGTGCTGCGCAACCTCAGCGCCGCCGGGCTGGCCGCGAGCCACGTCGAGCCGTCCATCGCCGGGCCGCCGCGCCGCTACTACGCGATCACGCCGCTGGGGCGCGCCGTGCTGCGCGCCTGGAGCGAGGCGTGGTCGGACACCCGCGACTTCGTCGACGCCGTACTGAAGGGGACACCGCCATGACGCCCGCCATCCCGAAGACCATCGAGGCCTATCTCGAGCAGTTGCGCGAAGCGCTGGCCGGCGCGGACGCGGCGCTGATCCAGGACGCTCTGTACGACGCCGAGGAATACCTGCGCTCGGAGCTGGCCGAACATCCGGGCCGGGGCGAGGCCGACCTGCTGGCCGAAGTGGCGACCAGCTACGGCGCGCCGGAGGAGGTGGCCGACATCTACCGCGACAAGGAAACGCAGGTGCAGGAGGCGCTGCGTGCGCCGCCGCCGACCGCGCGACGCTCGCCGCTTGGGCGCTTCTTCGCCGTCGGCGCCGATCCCCGCGCCTGGGCCGCGCTGTTCTACATGATCCTGTCGCTGGCGACCGGCATCTTCTACTTCACCTGGGCGGTCACCGGCACCAGCCTGTCGCTGGGGTTGAGCGTGCTGATCTTCGGCCTGCCGTTCGCGACGCTGTTCATCGCCACCGTGCGCGCGCTGTCGCTGGTCGAGGGGCGCCTGATCGAAGCGATGTTCGGCGTGCGCATGCCGCGGCGGCCGCTGTACGCCGATCGCGGCAAGCCGCTGATGGCGCGCATCAAGGGCATGTTCGCCGATCCGCGCACCTGGTCGACGCTGTTCTACATGGTGCTGATGCTGCCGCTCGGCATCCTCTACTTCACCATCGCGATCGTCGGCGTGGCGCTGTCGCTGGAACTGCTGATCGGGCCGATCCTGTACGCGACCACCGGCTTCGGTTTCATCAACTTCGACGACGTCTCCTACGGCATTCCGCTGTGGCTGGAACCGTTGACGCTGGTGCTCGGCGCCGTGCTGTTCTGCGCGCTGCTGCACCTCGCGCGCGGCATCGGCCGCGTGCACGGCGCGCTCGCCAAGCAACTGCTGGTGAAGACCGCGCAGTACTGAAGGGAGGCGCCGGCGACTCAGCGCGCGCGCCGCCGGCGCCACTGCACGGCGATCTGCGCGATCACCGCGCCCAGCGTCGCCAGCGCCATGTCCTTCTGCGCGTCCCAGACGTCGCCCTGCGTGCCGAGATAGGCCTGGCCGAGCTCGCCGCCGAATGCCTCGGCGGCGCCCCATTCGACCAGCTCGTAGATGGTCGAGTGCGACATCACGAACAGCACCGGCAGCAGCCAGCGCCACACGCCGCGCGGCGGCGCCACCGCGTCGAGCAGTTCCACCGCCGCCGGCAGGACCAGCAGGCCGTAGCCGAAGTGGATCAGGCGGTCGTAATGGTTGCGCGCGAAGCCGAGCAGCGGATTCAGCGCGTGGCGGGTCAGCGCCTCGAACCAGCGGTCGTAGGGCACCAGCGAATAGGTGTAGTGCGCGCCGATCTCGTGCAGGACGAAGAAGACGAACAGCGTGGTGTAGGCGCCGTTGGAGAATCGCAGGCGCCTGAAGGTCGCCACGAACAGCGGCACCGCGACCAGCACCAGCAGGTTCTCCAGCAACCAGTCCTGGCGGAACAGCGGGCGGATCGCCAGCGCCAGCCAGAGCAGCGCGAACACGCCGAGCAGCGTGGCCGGGTAGGCCCAGCGGTGGGCGAAGTAGCGCTGCATCGGCGTGGACGTCATACGGCGGCCGTTCCCGCGGCGGGCACGACGATCCGCCCGATGCCGCTTAGGTTAGCGCCTCGCTGGTCCGGCCCGCCGTCGTCGTTGCGGCGCGCCGCGGCAGGGCTTGCAGCCGCACCTGCGGATAGCGGCGATGGAACGCCCAGGCCATCAGCGCCAGCAGCGGGAAGATCAGCCAGCTCGCCTCCAGCCCTTGCGGACCGCCGGTCAACCACGCCGGTCCGCCGAAATGCGTGTCGAGCAGGTGGCCGGGCAGCGGCCGGCCGCCGTTGCCGATGTTGGGCGCGCCGTACAGGCCGAGCGCGAAGAAATCGAACGCCGCGTGGAAGCCGATCGCGAACCACAACTGGCCGGTGCGCAGCAAGGTGAAGCAGCAGAACAGGCCGAGCAGGGTGACGCCGACGCCGTCGGCGACGGTCTCCATCGGCTTGAAGAAATAGTGCGCGCCGCCGAACAGCAGCGACAGCAGCCAGGCGGCCGGCCAGAAGCCGATGCCGCGCGCCAGCGCCACGAAGGGATAGCCGCGGAACAGGCTCTCCTCGGCCAGCCCCACCATCGCCATCGCCGCGATCCACAGCGCGGCCATGCGCGCCAGCGCGGAGCCGTGCAAAGCGAAGCCGCCGACACCGACGCCACCGCCGGCCCAGGCGACGGCGAACAGCGCGGACACCAGCAGCGCCGCCCACAACGCGCCTTCCCAGAACATGGGCCCGAACGCGCCGCGCAGCGGCAGGCCGAACCAGGCCGTGCCGCGGCGTTCGACACGGACCAGCGCCCAGCTCACCGCGAGCACGGAGATCGCCATCAAGGTGTCGGCGATCAGCAGGTCCTTGGGATCGAAACCCGGCGGCGGGGTGTAGCGGGCGGCGGTCAGTACTGCCCAGCCCAGCCCGTTGTCGACGAGCAGCCACAGCGCGAGAAAGGCGAGGAAGCGCCAACCCGCGCGCAGCCCCTCCGGTCCGAGCAACAGCCAGCGCAGGCGCGAGACGGCGGTCGACATCGACGGCTCCTTCGACAGGACGTGGCGTGCCGCCATCGTGGCACGGCCGCCTCGTTCGCGGGAAGCCGTACCGGTCGCACGACGGCGCGTGCCCTGCTAACGTGCCGCCGCCGTCGCAGCGAGCGGGCAGGACATGAGCGACTTCGAATACATCTCGGTGCTGCTGTCGATCCTCCTCGGCCTCGGCATCGCGCAGTTGCTTTCGGGCATCGCCCGCCTGGTGCGCGACGGCCGGCGGTTGGCGCCGGCGTGGTGGCTGATGGTGATGGCGGCGACGCTGCTGCTGGCGCACTTCCAGGTGTGGTGGGTATCGTTCGGCTGGCGCTTCGTGCAGGCGTGGACCTTCTTCGGCTATGCCGCGTTCATGGTCATGCCGATGCTGCTGTACCTGCTGGCCTATCTGATCCTGCCGGCGGACCTGCTGCTGGACGGCAGGGAATGGGTGCGGGAATTCCTCGCGCGCCGCCGGGCGTTCTACGCCATCGTCGCGCTGGTGCCGCCGGCGAGCTTCTTCCAGCAGTGGATGCTCAGCCGGCTGGTGTTCGATTTCGACACCGCCATGCGCCTGCTGTGGCTGGCGCTGGCGGTCCCCGGTTTCGTTTCGCGCCGCGTCGCCGTGCAGGCCGCGCTGGCGGTGACCTACTTCGTCGTCTTCGTCATCTACATCTGCATGCTGTTCGTGCGGATGCAGTGAGGTCGAAGGCATGGGGGCGGCGTACGACGTCGAAGCGATCGTGGTCGGGGCCGGCGTGGTCGGCCTGGCCTGCGCGCGCGCGCTGGCGGCCGCCGGCCGCGAGGCGTGGGTGCTGGAAGCCGAGGCGAAAGCGGGCGAGGGCATTTCCAGCCGCAACTCCGGCGTGATCCACGCCGGTCTGTACTATCCGACGGGCTCGCTGAAGGCGCGCCTGTGCCTGCGCGGCAACGCGCTGTTGTACGCGTGGTGCGAAGCGCATGCGGTGCCGCACCGGCGGCTGGGCAAGCTGGTGGTGGCGGCCGCCGGCGGGGAAATCGATGCGCTGCGCGCGTTGCAGGCGCGCGCGCTGGCGAACGGCGTGCAGGGTCTGCGTTGGCTGCAGGCCGCCCAGGCGCGGAACCTGGAGCCCGCGCTGCGCTGCGCGGCGGCGCTGGAATCGCCGAGCTCGGGCATCGTCGACGTGCCGGCCTACGTGCTCAGCCTGGTCGCCGCGATCGAGCGCGCCGGCGGGCGTGTGCTGACGCGCATGCGTGTCGAGCGCGTGGCGCGCGAGGGCGACGGTTTCCGCGTCGAGACCGCGGACGGCGGCGCCGCGCGCTGCCGCTGGCTGGTCAACGCCGCCGGTCTCGGCGCGGTGGAACTCGCGCATCGCATCGACGGCCTCGATGCGCGCCACGTGCCGACGCTTCACTACGCCGCCGGCCACTACTACGCGTTGCACGGGCGCGCGCCGTTCGCGCGGCTGATCTATCCGCTGCCGCAGCCGCAGGGTCTCGGCGTGCACCTCGGCTTCGACCTCGCCGGGCGCGCGCGGTTCGGCCCCGACGTGCGCTGGCTCGCGGCACCCGACTACCGCTTCGACGACGGCCGGCGCGCGCGCTTCGCCGACGCGGTGCGCGCCTGGTGGCCGGCGCTGCGCGACGAGGATCTCGCGCCGGACTTCGTCGGCGTGCGCCCCAAGCTCGCCGGACCGGGTGAGCCGATGGCGGATTTCCGCATCGACGACGCCTCGGTGCACGGCCTGCGCGGCCTGGTCAACCTGTTCGGCATCGAGTCGCCCGGGCTGACCGCCAGCCTGGCGCTGGGCGAGGAAGTGCGCGACCGCCTGGCGCGGTCGTCCGCGTGAACGCGAACCCGCATCCCTACAGCGTCGACTGCGGCGGGTAGACGATCCGTTCGATGCCGAGCGGGTGGTAGCAGCGCGCGTAGATCGGATGGCAGCGCCGCAGCACGCCGCGCGCGCGTTCCTCGCTCGCGCGGTCCGGCACGTACACGAACAGGAAGGCGCCGCCGCGCCTGGCCAGCTTGAGATCGTCCTCGATGTAGCCGGCCTCGGTGCCGACCGCCTCGGCGATGAACGCCTCGAGGCGCTGCAGCCAGTTGGCGCCGCGCCGCGATTCCAGCCGCTTGGCCACGAACGGGCCGGTCGCCGCGGCGACGTCGTCGCGCGGAAAGCCCGCTTCGACGAACTGTCGCTCGACTTCCTTGGCGCGCTCGTAGGTGTCGAAGCCGGCGACCACGTAGTGGCGCGGATAGAACAGGCCGAACGAGGTGTCGGCCTCCTTGAAGAACGCCCAGCGCTGTTTCATGGGCCACCTCCGCCTGGCGCTGAAGGTGGATCGATTCTAGACCCGCGACCGGAGATGGACGTTAACACGGCCGCGCCGCTGCCTCGAGCGCGCCGCATCGCGCTGCGCGCCCTCGCCGTGACGAGGCGAGGGCGCGTCGGTTGCGGCGCCGTTCAGCGCTTGCGGTAGACCTGCACGAAGCGGTCGGTGTGGCCGCGGATGGCCTTGTCGAACACCGTCTTGACGTGGTCGTCCGCCGGATTGTGCAGGCCGTCCCAGGTCTTCACCAATTTGAATCCGTGCGACTCGATGTCGCGCTTGGCGAATGCCGGGTCGATGCGGTGCAGCGTCTGCGCATCGGCCTTGCCGCTGCCGGGGCGCGCGGCGTGATCGACGATCAGGAAGGCGCCGCCCGGCTTCAGCGCGGCGTGGATCTGGTCGAGGAACTTGCCGGCGTCGATGGCCGGCCAGCCGCCCTCGGGATCGACGTAGTAGAGGTCGTGGTAGGACTTGATGATCATCGCCACGTCCACGCTCGCCGGCGCGATGCCGAACGCGGCCGGATCGATGGTGACGTGTTCGACGTTGGGCAGGCGGCCACCTGCCAGGCGCGCGTCGAGTTCCTTCGCGCTGAACTTGTCGTACGGCGCGTTGTTGGCCAGCAGCACCTTGCCCGTGGGGCCGACCACGTACGAGGCCAGCTCGCTGTAGTAGCCGCCGCCGGCGAAGATGTCGGCGACGGTCATGCCGGGCTTGATGCCGGCCAGCGCCAGCACCTCGGCGGGCTTGTCGAGCGCGTCGCGCTCGCGGTCGGCGGCGCTGCGCGCCGGGTTGGCGACGGCGGCCTGGTAGAGGTCCGCCGGCGCGGCGGCGCCGGCGGCGAACGTCGGGAGGGCGAGCGACAGCAGGAGCAGCAGGACACGGCGCATGGACGGTCTCCGGCAGGGGCGGGTGCGCGCAGCCTAGTGCTGCGATGCCTGCCGCACCTATGCCGAAGGTCACCGCCGCGCCGGCTTGCGCTTCGGCGGCGCCTTGCCGCCCGGGCGGCTGCGCGCGGGACGCGCCGTGCCGGCTTCCGTCGCGGCGTCCGCGGCGCGCGCGATGCGCAGCATGCGCCCGGCGACGCGCACCTTCTTCAGGTGCTGCAGCAGCTCGCGCGGCATGCCCTCGGGCAGGTCGACGAAGCTGTGCTCGTCCTCGATGCGCACGCGGCCGATGTACTGGCTGTCGAGGCCGGCCTCGTTGGCGATCGCGCCGACGATGTTGCCCGGCTTGACGCGGTGCGCGCGGCCGACCTCGATGCGGTAGGTCTCGAAGCCGGGCTCGGGCGTGCGTTCGCGCGGCGGTCGCGGCCCGCGCTCCGCGCGCGGCGGCTTCGCGGGCGCGCCCGCCTCGTGGCGGCGGGCGTCGCGCGGTTCGCGCTTCGACGGCGCTTCGAGCAGCAGCGGCGCTTCGCCGTGCGCGAGGCGCGCCAGCGCCGCGGCGATCTCGCGCGCCGGCACGTCGTGCGCGGCTTCGTACTGGTCGACCAGCGCTTGGAACGCCTCCAGCCCGCCCGCCGCCAGGGTGTCGCCGATGCGCTGCATGAAGCGGGCGATGCGGCGGTCGTTGACGGCTTCGACGCTGGGCAGCGTCATCTCGGCGATCGGCTGGCGCGTGGCGCGCTCGATCGCGCGCAGCATGCCCTTCTCGCGCGGGGTGACGAACAGGATCGCCTCGCCGCTGCGCCCGGCGCGGCCGGTGCGGCCGATGCGGTGCACGTAGGATTCGGTGTCGTAGGGGATGTCGTAGTTCAGCACGTGGCTGATGCGCTCGACGTCGAGGCCGCGCGCGGCGACGTCGGTGGCGACCAGGATGTCGAGCTTGCCCTCGCGCAGTTGCTGGATGATGCGCTCGCGCTGCGGCTGGGCGACGTCGCCGTTGATCGCCGCGGCGGCGAAGCCGCGCGCCTGCAGCTTCTCCGCCAGCTCGTCGGTGGCCTGCTTGGTGCGCGCGAACACGATCATCGCCTCGAACGGCTCGGCCTCGAGGATGCGGGTCAGCGCGTCCAGCTTGTGCATGCCGGCGACCCACCAGTAGCGCTGGCGGATGTTGGCGGCGGTGGTGGTCTTCGCCTCGATGGTGACTTCGACCGGTTCGCGCAGGTGGGTCTGCGCGATGCGGCGGATCGGCGCCGGCATGGTGGCCGAGAACAGCGCCACCTGGCGCGTCGGCGGCGTGCGCTCGATGACCTTCTGCACGTCGTCGATGAAGCCCATGCGCAGCATCTCGTCGGCTTCGTCCAGCACCAGCCGGGCGAGCGCGGAGAGATCCAGCGAGCCGCGCTCGAGGTGGTCGATCACGCGGCCGGGCGTGCCGACCACCACCTGCGCGCCGCGGCGCAGCCCGGCGAGCTGCGGGCCGTAGCTCTGCCCGCCGTAGATCGGCAGCACGTGGAAGCCGGGCAGGCGCGAAGCGTAGCGCTGGAACGCCTCGGCGACCTGGATCGCCAGCTCGCGGGTCGGCGCCAACACCAGCGCCTGCGGTTTGCCGGGCGCGGGATCGAGTCGCGCCAGGATCGGCAGCGCGAACGCGGCGGTCTTGCCGGTGCCGGTCTGCGCCTGGCCGAGTACGTCGCGGCCTTGCAGCAGCGCCGGGATGGTGGCGGCCTGGATCGGCGAGGGCGCCTCGTAGCCGACCGCATCCAGCGCCTGCAGCAGCGGCGCGGGCAGGCCGAGGTCGCGGAAGGTGGCGGGCGTATCGCTGGACATGGGCTCGACGGCGAAAGCGCCGGAGCGGACGCAGCGGCGGGGCGCCATGGTAGCGCGCCGGGCCTGCGCGCGACGCGCCGATCAGGCGCGGCTGTAGCGCCAGGACTGCATGCGGCCGTCGCGGTAGGGCATCACGCCGTGGAACGGGCGCGGGTCGCCGTCGAACACCAGCGGCAGGAAGTGGCGGTCGCCCTCCCACAGCGGCAGCTCGAGGATGCGTTCGACGGGCACCCATTCCAGCGCGCCTTCGTGGTTGCGCTCGAACGGCGTGCCGGCGAAGGCGGTGACCAGGAACACGAAGCCCAGCCAGTCCTCGCCGTGCCTGCCGAAACCGGGCCAGCTGATCGTGCCGCGCAGGGTCAGCTCGGTGCAGTCGATGCCGGCTTCCTCGCGGATCTCGCGGCGCATGCCGGCGAGCACGTCCTCGTCGCGCTCGAGCTTGCCGCCGAGGCCGTTGTACTTGCCGAGGTGATGGTCGTCCTCGCGCGCGTTGCGGTGGATCAGCAGCACCTGCGAACGGTCGGGCGAGAGCACGTAGCCTAAGGTGGCGGCGATGGGCGTGTAGGGCATGGCGGCGGGTACGGCGGAAACGCGCCATTGTACGGCCTGCGCAGCGGGCCTTCGGCGTGACCTGCGCGGCTTGCGCGGCAGCGCCATCCTGCGACACTGCGCGCGGCCCGTGTCGGGCCGGTTCCGTTCCGGGGAGTGCCATGCGTTTCGTCGCGTCCGTCCTTGCGCTGATCCTCGCCCTGCCGGCGGCGTCCGCCGGCGCCGCCGAGTACGTGCCATCGCGGCACCACTGGGAGCATCGCGACCCGGCGGCGGCGGGCTTCGATCCGCAGCGGCTGGCGGCCGCGGTCGCCTACGCCCAGGCGCACGCCGACCTGCAGCCGGGCGACATGCGCCAGGCGCTGGTCGACTACTTCGGCGCGCGCGAGCCGGACTACAGCGTGCACGGCCCGACCAAGCCGCGCGTCGGCGCCGCCGGGTTGATCGTGCGCCACGGCTACATCGTCGCGCAGTGGGGCGACGTGGCGCGCACCGACATGACCTTCAGCGTGGCCAAGAGCTACCTGTCGACGGTGGCCGGCCTGGCGCTGGCCGACGGCCTGATCGGTTCGCTGGACGACCGCCTGGCCGACTACGTCGACGACGGCTCCTACGCCTCGCCGCACAACGCGCCGATCACCTGGCGGCACATGCTGACGCAGACCTCCGACTGGCAGGGCACGCTGTGGGGCATCCCCGACTGGGCCGACCGCCCGGAGGGCACCGACCGCGCGCAGTGGCCGCGGCGCGCGCTGCACGCGCCGGGCACGCACTTCAAGTACAACGACGTGCGCATCAACGCGCTGGCCTATGCGCTCTTGCAGGTGTGGCGCAAGCCGCTGCCGCAGGTGCTGAAAGAGCGCGTGATGGATCCGATCGGCGCCTCCAACGCCTGGCGCTGGACCGGCTACGCCGACTCCTGGGTGGAGCTGGACGGCCTGCGCATGCAGTCGGTGTCGGGCGGCGGCCACTTCGGCGGCGGCATGTTCATCAGCGCGCTGGACCATGCGCGCTACGGCCTGCTGTTCCTGCGCCGCGGCCGCTGGGGCGAGCGCCAGGTGTTGCCGGCCGAATGGGTCGCGCAGGCGCACGCGCCGTCGGCGGCGAAGGACGACTACGGCCTGCTGTGGTGGCTCAACACCGGCCGCAAGGCCGTGCCGCAGGCGCCCGAGTCGGCGTACTGGGCGGCCGGCTTCGGCGGCCACTACATCTACATCGACGAGGTGCACGATCTCGTCGTGGTGCTGCGCTGGGACAACGACTTCCCCGGCACCATCGCGCGCATCCTCGGCGCGCTGGAGGCGGCGCCGGCGCGCTGAGCCGGTGCCGCGGCGAAAGCGGGTGACGCGGCGCCGCGCTTGCGGCATGCTTGCCCATCGGGCTCGCGATACCGGCAGCTGCCCCGGGCACGGCATGCGCATCACCATCGAACTGGAAGACTCGGACATCCGGCGTTTCCACGAGGCGCTGGCGCGCGCGCACCGGCTGGTGGCCTGCGCGGACGAGACCGAGATCCTCGCCGCGGCCAAGCACGCGCTCGACCATCTGCCGATCGCCTGCGCGCCGAGCTACGTGCGCAAGCGCATGGTCGAGGTGCAGCGCCTGATCGTGATGCTGGAGGACGAGGCCTGGGCGCTGCCGCCGCCGGAACGCGAGGACGTGGTCAGGACGCTGGTCTACTTCAGCGACCCCGAGGACATGATCCCCGACGAAGTGGAAGTGATCGGCCTGCTCGACGACGCGATCATGCTCGAGCTGCTGCTGCGCCGGCTGCGCCACGTGATCGGGGCCTACGGCAGCTTCTGCGCCTTCCGCGCCTCGCTGGGGCCGCCGCCGCAGGATGCGGCCGGGCGCATCGCTTACGCGCGCAGACTGTCGCGGCGCCGCGAGGCGCTGCAGCGGCGCATGCGCCTGCGCGGCGCGACGGCGGCGCCGGCGCGCGCCCGCGGCACGGCTCAGGCGCGCCGTGCCAGCAGCAGGTAACTGTTGAACGGCGTGCGGCCCCACAAGGGACGATGCTCGACCGCGAAGCCGGCGGCCTGCAGCGGCGCGCGGATCTCGTCGAGGCGGGGGAAATGGACGGCGCCGACCCGCATCCAGCGCGACAGCCGCAGCAGGTGCTCCTCGAACACGGTGGCGTGGTAGCGCCAGGAGCGGTCGCGCAGCACGTTGCGGATCAGCAGCAGGCCGTCCGGCGCGATGCGCGTCGCGGCGACCGCGAGCAGCGCGCGCTGGCGCGCCGCCGGCAGATAGTGCAGCACGTCCAGCAAGGCGACGTTGCCGCTGAACGCCGGCAGGTCGCCGTCGTCGCCGACCTGCAGCCGCAGCGGCGGCAGCAGGCCGGCGGCGGCCGCACGCCCCGCGGCGATCTTGCGCGGATCGTTGTCGATGCCGAGGTAGTCGCCGTGCCAGCCGTGCTCGCGCAGGTAGGCGCCGAGCAGGCCCATGCCGCAGCCGATGTCGAGCAGCGCCAGCGGGCTGCCGGCGAGGAGGCGCGCGACCTCGGCGTACACCGGATCGATGCGCAGCTTGCCGCGGGCGTAGCCGCGCAGCCCGGGCGAAGGCAGGCGGCGCACGATGCGCGCGATGGCGACATCCGTGGACGACATGGGCGCTCCGCGGCGGCGGTGCGCCGACCATAACCCAGGCGCGCCCGCTTGTCGCGTGGGCGATGCGGGCTTCGAACGGCGCCACGCGTGCCGTACGTCGTCGCGGTTTCGGGAGGCGGCCATGCGGATCTCCGCAGGCGAACGGCGCCGATGCGTATCCGGCCGCACCGCGCGCGGCGCCGGCCCGAATCCGGCGCGGGCGACGCCGGTCGGGCCGCTCAGTGCGCCGCGGCGGCTTCGCGCGCCACTTGCAGCGCGCGTTCGGCGGCGAGGCGCAGCGCCGCGGGATCGGCGGCCGACTCGCTGCCGATCGCGCTGCCGACGCTGGGCACGACGCGCACGTCGACGCCGACCAGCGTCAGCGGCGTGCGTCGCGCGCGTTCTCGCAACCGTTCCGTGGTCGCGGCGGCGGCG